>JAOAJY010000010.1 GCA_026413965.1 Microcaldota archaeon
GCCTGAGCCTTCCTGGATTTTTGAGGGCAAGATTTTGCCAAGCCCGTCAGCCAAGAACATCTGCGTCCCCAAAAGCCCGCCCTCCTGGCTTTCCATAATCTCATGCAGTTTCTTGTTCGCCTTTGTTATCCTGCCTTCCTTGTCCAAAATGGCTGCGGCAACTGGAGAATTATCGGAGAAAAGCCCCTCAAAAGCCTTGCGCTTTTCATCCATGATTGCCTCATCAAGAAGCCTGGCTGCGTAAAACATCCTTGGGTGCAGGATTTTTTGCGCAATTGCGTAGGGCGTATGCCTATTTTTTATTTTTGGATAGACTTGCTGGTAAAACTGCCTGAATTTTTCATTCTTTGGGCTAGTCGTTTGTTTTTGCATGCTTTTTTTATTATGCATTCTTTTTTTATCTGTTTGCCCAGGCAAGATTCCTAAAGATTTCAGGCAGTCTGTTTATGGCCAGGAAACAATCGCGAAAGCAGATGTTTAGGGGCGGAGCCTTGTCCTGTCGCGAGGGAAAAGGACGGCTTCCCTTATGTTGCGCAGGCCGCAAACTTTCATGGTCATCCTGTCAAGCCCGATGGACCAGCCTGCGTGCGGCGGGGCGCCAACCCTGAACGCGTTTATGTAGAACTCAAAATCAGAGGGATTCAGGTTTTTTGCCTCAAGCTGCCTGACAAGCAAATCCGGCTTGTGCACCCTTTGTGCTCCTGAGGAAATCTCCAAGCCCTCATAATTCAAGTCATATGCATGGCACACTTCTGGGTTGCTCTCGTCTGGCATTGAGTAGAAAGCCCGCACCCTTGTCGGCCATTCTGTTATGAAATAAGTCGAGTAGCCAAGAATTTGCGCAAGCTTTTCCTCAGTCTCCCGCGAAAAATCCTCTCCCCATCCGAAAGCTACCCCTGCCTCATTCAGCTTTTCCACAAGCTCAGTGTAGGTGTGGCGCGGTATTGATGAAGGGGCATGAAGTTCCCGCCCAAGCGTCTTGAGCTCTTCTTCGCAGTTCTTTGCCACCCTTTTTAATATGTGCAGGACCACTGCCTCAAGCGCATCCACAGCGTCGCGGTGGTCAGCGAACCCCATCTCCAAATCCATCTGCAAAGCCTCGTTCAAGTGAGTGAGGGTGTTGTGCTTCTCTGCCCTGAAGACCGGGACTGTCATGTAGACTTTGTCCATGCCGCCTATCACTGCCAGCTGCTTGTAAAGCTGAGGCGATTGGACCAAAAAAGCCTCTTTCTCAAAATACTGCACCCTGAAAAGGTCAGCCCCTCCCTCAGTTGCTGCCTCAACAATGGTGGGCGGATGAAGCTCCACCGCCCCAAGCATGCGGCACTTTTCCCGGAATGCCTGGGCTATCTCGCTTCTTATCTTAAAGACAGCAGACGCGCCCGCAGTCCTCAAATCAACATAGCGGAAGTCCAGCCGGACATCCAAATCAGCCGGGACTTTGCCGGTCACCTCAAACGGCACTTTCTTTGTTATGCTGTTTAGGACCGTGAATTTTGAGGGTATGAGCTCCACCCCTGCCTCGGCAATCTTGCTCTCCTGGACCAGCCCTTCTGCGCTTATTACTGTCTCTTTTGGCTGGCTCATGGCATCCAGCACTTCCTTTGGCTCCCTTCCTGCTTTGGCGGTTATCTGCATTATCCCTGTCCAGTCCCTAAGCTGGACAAATTTCAGCTTTCCCAAGTCTCGAACTTCATGCACCCAGCCAGCAAGAGCCACGCGCTGCCCAACCATCTTTTTTGCCTCAGAGACATAATGGGTCCTGTGCATAGACGCACCTCACTCAAACTCCAGCTTGACTTCTTCTTCCATCAGCTCTCTGAGGGCTTTTTCAAGGCAAGTTATGTCTATCGGCAGCCGCGCCAGGTCGGTTTTTGGGAGCCTTACTTTGGCAATCTCCCTGCCCTGATGGAAAACCCTGTTTATCCCAAGCAGCCTGGCAGGGGCTATCACATCCGAAACGGTCTTTCGGATGTCCTTTCCGACCTCAACAATCCTGACTTTTTTGCCGAGGGCAGAGGATATCTCAGATACAATTTTCCCATCCTTTCCAATAAGCACTCCCGCCTCTCCCTCAGTGAGTATCAGGGCAGTGCTTCCAAAGTCCAAGGCTTTGCGGAATGACGCAGCTGAAATGTTGCGCCTCTCGTTTATCTTGTAAAGTATTTGCGCCACTTCAAAGTCCAGCTCAGTTATCTTTCCCTCAGACAGCTTGCGCTTGGTCTCCTTTCCCATCTGCCCGCTGCGGATATCCTCCTCAGGTATGGGAGTTTTCATCATACCGCCCCTTTCAAAGAAGGGGTCTTTCACTTGACAAGCTTTATCTCAATCACAGAGACTTTTGTCTTGCTGCCGTCCTCAGAGTCCATCTCCTCGGTGTTGATGGATATGTTGCCGACCTTGGCGTCCGGCAGGAACCGGTTCCTGACTATCTCAGCCACATCAACTGCGCGGGAAATGGATTTCCCTCTCGCTTTGATATAGACCTCCTTTGCTCCCCCATTGAACTGCGTCACGACCGCCAAAACATATCCCATGACGCTTTTTTTGCCGATGTAAATCACGTTGGGGTCTTTTCTTGCCTCTTGGCTAGTTGTTGGCTTTTGCGCCTCTTCCATCAAAGCACCTCCTTGAGCTTGAAGCTATCTTCTGCCTCTTCTGTATTCCTCCACTATTTTCTCCAGGTCCAATACTGGGCGGCTCAAATTATTTAAATCAGTGTCCTTTTTCGCAGGCTGGCTTTGCGCCAAAGGGATTTGCTTTTTCTCCTCCGAGCCCTTCTTTCTCCAGGTGTTCTTGTCGTTGAGCTTTTTGAGCATCTGCCCCAGCTTGAAGCGCAGCTTGCGCAGCTGGCTGTCCCGCATCACCTTCTGCCTGGCGCCATTCTCCAAAAGCCTCACTTTTGCCTCAAGCTGCCTTTTCTCAGCCTCCAGCCTGGCGGCAAGCATCCTCAGATTGGCGTTTTCCCTCGCAAGCAAGGATATGCGCCTGCGCAATTCCTCTGGCGATGCTTCAGGGGATTTCTTGGCAGGCTGATTCTCAGCCACGGCTGACTCCCTCTGCTTTCCTGAAATCTCCAAGAAGGCATCCTTTATCCTGTAGCCTTTGAGGATAAGGTGCTTCACCTTCTCCTTGTCCTCTGCCGAAAGCTCATTCAGGGCGTCAATTTGCCGCAGCCGGTTTGAGCTTTGCCTGTAAGCCAAAACAGCAGCCGCATAAGCATCCCGCTCATGGCTTCCAGAAAGGGCAATTCCGGAGGCTATTCTCCTTTTCTCCTCTTCCCTTATGTTTTCTTTGGGCGAATATGCCTTGCAGGAAAAATAAGAGGCAAGCCTCAATACCATCTCAGGGGCTTCATGGACGTCGCAGGCGACAAGCGAAGGGGTGCCGTGCTGCTCAATGAATTTGGCTGCCTCGGAAATGCCGCCGCCAAGCAGGCTTGCGCTTGCTATTTTTTTCCCTGAGAGGTCCAAAAGCGCAATGCCGACCGTGGCTCCTGGGTCAATCCCTGCTATAAGATATCGCTGCACCCAACCGACACCTCAATCAGTTTCGCCCATCCCTATTTTTTTCTTGCTTATCGCCTGGTGGAGCACAACATGGGTTTTGCGCTCTATGTTCTCCTTGACCACCACGCCAGCATCTATCCAGCAGCCGTCCCCTATCATCTTGCCAGGCATCACCGCGCTAAGCACGCCCATCTTTGTGCTGTCTCCGATTATGGCGCCCAGCTTGTTGCGCTTGGTGTCTATCACAACGTCATTGACGATTGCCTTTATGTTCCCCGCGTCAAAGCGGTAGTTGGCAATCTGGGTTGCCGCCCCAAAGTTGCAGTTTGAGCCTATTATGGAATCCCCGATATAAGTCAGGTGCTTGGCATTCACATGGTCAAATATTATGCTGTTTTTTATGGTGGTGGAGTCGCCTATTCCGCAGTCCCTTCCTATGGAGGTGGTGCCCCTTATGTATGCATGCGGCCCAACATATGTGTTTTCCCCTATATACACATTACCCTCTATGACCGACTCGTGTATCTCCGCTCCCTTCTCCATTATTATCTTGCCCCGCACGATGGAATTTTCAATCTTGCCCTTTTTTTCCGGAAGCTTTGAGAGCAGAAACTCATTTGCCGAGAAAAGCTGCCAGGGCATCCCCATGTCCAGCCAATATCCCTCTATCTTTACTGCCTTTGCTCCAAGCAGCAAGTCAGTTATTTCATATTCTCCTCTCGGGGATTTTTTCAGCCTCTCTATTTTCCTGAATATGGTCGGCTCAAAGACATAAAGCGAGCAGTTGGCAAGGTTGCTTTTGGGCTTTTCCGCCTTCTCCTCAAATCCAGCTATTCTCCCTTCTTTCACCACCGCAGTGCCGTATTCCCTGGCATCCTCAACCTCATGGAGAGCGGCAGTCACCTCTCCTTCTGCCTCTTCCGCAAGCTTTTTGAGGGCAGAAGGCTCGGTTATTATGTCTCCTGCCACCCCAAAAAAAGCCTCTGTGGCAAAAGGCTCAGCATCCCCAAATGCCGCGGCTGTCCCGTATTTCTCGCCTTGCTCAATGAAGGACAGCCTCATGCCGCGGACAGGGTTTTTTGCGAAATATTCGGTTATCGCCTCTTTTTTGTATTTCACCACCACTGCGGCCTCCTTCACTCCAGCTTCCGCAAGATTCTCAAGCACATGCTGCAAAATCGGCTTTCCTGCAAGCTGTATCATGCACTTAGGGCGCGTATAGGTGAGTGGGCGCAGGCGCTTTCCCTCCCCTGCCGCAAGCACAACCGCTTTCCTTATTGCCATGCTATTGCCTTGCCAAGTTAATCTTATTAATATTCTTTTGGGTAATGCCTTGGTGCATCAATGGCAAAGATTGACGTTTTTGAGGAAATACAATCGTCTGCCAATCTCATACGAAAGCACTACCTTAATGTGATAGTGCCTATCATCATCCTGCTTTTGTTCAATGCAGGCGCAGGGGGCAGCATAGGGTCAGGCGCAAGCGACTTTTTAGGTGGCTTGAGGGAAAGCAAGCCTTCTTACCTGCCAGGCGCCATGCTCCCAAGCTCTTTTTCTGAGGCTGCGCTTTTCATCATAATATTCATCGCTCTTCTGGTCCTGCTTGCCATAGTGGGCTTACTTCTGCATCAGGCTGTATCGCTTTATGTTTTCAACTATTTCCACTCGCTTTTGCACAAAAGAAAAATAGATGAGGGCTGGCAGAGCCAAATCAAAAGGTTCTTTGTGAAGGCTTTGGTTTTAGGGGCCTTGGGCTTGCTGATTTTGGTGGCTACGCTCGGCATTCCGCTTCTTATGATTTACAGCTCGTTTGTGTCATCTGCGCAAAAAGATATCGTCCAGCTGATTCTGCAGTCTATTTTCTGGCTGGTGCTTGGCGCGGCTGCCTACGCCGCAGCCATGTTTTTGATCTCGCCGCTTTGGGTTTTATATGCTATTGAAGGCAGAGGCTTTTTCCAGTCCCTCAAAGCCTCAGTCTCGTTGGTCTTGAAGAATCTGGTCCCATTCTTTTTGCTTTGGGTAATTTTCGCAGTCCTTTACGCAATATCTGCAATCATCTCGCTTGTTTCTGCCCTCTGCTGCATCTCCTGGCTGGTTTCCCCTGTGGTGGAAGTTTTCCTCTCGCTTCTCTACGGAGTCACGCTGATGAGCATGCTCAAGAAAATGCAAAGCTAATGCAGCCTGTGCATTTCCTCCAGGATTATTTTTTCCGCCCTCTGCTTCAATTGAGGTTCTAAAGCACTATATGGTTTGACCAATTCGCTATTGCTGAACGGCCCACCTTTCTCTATTTCCTGCTGCCAAGCTGGAAACATCAAGCGCTGCCCGCATGCTGCTCTCTTTTTTTCCAGCAGAGGACATCGTATATGTCAAATGGCAGCCCGCCTTCCCTCTCAAGATGCGGCGCCATCCAAGCAAGAAGCTTTTGTTTGAATTCCAGATAGCTCTCCCTTCCAACCTCAAGGTTGCCTATCGCATAGCGCTTCCCTTTCGTGTTGAAGCAGAATATGCAGTCTTGCAGGTCCTCCACATTGTGGCAAAAATAGCAGTCTCGGCAGTTTTTTGCCCCATCTATCTCAAAGCAGCGTTGTATCTCATACGCATTATAGGTGTGGATTGAGAACCCAGCGTTCTTTGTGCGGTACGCCCCGAAAAGCGAGTCACAGTCCATTATGGAGAATACATATGCGCAGTTTTTTGATGCGAAAGGGTCAAAACAGTCGCTTATGTTCATGCAATTTAGATAGAGAAAAGACTTTCTCACCTCTAGATTCCTGCCTTCAGCATACGTTGGGACAAAATATGCTATTGAAGGAAGGTTGGCAACAATGGCATCAAGAGACGATGCGTCTTCTTCTCTGGCAATTCTCTTGCCGACTGCGATCGCCGCATCCTCTTCCGATACCACCCTATCATGAGGCATATATCTTATCGCCCCATAATCTGGCACATACGCCTCCCCCTTGCCAAAGCAAGATTTGACGTTTTTTCCGGCAGGAAGCCTGCTTCGCAGCCATTTTTCATATCTGGCCAGCGGTCCAAGAGCTCTCCCAAAAATCAGCTTTGCCGCCTGAGCAAAGGCAACATCCAACTTGTCAGCCATCCATACCCCTCCTTGCAAGTTCGAATATTGTTGGGAACTTGCGTTTCTTTTCCAGCTCTTCCGCAATCTCCCCAACAAGCTTTCTTTTCAAAGCAAGATACTTTTCTTTTGGAAGCTCTAGGTTGCCTATCATGCACCGTTTGGAATTCTGGTTGAACGAAAAGAGCGCCTCTGCGCAGTTGCGGCAGTTGAAGCAACAATAAAGGTCAGTGGAGTGGAAGCACAGGTAAGCATCAAAGCAACGCTTAGAATAGAAGAAAATCTGGGAATGAATAGAGAATCCAACTTCGCCGCCAAGCTGGCAGCCAAAGACTGCTTCAGACTGGCGTATGCCATTTGAGTATGCCACGTATTTGGAATTTATTACGTTCATGGATGAAAGCACTCCAATCGAATCGTTGCACATGTCGCTTTCAACCACATCTATAGAGGTGCCAAGGTTCTTGCTTCCGCAATAGGCAAATTTTTCCGAAATGGCATTAAGAGCCAGGTCCATATCCTTTATCTCATTTATAGAAAGCGCAGCTTGCGCCCGAGGTATCTCTGCAATGTCAATGAATCTTGCTTTCTTGCAGTAGTAATGGCGAGACAGGAATACTTGCTTTCCTGATACATCTGATTTGGCTGTCATCGGCGCATCTACCATCCCTACAAGGTAATCCTTATAGGCGGAAAGCCCTCCGATTTCCCTGCCAAAAAGCGTTCGGCAGGTTGAGGCAAACTGTTTGTCCAAATTCATGCCAATCATCTCGGCAACACCGCTCGCTTGATCTTAACAACTCTGCTATTGCCATGCTGGACAACCATTCCGTCCTCTGCGCTCAAATTAAACACACGCGAGCGGCTCACCATTCTTCTCATTTCTGCAGAGTCTTCAATCGTTTCGATGGCGGTTTTCCACACCTCCTTGTCCTTGTGCAACCTCTCACTCCTAAATTTGCGGTGTTTTTCGATTTCTCCTATCGTGCTGATTGTGCTTTCTACATATCTTCTAGCCATGAACTCAGGATGTGTTATGGACAGATGAGGCCAACCTTTGCCTCCAAAATAGTCGCGTTCAGCATATGCTTCACGCAGGCATTCCAATATGTCGTCGGGCATAAACGTCCTTATGAATATGCGCTCCTCGCCTTCCAGATAATGCAGCTTCCTCTCTCCAACTTTTTTGACCATTCCCTCTTCAACTCCATGGTGGTCCCCTTTCGTCACTACTGCCAATGGAAGTTTGAAGAGAAGGCAGTTTGACAGCAAAAAGTTTGTCTGGTCTGTCGGCTCTCTGCCAGACATCGTCGGAAAATTCAAGTCTGACAGGACAAAGTCATATTTTCCTGTGCGCATGTGCCTAAAGGCCTCTTGCCTGGTGGTTGCAAGAGTTGCTTCATAGCCTTTTTCTTTTAGCGCATCCAGCGCGTTTCTCGCGTATTCTGGATTGTCTTCAATCAGAAGCACGTTCTTGAACCTGATACCTTCCACAATAGGCTCCATGAATTCCTTCATCCCCACCACCACATCATTATTTCCATCATAAATTACATCTGCACACATTTATTTATTATATTTAATAAACTTTTTTAAATATTTTTTTTATAAAACAGCTAAAAATAAATAAAAAATAGCTAAAAGTGAAAATATGCCCTTATTGGACAAAAAAGACAGAGAGATACTCTTTCAACTTGACTTGAACGCCCGGCAACCCAATTCTGCTATTGCAAGAAAAGTGCGGGCAAGCAAGGAGGTTGTGGCTTACAGAATAAAGCGCATGGAAGAAGCAGGGGTGATAGATGGCTATTATGTCCTTGTGGACATCACAAAGCTCGGCTACCTCCACGCGCGCATCTTCCTTAAGCTGAAAAACACAAGCCCTACTGATGAAGAGGGGGTGCTCCAGTATTTCCAGTCAGAATCGCGCTGCTGGTGGGTAAACAGCATTTCAGGTTCGTTGGCTGATGTTGGAGTGGCGTTTTGGGTAAAGGACATAAACGATTTTGCCTCATTCAAAAAAAAGTTTCTCAGCAAATATGGGAAAATAATTGAATTCTGGAACGAGTCCATCTACTCATCAATATACATATGGCGTAGGAATTACCTGTCCGCCAGTCAAAGCAACAAAAAGCAAGATCTGATATTGGGTAACAGCAAAAAGATTGAGTTTGACTCACACGATATAGATATTCTCTCTTCCCTTACAGAAGACGGGAAAATGCCCCTCATAGAGCTTGCAAAGAAAATCGGCCTTTCTCCCACTGCCATAAAAAACAGGATGAAAAGGCTTGCGATGGAAGGCGCCCTGCTGGGTTTCCGCCCAAAAATAAATCTGTCTAAGATTGGATTTTATTGGTATAAAGTCGAGTTCAAGCTGGAAGACACCTCCAAGCTGGAAGCCATGCTTGCATATTTTGCCTCGCACCCAAACATTGTTTATGCATACGAAAGCATAGGCGGCGGCGCAGAGCTCGAGATGGAGATGGAAGTGGAAAGCCACGAAAAATTCAGGCAGATAGTTCAGGATATAAGAACAAAATTCAGTGGCGCCATCCGCACCTATTTCTATTTTCTCTGGTCCGCAGAGCACAAGCTGGTGTTCTTTCCACCAAAAGAATTCTTTCTTTCTGAGAGCAAGGCTGAATAAAAGCTGTTTGGGTGCGTTATGAGGCCCCTCTTCTTCTTTTGCCTCTTTCAATCCAAAAACTTGCCTCATTTGCATCTGGCCTGTTGCTTAAGGCCCGCATCGATTTTTTTTAGCGGAAATATCTTACCTATTTCTCTTTGAAAATCAATTCGCAGCAGAGCTGATGGCATCCATTATCATTTTTTCCGCCCTCTGCACAATCTCTGCCAGCCTCTTTGGGCTTTTCGCCTCGCAAGTCAGCCTTATTGCAGGCTCGGTTCCGGATGGGCGTATCAGCATCCAGCCATCAGCAAAATCATACCTTATTCCATCAACCGCGGAGAGCCTGCCTTCAAGCTGCGGCCTTTGGGCAATTGCCTGCATAATCCCTGCCTTGCTTTCAGGGGGGCACTTGTATTTTCTTCTCTCCATGAAGCTGGTCTTTGCCTTTGATGCAAGCGCAGAAAGCCTCCCATATTCGCAAAATATCTCTGCTATGAAAAGTGCCGAGAGCATCCCCTCTGCGCAAGGGGTAGCGAACGGATAGACGTATTCCCCGCAAGGCTCGCCCCCAAAAACCGCCTGCTGCCTTCTCACCTCCTCTGCCACATGCAAGCTTCCTACAGGGGTGATGCACATCCGCCCGCCCAGGCGCTCAACTGCTTCCCTGACAGCAAGCGAAGCCTCCACAGTGGTGACCACTTTCGGGCTTTGCTTGCCTGATTTTTTAATGAAATGCTCGCAGAAGATGGAAAGCTGGGTGTCAAGAGGCAAAGTGTTGCCTGCCTCATCAATGGCTATTGCCCTGTCTCCATCCCCGTCAAATGCCACCCCAAAATCGCATCCGTGCTCAACCACAGCTTTTGCGGTCTGGGAAAGGGTGGATGGGTTGGGCTCAAGGTTGCGCCTGAAGTTGCCAGGCTCGTCGCATAGGTGGCGCACCACCCGGCATCCGGCTGCCTCAAAAAGCATTGGGGCTATCCTGTAAGCTGCGGCATTGCCTGCATCCACAAGCACCTTGGGAGACTTTTGCCTTATGGTCTTTGCGTCAGCTTTTGAAAGAAGATATTCCAGGTATTCGCTTGCGAAGTCCTTGGCTGCCTTCTGCCCGCAATCTTTCCATTCAGCTCTCTTCTCCCCTGATGCCACCAGCGATTCTATTTCCTTCTCTTGCTGGCGGCTGTATTCCATCCCTTTGGAGAAAAGCTTTATTCCGTTGTACTCCGGCGGGTTGTGGGAGGCGGTTATCATCGCCCCGTCGCAGCCTTCCACCATGGAGGCATATGCCAGCATGGGGGTTGGGCAAACCCCGATGTCTATCACGCTGCATCCAGCCTGCATGGCTCCTGCCGCAAAGCATTCGGCAAGTATTGGCGAGGTCTTTCTTGTGTCTTGGGCAAGCACAATCTTTTGGTTTTTGCTTCCTGCCGCATTCCCGACTTTCATGGCAAGCTCAGCGCCCACCTCCTTGCCGTAAATCCCCCTTATTCCTGATGTCCCAAACATGCTTAGCCCTTCTTCCAAATGCTTTTTAAACTCCTCCCCCACCATCTAAATCATGAGCATAGACAGGATTTCAATATCTGGCCCGCAGTCATCCGCAGGAATATTGGGCATCAGCCCCAACACAAACCTCGGAGGAATAAAATTCAATCCACGAAGCGTGGTCATATTCTCTGTGGTTTTCATAATAGTGGTCAAGATAATCGACATCCTGATTGCTTCCCGCATCGCAGCTTAGCCAAGCACCTTTTTTGAGGCAGAACGCACTTTTTTCAGGTCCTTCTGGTCGCAGATGACAATGGCTTCCAGGCGGTCCTTCTGCATCCTTTGCAGAGAAGCCACAAGCTCTGACTTTTTTTGGAGGGGCGCAGACCTCCCGCCCTCTTGCTCAAGCATTATTCTTGCGGCTGTGGAGAGCTTGGGGACATCCAAAAGCGCGCCGCATCCTGCTTTTTCCGAAATTTCCTGCTCAGCCTCCTCCTCATCCAAAGCAAGCTTGGATAGCGGTATTGAGAACGCCTTTTTGTAAAGCCTCCTTTGCTTGAGCCTTTGGGCGAATGCGCCTCCAAGAGGCGAGGAGCACAGCAATTCAAGCATCTGCGCATCCGACATCCCCACTGCAAGCTTAGGGTCCAAAGTCCTGTCTTCAATCGCAAGCTTTATGGACTGCTGGAGCATTCTGTTGGCAATCCGCACCGTCTTGTGGAGATAAACAGCGCTGAACATGGTGAAGCGCGCGACAAGCAGGCTCTCGGCTGCTACAAGGCCTCTCTCAGTGAGCGCCAGGCCTTTTTTTGAGAAAGCCAAAGAGGAGCAAATCCGGTCTGCGTCAATCACTCCGTAAGCCACTCCTGTATAATGCGAGTCGCGGAGGAGATAGTCCATCCTGTCTGCCCCTATGTCTGACGAAATCGCCTCTCCAAGCGGCTTTCGGTGCAGCGAGGCTATCTCAGAAGGGCTGAACTGCTCTGATATTATTTCAGAAATTTCGCTTTCCTTTATCATCCTCTCCCCAATCTGCTCATGGGTCCCCAAGATTGGAGAAAGCACCTGCTCGCTTTCATGCGAGAATGCGATGTGCCCCACATCATGCAGAAGCGCCGCCAGCCGGACTTTCGCAGCCTCCTCTCTGCCCACCTCAAGCTCCACGCATATCCTGTCCGCAAGATGCATCGTGCCAAGCGAGTGCTCAAAGCGGGTGTGGTTGGCTCCAGGGTAGACCAAATAAGCCATGGCAAGCTGCCTTATTCCGCGCAGCCTTTGCATGGGCGCAGAATCCAGCACCCTCTCCTCAATTTCGTTTAAGGCTATGCTCCCGTGCAGAGGGTCGCGTATCCGTATCATCGCAAAACCTCAAGCCCTGCAGAATTTTCCGCGGTGCTTCTCCAAAGCCTCCCCCCTTTCGCACATGTGGAGAAGAAGGCAAAGCGCCCCGCCTGGCAGGATGCCTATCTGGGAAGCCACCTCCTCAGCGCTTTTCTCCCCGCTTCCAAGGCACAGGAGGGCAGGCTTTTCCCAATGCTCGTAGTACTCCCTCTTTATGAAATAGTATTTCTTGTCAAATGCGCGGATTCCCAAAACCTCCCCATTTTTCAGCTTCTCAGGGAAAGCGGAGGCAAAGCTTTTGGCTTCGCTTTCGCTTTCCAGCACCATCCAGCCGCTTTTCTCAAGATGCTCAGGCGAGTTGGCAGGCAAGCTTGGGGCAATCTCAGCCCGGCTTGCCTCCCTTGCCAGGCTGAAAGCCGAATCCGAAATGTTGTACACTCCTTCCTTTTGGTATTTTGCGCCATGGAATACCCAAACCATCTTGCGCTTGATGAGATTGTCAAGCACCTTCTTCTCCTCCTCCGAAAGCATCTTTGAGACCTCGGCAGGGGTCCTCTTCTCAAACCTCACTGACATCAGCTTGCGGATGACCTGCTTCTCCTTTTCAGAAATCTCAGGCTTGGCGCCAAAATCATTTCCCGCGGTTTTTTTGCTGGCATCTATCGCCCCCTTTGCGCAAAGAAGGTATATCCCGTCGCGGAGAGGGAAAAGCTCGATTGCTTCTGCTGCAAGAAGCTCCTCAGGCAGATTTCCTGAAAGCTGCGCCCCCTCTTTGGTTTTGGACAGCTTTATTTCCGCCACTATCTCACCAATTTTTTGCGCTCCACTCTGCCGCCAGGCTCTTTCTCTGCGAAAATTGCCGCCTCAAACCTTGAGATTTTCGCAGAGGGGGAGCGCCACATGCTTGGCGGAAGGCCTGCTTTCTGGCAAACCTGGCACAAAAATTCTTCCTCATTCCAATTCCACTCAACAGGCACTTGGGGCAAAAGCAGCCCTGAGGAGTAGCCATACTCAATTATCAGCCCGTCCCTCCCGACCTTTATCTTCTTCGGATACTCTGAGGGGTCTTTTGCCTCTATCCTCTCAGGCACGGTAAGCACGCTTACCTCAATCACCACCTGCTTTAGCTCTCTTTTGTCAAGCGGCGGAAAGCGAGGGTCCTCAAAAGCGGCATGCAGCGCATTGTCCACCACCGCCAAAGCCAGCTCCTTTATGGGAAGCGGATAGCCTATGCACCCCCTAAGCTCCTTCTGGGGATAGCTTTCAAGCGTAACAAACACTCCGCGTTTTTCGCCCAAAACTCCGTCCCTTTTTTGGGGCAAGAGGCTCTTTCCGCTTTCAAAGTAATGCTCTATGGCTCGCCTGGCAAGGCCCACAAGATATGCCCCATCCTGCGCAGAAATCTCAGGCATATTCCCACTCATTTCCTTTTTTGCAGCGCAGCTTTAAAACCCAGCCTGCTTTCTTGCCAAAAACCAATTTTAACTTAACCGCCAAAATCAGCGCATGGATTTCATTGACGAGATAATAAAAGTCAAAAAGCCGCCTGCCAGGCTGGCGGAGTCCCTAAAGGAGCAGTATTCTGCCATAGCTTTCAAGTTCGGCTATTTTGAGGCGCAGTCGCCATGCTGGCTTTATTTCATACGCAAGGGAGGCCAGGCTGCCGCATTTGAGCTGCAGTTTGGCAATGTGCGGGAGTTCAAGGCTTCGCTTGAAAGGCTGAATTCCTCTGGGGCGCAAATATGCTTTTTCATCACCTCCTCGCGCGCCCACACCATGAGGCTGGAGGAAGTGCGCGGGCTGCTTCTTAGGAATTTTGAGATAAAGACGCAAAAGTATGTCTTGGTGGATATTGAGAACGGCAGGTTTTTGAAAGTGAATTTTGAATGGGAAGATTTCGGGAAAAAAGCATTTGAGGAAAGCGCTTCTTTCGGGCAGGGCGAAAAGCCTCTTTTCAGGGCAGCCCGCAGGAAAAAAATCTACGGCAGGCGAGGCGAGCATAAGGAGCAGGACTGAAGCATTTTCCATGCTTGCCCACTTTATACAAAGCTTTAAATAACATTACAGGCATAAAATAGTGTCTCAAGGAGGTTGCATATGAAAATATTGCATTTGCTTTTAGGCATGCTTTTTGCTTTTGGGATGGCCTTTCCAGAAGATTACAGCACGCAAAGCGTTCATGATGGCTGGCTGAAAATCACCAGAAGCATCCAGCTCATCAATCAGCCTGCCTGCGCCCCTCTCACAGGAGCCTGCCATGACACAGGGGCAAAGCTTCCAGACGAGCTTGGCATGGGGAGGGCAAAGACAAAAGTCATACTCACTGCGCAAAACATAGGTCCTGTGCAAAGGGATCAGATAGAGATATCCGAAAGCCTTGCCCATGTCCCGTTGGGGGCTTCGCTTTCATTCAAGCCCACGCCCTCAGCAAATGATGGCAGGATTGCGGCATGGGCAATCGGCTCCCTCAAGCCAGGAGAGTCCAAATCAGTCGCATACGAATACTCAGCAAGGGCGCAGATTGGCGAGCTTGAGGGCATCCCGCCAGCCCAAGTCAGATCCGCAACTCCCTCGGCAATTCTCGCGTCGCCAAGCAGGGCAGATGTTGGAGGGAAGGTGCAGCTTTCCCTTCGCTTTGAGGATGGCTCTCCAATCCCTCAGGCAGTTGTGCAAGTCCATTTCCCAGACGGCTCAATGCAATCTGTGAAAACCGATTCGGAGGGCAAAGCCTCATTTGTGGCCTCAAAGGACGGCTTTTACACCTACAGCGTGCCTGGAATGAAGCTTGCGAAGCTGGCTTCCACTGAAGCCCAGCAGCAGGAGGCTCCCATTTCAGCAGCAGCCGCAGTTGCGCAAGAAAGCCAGGCTGCAGGCCAGATGTTCGGCCTTCTTCCCATTCTTGCCGCAATCTTTGCAGTTGCAGTGATTGCGCTTATAATCTACAATTTCTTCTCATATCGCAAGGAGGAGGGCGCCAAGGATGCAGGCGAAGCGGCTTATTCCCAAAAGCTTCCCTTCTCAGAATATCCCCAGCCTGAGCAGAAGGCAAAGGAGGATGACACCAAAAGGCTGCTTGATTTAAGAAGAAGCCAGCAGAATGAGCAGGCCAGCCATGCTGCCGAAACCTCCAAGGCTGAGGGCGAAGCCTCGCAGGAAATCTCCTCCCTTGAGCAGAAGGCGAGGGCAGAAGGAGAAGTCTCAGTGGAAAGCGGAGAAGAGATAGAAAGCGCAATACGCCAGCTTGAGGAAATAAGGCAGAAGCTCAAGGAGAAGAAAGCCCAGATTGAGTCTCTTGAGAAAGAGCTCAGCGGGCAAAAGGAAAGCAAGGAGCCAAAAGAGCCTGCTGGCAAAAAGAAGCCCCAAAGGGTGCTTCCTCCCTCAAAGAAGCTGAAATCAAAGGCAAAAACCTTCAAGCGCAGTTAGCCTCCTGCTTTGGAAGGCAAGGCCCAAACCCAGTCCCGCAATGGTTGCACTCCATATAGCCAAACCTGCACTCATCAACAGGGCAGCCCACTTTCTGCCCAGGCACGCATATTTTTTTGGGCAAGGCGCATTCCGAAAGCCTTCCGTTTTCGCAGACCGACTCCCCAGGGCATCCATCTTTTGAGCACTGCGCAACCTCTCCCTCTTCGCACTCTTTTTTTAGGACCTCAAGCACGCTGGAGGCGCCGCAGATGCTGTTGTTTGCGGAAACCACATGCCTTCCTGCCTCAGCCACTATCTGCTTCTCAATCCTCTCCCCGCTTGCAAGCGGCTTCCCATCCAAATAAAGCGTGAAGTTCCCGCAGCTTGAAGCCGCTTTGATAAAGACAAGCTGCTGCTCAGATGCAAGCTGGGGCTTGACTGAGAGCATTATCTCTCCTTGGAAGCCCGGCTTTGGCTTTGCAAGAAAGTAAAGCAGGGATGCCATGGCAGCAGCCAGCGCAAAAGCCAAGAGGTATTTTGCAGGCAAATGAGGAAAGGCCAAGCGCATCAGCCACCTCTTCACTGGTAAGACAGCCTCGGGATGCGCATAGCGTCAAAAATAAGCTGGTTTGCCTGTGAGGAAAGCGAGCCAAAAAGCCCTTTCTTTCCCATGCTTGAGCCAAGCTGGCACAGCCTTGGCTTTTCGGATTTTATCCCGCCAAGCTCAGCCGCCTTTTTTATCGCGGCTTTTTTGCCGCCAAGCTCATCCACCAAGCCTATCTTTTTCGCCTGCCTCCCGCTCATTATTCGGGCGTCAAGCGCAGAGGAGAAGCCAGAGGCATCCAGCCTGCTTCCCCTTTTTGCGATAATGTCTGATTTGAATTGCTGGAAGCTCTCATCCACTATGGATTGGATGATTTCCCTCTCCTCAGGGCTCATGGGGCGGCTCGGCGAGCCCAAATCTTTCATCTCCCCGCTTTTTATGGTGGTCTCATTGTACCCAATCTTGCCAAAAAGGCCGCTCATGTCCGCAAAAGTCGCCCTTGCCCCAATGCTTCCTGTTATGGCGTCAGGGTTGGATATGATATAGTCAGCCCCTGACGCAACATAATATCCTCCTGAGGTGGCAAGCTCGTTTATGTAGGCTACCGAGGGCTTCTTCAAAAGCCGTATTGAGTCGTAAATCTGCTTGGATGCCACCACCGAGCCTCCAGGCGAGTCAACCACAATAAGAAGCGATTTCACATCCGGCCGCTTGTTTGCTTCCTCAATGTCTTCTGAAATGGTCTCCGAGCCAATCAGCTCGTCTGAGAAAAGGCTTGCGGGCACATCTTGGGTGAGTATGGGTCCCTTTATCTCAATCAGCCCAACGCAGCCTTCCATAGGCAAGGAGAGGAAAGGAAGGGAGAAAGAGTAGGCAATTATGACCAAAAGAGCAATGGCAAAAAGGCCCGCCAAGGCAAGCAATATGGTCTTATTTTCGTTCTGCTTTTTGATGGCCATTTTTTCACCAAGACCACTTCAAGTTCAAAACTTAATAAACTTCGCCTCCAGTAAAATCTTGATTGAGATGGACATGGCGCTTCTTGCCGCAAAGTCAATAGCCTTCATCCTGCCTTCCTATTTTGCCAACGCCACCCCTGTGGTTTTGGGGGGAGGGGCTCCCATTGACTTTGGGCGGAAAATGGGTGATGGAAATAGGCTGTTTGGGGAAGGCAAAACCATACGCGGCTTTCTTTCAGGAGTCTTGGCGGCAGTCCTGGTGGGCTCAATCCAGGCGCTGGCTCTTGCCAACACCCCGCTTGACTTGTTCCCAGGAAGCCCTGGCCTTTATGTTGCCTCCGGCTTTCTTTTGGGGCTTGGGACTATGGTGGGCGACTTGGCAGGAAGCTTTGTGAAGCGGAGGCAGGGCATCCCCCAAGGAAAGCCCTCCTTTCTTTTGGACCAGCTTGCTTTCCTGCTTTTTGCCCTTCTTTTTTCCTATCCTGTAGCCTGGATGCACATTTATGCAGAGTCAGTGGCTTTCCTTGCAGCAGTCACCTATTTTGCGCATATTGGGGCAAACATCGCAGCCAACAAGCTTGGGCTCAAGAAAGTCCCCTGGTGATTCCTGCCTGCCCCCAAGATTTTAAATGGTCCTTTCCAAATAGCCTCATGCAGGTTGTCAAGCTTGGGGGAAGCGCCATAACCATAAAGAAAGCCTACATGAAAGAGGACAGGAAGGCAATAGCAAAGGTTTGCAGGGCAGTTGCGCAGGCATGGCACAGGGGGCGCAAGGACATAGTGCTGGTGCATGGGGCAGGCAGCTTTGGGCATGCTCCTGTGATAAAATTTGGGATAAACAGCGGAGTGAGGACTTTCAAGCAAAGGCTTGGCGCCGCAATCACCCATGCCTCCTGCGCCAAGCTGTCTTTGATGGTGGTGGAGGCTCTTGCCAAAAACAGGGTGCCTGCATTCTCCATCCCTCCTGCCTGCCTTGCGGTTTCAGACAACAGGAGGATAGTGCAGCTTGACCACAAGCCAGTCCTGCGCATTCTTGGGGAAGGAGGAATGCCTGTGCTTTATGGGGACATGGTCCCAGACAAGTCTTTGGGGTTTTCGGTCTGCTCAGGGGACCAGATAGCCGCGCATCTTGGGAAAAGCGCAGAGAGGCTGATTTTTGCCACAGATGTGGATGGGATTTATGCCCAAGGGAAGCTGGTGAGGGCAATAAGCAGGGAAAACTTTGACAGCATAAAAAAGCACCTGCGCCAGTCTGGCTCGCCTGATGTCACAGGCGGAATGGAAGGCAAAATCGCTGAGATATCCTCGTCTGGCAAGCCTGCTTTCATCGTCAATGCCCGCAAGCCCAGCAGGCTGCTTGCCATTCTTTTGGGCAAAGACGCAATCTGCACAAAAATCCTGCTGTGAGTCACCTTATGTAGCTCAAGTCGGTTTTTGGCTGCTCAGGGAAAGCCACTCCTTTTGCCGCCAGCGCCTCTTTTTCCATCTTCTTGGCGAAAGCCTCGGATTCTTTAGCCCTCTGGTCAAGCTTTCTTGAATCCACTTTTATGCCCAGTATTTTGCACAAGACCTCAAGCACTGCCTGGGCTGATTTTGGGTCAACATAGCCTCCGTGCGTCTCTCCCATCAGGCAAAGCCCTGGCATCCTCCGTATTTTCCCCAGCCCCAAAAGCATGCCTGCTGCCCCTATTATCGAGCCTTTGCTTTCCCCGAAGACCACGCCATATTTTTTGTATTCCTCCACCATGGGCTTGTTGCTCACAATCCCGAAAACCTTGGGCTGGGTGGGCACTCTGCCTGTCCCATAGCCTCCCAAAGTGATGATGAGCGAGACTTTCTTCTTTTGGCAGTAGTCAAGTATTTTTCCAGTCACCTCATATTGCGCCTCAGAAGTCACAGCCTGCACATCGCCCACAAGTATGAGAAGGTCGTTTTTTTTGCCAGGGGCGTGGTAAAACCGGTTTTTCACCATGCGCATCACGCCATTTTTCTGCATGATTACTTGGTGCGGAAAATGCGGCGAGAAAAGCTGCGCAACCTCCTGGGCTCCAAGCTCATCTATCAAATGGTCTGCCGCAATTTTTCCCACCAGCCCTATGCCAGGCAATCCCTCAATCAGGATGGGCTTTTTCATCTTCACCTTTTGCGTCTCAATTATCGTGGTCTCAAGCATATCATCATCTTTCCCTCATTTTTCTCCTGTAATGCGCGTACCTGTCCTCTATTGTGAACTTCGGGGGGTGGGCTGGCTTGGTCGCCTCTCCGCAGTGCTGGGCTGAAAGGGTGTATGCCCCGCAGGAAACGCATTTGCGCATCTTCTTCATCACGCTCCCTTCTGCTTCTTGGAAGAGCCAACTTATATAAAGATGCGCTTGCGCATTCGGGACAAAAAAAGCAGGCTGGAAGTCATTTCTCCATTCTGCAGAATTCAGCAGAAGCCTTCGCCTCTTTTGCCGCGGAGAGTATGGCTTCTGAGGCTGCCCCAAGCGCCTTTTCTGCGGTCTTGAAGTCTTGGGCTGCGGCTTTCAGCTGGTATTTTGGAGCGCCAAGGTAAAGCACTTGGACCTGCGCTCCCTCAGGCTTTGGGAAAGACAGGAGTATCTTGCGGACAATCTCTGCCCCATTCGGCTCGTATGAGAATAAGGTGAGCACGCCGCTGACCTCCGCATGCGCCTTTTTTATGTTCTTGGAGGCAACCTCCAGCAGGGCAGACGCCAAGCCCTTCTCTATCTTCAATCCAGCAATAGCCTCTTCGCCTTTTTCGCCTATAGCCTCCATCGCCTCAATTATGTTGCCATATTTGCCCGCAAGCGCGCTTCTTGCCGCAATGCCTTCTGCCTTGGTTGATTTCGCCAGCTTTATGGCAACCTCAAAAAGCTTCTCTGCCCTCTTCTCCCTTCTGCTTTCCTCAAGCTTGGCTTTTTTTTCGCTTTCAGTCACTCGCTTGAGCGAAAGGTCTATCTGGTTCTTCTCAGGCTCAATGTGGTATACCTTTGCGACCAGCTTCTGCCCCTCATGCAAAAACTCGTGGATGTTCTTTATCCAGCGGGGCGCAACCTCTGATATATGGACAAACGCCTCCCTTCCTCCGTACTCGTCAAGCGAGCAGAATGCCCCATAAGGCATTATCTTCTTCACGGTCGCCAAGACCAGCTCATCAAGCTCAGGCTCCTCAGGCATGCAGCTTCCTCTCAATTAAGGACTTTCAGGACCTTCGCCCCTTCAGCCACTCTCACGCGCGAGCCGCTTGGGTATGCCAAGGCTGCCCCGCAAACCAAGCAATCCACTCTGCGGCAGGCATGCCCAAAAACGTTCTGCTCGTTTCCGCAGCTGCATTTGACTCTCAAGAATTTGCTCATCAAAACCCCTCAGACCGCAAGCTCCAGCCTCTTTTTCGTGCGGGTCCCAATCACCCTCTCCTGCTTCTTTTTGCAGGCCGGGCACTCCAGCACCACCTTTTGCCTCTTGCCTTGCTTTTTTACGCTTTTTTCGCCAGCCCGCTTTCCGCCATGGCCGCGCAGCTTGCGCTCATGCTTCCTGTTCCCCACAGCCAGCGCCCTGGCTTTGCCTTTGGAGGCAAGCTTGACCTTCTGCTCAGTGTGGGCTTTGCAGACAGGGCAATAAGTCCTGATTTCCTTGGGATATTTCATAATGACACTCCTCGCTTTCTCATTGGATTTCTTCCGCAAGCTTGCCTTTGACCAGCCAGGCAGCCTCGCTTTGCGGAAGCTCGCTTTCCTGCCCAGGCGAATACGGCCCAAACACCCTGTTGTCAGGGCCTATGTATGCAGGGACCTCTTTTATGAACCTCAATCTTTTAAGGCTGTTGCTTGCTTCCTCCTCGCCAGGCTTCTGGGGCATCCGCCTATTTGAGTATTTGGAAAGCATCCTCTCCAAATCCGCCCTCGCGTCCGCCAAAACCGCGCAGAAGCGGTCATAAAGCTCGTGCTCGTTTCTCGTCATCCCCTCTGTCTTGCCGTGCTCTCCGCCGTCCCTTATGGCTTTGAAGAGTATTTTCTGCTGCCTTATTGTGATTATCTCACTGGCAATCGCCAAGGCATTCTCAAACTCCCGCATCTGCAGAACCGAGCGGTCGGATTCCATCTCAGAATGCTTGGCAGACAAGAAAGCCTGCAGGGTTGAATAGAAATCCTCTGGAAGAGGGATGAGCCCAGGCTGGGCTTTTTCCTCGCGCGCCAAGTCCCTCAGCTTCTTGTAAGTCATCTCCTCCGGCATCTTCTCCTCCCCTATTTTTGCTGCTGCAAAAAAATAAAAGCCTGCTCAGTCCGCAAGCACCGCCGCCTTCTTGCACAAAAGATAGGCTGCCTGGGCTTGGGGAACCTCAGCGATTTTTCCAGCAGGCATCTTTTCAGGCACTATGCCGGGCACTTCTGGTATGCTTTCTGCCGCCTTGATTTTCAGGCTTCCTTGCCTGAATGCCTGGGCGTCCCGCATCGGCTCAAAGCCATCAAGCTTGAGGCTGGGGATGGATTTTGCGCACAAGCCCGAGCCGCCATGAAGCGAATTGGGCATCCTGATGAGCTTGGTGATGTCCGCAGTCACATTGGCGTCAATCCTTCCTGCAAGCGTCAGCCTCATCTCCTCAAATTTCTCCCTCAGCTTCCTTTTCCTGTTGGCTATGCCGATGTTGTCCCAGTTGCCTTGCTGTATTGCAGATTTCAGCCTGGCTTTCTCCTCAGGCTTGGAAAGCTTGCGGCTTATTTGCTGCGCGAATTCCTCATCATCCAGGCGGCGCAGGTACTCCCTTGCGAATTTCCCGCCATATCCCCCATCCGAAGGCTTTGGCCCGAACAGCTTTTTCCCATCCTCCCAAAAGAGCCTGTCAAAATCCAGCCCAGTGCCGGCGATGTAATCCGCAATCTCCCGGCGCGCAGAGCGGTCCAGCTGCTCCACCGCCTGGCTTTTCACATGGACATGGTACCCTCTGCCTCCAGAGAAATTCGCAGACAGCTCGGATTTTGAAAAGCCGAAATCAGGCAGCAGAAAATCCTCAATCAGCTTGATGGCGTCCTGCTTGACTTTGTCCAGGCATTCCTGGCAGGTGAATTTGCCGCACGAATGCTCCGGCGCGTCAAGGTCAAAGACCAAGTCCGCGCCTCTCCAGCCCTTCCTGACCATCGGGCGCGCGGAGGGGAACTGGTAGTAGGCGACCGAGTATGAGACATAAAGCGGAGCCTCCAAGGCAAGCTTTGCCATAAGCTCCGCTTCTCCTGGCACGGCAATGTGCCGGAACTCTATTTTCTTGTCCCAGCCCCCAAAGCCAAATTCGCGCATGTGGGCAGAGGGCATGGCTATCTTGTTCTCCGAATAATACTTGCTGAATAGCTTGCGCACGTGCGCCTCCTCTTTTCCCATGGCTTCCCCAGCCATTCACTCCACCTTTTTCCCCTCAGCCTTCAGCCTCTTGCCATGCACGCTTTCCTTGTAATTCAGCGGATTTCCGCACCTGCAGTCCGCCACGCAAAGCCCCCAGCTGTCCATGGTGGAGCAGGAAGCCATCCTGTATTTTTTTGCCCTCACATGCTCCACCTGATACCTTGTGATTTTCTCCGAGAAGTCCGGCGCGTGCCTGAAAAAATCCACTATCTTGTCATCCGAAAGGCCGGCATTGACAAGGTAAATGGCAAGAGCCACTCTGCCTATGTGCGGGACATTGGCATTCATCGCCAAGTCCTCCAAAAGCTTCCTTATGCAAGGCGGGTAGTCCCTCTCATCAAGTCGCAATGCTGATGCCTCAAGCTTGGGCAAAATCCCCAAAATCCTCTTTCCTGCCTCCTGTATCTCCTTTGGGAAGTCTGCCTTTATTGGAAGGCTGCTTTCAATCCTTATCCTCACAGCCTCCTCAATAATCCTGCGCCTCTCGCTTCTTTTCACCAGGACCTTGCCTGCTGCAAGCTGCCGGTTGGAAAGCTTGTAGTCAAGCGAGCGCGGGGTGAATGGAAGATAAAGCCAAAAGGGAAGAAGGAATCCATCCTCCGCCTTCTCAAAAGCCAAGCCCAAATCCTCAGCAACCGCGTCTATGTTTTCAGGCTTGGAAAGCTCGTCTGAGTCCAGATATTCCCTTGCGCGCTTTGCCTCAGCCACCGCATATCTTCCAATCAGGTAGCGGCTGGAGGCAGAGGAGATTATCATCCGGCAGGTGGCATAAACCGCAAGCTCCTCCCTCATCGCCTCAGGAATCTCCGCCACCTTCCTTATCCTGCCTTCAACAGCAGCTTCCCTGAGCCGCTTTTCTGCCTTCTCTATCACAGATGAGGAAAGCCCTATCCCAATCCTCTCTGCGCATTCCTTCGCCTTCCTGGTGAATGGGTATCGGCTGCAAAACAGCAAATCCTCCATCTCAACTACTCCATCATGCAGCATGCTATGAGCGGGAATGTGAGCGTGGCATCAGCTTCCACAAAAGCCGAAGCTTTCGGGTCTTTCAGCTTGTTCCAGGAGACTGCCTCTTTTGGGCGCGCGCCTGAAAGAGAGCCGTCGTATTCCGTGCCGGTTGAAAGATACACGGCATAATCCAAGCCGTTCCGCAGTATGGCAGCGCCAATCAGGTGGTGCTTGGCAATCCCTCCGCCCAAGATTATGCCTCCTGCTTTTTTTGCCCCAAGCATCAAGTCATAAAAATCATTCACGTCCCCTGCGGCGTCAATCACAAAAGGATTCTTCCAGTGCTTTTTGTTGAAAAAGTAAAAGTGGTCCCCAATTGCTCCGTCAAGAGGGCCTGGAAGGAAAACAGGTATGCTGTTTTTTGAGCACCAATAAAGGAAAGAATTCCGGTCCGAAAGCCTTCTCCCCAGCTCCATCACATACTGGCTCATCTTCATCTTTGCCCCGTATTCGGAATGCATCTTTTCCATGAACTCCAAGTGGAATTCCTCAAACTGCACATACTGCGAGTCTTTCACAAAAATATTGCCTATGCGGTTGATTCCATTGGCTTTTGCCTCCTGGTCGTCAACATCAAAGCTGCCCAGCCTGAATGGCCCAAAGCATTTCATCACATCCTCCTCAACCGAGCCTGTGGAGGTTATTATGCATCCAACCTTTCTCTTCCTGCAAAGCTGAGCGAATATCTCGCGCAGCCCTGACGAGACCATGTTGGAGGTGAAAGAAAGGAAAATCTCCGCCCCATCATCCATCATGCGCCGCACAATCCGCGACGCTTGCGCAAGGTGGCTTGCCTGAAAGCCGATGCTTTCGTAGCATGCGACCAGCTCTTTTGCGCTGATGCCAGGAGAGGCTCGGAATCCTTTTATGGGCAGAAGGGACTCATGTGGGATGGTCTTCAAGGCGGTTTTCCTTCTGAATGATGGGTTTTCTTCCATGGCTTATCCAGGGAACAAAAAAAGATAAAAGGCAAGAAGTTCAGCGCAGGATTTTCAAAAGCGCAACCCGAGCAGTCTTGTCGTCTATCTTCAGCTTTGAAAGCTTTGAGACAATGGCGTTTTCCCCCAGCATGGAAAGCCAAGGCGCGAAATGGCCTCCTTTCGCATGGAACAGCACCGCGTCAAGCGGAGCTGCCTTTACAAGAGTGGCAAGCTCGGACACATTTTTCGCCCTGCCTATCACCCTTCCGTCAGGCATCTTGAAAATGAACTCTTTGCCAGGCGGGCAGTTTTTCATGGCATTCACCTCTCATGCCAGCCTTCTCTTTTTGGATTTATAAGCTTTTTGCAGGAAG
>JAOAJY010000011.1 GCA_026413965.1 Microcaldota archaeon
GGATAAGAATTTGTTCTTTTGCCGCTGGTGTAATATATAGACTTGTTTCCACTTCATGGTAAAGATATCCGATATTAAACCAAAGATTCTTAAGTTTCATCTTCATAGATTCATCTTTAGGAATATTTTTTGCATTTTGACCTAGATATTGTCTAATCTCCCCAAGAAGATGGTCAATCCAATTAGTGTATTTTCTTATTTTCTCTTCATTCTCTGCTTTCGTCTCTACTTTATTTCTTTTCGGTACGGGTTCATAAGAATCTAGCATATATGCACCTCTCAATATTTTTTTTATTTTGACCAGCTTTATATATATAATTAACCTTTTCAAAGCCTGATTACTTCTATTTCAAATCTTCAAACAAAAGTCAGCAAGAAGGTGCGAAAGGTAGCCTATGGAAAATGCGGATGCGGCAACAAGCCCGAAGAAGAAATACGCCAGAATGGAGGCTGCCGCAAGGAAAGCCGCGCTGTGCATGATTCCGCGATGGCGCGGGCGGAGGGCGAAATCAAACGCCAAGAGCGCCATGGCAATAGCTGCTGGCTGCCACCATGGAAACCCAGCCGCCGCAAGGAATGCTGCCACTGCCATCGCCAGCCAAAAAAGAGCCGATGAGGCCTTGCTTTTCCGCGCATCCAAATCAGGCAGAAGAGCGCACATGCCGCTCAAAGCCGAGTAGGAGGCAAGCTCAATCCCGTCAAATCCAAAGAAAAGATGGGCAAGCAACCCTCCTGAAACTGCCCCCAAGAAAAGGTGCGCTTTCCAGTCCATCGGCTCGCCTGGCATGAAGCTACTCGTCTGCGCGAAGAAGCCTGCCAATGTGCCTGCAGTAGCGCCTGATGTGGTGCTCTTGCTCCTCCTGCGACATCTTTTGCAGGTTGGAAGACAGGCTCATTATCTCATAGTAAGCTTCCCCGAAAGCGGATTCTGCCGCAAGCACCTCCTCATGCGTGCGCCAAGAGGTTGCCTCGCAAAGGCAGGCAAGGTATTTCAGCTGCTCAAGAGCAGCCTGCCCCTTCCTAGTCAGCCTGGCTTTTCTTCTGCCCCTTGCCCTAAGGGAAGCCCTCACAGCCGAAAGCAGGCTGAGAATGCGGTAATAAAGCATGCTTAGGACGCCTTCTTTCTGCTCCTCTTTGATTTGCGCATAGGCGTTCGCCGCTATCTCCGCAGTCTCAAGGGCGCTTGAAAGCTCCTGCTGAGGCAAAATAAGCTCTGCCTCTTTTTTTGGGTCAATGAACTTTGCCTCCTCAAAAAGCTTTCTTGGGAACTGCGGCTTGCGCTGGATAGGCTCTTTCTCCAAAAGGCCTGGCTGCTTCTCAATCATTTCCATGCTGGTCGCGAGGGCTTTTTCTCAGGCAAAATTTAAAAGGAGGCTGCCTTTTCCCAAGCCATGATTTCCTCATTTGCCTTTTGGAAGCATAGAAGCCTTCAAGTCCTCGGCTGCTTTCTCAAATTCCTCAGCCTGCCTTATGCGCCTTTCCCTTATTTTCTCAACCAAAAATCCTACTGCGGCAGCGGCAAGCAGCCCCCGCAAGTTCGCATACGGCAAAGACAGCGCCTGAAGAATCAGCGAAACCGCCGCATTCCCGACCATGCTTGCTGTCACGATTGCGTATGAAGGAAGCCTTATTATCGCGTGCGCAGCGCTTGTGAATGCCCCAAAGTAGTCCCCTGAGGCTATGCTTGCAGCCCCTCCCAAGCCAGCCAGGATTTTTTGGGCAAGAGTGGGCGGCTGCCCTATCTTCAGCCCGAAGCTGGCAGACCTTGGGTTGATTGGCGCAAGTGAGTCAAGCGATGCTCTCTTGTCTGAGAAGTATTTTTTGATGCGGGAGGCAAGCGGAAGCGATGCGTCGCTTTCCATCCCCAGCTCCTCCTTCAGCCTATCAGCTGTCTTTTGGGCAAAGCCCTTGCTTTTCTCTGAAGTAATGCTTATCCTAACGTCTCTTTTTTCCTCAAGCTCGGCGTCCGCAGCCCTAAGAAGGCTCCGGTAAAAAATCTTTGCCGCCTGGCCTGTCCTCTCATCCAGCTTGCCTTTTGCAATTACTCCTTTGTCGTTCTCAATAGACCAATAATGAGCGCTTTGGCTTTGATTCGCTTTCTTTGCCCTAGTGGCTGGCACGGCATCACCGCTTTATCTAAATATGTGGTAGATTTTATAAATATATGTTTTAACCTTAGTCTCGGCTTGATTGAAACTCCTTATTGCCAACAAAACTGGACAGAAACGATGAGCCTAGAAAGCAAACAAATTAATTTGTTGCCTGGCAAGTAGGCGTATGGCATACCCGCTAAGCCCGCTTGAGATTGTGGATTCCCTGCTGCTGATAAAAGCCGTGCTTGCGCTGTTGGGGACCCTGCTTTTCATCTACTACAAGATGCACTACGAGCAGGCAAAAAAGCATATGCAAGTGCATCTTTTCTACGCAAAATGGAAGGTGGCAAGGCACATGACTGCCATGGGGGCGGCAGTGGCTGGATTTTCAGCAGGTTTCTTGATTGAGCTTTTCGGGGTGCTTTACGGCCAGCAGCTTGGCTTGTCTGACCGGGCGGCAAGGTTTTACTCCAGCCTATTTGAGATTGCCTCGCTTTTTGCCATGCTTTATGTTTTCTTTGAGCTTTCGCTTGAGGATGTTCCGCACTTTCAGCATCTATCCGAAAGCGCCCGCCACAAGCACGCCCACCGCCATCAGCCAGAGCAGGCTGAGAGGGGCGCAAGAAGGAAGCGAGGAAGGCGGAAATAAGCTTTCTGTTGGAGGTGGATCGCATGGGCTTTTTTGACAGCATACTTGGGAAAAAAGAGGAGCCTTCACGGCCTGGCTTGCCATTCAACATAACCACTTCGCTTAGGCCCATGAGGCTCTCTGCGCGCAAGGAATCCAGCCTTGAGCTTCTGGTGAGCGTCAAGAACGTTTCAGAAAAGCCGATTATGGTCTCTGCCAGCTGCGAAATCCCGCGGTTCCTTGGCTTTGAGAATGTGGGCATGGCGAAAATAAAGGAGATACGGATGGGAGAGCTTCAGCCCGGGCATGAGAAAACCCTGAGCTTTTCCATCTGCTCAAACAGCCAGACGCCGCCAGGCACTTATTCTGCGGTCCTGACTGTGAATCACCACTACCGGGACTACTCGCACATACTCAACTATGCTAAAAAAACAGTTGAGATACGGGCGGTATAGCCATGGCTTTGCGGATAAGAAACACCCTCAGCGGCAAATTGGAGGAGTTCGCCCCCCAGCAAGGCAGCGCTGTGAGAATGTATGTGTGCGGAATAACCCCTTATGACAAAAGCCACCTTGGGCACGCCCGCACCCTGGTTTCCTTTGACATCATAAGAAGGTACCTGAAATTCAGAGGCTACCAGGTGACATATGTCCAAAACGTCACAGACATTGACGACAAGATAATCAACAGGGCAAAAGAGCTGAAGATGCCTCCCCTTGAGCTTTCAAAAAAATACAACGACGAGTCGGAGGAGGAGTTCCGCATTCTTGGGATTGAGAAGCCGGATTATTCCCCGAAAGTAAGCGAGTGCATACCGCAGATAATACAGCTTATAGAAAAGATAATTCGGAGAGGGTGCGCATACCAGACAGAAACAGGCGTCTATTTTGACGTCTCCAAGTTCCCGCAATATGGCGCGCTCTCCAAGCAGTCGATTGAGCAGATAAAGGCAGGCGCCAGGGTGGAGATTGACGAAAAGAAAAGGAACCCGCAAGACTTCGCGCTTTGGAAAATAGAGGAGGAGCCAGGAGTCACTTTTGACTCTCCTTGGGGAAGGGGCAGGCCTGGCTGGCACATAGAATGCTCTGCCATGAGCACCAGCCATCTTGGCGACACTTTGGACATACATGGAGGGGCAAGGGACCTGATTTTCCCCCACCATGAGAACGAGATTGCGCAGTCTGAGGCTGCCACAGGCAAAAAATTCGTCCGCTTTTGGATGCACACCGGCTTTTTGACGGTTGAGGGGGAGAAAATGTCCAAGTCCCTTGGGAACTTCATAACCATACAGCAGGCTTTGGAAAAATTCTCTCCCCAGCAAATCAGGATGCTTTTTGCCCTCACCCACTACGCAAGCCCGATTGATTTCTCCGAGCAGGCTGTCCATGCTGCAGGCAGCTCGCTTGCCACCCTTCACTCCGCCATTTATGCGGCAAAATCCTACCCGCTTCCTGCCACTGGGAATGCCGGGCTTGCCGAGGCTGCGCATGAGGCAGAGCGCAAATTCATAGAGAGCATGGATGACGACTTTGACACCCCAAACGCAATGGCTGCGCTGTTTTCCTTGGCAAAAAAGATAAGCGCCTCATGCTCAAGCAGCAGCGCAGGAAAGATGGATGCGCTTGCGGCAGCTGCAGCCTTGGAGAAGCTTCTTGGAGTGCTGAATCTTGCCCCTGCCAAAAAAGCCCCGCGCCTGTCAAGGCAGGAGATTGAGCGGATGGTTGCCCAGCGCGACGAGGCGCGCAAAAGAAAGGACTTTGCCCTGGCTGACTCCATAAGGGACCAGCTTGCGCAGCAAGGCATATTGCTTGAGGACCGAAAAGACGGAAGCACTGCCTGGAGGGAAAAGGTGTAAAAGGAAGCGCATGCAAAAACCATCATGCGCAGACTGGCGCTTGTTGCGCTTTTGCTGGCGTTTGCTTCTGGGCTGTTTCTGCTCACCTTTTACCTTGAGGAGAAAATGAAGGCAAGCCCGCCTTCCCCTCCTGCGCAAAAAAGCCAGGAGGCTGAGGAGGGGGCTTTGATAATCAGGAGGGCAGAGCTTGCCGATCATGGCCAGGGAGCTGCTGCCTTGCTTGAGGTTTTCCTCAAAGGGAGCGCAGAGGCATTCTGCTCCCCCCACCCGCCTGCAACCAAAGCCATCATCTTGCAGCACGCGAAGGCTCCTGGGATGGATCTGGAGATTGAGCAGGCTTTGGAGGACAGGCTGGAGCGGTGCGGATTTTTTGTGCAGAAAGCCGCCTTGGATGAGATTGAGCTGGAAAGCGGCGCCATATTGGTGTCTGCAGCCGGAGCTGTGCCAAAAAGGATTGCGGAATTGAACAAAAGCGCCCAAGGTAATGCCAAGATTTTGGCGCTTGAGCTTATCGCAGGAAAGCTGATAGATGAGAATGGAAGCATGCAGCAGGGCAACGCAAGCCCTGGGATAATCCGCCTGGATTACCTGCCCGAAAAGAGGCAGGAGGCTGTTTTGGGGGTTTTGCGGCACGCCCTTGCTGGAAACCAGAGCGCTTTGAGCCTAAATGAAAGCAAGCTGGTTGCCATACCAGCCAACTATTCGCCTGCATACTGCAGGGTTTTCCGGCTGGCTGATGGCAGCTGCCGCTTTTTTGACAGCGGAAAGATTTCCTTGCCGAAAGGAAGGCTTTCAGGGCCTGCCGAGCTGATTGCAGGCAGGGCGGCGGCTTTTTCCTTCTCCATGGGAGAAAGCGGAGAGGCAGGCAGGAAGCTTTCGCTTTTTGCGGTTCTGCAGAAAGGCGGCAAGGAAGTGCTGCGCAAAAAAGTGTTTGAGGGGGAAATTTTGCCTGGGCATGAGAATAGGATATTGCTTGAGTTTTCCTCGCCAGGAGAATATGAGGCGCATGTTGAGGACCAGTTCGGGAGAATCCACGCCAAGGCTTACGCCAAAGCTTTGGGGCTGAATGCCAAGGAGGTGCTGAGGCAAGGCAGAAAATACGAGTATTATCTGGAGATGTCAGGCTCGCCTGTAAGCGGGCATGTGCAGGCGCGGATAAACGATGGCGAGCCTAAGGACTATTATGCCTCAAACGGAACAGTGGTGATATGGGCTTCGCCCAAGGGAGAGGGCAACATAACCTTCACCCACAAAGGGGCATCAGCCAGCATCCCAATAAGCGGAGAGCCTGAAAGCATATGGATTTCCTACCTTAGGCTTTATGCGCCTGCCGCAGTATTCCTTCTTGCGATTTACCTTCTTATTGGAGCCGCAAGGAAAGAGAAATACACCATATATTTTCCCAACGTGGCAAAAGAGCCTGCCAAAAAGGTTTGCTTGGGCCAGGATGGCATAATCCGGTCTTGCAAGCTTGCTGATTTGCGCCTTGGGGGACACAGGCTGGCTTTGCTTCCTGAGGAGATAGGCAGGGCAGCGCTTGCCTTGGCTGGGGCAAAAGAGCAAAGCGGCATGGACCTTGCCAGCTTATCGGCGATTTTGGAGAAATTGAAGCAGAAGGGCAGGCTGGTGGAGTTCGGAGGCTATTATGCCCCAAAGGAATTTGCTGATGGGTTTTTGCCCAAGGAGCTTGTGGCGCTGCGCATCCTGCACGATTTGATGCTTGAGAGAGGCATCCGGTTCTCAAAAAAGAGGGAAATTGATGTGGGCAAAAGCCTCCAGCTTCAGGTTTTTGGCGGAAAGGAGGGAGTGCTTCGCGGAATTGGAAAGCGCAGAAGGGTGGTCATTTTCGCGACTAGGGAGGAGATGGAGGATTTTGAAAAAAGCCTGGAGGAGCCAACTGAGGAGAATGTGAAGATAAAGATAGCCTTGTCCAACAGGAAGTTGGCATTGGCTCATGCAAGCAGGGAGAGCTTGGAGGGGATTTTACCATAAGGAATGGCTTTGCGCTGCTGATGGTCCTGCTTTTAGCAGCAACGGCTCGCGGAGCGCAGGAAGTGGAGGAGGCAAGCCAGCACAACAGGATGATTGCAGAAAGCCTTCTTGGAGCCTCCAATGCCTGCAGGCAGGAAGCCCGCCTACCCACTGCGGATGACCCGTTTGAGATAGCGGATTTGCGGGTGGTTGCAATCATCCCCTCAGTCCAAAACATCACCTCGGATTTGGAGTCCCCTGCTGTCCTTTGGAGCTGGTCTGCGAAAATACCACAATCTGCCTCATTCCAGCTTTCTTCCCAAGGGGGCTGCCTGCCAGGAGCTTATGAGATTTACCTGCCGTCTTCAGTTGAGCTGAAAGATGCCTCAATATCCTACTTTTATGCAGGCAAGAGGCTTGAGCTTCCAGTATCAAGCCAAAACCCTGTCCCTCTCGGGCTTCCGGTCCTGAATGGAAACAGCAGCAAAGAGGGCTTATATGAGAAGCTGGAGGTGAACGCCAGCGGAAAGCTTTCCGTAAGATACCAATACAGGAAAATGGAATACCGGCAAGAGTGCAGTTCGCAAGGCGGGATGGAAGTGTGCGGCTGCAAGCAGCATGTGGAGTTTGGGTCAAGGCAGTACAGCAAGCAGCTGCATGATAGAAAGGCCTTTTGGGTGCAGACTGGAAACAACAGCATCCTTTGGATAAGCCCGCCCCTCAAAAAAAGGATGGCTGGAAGCCAGAAAGCAGAGATTGGGCTGTTTGCAAGAAGGCTGCCTGCCAGCATCAGCTTTCATGCCAACGGGAATCTTGTGGCAGAAGCTGGGCTTTACCAATTCAGACTGTCTGAGGGCATGTGCGGGGAGAAAATTGTGCTTTGCCAATATTCCCCAAAAGGGACGGTTGCGGTGAGCAAAAGCGAATCGGAAATGGATGTGGCTCCTTTGGTCCTTGACAATCTTGAATACCTGCCTTTTGGCTTGGAGTTTGGATGGGAAAGCGCGCCTGGCTTAAGCAGGACAGTGGTTGTGGTGGAGGACTGGTTCGGCAAGAGGCAGGAATTCCCAAGAGATTTCTCGGTTAGAGAGCCAAGCAGATTTGAGCCGGAAGGAGAGCTGATGGCAATAAGGCAGGGAAGCGACACTGAAAGCCCGGCTGCCGCAGCAGGAAGGCAGAAAGCCGAATTGAAGCAGGAGAGCAGCATTGCTTGGCTGGCTTTTCTTGCAGCAGCCGCATTGGCAATCCCTTTGATTGGCAGAAAAGCGCAATAAACATTTCACTCCAAAAGCCAAAATATGATTGAGGTGGACGGCTCTCATGGGGAAGGGGGAGGGCAGATTTTGCGCACCGCTTTGTCCTTTGCCTGCCTTTCAGGAAAAAAAGTGAGGATAACAAGAATAAGGGCTGGAAGGAATCCGCCCGGGCTTGCTGCCCAGCACCTTGCGGTATGCCGCCTGCTGCAAAGCATGTCAGGCGCAAAAGTCCAGGGAGGCCATATCGGCTCGACCGAACTGTCATTTGAGCCAGGGAAGCTTATTGGCGGCAAGTTCAGCTTTGACATAGGCACAGCAGGCTCCTGCGCCTTGCTTTTGCAGGCTGCCTTGCCTGTGATGCTTATGTGCGAAAAGGAATGCGAGCTTGAGGCAATAGGCGGAACGCATGTGAAAGGCGCGCCCACTTTTGAATACATTGAGAATGTCTTCCTGCCTGCCATAAGGATGCTTGGGGCAGAATGCCAAGCCAAGATGCTCAAAGCAGGGTTTTATCCAAAAGGAGGCGGGCGGGTTGTGGCAAAAACCAAGCCCTCAAAAATATCTGGCTTGGCTATCCGGAAAATAGAGGGCAAGGCCTCATACTGCATAGTTTATGGAGGCCTTCCAGACCATGTGGCAGAAAGGGAGGAAAAGGCGGTAGAAGGGCTTCTTGGCGCGCACGCCCCAGTCGGAAGAAGGCACAAGGCACCCTCAGATTCGCCAGGCAATGCCATAACCATCTGGAAAGGCTTGATTGGCGCCTCGGTTGTGGGGGAGAGAGGGAAACGCGCTGAGGAAGTAGCCTCAGAGGCATGCAAGGCTTTCTTGGCTGAGGATGCTGGCTTTGCTTCTGTGGATTCCCATTTGGCTGACCAGCTTCTCATCTACGCCACATTAGCAGAGGGAAAAACCGCGTTTTTTGCCCCTAAAATAACCAGCCACCTTTCCACAAACGCGGCTGTCCTTTCCAGGCTAAGCGAAAGGGATATTAGGATTGGCGAAGACGGAAAGGTGGAGGTTGTTTGATGGCAAACAAAGCCAACATCGCGCTTCTTGATTGGGCAGGGCTTGCGCTTGCTCTTGCCATGGGCATGGTGGTTGCAGCCTTTGGAGGAGCGGAATTTGTAGCCCTTCTGCTCATCTTCCTGTCTGCATCAGTGGTTGTGACAAAATACGGATATGAAAAAAAGAGGGAGATGGGCCTTTATGAGCATGAGCGAAGCTGGGAAAATGTGCTTGCCAATGGCTTGATTCCCACGCTTTGCGCAGTCGCCAGCCCGCATATTGGATGGGGGCCTTACGTGGGCTCGCTTGCGGCTATAACCGCAGACAAATTCGCCTCGGAGATGGGAGTGCTTGGGGGCGAGCCGACCTATCTTTTGACGCTCAAAAAAGCAAAGCGCGGAACAAATGGCGCTGTGACCCCTTTCGGGCTTCTGATGTCCTTTGACGGAGGGTTGCTTATCGGCCTTTCGGCTTTTGCCCTCTTTCCAGGGCTGGACTTGTGGAAAGTGGTCGCAATTGGCATAATCGGGTTTGGCGGAAGCATGGCAGACAGCATGGTTGGGGTGATGGAGGAGAGGGGGATTGGCAGCAAGGCGACCACCAATGCCATCTGCTCTTTATTCGGGGCTGCTGCAGGCATGGCTTTCCTCTGATGCTGCTTGCGGCATGCGCACTCACTTGACTTCAGGCAGAGGAGAGGAGTATGGCTCCAGAAGGCGCGCCGCCATATTAAGCGCAGTCTCCACGTCCTTCTCGCTTTTTCCTCCTGTGCAAATCACCTTGCCGTTCTTGAAAAGAAGAAGCGAGGTCTTTGGGGAGGGGAATTTGAGTATGGCGCCCGGGAATTGCTCAGGCTCGTATTCCACATCCTCTATCTCAGAGGCTATCGCATAAAGGTCAAGCTCCACATCCATCTCGGCAGAGGCTACGATGTTTTGCACTGTGAAGGTAGGCTTGAAGCCCTTGGGGGGCTTGACTTTGGAGTAGTTGATGAGCATTTTGAGCGTCTTTTCAATCGCAGATGCCACCTCGGCTTCGTTTTTTCCGCCTGTGCAGATTATTTTGCCGTTCTTGAAAAGAAGAAGCGAGGTTTTGGGCTCCTTGAGCTTCAAGATTGCGCCTGGGAATTGCTCAGGCTCGTATTCCACGTCGTTTAGCTTGGAGGCTATTGTGTACAAGTCAAGCTCAAGCTCAAGGGAAGCCGAAGCCACGATGTTTTCTATCTTGAAGCGGGGCTTTATTGTGACTTTAGCTTTCGGTTTTTTCTTCACAAACTCACCACAAGCTTTAAAAATGGACAGAGGTATTTAAAAAGAGTAGGTATTTAAAGACGGCAGTAAGGCAGAGGCTCTTTTGGCAGCAAAGAGAATCCTGTGCTGGCGGTGATGGTGATGAGGCGCTCATTGGGAAAGATGTCAAAAAGGAGCAGGGCTCTTGGAAGGTCCAAGCGCAAGCTGACCATACCTGCCCTGATTTCAGGCTATTCTGTTGGGGAAATAGTTAGCATTGACTCGCAATCAAAATACAGCGGAATGCCGCACCCAAGATACAGGGGAAGGACAGGAATCATAACCGCAAAGCGCGGAAATGCCTATGTTGTCAGGATAAATGACGGCAAGATGCCCAAGGAGCTGGTGATTCCTCCTGTCCATTTGCGGAAAGTGGGGAAGAAAGGAAGTGGTTGAATGATTGGGAAAGGCGCAAGCCAGATACGCCCTGTGACTTTGGCGGAAGTGGAGAGGATACTTGAAAAAAGGCAGGGGACGCTGGGAGAATTTGGATTTGAGCAGCAGACCACACTTGACTATGCCAAAAGGTTCGCAAAGCTCAAGCTTTCGGATGCGCAGGAGCTTTGCGAGCAGCTTGCTTCTTTAGGAATCAAGCCTGAAACGGCGGTGAAGATAGCCGACATACTTCCGCAAAACAAGGCTCTGCTTGGGCTCATACTTGCAAAAGACCGCTCGGACATAAGCGAAAAGAAAGTCGCTGAGATTGAGGAGCTTGTCGCAAAGTATGCCAAGAAGGCAAAGAAGATAGAGCCCCTGCCCCAGGAAAGCCAGCCAGAAGCTTCTTCAAAAGCAGAGGGGCAGGAGCAGGAAAAGCAAGCCTAGCCCGCAAAGGCTTTTATAGGTTCAAAAGCCATTTAGACCAAGTGGAAAAATGGAGATGGAAGAGTACGCCCGAGTGATTGACTTTCTCCCCGAAGGCAAAGCTTCGGACAGGCAGCGGGAGCCAACAGCTCAGCTTATAGGGGAGAAGTATTTCACCTTGCTTGAGGTGGCCATGAAAAGAGGCGTTTCTTGCTATCTTGGGCAAAGGCTTTACATAGGAAAAGGCGCAAGAGAGCATGTGGAAAAAATAAAGGGCAGGATAGAGTTCTCAGACCTGACTGCTGCCGCAAGAAGCGAGCTTCCGCTGGTCACCAGGCAGATAATAAACGACAGGGAAGCCGAGTTTGTCAACATGTTCAACAAGGCAGGCCCCATTTCCATAAGGCTGCACCAGCTGGAGCTTCTGCCAGGAATAGGCAAAAAGCACCTCAAAGAGATATTGGACGCAAGGGGAGAGAAGCCCTTTGAAAGCTTCAAAGACATGCAGTCAAGAGTGAGCCTGCTTCCTGACCCGGCAAATCTAATAGCCACAAGAGTGGCAGAAGAGCTCCAAGGCGCCACCAAAAACTACCTTTTCGTCCGCCCTCCTTCCCGCCACCAAGAGCAGCGATGAGGATTTTGGCTCCAAATCAGCAGAGAAAGCATGCTTCTTAAATAAATCCTGCGGAAAATTATCGGGCCCGTAGCTCAGCGGATAGAGTGTCTGGCTTCGAATGCGCCTTGGTTTCTCCAAGGTGTGGCAGGCGCCACCAGAAGGCCGCGGGTTCGAATGGGGTGCATTCAACGGAAAGGATTTGGCTTTCTTTTGGCTTGCGCCGCGCCGGAATTCCCGTCGGGCCCGCTTTCCTGATAGCGGTCTTGCTGCTGGCAGAAACCTGCCATGCGGAATTTTTGGTCGCAAAGGGCCAGGACGGAGTTGTGAGGGTGCTTTGCGAAGGGCAGGAGAGCATATTGGTGGCGTCAAGCGAAGGGGCAGCCTGGAGGATTGCGCTTGACCAAAGCCGCCAGGCAGAATTCCAAGCAGAGCCTGGAAAATCTTATGCCATAGCCTGCGGCAATCAGAGCCAGGCATTGGCGCCCTCAAAGCCAAGCCAGCCTGCAGAGAGGATAGCAGAGCCTGAAATTGGATGGGCTGCAGTTGCCCTTGCCCTGCCTGCCTTGTTTGCTTTCCTGCTTGTTGCTGCGGCAAGGCTTTTCCTTTTGGGCAGGCCCGAGTTTGTGAAAAAAGTGGAAGGCGGGAGGGCAACCCTTTCCCTCAAGGCTTTCAGCAGCATGGAAGAGGTGGAGATAATAGACCCAGTATGCCAAGGAGAGGAGGAAAGGCGGTTCTTTTTGCCCAAGCTTGGCAAGGGAAAGGAGTGGAGCTGCGCATATGAGTATTCCTCTTGCAAGCCTGCCCTTCCTGCCAAGCTGAAAGCCATGGTGGATGGCAAGGAGATTTCCATGCTTTCTGACCTGGCGCCTCAAGGCAGGCAAGAAGAAGGAAAGCCGGCTGCTCAAAAAAAATCTGTCCCGAAAGCGGCTTCCTAATCCTCTTTTGGATTCCAGCTTCTTGCGAAGGCAAGAACAAGGAAAATGTCAAGCAGAAGGAATGGCACAAGAAGGTAATCAAAGTATTGCATCAGGATGAACTGAGTGGTAAGAAGGGAAAGCAACAATATTGTCTGGGCGCTTGCCAGGCTCTTCCAGCAAAAAACCGAGCCGGCGAAAAAAACCAGCAGGCAGGCCGCAGTCGCAAGGAAAATTGGAGGCTGAAGGTAGGCGAAAAACACCAAGACAGTGGCGCAGACCAGCAAAAGCTGCGAAGACATGGTGATAATCATCCTGTTGAGGGAATACTCATCCTCTAGCTCAAAGAGTTGAGATGCCATTTCAACTGCTCCGCCGCCTCCAAAGCTTCCTGCGGCGACAGGGTAAATACTCTCCTGTTGCTGTATTTAATCGTTTGCGCAATTTCGGCAGCTTCCCTTTTGCCTTTATCGCCAAAAAGCGCTGCCCTCGCATCTATTATCGCATTTTTGAGGCTTTTTTTCTTGTGCGAAAAGATGGCGCCTATTATTCTTTCGGATTGCGCATCAAGCGAAAAGCCGGTTTTGCTGATTGAAATGATGCAGGAATCCACTTTCGGAGGAGGGGAAAAGGCTTCCTTTGGGGCAAAGGCAAGGATTTTGGCTTTGAAGCTGAGCTGGCAAAACACAGAAAGCCGCCCGTATTTCCTTGTTCCGCGCTGGGCGACCATCCTTTCTGCGACTTCCTTTTGGATGCAAAGGACCGCCCTATCAAAATCCATCCTTGCAAGCTTGAGCAAAATTGGTGAGGTGATGTAATATGGTATGTTGCCCACGACAACGTCAAACCGCAGGCTGTCGCTAAGCCCCAAAAAATCCCCCTCATAAACCTCTGCTTTGCTGCCCAAGACCTTGCGGAGCCTTTTTGCTAGCCGGCTGTCAATCTCCACCGCAAAAACACGCCTGGCCCCTCTGGAAAGCAGCTTGGAGGTTAGCCTGCCGTCTCCTGCCCCTATCTCAAGGACCGACTTCCCCTCCACTCCTGCGGCTTCTGCCTCAAAATCAAGCAGCCGCTCATCTGAAAGAAAATGCTGCCCCAGCCTCCTTCCCATCAAAACAACCCGAAAACTATGCTGTGAGGATTTTAGCTGAGTCATGCTCAATTATGACGGTGTGCTCTTTCTGCGCAACTGCCCCCCTGCCTGTGTCGCGCAAGACAGGGTAGGGATGCAAAGCTCCTGAGTTCAAAAGCTCGCGAAGGGACGCTGACAAGGTGAGCTTGGAGTTGAAAACTTTGGACACCCATCTTTCAGCAAATGGAAGGGAAAGGTAGTTTTGGGCTATGTGGTCCATAAGCTGCCGGGCGTATTTTCCCCTTATCTTTGGGGCAGCCTGCAGGGAGAATATCTCCACTTGGGAGGTGTCCGCAACCCTGCCTGAGCCTGCTGAGGCGAAAGGCTCGATTGCGAATATGTCGCCTTCAGCAAGCTCATATGAGGCAGAGGAGGCGATGTTTGGTATCTCCACCCCGGCATGCAGCAGGAAAGGCTCTATCTTGTGCCCTGTCAGGTTCTCTATAGGCCTAAAGCCGCGGGAGGCTATCTCTTTCTCTATTTTCGCCCCTATTTCGCCCACTTTCACGCCGGGCTTCATTGAGGAGATGGCAGCCTCAAGGGCTGCCTCTGAAGCCTCGCACAATTTCCCATGCTGCCCAGACAGGTCAATGGTGATTGCCGCATCCCCTATGCACCCGTCTATGTGTGCGCCTATGTCTATCTTCACCAAGTCCGTCTCCCCCAAAACTGCCTTGTTGTCAGCCTCTGGCGTGAAATGCGCAGCGACGTCGTTTATGGAAATGTTGGCAGGAAAGGCAGGCTTTGCCTTCAAATCGGCAATCATCTTTTCAAGCGACTCGGCTATGTCAAGCAGAGGCTCTCCTGGAAGGACCAGCTTTTGGGCATCCTTGAGGACAGAGGCCACTGCCTTGCCTGCATCAGAAAACTTCCTGCGAATTTCAGCAAGCTCCTCATCATCATAGCCTGCCAAATCTTCTTTGCCCATAAAACCACGCCTTTTATAGGCATCCTCAGGTTTAAAAGCAGGCGCTAAGAAAACATGGCATGGCAAAAGCGCAGGAAAGCCAAAAAGAAAGCGGAATCTGCATTTTGTGCGGTGGGGAGAAAAAAGGCTACCCTGCAAAAGTTGATTTGCCGATATACCTTGCCAGGAAGGCAAGGGAGGCTCTTCGCCTTCCGCCCAGGCACTCAATAGCCTGCGAAAGCTGCTTTTCCTCCTGCGTCAAAAAAAGGCAGGAATTTGAAAAAAAGCTCAGGAGCTATCGGCTTGGGGCAGCGCTTTTTGCTGCCTTGACCATCATAGGAGGCGCAATGTTTGGAAGGCTGGAGCTTTGGCTGGCTGTCCCTTCAATTCTTGGGGCAGGAATAATCCTGCTTCTGCCTTATGGAAGCTATTTTCCAAGCTTCCAAGAAAAACTAAAACAAAGATAAGAAAGGGAAAATGGCTAAAAGCAATTATTATAAACCTCTTTATAGACGTTAAAGCATGCTTTTGAAGGCTTTGCGCATGAACTTTGCCGCAGCGGCCTTTGCCTTCCTTTTCATCCTGCCTTGCCTGCATGCGGCATGGTACGACAGCATATACGTCTGGATAGGATTCTCCGCAGGCGCAGCCATAGCCTTGATTGCCCTTGCCTACATGGCAGCCAAGCTGTTTGAGCTGCAAGTCCTTGAGGCATGGGTGAAGGTTGAGCTGCAGGAAATCATGGCAAGCATGGTCATCGTAGTGTTTTGCATATCGC
>JAOAJY010000012.1 GCA_026413965.1 Microcaldota archaeon
CAATAAGAATGGCGTGACTAATGCGAGGATAACAGATAACATAGATGAAACCATCAACACCACTCTCACTGGCGCAACTGCAGGAGTAACTGTGTATTCTTTCAACGAGAACGGGATAAGGGAAAGCTGGACCTTCGGAGCTTTCGGAGAAAAAATCACCATAAGGGAGTTGACAAAACAGACAGAGAAGTTTTTTTCAACTAACCAATACGGTGTGTTGCTTAAGTCGCAACAGCCATGGGGCGAAGCTGGTGTCAAAGTAGGTGTGGAATTTTATAAAATCCCCATAGATACAGGAAAGGGCGGGTTCATTAATGTTACTTTTAGATTCCTCTTTTGAGCTCATTCAAAACAAAAAGCCAAAAAGTGGACCCGGGGGGATTTTCGCTTCTGCTTGGCAGCCGCGCATACAGCCGCATGAGGGCAAAAACGCAAGCTCCTGTCTTTGGCAAGCTGCCGCTTTTCTGCTTCGAACCCCCGGCCTCCTGCTTTTTTGGAGCCCCTCTGCCCTTTCCATGGAGCTTGAAAGCTTGCCTTTTTGGGCAGGCATAAAGGCCCTGCAAAGCAGGCGCGCTACCGCTGCGCCACAGGCCCACTTGCCTTCATTCTGAAAACAAGGCTTTTTAACCATGCGCCCGATAGCTTTTCATGGGGCTGCTTGAGCTTCTTTCAGGCATTTTCAAGGCAAAGCCGCATTCCCATCTTCGGGCAAAATGCCCAAAATGCAAAGCAGATGTCAATCTGGGGATGGAAAGATGCCCAAAATGCGGAACTCACATAGAGTCCATGTTCCGCATAGAGTGCCCGCGCTGCAAAACCCCAAATGAAATATCCGCAGCAAAGTGCTCTGGCTGCGGGCTTGGCCTTGTGGGGCAGCAGGTCCCAAGCGGCTCAGGAAGGCAGCAATACCGCTGCCCGCTTTGCGGCTATGTCGCAGACTACTACATGATGTCCTGCCCATCCTGCGGAGTCAGGTTCATTTAGGGGCACAGCGCTTCGCCAGCCTGAATTTGTAGCCGTAGTGGATAAGGCCTTCTGGCGAGTCCTCCATTATCCTGCGGAAGACCATCTCCACCTCGTCGCCAATCTTCGCATCCTTCTCCGTTGCGCCAACTATCTGGGCAGTCAGGCGGGGGCCCTCTTCAAGCTCCACAATTGCAAGAAGGTAAGGAGTTTCCAGCTCAAAGCCAGCAGGCCCTGCGCTCACCTCAGTGAAGGAATATATCCTGCCCCTTCCAGAAAACTGCTTGGAGGCAAGCCTGCCCTTTCGCCTGCATTTTGGGCAAAGCTTCCTGTTTGGGAAATAGCTGGTCTTGCAGTTTTCGCAATACGAGCCTGCAAGCCGGTATCTTTCCGGAATCCTTCTCCATGTGATCGCAAGATTCTCAGAAGGCATGCCCCCACCTCTCAAGCCTTTCTCATTATATGCACCACCGCGGTCGCTCCTGAGCCTCCAACGTTGTGCGTCATGCCAATTTCGCAGTCTTTTACCTGCCTGCCGTCAGCCTTTCCCCTAAGCTGCCAGACTATCTCAACCGCTTGCTTCACTCCGGTAGCGCCTACTGGATGCCCGCAGCCTTTAAGGCCTCCTGAGGTGTTGACCGATATTTCGGAATTCAGCGCGGTCCTTCCCTCATATGAAGCCTTGGCGCCCTCCCCTTTTTTGAAGAAGCCCAAATCCTCAATCGCCATCACCTCGGCAATCGTGAAGCAGTCATGCACCTCAACCACGTCTATGTCTTTTGGCGAAAGCTTTGCCATCTCATAAGCCTTCCTTGCGGCAACCTGCGTGGATTTGAGGGCGCTCATGCTTTCCCGCGAGTGCAGGGCAATCGCATCCGAGGCTTGCGCAGAAGCCACTATCTCAATAGGCTGCTCAGTGTATTTCTTCGCCTTTTCAAGAGGCATCAGCACCGCTGCCGCAGCCCCGTCGGTTATTGGGGAGCAGTCAAACAGCTTGAGGGGCGAAGCTATGTACTTTGAGCCCATCACAGTCTCAATCGTTATCTCGTTTTGGAAATGCGCATGCTTGTTTTTTGAGGCGTTGGAGTGGTTCTTGACTGCCACTGAGGCAAGCTGCTCCTCAGTGGTCCCGTATTCATGCATGTGCCTGCGAGCCATGAGGGCGTATATTGCCGGGAAGGTTGCTCCCATGAAAAGCTCCCATTCCTGGTCCCCAGCGCCTCCAAGAGCTGAAGCCACCTCATTCCCCGGGGTGTCAGTCATCTTCTCCACTCCGCCCACAACCACGCAGTCGTGCATGCCTGAGGCGACTGCCATGTAGCCTGTCCTCAGAGCCACTCCTCCTGATGCGCAGGCGGCTTCCACCCTGGTTGCAGGCACAGGCGTCAGGCCCATGGAGTCAGCAACCAAAGCCCCCACATGCTCCTGCCCCACAAGCGAGCCTGGAGCCATGGTGCCAACATAAATCGCATCTATTTCCTCCCCATGAAGATTGCAGTCGGCAAGCGCCCTGGTCCCTGCCTCAATAAGCATGTCCCTGAAGCCGCGCGTCCATTCCTCGCCGAATTTGGTCATCCCCACTCCAGCAATTGCCACTCTTCGCATTCCAACACCCTCAAAGGTCAAAGGCTTTTTAGCTTGCGCCGGTGCTTGGCATAAACCCCGTAATCCACATACTCCTTGTTTGCTATGTAGTCCGCCAGCCTCCATCCGCGGTAGGCCTGCCTTTTTTCCACTATGCCCTCAGCCACCCTTATTGAGAAGGCATCGCTTCCTGCCCCCGAGCCAAAAGAGGTGACAAGTATCCTCTGCCCTGGCTTGGCTATGTCCAGCACCCCGCAAAGCCCGATTGGCGAGGCTCCTGAGTAAGTGTTCCCTATTACTGGGGTGAAAAGCCCTGGCTTGACCTTCTCCGGGTCTATGCCCATCTTTTTGGCAGCCTCAAGCGGGAATTTGCCATTTGGCTGGTGAAAGACAAAGTAGTCATAATCATTGGCTCGCGTGTTGGTTTTTTCAAAAAGCCCCTGGGTTGCCCCCATTATGTGGCGGAAATAAGCAGGAGTGCCAGTGAATCGCCCACCGTGGGAGGGAAACTCCGCGTGCTGCTTTCTCCAAAAGTCCGGCGTGTCTGTGGTGAAGGAAAAGGTCTCCTCAATTTCTGCCACAAATTCGGCTTTGTCTCTTCCTATTATGAAGGCAGCGGCTCCGGCAGAGGCAGTGTATTCCAGGGCATCCCCAGGCCTTCCTTGGGAGGTGTCTGAGCCTATAGCAAGCCCATAGCGTATCATCCCTGATGCTGCCATGCCCATGCATATTTGGATTGCGGCAGTCCCTGCTTTGCAGGCAAATTCCAAATCCGCGGCAGTCAGGTTGGGAGTTGCGCCTATCGCCTCTGCCACTATGGTGGCTGTGGGCTTCACCGCATAAGGATGCGATTCTGAGCCCACATAAACCGCCCCTATTGAGGCAGGGTCTATCCCAGCAAAAGCCAGGGCATTTCTTGCCGCTTCCACTGCAAGGGTGGCGGCATCCTCATCCACATCAGGCACTGATTTTTCAAGTATCCCCAAGCCCTTTTTTATCCGCTCAGGCTCCTCTCCCCAAACCCTGGCTATCTCATCAGCCTTTATCCTGTATTTTGGGACGCATGCGCCGTATCCTACTATGCCTACAGGGTGCGAAATCATGCAATTACCTCAAATCTTGTTCAAAGCCTCCTTCATTTTCGCCAAGTCCATGCTGGTGGCAAGCACAGGTATCTGCTCTCTTTCTGCAATCTTTATGGCAAGCGGGTCAACATCCTTTATTCCGTGAAGGACCACGACCGATGGCTTCATGGGGGTAACCCGTATCACCACCATCGGGCTTCTCCCAGTTGACACTTGCGTGAATATGAACGCCCTCTCGCTCATGCTTCCGTAAAGCTTTGGGAACTGGCTGAAAGGCATCTCCAATATTATCTTCAATGACTCCATAAGGGTGTAGCCGTAAAGCTTTTTGACCTTCATCAAGTCTTCATTGGCCACCACGCTTGCCCCAATCATCTTCTGGAAATCCAGGGCGGATATGCTGGTGGCAAACTCATGAAGCTCAAAATACTGCTCAGTCTTTTCCACCCCCTGCTGCAGCTTTGAAAGCACCGGGTTTCCACGCTCGCTGTCAATTTGTATGAGCGCATTCACAAACCTCTTTATCACGCCTGAGCCTGGCGATTTTCTGCGGTTGCCTTCATAGTCGCTTATGGTGGAAGGCGAGATTTTCAGCAGGCTTGCAAGCTCTGCCTGCGTTATGGCGAATATTTCCCTCCATTTCTTCATGGTTGAGCCAGGTGTTGGAGAAAGGGTTATCTCCCCTGCTATCTCGTTTTTTATTTTCTCCATTGGACCACAAATTCAAGCGCAAGTCTTAAGCCAAAATAGGATTTTAAAACTAACGGAGTCTTATTGGACAAAAAACGTATTCTTTTCGCCTTTGGGCTTGCCTTCACCCTTTGTAAATCTCCCACTCCCAGTCGTAGTCTTCAATAGGAGGCGGGAATATTCCATTTGTGCAAAGCGCCTTCCAGTGCGTTGGGCTTATGGTGGTGAATTGGCATCTGCTTTCATCTGCTGCATATGGGCCCCACCAGCCCCACCAAGCGTGCCTCCACGAGAAAGCCATTTGCTGGCAGGCTGAAACCTGCCCCAAGCTGACAGGAGGCAGAGGAGATGGCTGGTAGGCATACTCCAGCGGCATCACTTGAAAGTTGGGAGTCTCCATCCTGAATTCTATCTGGCCAGCGTCATTTGCCCTCAAAAGGCGGTAGAAATATTCCCCGCTTTCAGTGGGCAAAAACAGCCCTCCTTCGCACGAAGGTCCGGTCTGATTTCCTGACTGGTTGGCATGGACATCGTATGCAAGGGCTATCTTGAGGTTTTTAGGCTCAGTGGACCAGGAGGTTCCGTAATCGCTTGCGTAGTCAAATTTCAGGAGGGTGGCAACCACCTGCCCTGCCTTGCCCTCCACTCCTATGCCATCGCATACCGCAACCTTCTTCTCCTCGCCTATGTCAAAGTAAATGCTGGGAGAAGGCGGAGAGCTGCAGCTTCCTTCCGAGACTTCAACAGGGTTTCCGCCAAGATAAATCCCAGTTATTCTTATAGGCGAAGTCTCCACGTTTTTCAGGGTGAAAGCGAATTGGTTTTCAGCAGTCTGCGCCACTTCCTTGACCTGTATGGGCTTGGCTGCGCTTTGCCAGTACACATTTGAGGCAAGCTGGGAAGTGCCTTTCGCCACAGTCGGGCTGTAGTCAAGCAAAGAAACGGATATTACTGCAATTGCTATGACCACGGACAAAACAACAATGTACTCCATTGCCTGCCCTCTTGCAGCCATAAGCCAATTTCTCAGCTGCCAATTATAAATATTTCTTTGCCGATTTTTTGCTGCAGCCTCTTCTTGCTTTATATTATTAACCTGAGTTTTTTTGGGCATGATACTCTCAGACAAGGGCATAATGGAGCTTATTTCCCAAAAAAAGCTTGTGTTTGAGCCAAAGCTTTCGCCTGAGCAAATAGGCCCTGCCTCGGTGGATTTGACGCTCAGCGGAACCTTCTGGGTGTTCAAAAGGAAATACCTTTCAGGCTCTGTGGTGGATTTGTCCAAAACCAGCTTCCGCCAGGCAATAAGGAGGCATCGCGGGAATTCCATCATTCTTGAGCCAGGGCAGATGTGCTTGGGGGTGACCAAGGAAAAAATCACCATGCCAAATGACCTCATAGGGACGCTTGAAGGCAGAAGCCGATACGCCCGCATGGGGCTTGCGGTGCATGTCACCTCTGCGCTAATCCAGCCTGGCTCAAGCAACCGCCAGGTGCTGGAGATTGTCAATTTTGCCCCTTTTCCTGTGGCTATCCGAGAAGGCATGAGGATTTCCCAGGTGGTTTTTGAAAAGATGGAGTCGCCCACGTCCAAGCCATACTCAAAATTCGGGAAAATAGCAAAAAGGCAGTGAATGCACCACTTTCCTGTCTGTGATTGAAAATAATCCGAGGCGATAAGCCTATTTTTGAATATAGGGAAATCGGGCCTATATCATTTTCCTGTCAGTGATTGCAAGTATCTCTGATAGAGCCTGCCTCTCATCTTCTGGCATGCTGTCCTTTGCAGCCTCCAAAAGCTCGGCTCCCTCTTTTGCGGTGATGTAGGAGTAAAGCACATCCCCTTCTGAGAAGCTCTTTCCGCATACAGCGCCTTCAACCGATATGGCCAGCCTCTCGCCTTTTTTTGCCTCGCTTATGCCTTTGCCCTCCTTCTGCATCTCCCTGATTTCGCCTATAATTTCCCCATCAGGCTTCATGAGGCGCGAGCCTTTTTTGAGCCGCCCAAGCAAAACCTCCACCCCAAAAATCGCCGGCTTGCTTGCCCTGAATATGCATCCTGCCACAGCCAGTATTTTTGCGGGAGAAGGGAGCTTTTCTGAGGCTTTCTGCAGGCTCTTTTTCTTCTCCTCAGCAACCCATGCCAAGTAGTCCTCGCAAAGCGAGTAAATCACGTTTGATGAGAATATTTTCACCCCGCTTTTTGCCGCCTCTTCCTCTGCCTCTGGGGCGGCTGGGACGGAGAAAGAAAGCACCACTCCGCAAAGCGGGGCAGAGGCTTTGACAACCGAGGCATCCACCACATCCTTTTTTGTGACCTTCCCAATCCCTGCCTTTTTTACCTCAATTCCGTTTGAGGCAAGAAGCTTTCTTAAGGCTTCAAGCGAGCCTAAGGTGTCGGCTTTGAGTATAACCCCGTTTTTTTCAGACTCGGCAAGTATGCCTTTCACCAAGGCAGAAATTTCCCCAAGCTCATCAGTCTTGTCCGAGCCGTCCTCCACCATCAAGGGCGAGCCAGCAAGCGCGCTTTCAAGCCCAGGCGCATATATCTTCACGCCTGCCGCAGCGCTCACCTCGTCAACATATTCATAGCGGTCGCCCTCGCCTGTGGGCTTGAGCTTGGGCTTGAGTATGCCTCTCACCTTGGCTTTGGCTGCCCCTTCCAGGGTGCCAAAAATTATCCCGTCGTTCTTGCGCAGCGTCCCATCGTAAAGTATCACGTCTATGGTGGTGCCAAGCCCTTTCTCCTCCTTGACCTCCAAAATGGTCCCTTTTCCAGGCCCGCCGACCTGAGCGCGAAGATCCTTTTCCAAGAACTTCTGCGAGAGCCCAGCGATTGTCAGGAGAAGCTCAGGCATGCCCTCGCCGGTCTTTGCGGAAATGGGTATGATTGCAACCTGCTTGGTGAAATCCGAAATCCTGTCAAATCTCTCCGAGGATATTCCGAATTCAGAAAGCTTTGCAGCAATCATGTAAATCAGCTCATCCAGCCTTGCCTGGACCTCTGGGCGCTGCGAGGCTATGCTGGAAAGGATGCTGCAGCTTTCCGTGCCCGCTTGCGCCCTCCAGCCGCTTATGAGGTCAATCTTGTTTGCCGCAAGGACAAAAGGAGTCCGGTACTCCTTCAATATCCTTATGCTTTCGTCAGTCTGAGGCTGGAAGCCTTGCGTTATGTCAACAACAAGAATGGCGATGTCTGCTATAGAGCCGCCCCTCTGCCTTAGGTGAGTGAATGATTCATGCCCAGGAGTGTCTATGAACAGAAGCCCAGGTATTGAAAACTGCATGTTTTTTGGGAGCGCAATCTGGCTGCACGCCTGCCTGATGTCCTGGATGGGAACCTCTGATGCGCCTATGTGCTGGGTGATTGCCCCTGCCTCCTTTTTTGCGATGTTGGTGGAGCGTATGGCGTCAAGCAGGGAGGTCTTGCCGTGGTCAACATGCCCCATCACAACCACAATAGGCTGGCGAAGCGGCATATCAGAACCTCCTGTTTTCGCCTTGGTATTTTCCGCGGTAGCCTTCTTTTGCCTGCTTTTCCAGCCTGGCGAACACCAGCTGGGCAACCCTGGCGTTTTTGTGCAGCACAATCCCTTTCGGATTATGGACCAGCAGCAAAGATTCGCTTCTTCCACGGTAGCCCGGGTCCCACACAGCGCATCTTATGTCCGCTCCGCACCTGAGAAGCGAGGAGCGGGGGAAGCCGAACGCCGCGCAGCCAAGGGGTATCTCCACCCACTCGTTGTACATTATCTTGTAGCATCCTGGCTTGAGGCGGATTTTCCCCTGCTTGTCAAATTCAAGCTGCCGGCTTTGGCTTATCCTTCTTTTGCTGTTGTCGTAGTCAATCTCCCCTTCCGAAGAGAATCTCATCACTTGCGAAAGCGTCAAATCCACCCCTGCGGGCTGGGCTTGGGATTCTCCAATCATATGCTTGACCATGCGGCAAGCCCTCTCGCCCCCCAATATCATGCAATCACTTCTGGCTTTCTTTGCCAAAACCAATATTAAACCATGCTGCAAAGCATGGGCGAAGCATTAAGTTTTTAAACACTTATTTATATTTATTACCACAAGTGATTTTATGGATTTAGCCAATATGCCAGATTCCAAAATCAAAGCCAGCATGCAGCCATTAAGGCAAGCCAGCAGGCGCGAGTTTATTAAAAAATCCGTCCTTGTCTGCGGGGCTCTGGGGGCAGCGGGTTTGCCTGCGCTTACTTTCACAGGCTGCGGAAGCAAAAAGAGCCAGAATCAAGAATACGCAAAGGAGCTTGCAGCCGCGCTTGCAAAAGAGGCAGATATCATAGGCAGGCAAAGGCTTCTTGAAATATCTGAGCTGTCTGAGAATTACGGGAGCATTTCTCCAAAAGCCATGGCAGAAATAGTCAAAATAAGGATCAAAATGGAGCAAAAGCCTGGCTTTGAGGAGTCTTTCCCGACAGAGGAAATGGTGCTTCGCACCCTCGTTTTCAACACAGAGTGGCTTTTTGCCTTTGCCGGAAATCATAGGATTTATTTCCAAAAGCAAATAGATGAGGCAAAAAATATCGGGGATAACGAAAGGGCAAGAAGGCTTACCCGGGTTGTCCATATATTGGATGCTTTCTTTGAAATTCCGGATAGCTTGCAGAAGGAGATGAGGCCTAGTCTTTTTGAAGCCCGAAAAGCGCATGACAAGGATTAATGGCCGCCCAGCATTTCAAGCCCAACCAAGCAGCAAACAGAGACGGACAAGTTGTCATCAGCATCAGCTTGCAGGCTCTCCAAAAAGGCTGCGGCTGCTGAAACCGCTAAGGCTTCCCAGCCTGCAAGCAATGCAGCAGGAAGGCATGCCAAGAAGAAAGCAGCAGTCCCTTCTGCTGTCTTCTTTTTGTTGTAAAAAAGCGGAATCTTTCCCCTTCTGCCAAAAAAGGTGCTGGCTGAATCTCCAGCCCCCAATATCCAGATTGCTGCGGCAGCCTGGCTCAAGGAAGGAAGAACCGCAAGGATTGCCAGGCAGCCTGCAGCAAGGCTTAGAGCGCCAAATCCAGCTTTGCCATCTTCCCGTTCCAGCCAAGAAAGCATCTGGCTTGCGACAGGAATGCTGGTTCCAGACAAGGCAAAATGCGAAAGAAGGATGCCTGCAAAAAATAAAGCGGAAACAAGGTAAAAAGCCGCTTCTGTTCCAAATGCGAAAGCAAATATCACCAAGGCTGCGCATGCTGAAAAATGCACCGCCTGCCTGGCATCTTCCCATCTGTTCTTGGCAGATGTCTTGTGCTGGCTTCTGAGCCTCACTTGCTCTGGAATTCTCCATCCTGCTGACTTCCAAGCAGTCTCGGTTAAAAAGTGGGCAAAGAGAGCCAAGGCGGCGCCGGCGGCAACCTGCTCCAAGCTGTGCACACCTAGATGCAGCCGGGAGTAGGCGATCAGCAGGGCAAAAGCAAGGTAAGCTGGGAAAGACCGATTTCCAGCCGAGCTGAAAACCAGAGAAAATGCGGCAAGCGAGTGCGATGACGGCATTGCGAAATCCTGGGGGCACGGAATAGTGGATGGCTCAAATTCGCATGGCCTTATTTGGGAAAATAAAGGCTTGAGGAGAAGCCCGACGGCAATCGAAATTGCTATTGATGAGAGCATGAAAGGGATTTTTTTCTCCTCCCCAAAAAGCCTGGCTATCAAAAGCACAATCCCAAGACCGGCAATGGCTCCTGCTAAGCTGTCGTGGAAAAGCAATGCTATCCAGCTGATTGCATCCCAGAAATCCAAAAGTCCTGGAAACACGCCTCTTTCTTTCTGCTTTTGGTTTTTAACTTTTGCCATGGAAACTCCTAAGGGCGTGGTGGGATGGAGAAGCCAAAAGCAAAAGCCAGGCAGGCAAGCCTCCTTGACTCATCCGAAGACAAGGGGGATTATCTTGACAAGCTGGTCGCCCAGGCGTTTGATTCTGACCCTAAGGTGAGGCTCAGGGTGGCGCAGGAGGTCTCGCAAATTGACGACCCTCGGGCGATATTTGCCCTAATTGAGCTTTCCTCTGACAAAGACCCGGCGGTCAAAGAGGCAGCGCAAAGGGCTCTGGGGCAGTTCAAGGAGAACAAAGAGGAGGAAGAGGCGATAGTCTCGCTGGAGAAAATATTTGCAGAATCAAGGGAGGTCAAAAAGCCTGAGGAGATTCCAAAAGTCCGCCAGAAAATGATGCCAACCTTGGAGAAGCTTTTTGCCCACTATGAGCCTAAAAAGAGGGATTCAGTCAAGCGCAAGCTTCTGCCCTCTTTGGAGAAGCTGTTCTTCTTTTCAGGCAAGCCTGCTGACCATCAGCATTCGCCCGACCCCCTGCAAGGGCTGGAAAAAATCTCCCCTGAGGCGCAAGCCATCCGCGCGGATATTCCAGAGGAAAAAATTCATGAGGAAGCCAGAAATGCCGAGAACTTCCCTTTTGGGCAAAGCAGGCATGCGGAGCATGCCAAGCAGGATTTTGAGGCTGTTGAGGAAAAAAGCCAAAAGCCCTCGTTTGCCCAAGAGCGCCGCGAAGAGGAGGACGATTTTGGCGAGGAGAAGGAGCATCAGAAAGAGCTTGACGCAAACAAGCTGTATGCCATTGCCTACCGAATAGCAACCACTCCTGGATTTGGGAAGGCAGAGCTTAAGCGCGAGCAAAACCGGCTGCTTTCAGGCTTCAAAAAGGAGCTTGCCCTTGCCTTCAAGATGGCAGAGGAGAGGGCAAAGCAGGATGGCATGTCAAACTTTTCTGGCCTGAAGCCTGGCATGAAAAACCTTTCCTTTGCCGAAATGGTCGTGGTCTCGGTCTCCGGAGCTGAATTTGGGGAGAGAGGCAAAAAAAGGCCATATGCTAAGGTGGTGATGACAGACGGGCAGAAGGAGCAGGCTGTCCTGATTCCGCAAGAGAGGGCAAAGGGAATAGAGGCAAACGACAGGATTATTCTCAAGGGAGTGAATGCGGATTTTCTGGTTGAGACCAGCGAGGTGGTGCTTGTTGTCAAGCCCAAAAGCAAGGTGCTGGTCTCAAAATAGCCATTAGTCATTCCGCCTGCTTATGTCCAGCTTCAGATAAGGCGCAATCCAATCATAGAAGTCTTCGGATAACACCGCAAGCTTTTGCCCCTCCCTTTTTGCCCTAAAGCCGAGCCGCAAAAGTATTATCTCATCCACCCGGTCGCACACCAAAAACGGAATCTTCACCCCCAAAGCGCTTTCCTGCCAGCCTCCCTTTGCGTCAAAAACTCCTGCGAAATAGCAGGCTGAAAAGCTGTTTTTGTACCTGAGCCGGTCTTCGCGGTTTTCAAGCTCCTTTTGTAGAAAAGAGCGAAGGGAGGTGTTGTAGAAGAAGCAGCGCAGCCCAGAGCTGTCTTCTTGGTATTGCATCTTGTCCGGCTCGGCAAGCTTTTCGTCAAGGCAAACTTTCACAAATGCCTCCGCAAGCTCCTGCCTTCCGCAAACCCCCACTCCCTGCGAAGTTTTCCGGCTCTTCCAAAGGCCAAGAAGATAGGCTCTCTGAGGGTTCATCCTGAACTTCATGGATTTCTTTGCCAGCTAAAAAATAAAAATCAGGCTTCGTGCGCGCATCCAGATTCATTTCCAATAAGCTCATTTATTCTCGCAATTCTTTTTTTGACTGGCGGATGCGTCCTCCTGGAAGCAAGGCTGAGGATGCGTTTGGCCAAGCCGCCCTCCATTTTCCTGAGTATTTCGGCAAGTTCCTTTCCATACCCCATGGACACCGCAAATGAGTCTGCCTCGTACTCTTCCTTATGCATCTGCTCGTCTTTGGAAAAGTTCTTTTTGACCTCGCGCCAAATCAGCCTAACAACCATGAAAACAAACTTTGCCTTGCTAGCCAAATTGTCGTCTATCGCAAGGCCTACCCCTATAATATCGCCCAATTCGGAATTCCTTCTCTTGCGATGCTCCTCCGCGGAGCTTATGTGGTTGAATTTAATGTGCCCCAGCTCATGCGCTATGACTGCAAGAAGCTGGCGCATGTTGGCTTTCTCCAGGAGGCCTGAGGTAATCACAATATTGTATCGATTAACGCCTGCATTTGCATCTCTTTCTTCCGAGCGCATGAAACCAATTTGCTGCAAGCCGGCTTGCTTGAGCATCCGGTCTATCTCCTGGCTTATCCCTGGAAAAGACTTCTCTAAGTCCAGCCCATTGCGGCAGGGACTGTTCCTGCCAAGGCCTTCAGGCTCCATTATGTCAAAAGCCTTGGAAAATCTTTTTTGCGCGCCTGCCGGCTTTTCCGCAGCCACAGGCTGTGCCTGCTTCAGTTGGATCATGATTATTTTATTGCCGGAAAAGCTTATATTTATGTGTCTAAAAGTGTTTATAAGTGTTTTTGTCTCCATATTTTGGCTCATTCTTTTGCCATTTGTCATCAGGCTCAGCATGCACCAGGACCTCTGCGACCTCAGGGAATCTTTCCATCAGCCTGCTTTTGACCTTCCTAGATATGCTGTGCGCTGAGGCTATGCTTATTTTTGGCGGAAACTGGACATGCACATCTATGCGCACCTTGCCAGAGGATTTCCTTGCCCGCATTCGGTGGAAAGAGCGGACTCCCTTCACCTTCATGATTTCTTTTCCATAAGCCTCCAGGCTCTCAAATGGAGGGCTTTGGTCGGTCAAATCCCCAATCGCTTCCTTTCCGACTCGGAACGCAACCCTCAGCATCAATGCCGCCACAATGGCAGCCGCAATAGGGTCTGCCGCATAAAAGCCGCTCATTGAGGCAAGCAGGCCGAAAAACACAAGCGAGTTTTGCATGATGTCTGAGGTGTAATTGCCTATTGCTGCAAGAATGGCTGGATTTTTCTGGTCTGCTGCCTTCCGCAAATAATGAACAAGCGCAAAGTCGGCAAGCACAGTTGCCAGCATGAGGGCAAGGTCAATCTCATTCACCTGCAAGATTCTGCCCTCAATCAGCCGCTTTGCGGCTTCTAAAAGTATGAGAATTGCGGTTATTGCAATCAGGGCAATTTGGGCAGAAGAGGACAGCGCCTCGTATTTTCGGTGCCCGAAATGATGGTCGGCATCCGCAGGCTCCCTGCCTTTTTTTATCCCAAAATAAGCAAACAAGCCGCCAAGCATGTCAAAGCAGGAATCCACCAGGACAGCCACCACTCCAATTGAGCCTGTAAGCAGAGCAACTGCCAGCTTTGAGCCTATGAGGAAAATATTGGCTCCAAGTATCATCTTCGCGGCAGCCAAGTCATCCTTTCCCATCGCTTCTCCTTGGAAGCTTTGGTTTTTAGGGCTTGCGCTAAGGGTCCTCAAAATGCATGCTTCAGGATAAAACCAAGAGAAAAAGCAAAGTGCCTGCACCTTGCTCCACAGCTTCTATTTCTCCAATCAACCCAAAGCTGCCTTTCGGCAGTCTCCAAAGTTGATTCTATTGGAGGTGATCTATCCGCAGGTTCCCCTACGGATACCTTGTTACGATTGCTAGCTTGGCTGGCAAATTTTGAAAAGCGCCAGCTTTCAAAGCTCTTAGCCCCCCTCACCTATCTTTGGTTCGACAGCGCCAAGAAGCACAGCCTCACCAAAAACAAGCTTGGGTGACTTGACGGGCGGTGTGTGCAAGGAGCGGGGACGTATTCACCGCTCGATGATGACAAGCGATTACTAGGGATTCCAGCTTCATGAGGGCGAGTTTCAGCCCTCAATCCGAACTTGGGCCAAGTTTGTGAGATTCGCTTCCCCTTTCGGGGTCGCAGCCCATTGTCTTGGCCATTGTATGCCACGTGTAGCCCGGTGAGATTCAGGCCATACTGACCTACCGTCGCCCTCTCCTTCCTCCCACTTAACGCGGGCAGTCCGCATAGGGTGCATCTCCCCCGGAGGGGAAATTGGCAACTATGCGCGAGGGTCTCGCTCGTTACTCGACTTAACGAGACAGTTCGCACCACGAGCTGACGATGGCCATGCAGCACCTCTCGGCTCGTCTGGCAAGATCTTCAGTCTGGCCTTCAGCCTGCCGTCTCCCCCGGTAATATTCCTGGCGTTGTATCCAATTGAACCGCAGCATCCACCCCTTGTGGTGC
>JAOAJY010000013.1 GCA_026413965.1 Microcaldota archaeon
GTATTATTGATTGATGCAAAGTTCAAATAAAAATCTGAAGTGGTAGATATGTTGTTTATTTTTGAATTTTTGACACTGTCTAGATATATACCGTAAGAAACTGAACAAGATGAGTTTTCAACAAGATTATTCTCAGAAACTCTCAAAGACACCCCGTAGCTAAAATTTGAAAGCACACAATTTCTTATAACTGTATTATTAAACTCCGAATATATGCCATAAGTGCTGGAAGTATTATTGCTTATTATCGAAAAACCTTTGCAATCCAGAGTAACATTAGGAGCAGATATCATAATACATGTTGATTTAGACGATGGATAAAAGTAAAGACTATTTGAAAGGTTGTAAGTGGTCCCCGGAACATCAAGCGGTTGGTCACAGGTGGATATAATTTCTGATATGACATAAGTGCTTTTTGATGAGAAATTACCTAAACTTTCTCCACTGCTATTTAAACTCAGATCGCATTTCCACTCTTCACCTGGTGAAACGTTTTGGAGAGGAACCTCTATCTTGTATTCAAATTCAGAAACAGCATTTGAAATCTGCCCAGAGAATGCAGGCTGGAGGGTGCCATTTTTATACCATGAATATGTCACATTGAAAGCTTGCCTGATATTGTCATATATAGTAAAGTTGCAGGAGAGGTTTTTGTAGGGTGGAATCAGGCGGGCAGGCGAAATATCTATATGAACTGCGGTTGGGCCTGCCTTGGGGTCTGCAAAAACCACTGCGCTGTGGGCAAGCCTGGGAATGGAGTTCCAGATTATGTCTGCATAATAGGTTCCTTGAATGAAGTTTTGTGCAAGCACCTCTGGCTTGTTGCTTCCAGAAACATAAGGCTCCTTGCTGCATGCGTAAGCTGCAGTTGCTCCTTGTGAAATCAAATCTGCTGCAAGAGCTACTTCTGTCCCTTTGTATGAAATATTTGTATATCTTCCGCCAAAAGAATACCTTGGCGAGACTAATGAGCCGTTTATGAAGGTGAAGTTTGGAAGGCCATATGGGGAGAAGCTGGCATAATGGTAAAAATCAAGATAGGATATGTTGGAATAATTTATCCTGGGAAGAGTGGAGTCTGGAGGGTAGGAAAGATTGACTGTGGTATTCATGCCTGCTTGAGAGAGAGTGGCATTGGCAGATGTCAGGCCTGAGGTGAATGCCCCTATGGTGTTGATTAATAATGCATTGCCCGAGTTTCTTGCAGTCCGGTTTATTGAGGTTGATTTTGACCTGTCTATCATGTTGATGACATCTGAAGTGTTGAAGCCATCCAGCCTTGTGACTAAGTAAATCCCAAATTTGGAGCGGGAGAATGGGCAGAAGTTTTCCTGCCCGCAGATGGAATCGTATGTGGGAGAGTAGCGATAATATGGGTTGAATATTTCCCCCCCTGAGCTACTCAGGCTTGCTGCAATCTGGCTTTCATATGCTGTGTTCAGCACTGCGACTGTGGAATCAACTGACAAGCCAAAAACAGGGCAGCAGCCTGTCTGGTTGGTGACTGTTGGAATGTCTTTGGTCAGGACAATGTAGTTTATGCCTGAGCCATTTGAGGAGTTGAGATAGGCTCTTATCGGCTGGAACAAGGTGGCATTTATTTGGGAGAAGTTCATGGCCCACCAGTTTGGCATGGAAACGTTGAGCCTGTGGGTGAGGTTGGGCCTGTTGGCTGCGAAGTAGTCGGCTATTGCAAGGGAATCTGCTGATTGGTTGTTTGCAACCAAAAGCACATCAGAGTAGTCTGCGAAGATTAGCTGGAAGAGTGCAAGGAATATAAACAGCCTTATTGATAACCCCAACGAATCAACCAATTCAGCTTGCCAAAAAAAATTTTAAAAGGAATGGTTTTTTGATGGAGAACTTGGGAAAAACAGGCCAGGCGGCATCTGAGTTTGCAGTGATTTTGGCTGCCTCCTTGCTTGTTGCCCTTGTGGCTTTGGGGACAATAGTCATCTGGCCCAGCTACTCCTATTCGGTTGAGAAGCAGCGCTCAGACGACTATTGGGCAGCAGCACAGCCTTTTTCAGTGGAGCAGCACGGATTATACCCAGACAGGATGCTTTTGCAGCTAAGAAACACCGAGCCTGTGAGCTTATCAATAAGGGGAATTTACCTGGACTATCAGCCAAGAGCTTTCAGGAACCACTCTGTTCCGTTCTCATGGGCAGCCTATTCGGAAGCCTGCAGCGGAGGAAACTGCAATCTTCCTTTCAAGCCTGGGCAAAGGCAGGCTTTGTCAGTGCCTATAATTGGCTCCCCATGCTCGCAGGATGCGAGCGCAAAATACAAAATGATGCTGACTATATCATACAGCGGAAGCAACGGAACTGTGTATAACCAGACCTCCATCTTTCCGCTTGTTGGAAGCTGCGGCACATGAGAGCAAGAATCCGCATGCTATCTTGCAGCCCTTGCCATTCTCTCAGTCTCATCGCGCTTCTTTATGGCATAAGAAGAATTGACATCCCCTTTTGCCGCAAACTCAATCTCGTCTGCCAGGGCTTCTGCAAGAGTCTTCTTTTTGTCAAATGAGCCCATCACTGCGGCAAGGGCAATGTTGCGCAAAGCCATGTCCAGCCTTCGCGAAGCTGAGACATCTACCGCCACTTGGTAGGACACGCCGCCCATCGATACCCTTGTGAAATCCTCGCGCGGAGCGGCATTCTGCGCGGCATCCACAAGAAGCTGTATTGGGTTCTTCTTGGTCCTGTTCGCGACTATCTCAAAGGCATTCTCCACTATCCTCAAGGCTTTGGTTTTCTTTCCTTGCATGCGCCCATCAGTGCGGATGACCTTTCCTGACATTTTTTCGCCGGTTCCTCCGCGCATAAGCTTGTTGGCAAGCCGCTCCACAATATTCACCTTGCGCTTGCCAAACTGCGACTTGGAGTGCCTGCCATGGGAATGAGGCAGGCTGACAGGAGAAAGGTTGATGTATGGGGCGATGCTGGGGTCGCTTACCCGCACCTCTTTTGTGTCGTATTTGCCAAACAGCTTAGCATCCTGCATTCAAATTACCTCTTGGGCTTCTCTTTCCTCTTTTGCACAAGCATCTGCAAATCCACGCCGTTCACTTTTATGACTTTGTACCTGACTCCAGGAATGGAGCCCATTTGCCCCCTTTGCGAGCCGCCGAGCCCATCAATTGTGACCTCGTCGTGCTCGTCTATGTAGTTTATTGCGCCTGTGCGTGGCGCGAAGGCGGTGACGAACTTGCCGTTTTTGATAAGCTGTATCTTCACGCATTTTATCAATCCCGAGTGTGGCTGCTTTTGCTCCAAGGACTTCTTCTCAATCACAATGCCCCTTGCCATCGGAGAGCCTTCCATAGGGTCGTATTTCTCTTTGAGCTTAAGCGCCTTCCTTTTCCAGGTCTTTTTGAGCCAGCGCTGCCTGCGCCTTTTGCGGCTGATGGACCTGCCTGCAAGTTCTCCATTGCCCATGACAATCCTCCTTCAATTCGAAACCAGCCTCAAGTCGCAGTTGAAGCGGCGCAAAAGGACTGCCCTGCATGTTTTTATGCGGTTGCCGTCTCTTCCTATGGCCGCTCCCCTGTCCTGCTCGTCAACTGAAACGAATGCTGTCTTCGAATCCATTTTCTCATGAACATTTATATTTTTCACCGGTATGTTGCCGAAAAGATTCCTTATGAACTGCTCCATGTCATCGGAGTCCTCAAACACCAGCACCTGCCTTGCGAAAATCTGGCGCACTCGTGTTATGTTGGAGCCTTTCTTGCCTATTGCCTTGCCAAGCTCCCCCTGCTTCACAATGAAAACCACTGCATCAGGGGTGATTACGCAGTCTTTCACTGTTGCCCCTGTTGCTGCCTCAAATTCTGCGATGCATTTTATGTCATCATTTGAAAGCTCTACCATCCACACACTCTTATTTGGCAAGCTCAAGTATCTCTGAGTTGCCAGCATCCAAAACCACAAGCAGAGCCACTGGATGAGGCCTGCCTGCGACTGTCCCCAATTCCACTGAAGTTCCCCCAAACTTCAATATGGGAACTCCTGAAATCTTGCAGAAGCGAAGCGCATCTTGAGCCAAGTCTTTTGGGCAGTTGCCAGCCATCACCAGCATCTTCGCTTTTCCAGAAAGGGCTTTTTTGATGCTCCTGTTGCTTCCGAAGACAACCTTGCCGGAATCCACGCACTGCCTGATGGCTTTGGCGACGCTTGAGGCTGAAGACTCGCCGGATTTTTTCCTTGCCATAAACACACCATAAGCAAATCCTCAAATATTAAACAAAAGGAATAAAAAGCAGGGCTTCAGTCCAGCTTCATCTTAAGCTTCACCAAGCCTGTCCCGACAGGAACAGTCTGCCCCACAATTATATTCTCGGTCACCCCTATAAGCCGGTCCTCTTCGCCCCTGACTGCGGCGTTTATCAGGTGCTTGACTGTCTCTTCGAAGGCAGCCCTTGCAAGAACGCCTGCCTTTTCCCCAGAAAGCCCATGCCTGCCTATTGACTTTATTGCCCCGTCCATGGTCATGGAATCGGCAAGCAGCATGCAGTGCCTTATATCCACATTCAGATTCTGCATGTCCAGAACCTGCTTTATTTCGCGCACCAACGCGTTCCTTGCCGCCTCCACTCCAAACACCCTGCAAATCTCCTGAACATCGTTGGTGTATACCCTGCTTCCATCAACATGGGGATTCTTCAGGACTCCTGCCAAATTCGAGCCAGAAGTGCGGATGAAATACTTGCCATCCTTTCCTTTCACCACAATGGTCCTGCTTATCCTCTCCACTCCTTTGAGGTGAAGCTGCCGGAGCTTGTTTGTCATCCTGCGTATGTTCCTAAGAGAGGTTGAGGAAGGCTTCGCGGTGATTGTGCCTTCCTTTATCTCCACATGCAAGCCTGAGAGCCCTTTGATGCGCTTTTGTATGTCGCTTTCGCTTACCCCCTCTGCGTCCATCTCTGACTTTTCAAGGGTTATGAGTATCTTTTTCTCATCAAAGTCCTCTTCCACATAAGCTACCTTATCAAGCGTGGTGCATTCTATTGCCTTCGCCACCTCTTTTGCCTTTTCGTAGGACTCTGCCGCTTCGCCTTTCAGATATATGTCCATTATGGGCTTTTTTGGCTCCTTCCTTGCATCCACAAGCTCTATCAGGCGAGGAAGCCCAGTTGGGACCTGCTCTGCCACTCCTGCATAGTGGAAAGTCCTCATGGTCATTTGGGTGCCTGGCTCGCCTATTGATTGGGCAGCCACGATTCCGACAGCTTCCCCTACATCTATCTGAGTCTTTTTTGACACCATACAATCACTTTTCTTTTTCGCTTTTCCTAATCTCCCCAATATTGGCAGGCATCTCCGCCATGCTGTAAATATGCTCGTCATCAATCAAGGGCTTTTTTGACCTGAGGGCTTTCTCCAAAATCAACGCTGAGACCAGAATGCTTGCGGCCGCAAAACCAGCCTTTGCCGCGCTTGCCAGCTGTTTTCTTCCCACCGCACCACCTCAAGCCTCATGCTCCTCGCGCTTTATCTCCTCGGGAGCTTCGGTCTTTACATTCGCTTTTATCGGGTCTTGCCCGTCCCCTCCATACAAGAATTGGACTATCACGCCCCTCGAGTCGCGCACGGAGAGGTCTTGGGCAACCACCATGTCCTGCAAGGCGTTTATCAGCCTGCGCTGCATGTAGCCTGACCTGGCAGTCCTTATTGCTGTATTGACAAGGGACTCCCTTCCTCCCATGGAGTGGTGGAAAAACTCGGTCGGCGAAAGCCCTGACTTGAACGAGCCGAACACGAATCCCCTTGCTGCTGCCCCAAGGTCATTTTTCTTGAAGTGGGGAAGGGTTCTTCCGCGGTATCCTCTCTTCAGCCGCTTTGAGCGGACTGCCTGCTGCCCAACCATGGCAGCCATTTGGATTGCATTCAGGAGCGAGCCCCTTGCGCCTATTTTTGCCATTATTATCGCTGTGTTGCTGAACCCCAAAGACTGCTCAACCAAAACTCCTGCCGCATCCCTTGCTTTTGAGGTTATCTGCATTATCTTCTCCTCCAGCGACTCCCTCAAAGAAAGCCCGGGCGAGCGCTCAAGGGTTTTGTTCTTGTACTGCACTATGGCTGCCTCTATCTCGCGCTTCATGCTGTCCTGAAGCTCCAAAAGCTTCTTGTGATGCTCTTGCGAAAGCGAATAGTTCGCAAGGGAAACGGACAGGCCCTGCTTGGAAATCACATCCAAAAGCATGTGGGTGGAGATGTCTATGAATTTGCGGGCTTCCTCAGGCCCCCTGTTGTGGAATATCTGCTCCAATATCTCGTTTTCATACGATTTGCTTTCAAGAGCCCCTGAAACCATGATGCCGTCCTTTATCACAATCAAGGCATCAGGGTCATCCGCAGGGTCTTTGGTTTTGCACATTTTGCTTTTCACTTTGATGGAAAGCTCCTTGGGGAAAAGCATTGAAAGAAGGAGCTTGCCTGAATAGTTTTCGCCCTCATCTGGCTTGGGCAGGCGGGTTATCCCTGCCATAGCAAGAAGCTGGCAGGCTTCGCTTTTCGTGAAAACCGTGCCTTTCTTTGTGAAAAAGTAGGCGCCGGACACGTAGTCCTCTTGCGGCTTGACTATCGCGTGCCCATGCCGAGGCGAGATTATCTGGTGATGCACTTTCATGAGCATCTCTGCTTCAACCCTTGCCTCCTCGTTTTGCATCACGTGGAGATTCATCTCGTCCCCGTCAAAGTCAGCGTTGTAAGGCGGGCAAACCACTGGATTGAGGCGGAATGTCCTGCCAGGCATCACCTTGACAGAATGGCACATTATTGATATCCTGTGAAGAGAAGGCTGCCTGTTGAACAGCACTGTGTCGCCATCCATAAGCTGCCTCTCAATTGTGTAGCCTGCCCCAAATGTCGCAAGTATCTCATCCCTCGCAGAGGGGGTTACGCGGATTCTTTTGCCATCCGGCCTGATGACATACTCTGCCTTTGGGTAATTGTCGGACATTATGAACTTCTTGCAATCCTCAACATTCCAGTTGGTCACCCTGATTGGGACAGTGAGCTCCTCAGCAATCGCAAAAGGAACGCCAACTTCTGAAATGGAGATGTTGGGGTCAGGGGAAATCACGGTCCTTGCTGAGAAGTTGACGCGCTTGCCTGACAGGTTGTACCTGAACCTGCCCTCTTTGCCTTTGAGCCTTTGCGAAAGAGTCTTGAGGGGCCTGCCTGAGCGGTGCCGGGCAGGAGGAATGTTGGATGTCTCGTTGTTGAAATAGGTGGTCACATGGTACTGCACAAGCTCCCATAGGTCCTCAATGATTAGCTGCGGCGCTCCTGCGTTTATGTTGGCTTCCAGCCTCTGGTTTATCCTCATTATGTCCACAAGCTTGTGCGTCAAGTCGTCTTCGGAGCGGTCGCCTGTCTCAAGCGTGATTGATGGCCTGACTGAAACCGCAGGCACGATGAGGGCGGTAAGCACCATCCACTCCGGGCGGGCATAGTGCGGGTCAAAGCCAAGAATCTTTAAGTCCTTGTCGGGTATGGCGGCAAGCCAGTCCCTAACCTCTGTAGGCAGCATCATGTTGTTGTCCTTGAAGAAGGTGGTTGGGCGGAGCAGCTTGATTTCGGAAAGCTTGGTTTTGCAGTGCGGGCATGAGGAGCTTTTCTTGGACTTCTGCTTCATCTCCTCCTCCATGTCAGCATCTATCTTTTGGGCAAGCTCAGCAAGCTCATCCTCATGCAGAAGCAGCCTCTTGCAGGATGGGCAGGTGGACTTGAGTATGAAAAGGATGACTTTGGAAAATTCAGGGTGGATTACTGGGCGGACAAGCTCGATGTGGCCGATGTGCCCTGGGCAGGAGCGTATGGTTCCGCCGCACACTTTGCATTTCAGCCCGGGGTCTATGACGCCCATGCGCAAATCCATCAGCCCGCCATCTATCGGGTAGGAGTCGTCGTTGTAGGTGTCAGGCACAGTGACTTTCACTGAGGACATCTTTCTTATCATATCAGGTGAAAACAGGGAGAATTTTATGCGGTCAATTATCTTTGCAACAGCCATAAAAACACCTATCCTAAGCCCTATCTCTCAAAATCAGCCGCGGGAAAATCCCAAGCGACTGTATCTCATCTAGCAGGAGCTTGAACGCGTAGCTCATTTCCACCGGAGAAAGCTTTCCGTTTTCGCAAAGCGGGCAGACATCCCGGTTTTTCACATGGTCGTGGTAACCGATTGAGCCGCAGTTTTCGCAAACCTGCATGGTGGTCTTGTCAGACTCGTCAAGCAGCCTTTCCTTGATGAGCATGGAGGCGCCATAGCCGATGAGGCAGTCCCTCTCCATCTCCCCGAACCTCAGCCCGCCTTCCCTAGACCTTCCTTCGGTTGGCTGGTGTGTAAGGAGCTGGACTGGGCCACGGGAGCGGACATGCATCTTGTTTGAGACAAGATGGTGCAGCTTTTGGTAGTAGATGACACCGATGAAAATTTTGCTTTTGATTGCCTGCCCGCTTATCCCATCATACAATATCTCCTCGCCGAATTCGTCAAAGCCATACTCTTTCATGATTTTCCTTATGTCTTCCTCCCGGTCGCCTGTGAATGCTGTCCCATCTACAAATTTCCCTGAGTAGCATGCAGCCTTCCCGCCAAGCATCTCCAAAAGATGCCCCACAGTCATACGGGAGGGGATGGCGTGCGGGTTTATTATCAGGTCAGGGCAGATGCCGCTTGCTGTGAATGGCATATCCTCTTGAGGCCTCAGCAAGCCAATGACTCCTTTTTGCCCATGGCGAGAGGCGAACTTGTCGCCTATCTCAGGGATTTTTATGGAGCGGACCCGTACTTTCACCATCTTTGTGCCAGCAAGAGAATCGGTGAGCATCACAGAATCAACAATCCCTCCCTCGCCTGACTTCAAAACCAGAGAGGATTCGCGCTTCTTCTCCTCAATCACACCAAAGACTGTGATTTCCTCCAAGAACCTTGGCGGAGAGGTTTTCCCGACCAAGACATCTTTGGCCTCCACCTCGCACTCCGGAGAGATTATGCCGTCTTCGCCCAAGAAGCGGTAGGCTTTCTCTTCCCTGTATCCGTTTGTGGTTGGGGGAGGTATCTCGAAAGTGTCCTTCTGCCCGCCGGGGTACCTTCGCTCCTCAGTCTCATGCGACTTGAAGAAGACGCTCCTGCCCAAGCCCCGGTCAATCGCATTCTTGTTCATCACCACTGCGTCTCCTATATTGTAGCCATAAGAGCTGGTGATTGCGACTATGAAATTCTGCCCTGCAGCCCTCTCTGCGAAGCCCAAAAGCCGGTATGGCTGGGTTTGCACAAGAGGCTGCTGAGGATAATACAGAATGTGCGCCCTGCTGTCGTTTCGCATGTTGAAATTGACAGAGTAGGTGCCAAGCGACTGCTTCGCCATTGCGCAAGCCATCGTGATGCGGGGCGAGGAATTGTACTCAGGATATGGAAGTATGGAAACTGTGACCCCGAATATGCTTACAGGGTCTATCTCAAGATGGGTGTGCTCAGGGGTTATGTCGGACTCTTTCAAGGCTATGTAAGCCTCCTCTTCCTCCTCGGCATCAAGGTACTCAATCACACCAAGCTTCACCAGGCTTCTCCATGTTATTTCGCCGCGCTTGAGCTGCTCAAGCAGAACTGGGGTGAGGCGGGACTGCCCGTTCTCAACAACAATATATGGCCTTCTGGACCTTCCAGAATCGGCATTTATGAACAAGTCGTTTGTCTTTTTGTTGTAGTGGAAATTTACTTCGGGAGATATGCTGCCCATCCTTCTTCTTGCGCGAAGCTCTGCCACAAGCGCCTCTCCGTTCTCATGGAAGCCTATTAGCCTGCCGTTGAGATAAACGCTTGTTTTTGGAGCCTGCTCGCCCTCTGCAATTTTTTTCTTGCGCTTGATTTTCTTGCGCTTCAGTTTCACAAAACCACCAGCCTAAAGCTTAACCCCAAGCTTGCTCACAGCCTCTTCAACCGATTTCTCATCCTCTCCGATTGAGATTTCGCAAAGAAGGGAAAGGTTCTTGACTAGCGCGCATGATGGCCCTTCTGGGGACTCGTTTGGGCAAAGCTTGCCCCAGTGGGTGCCGTGCAGGTCTCTTGCCTTGAAATGCGGGTGCTTCCTCGAAAGGGGAGAGATTATGCGCCTCAGGTGGGACATGGAGGAGAGGAAGCTTGTCCTGTCAAGAAGCTGGGAAACCCCTGTCTGCCCAGCAATCCAGTTCCCTGTCGCCATGGAATAGCGTATCCTGTCTGAGAGCGCGTCAGGCCTCACCAGAGTCTGGACAGCAAGATGCCTTCCCCTTGCGTCTGCCCTTCCGGCTTGGTAAGCAATGTCTTTCACGAGAAACTGGAAAGCATACCTGAACAGGTCCTCCATCAAGTCCCCTGCCAGCTTTACCCTCTTGTTTGCGTAGTGGTCCTTGTCATCTTGCGGTATTTCTTTGTATGCCACCTTGATTGCATGCTCCGCCATCTTGGCAAGATAATGAGCCTTCTTGAGCCTGTCCTCAGGAGTGGTGCCTATGTGGGGCAGCAGGTAAGTGTCCAGAAGAATCTCTGCCCTCTTTTCGCGGTAGTCTTCAGCTTGCCCGGGAGCTGCTTTCTTGCCAAGGTACTCCATCGCAGACTCCTTGTCTTTGGTGGCGTCAAGCTCCAAGTTGAGCAAGATATCGTTGCGTATGTGCCTATCATCAGAAAAGACCGAGAGTATCTGCTCGTCTTTCTCAAGCCCTAGGGCGCGGAGGGTTGCGGTGAGCGGCAAATCCTTGGGAGAGGCAGGAAAGACCACTCTCATAAGCCCTTCGCTTGTCCTCTCCACCACCGCGCGCGCCCGGAACCCAAAGCGGGTGGAGAACACTTTCGCAGTCACCAGCGTGTTGTCCTTTTCCCTTGTGCACATTATCCGGTTTGGGGCCAAATCCTCTATTGAGACCAATACCCGCTCGCTGCCGTTGATGATGAAATAGCCGCCTGGGTCGGCAGGGTCTTCTCCGGCATCAATGAGCTCCTCCTCGCTCATGTTGTCAAGATAGCAAAGCTTGGATTTGACCATGACGGGAAGCTCGCCAATGAAGACTTCGGAATAAAGCGTCCTCTCAACCCCGTTCAGAACCGGAATTATCTCAAGAAATATTGGCGCGGCATAGGTGAGGTTGCGCATGCGGGCTTCAGATGGCAGAATTGAGCGCTGCGCCCCGTCTGCCTCTATTATTTTGGGCTTCTCCAGCCTGATGTTGCCAAACCTGAGGTGGAAGCCCTCAACCGAAGGCTCTATTATCCCCACCCTGTCAACCACATTCTGCAGCCCGTGCTCTATGAATTTGTTGTAAGAGTCAAGGTGCTGCTTCACCAGGCTGTTGTCCTTGAAATACGCAGTTAGCAACTCCCCTCGCATCCGAATTCCCCCCAACTAAAGCCCAAGCTAGCCTTTGGATTAGGACTTATTCTTCCACTACCAGCCGGTAGTATTTTGAGCCGTCCAGCCTGGAAATCTCCACTATTTGCCCAGGCTTTGCCCCAGTTCCAATCAAAGCAGGGTCCTTTGCCCTAATTTTCGGGATTTGGAAGCGTGAGACTTTGTATTTTGCAAGAACTGCTTCTGCCTCCTCCTTACCCAAGAGCCTGTGAGGAGGTATTAATTCATGGGACGGGGCTTCTCTCTCGGGCAAAGTAACACCTAACCTATCAGAACTGGGCGTGTAGGTGCTTTTTATGAAGCAAAAATTTATAATAGATTTGGATTCGGCTTGGATTCGGCATTTGGATTTTCCGGACCGGCTATGGCGGCTTCTGCTATTCAGGAGCCGCAGGCAACTTAGGCTCAATCCACCACAAAAAAATCGGCTTGGACACCATTCCCCAAATAGCAGCTGACTGATTTTTTGCTGTAAGGGGCGCTTGCTATCAGATGGACCCCTCCCTTCTGGCTGAAAATCCACCTGTCCTGCTCAGACGGCTCAGGGCTTCCTTTTGGATGCGAATGGAAAGTTCCCACCAAGCCTTCTATCGCAGGAAACATCCAGTCATTGAAGGATGAGCTGGTTTCTGAAACCATTATTCCAGGAGGCACAAGAGTGTCTTTTATTATTATTGAGTTTTTGGTTGCTTTGCCTATAAGAAGGCAGATGAACTCGTTTGGGTGGGCTGCTTTTGCCCCAGCAAGAGCAGAAAGGAGCGCTTTGCGCTTAACCAGTATTTTGAGCATCCGACCGCCAAAAGAAGCTATTTGTTTTCGTCATATCTTTTGGGGAGCAGGCCCATCTTGTCCACCGCAAACCAGGCTATGAAGGTGGAGACTACTGTTGAGGCTATAATTAAGGAAACATACCAATTGAAGTCGTCTGTGCCCAAATCAAATGCCGGGCTTGCCATCACCGTGGCTATTGTGTTTGGGACAAGAAGCGCAGTGCCAAGGATGGTCATGTACGCAACTGCCATGGCAAGCTGGTTGTTCAAAATTTGGAGCTGGTTGTTGTAGATTGATTGCAGCACCTCAAGCCCAGAAGCAAGCACATCTGATAGGTGCTCGGCCAAGCCGATTTGCGAATGCACCTCGCCCACAAGCCCTGTGAGCCTGCCTATTATCTTTGGATTGTCGGTGAGCAAATCGGCATCTCCGTAGCGGAGCGAATTTAGGGCATCCACTGTCGCCCAAAGCCCCAAAAGATAAACAGTGAGGGCGTGCTTCATCTGGTAAATCCGATTCCCCATCTCTTTTCTTGAGGTGGTGTGGTCGGACAGGTCATGCGAGATTTTGTCGCCTTGCTCCTCAATCACCTGAAGATAGTCGAAATTCCGCGCGTTGTTTTCGTCAAGTATCCTGATTAAAAGAAGGGTGAGCTTGTCCTTTTGCATCATTTTTGCTGGAAGCTTGCGAAGCAGGGTTTCAGCGTACCTTCGGACACGGAAAAACCGCTTGGTGCCGCTTGTGTGTATCGTGAGTATGAGGTTCTTTCTGATAAGCACCAAAAGAGGGTCGAGCTTGACTTCGAAATTCTCCACATGTATCGCGGGGATGAGCAGCCCCATCTCGTTGTTGAAGTCCTCGTAGCCTGAGCGGGAGTTTTTCGTCAGGTTCTTGACAAGAAGAGATGAGAAGCCTATCCTTTCTGCTATTCTGGGCGCATCCTTGCGGAAATCATCAACCACATAGTCCACCCAGGCAATTGCGCATTTTTCAATAAGCGGGGAAAAATCAGATATGTCCTGGGAGTGCCTGGAAGTGGTCTCTCTCCTAAGCAAAGCGGCGCAGAAGCCCTTGTGCTCCAGCGCCAGAATGATTCCGTCCGAATTTTCAGATTTGACTTTGACTTTTTTTGCAAGATGATGATACATGAGAATCAATTGGAAAGCGCAAAATAGGTTTTAAAATGCCTCGCCCAGCGCGAAACGTACCCTGATTCCGCCTGCCAAGTGTTTTTAAGGGCTTGCCTGGCCAAAAAAATGCGCAGATGATGACGGATGTGATCTCCGAGAGCCCTTTTACTCGCTTCTGTGTCTTTCGGCCCTCAAAGTCGCTCACTGGAGCCGGAAAACAGGGCTTTGTGAGGATAGACGGACGGTCTGATGCGGATTAGGGAACCTGACCGACATGGCACACTTTGGCAATCGCCTAGTATTGCCAAAAACGGTTAGGTGATTGCCTAACTACCTATTTTTCGTCGATTTTTCACACCTTGTTTCCCAACAAAGATACTAGGGAAACCTAGGGAAATAATCGCCTTCGACGTGCTATTGCATAAGATGTTCAGTCTAATCCTAATTCGTCAATCAGCTCGGCAAGCTATAAATAGGTCATTAAGCAGGGCAAGGAGCCGAGGTGGTTGGATGAGAATCACGGACGGCAGGACGCCAAAAGCGTTCTTTGAAAACAAGCGGAACTGGAATGAGGCAGGGCCTGAAAACCGGAAAACGCTTGA
>JAOAJY010000014.1 GCA_026413965.1 Microcaldota archaeon
CAGGCGGGCAGTTTTTCATGGCATTCACCTCTCATGCCAGCCTTCTCTTTTTGGATTTATAAGCTTTTTGCAGGAAGGCAAGCCGCGTCATCTTTTGTAAAACCCTGCTGCCGCGTAGGGAAGCTCGCCTGCCAAATCCTCTGAGGAGTAGTTGTATCTCACCGCCTGATAAAGCATGTCTGCCGCCTTTTTGTTCAAAACCGAGGCTGCGTATGCCGCATGCTGCGGGCTGGGGCATGAGGGATGCGAGTAAAGGGCAGCAAGAAGCCCCGCAAGCACGTCCCCAGTGCCACCCTTCGTCATGCCGGCATTGCCTCCAGGAACAAGGATGCTTTTTCCCCTCCAGGCAAGCACATCCTCTTTCCCTTTCAAGAGTATGGCGCATCCGTATTTTTTGGATACGGCTTCAGCGCTCTTTTTTGAGGCAGGCTCCCCGAATGCGCTCTCAAATTCTTTCTTGTGGGGAGTCAGCACTGCCTTGCTGTGCAAAAGCTTGGCTTCAAGGCAGCGCAGCCCAGCTGCGTCAATCACGCATTTTTTCCCGCTTTTCAGTACCCATGAGACTTCGGCTTTGGTCTTTTCCCCCACATCCATCCCGTTTCCAATAAGCACGCAGTCGGCATGGCCAAACGCCCAATCCAGCTTCTGCCTGGGCACGCATATGGCATTCGGGGTTGCCTCTTTCATTCTTCTCATCAGCTGCATATTTTGGCTGGTTGAATGGAAATAGACAAGGTCGCAAAATCGCACAGCCGCAAGGGCAGCAAGGATGGGGGCGCCGTGGTATGTCCTGCTTCCTCCTATTATCAGAAGGACGCCGTTTTGCCCCTTGTGGCTTTCAGGCTTTGGGCGAGGCAGCCAAAGTTCCATGTGCATCTAGCATAAACTAAATTCATAAGCTTTTTCGTCAAATTAGCTATATGGGTGGGCTTGGTTTTGAGAAGCGCGAGTACTGCGGAGCCTTCGGAATCCTTTCGTTTTCAGGCTCTTCCGTAAGCTCTGACATTTACATGGGGCTGATGAACCTGCAGCATCGCGGGCAGGATTCTGCGGGCGCAGCCACCAGCGATGGCAAGCAGGTTTTTTTGCTGCGCAAGCTTGGGCTGGTCTCCGATATTTTTGGCCCTCAGGCTTTGGAGCAGCTTTCAGGCTTTGCTGGGATAGGGCATGTGCGCTACCCTACAATAGGCGCAGGCGGAGTGGAGGATGCGCAGCCTTTTGCCGCAGAGTCAGGCGGGCGGAAATTCGCGCTTGCCCACAACGGCAACCTTTCAAACTACGGGAGAGTGCGCAAAGCCATGGAAGAGGACGGGCACGCCTTCTGCTCTTCCTGCGACGCCGAGCTTTTGCTTGCGGCTTTCGCAGAGGCTTATGGCAAATCCAAAGACATATTCTCAGCCTGCAAGGCTGTGATGGAGAAAGTGGATGGCGCATATTCTGTGGTGATGGTCAGCGATGACGGGCAGCTTGTGGCTTTCCGCGACCCGAGAGCCATAAGGCCGCTGTGCTGGGGAAGAAGCAAGGACAAGATAGCCTTTGCCTCCGAATCGGTCGCATTGGACATAATAAAATGCAGGCTGGAAGGCGACCTTGCCCCAGGCGAAGTGGTGGTGGCAAGCAGAAGCGGGGTGAAAAGGAGGCAAGTTTTCAGCCCAAGCTCTCCGCGCCACTGCGCATTCGAGTACATTTACTTCTCCAGGCCTGATTCCAAGCTGGATGGGCGATGGGTGTATGAGGTGCGGCACAGGCTGGGCGCTGCGCTTGCGAAAGCCGCGCCAGTGGAAGCGGATGTGGTGATTGCAGTGCCTGACACCGCAAGAAGCGCAGCCGAAGGCTACTCCAAGCAGTCTGGCATACCAGTCGCTGAGGGCTTGATAAAAAACCGCTATATCGGGCGCACATTCATAATGCCATCCCAAAAAAAGCGCGAGGATGCCGTGAGGCTGAAGCTGAATGCGGTGCGCAACATAATTGAGGGAAAAAGAGTGGTGCTCATAGACGACTCAATCGTGCGGGGAACCACCTCTGGCCCGATTGTCGGCTTGGTGAAAGAGGCAGGCGCAAAGGAAATCCACCTAAGGATAACCTGCCCTCCTGTGATAGGCCCATGCTTTTACGGGATTGACCTTCCCACCTACAAGGAGCTTATTGCCGCCAGCCACTCAGTGGAGGAAATAAGGAAAAAAGTGGGCGCTGATTCCCTGGCATTCCAAACCATAGAAGATTTGGTTGAGGCTATTGGCATCAAGAAAGAGAGCCTGTGCCTAGGCTGCCTGAATGAAGATTACCCGACCCCTTTCGGCAAGCATATTTCAAGAATGATGAAAGCGTCAAAATCCTTAAGGAAAGAGGGCGTGCGGGTTTGGGAAGAGCAGGGATGACGGGGTGGATCTTTGCAGGAAAGCAAGCCAGTTTTGCGGCTTCGGCATGCGCTGACGCATGGGAACATATGGCTGGCTGCCCTTGCCATCATCAAGTCAAAGAAAGCCTATGCCTACGCACTTCCGAGCCAGATAAACAAGAAGTTCGGCTTTTCGCCCTCAAAGCTTATGGTCTATTTTGTCCTTTACAAGCTGGAAGGCGAGGGGCTTATTTTTTCCCATTTTGAGGGGAGAAGAAAATACTACTCCCTGTCCCCAAAAGGCAGGCGCGCGCTCTCTGAGGCAAAAAAGATTCTCTCACAGGCAGCAAGGAAGCTGTGATTTCATGGGGAAAGCCATTCTCATCACCGGCTCGCCTGGAACAGGCAAGAGCCTTCTTGCCTCTGCGCTGTGCAAAAAGTCAGGCGCAGCCCTTTTGGACATCAACAAGGTTGCCCATGCGCTCAAGCTTTATTCGCATGAGGATTCGGATGGCGCCAAGGTGGTCCTTCTTGGCAAGCTTGAAAGCGAGATTGCAGGCGCCATCAAGGCAGAGGCGAAAAAGCGCCTGGTGATAGCAGAGGGGCATCTTGGCTGCGAGATGAGGCTTCCGGTCTCAAAAGCCATAGTGCTGCGCTGCCATCCAAAAAAGCTGAGGGAAAGGCTCGCCCAAAGAGGCTATTCCCCATCCAAAATATCCCAGAATGCCTTGTCAGAGGCGTTGGACTACTGCACCGTGATGGCGGAGAAGAATCTTGGCAAACGAAGGGTGTGGGAAATTGACACCACCAGCCTAAGCCCTGCCAAGGTGGTTTCGGAAGCCGAGAAAATAATTGCAGGCAAGAGGAAAAAGAAGCCGGTCTTCTTCCCAGACGCCCTTTCAGCTGAGGCTCTGCTGGCAGACAAGATAAGAAAGCTTGCCAAAGCCTAAAGCCCCACAAAATCCTGCTCTTTTTTGCCGCGCGGGAAAACCTTTCCAGCAGGGGATTGCACAGGCAGGCAATATTCTTCTGCCACCCGCAGAAGCTCTGAGATGTCCAAAAAACGGTCAAGCACAAGGTAAGGCACTTTTCCAGTGGGCGTGTCTTTCCTTACCACCTTGAATGGCAGGACCTGGAACATTCCTCCTCTCTTCACCCTCACCTGTATTTCCCCTGCCGCAAGAGCCTCTGCCTGCTTGGAAGCCATCTCAATCCCTCGAATAGATGAAAACAATGTAAAGGTTCTGCCCGTTCTCAACTTCTCTTTCCACTCCTGCCTCGTATCCTTTGCGGTGGTATTCCTTCATCGTCTCAATGGCAGCATTCCGGTATGGCGTGATATAGACTATTTTTTTGCCAATCACCGCATTCTTGCCGCGCCTTTTGGTCCTTATGCGCATGCTCCTATTGCTGCTTTGAGGTTAAAAAGCACGCAGTAGCCCCAATCGGATTCGAACCGATGTATCGAGGTCTCTCCCGCGCCACTCCCATCAGGAACGCCTCAAGAGGAAGTATTGCAGAAACCCGCCTTATGCTTCTTTTGGGTTTCCCGCCCAGAGCCTCGTGTCCTTGACCACTAGACGATGGGGCTCCAAAAATCCTTATGCCAAGATATCTTTAAAATTTCGCCCTCTTGGCCTCCAATCAGATTTTAACCTTTTTTGGCAACTGGTTTGCATGGAAGTAGAGATAGCGCATCAGTTTGCCCAGGAGGCAGGCAAGAAAATAATAGACTATCTTCGCCTGATGGCAGGCAAAGTCCTTCAGCTTTCAGGCAAGCCGGCGTGGAGGGCAATAGTGGGGCATGCCTCATCCTCGGGGATTGAGATTGTCTCCCCTCTTGCCAAAGAGTTTGCGGAGAAAGGCGGCAAAGTGCGGTTCATAATTGGGATGGACTATGACAAAGACGCGGAGCGCTCCATAAGGCGCCTTTGGGAGCTTCAAAAAGAGATTCAGTGGCAATTTGGCAAGGAGAGCTTCAAAGCCAGGCTGTTTTTCAGCCCAAACAAGGACAAGATAATGCATATCAAAATGCACTGGATGCTCTCAGGGGAAAGCCGAAACGAGGCGCACTATGTATTGATTGGCTCGCAGAACCTCTCCAAAGGCGGGCTTTCAAAAAATTCCGAGCTTGCAGTCTGCCTCAGCCTTTCGCCCAAAGACATGAAGGAAATCATGGAATTCCAGAAGATATGGGAAAAGTACCGGGACAGCAAAAACGCCATCCCCATCAAAACATTCATCCAAAAGAAAGTCCTCTACTGGAAAGGAAGCTAGCCTTCTATCTCAAGCGAAAGGTCAGCAGGCTTGGGCTTTGCGGTAAGCTGGCTTGTGGAGACAAAATCCGCCCCTGCCTTCAGGTATTTGCCTGCGCTCTGCAAGCTTATTCCGCCTGAAGCCTCCACAATCATCCCAGGGAATATCCTTCTTGCCGTCTTGGCGATTCTTGCAAGCTCAGATGGGCGCACGTTGTCTGCCAGGATGGCTTTCGCGCCGTGCAAGGCAGCCGCCTCAGCCTCGCTTTCGCTTGACACCTCCACCTGCACAAGCTTCCCCTCAGGAAGCCTGCTTAGAGCAATCCTTATCGCTTCAGCCCGGCTGGCCTTTCTGCTTTTTGCTATCGCTGAAATATGGTTGTCTTTCACCAGATAGCCGCTTGCAAGCGAGATGCGGTGCGTCAGGCAGCCCCCTATGGCCACTGCTCTTTTTTGCGAGTGCGCAAGAAGGGGCAAGGTTTTTCGCGTGGCTGCAATCTTTCCTCTCCCGTATTTTTCCGCGGCTTTTGCGGATTGGGTGGCTGTCCCTGAAAGCAAAGAGAGGTAGTTGAGGGCTGTCCTTTCAGCGGCAAGCACCGCCCTTGCGTTTCCCCAAACCCTGCAGACGGCTTCTCCGCGCCGGACTTTCTGCCCTTCCGAAAAATTCCAGCGGACATTGACTTTCATCTTGCGGAAGGCAGCGTCCGCCTCCAAAACACCGCAAAGCACAAAGCTTGACTTGGCAACTATCTTCCCTGAGCATTCCAGGCTTTTTGGCAGGCATCGGCTGGTTATGTCCTCTTCTGCGTCCTGCCTGAGGCAAAGCAGGGCATTTTTTGCAGCCAAGGAATCGTCAGGCTTTTTTTGGAATGCCCAGATGGGCTTTTTCATGATTTTCTTGCGGGTGGAACATCTTTTAACCTTTCATTCGTATCTTCCGCATGGCAGGAAAGGAGGCTGAGATTGCGGCCCTTGGAGGCCTAATCCTCGCAGGCCTTTTGGGCAGGCTGTTTTTGAGAAAGACAGGCTTTTCTGACATCTTTTTCCTTCTCCTGCTTGGCTCTGCGGCAGGGGCTCTTCTTCCAGAGCCGGCAGTCTCAAGCATGCGCCAGCTTATGCTTCCTCTTGGGGCGGTCGCATTGCTGATGATAATACTTGATGAGGGCTTGCATTTGCCTCTTGCCGAGCTTGTGAGGCAGGCGCACAAAGCAGTCCTTCTCAGCATGCTCTCCTTCTCGCTCTCGTTCGCAGCCGCCTTCTCAGTCGCCTATCTGTTTCTCCAAGACGCCCTTTTTTCCCTGGTTGCCGCTGCAATCTTCGCAAGCGTGGCGCCTGAGCTTCTCTCAAGCTTCCTTTCAGCCCGCCAAGCCCCTGAGCCTCTCCGCAGCCTTGCGGAGATGGAGACTGCCATCTCAGATGCGCTGTCTGTCATGCTTGCCTTGCTTTTCGCCTCCTTTGCTGCCCATCAAGGCTCTGGCTTAGGCTCGCATTCCCTCTCGCAGCTGGCATTCGCAATAGCCTTGTCGTGCGCTTTGGGCTCGGCTTTTGCTGCTTTGTGGAAGCTTTTCGTCTCCAGGATTGCGGAAGAGAACGAGCATCTTGCGGCAATAGGCACAGCCGCCATCCTTTACGCCATCTCTGGGATTTTGCATGCCAACGGGGTGATATCTGTCTTCACGTTCGGGTTTTTCCTTGGGAACACCTCGCACAAGTCAGTGGAGGAGGTCAGGCGCTTCCACTCCGAAATAAGCTTTTTTCTCCGAACCGCATTTTTTGTCTATCTGGGGGCGCTGCTTTTCCACTCCCCCAAGCCTGTTGAGGTGGCGCTTCTTGCGGCAATCTTGTCGCTGCTTCTTGCCTTCTCCCGCTCGCTTGCCACCAAGGCGGCTTGCCTTCTTGAGCCTGCCATGCGGAAGGGCAGGATTTTTGAGTCGGTCTCAGGCAGGGGCTTGACTGCCGCAGTGCTTTCAGTCATCATATCGCAGGAGCTTTTGGCAGCCGGGAAAGCTCCGCCTGTGGATTTGCCGCTGCTTGCCCTCTTTGTGATATTCTTCACAAACGCCATATCCGCTTTTTTGGTTTTGAGGAAAAAAGAATGAAAAAATTTGGCTCAAAGGAGCCTGTCCAGCTTGCTTTTGTGCTTTTTGGCGATGTCTGCCACCGTGTCTTTGAGCCCAAGCCCAATCGCAATCGCTGCCCCCAGCCCAAGCGCCAGGGCGAATGCGCTCAAAACCACCAGGAAAGACCAAATCAGAAGCGATGGGTCTGCCGCAGGAAGCAGAAGCGGCATGGCAATCACGAGGGCATTGTAGGCTATGAAAACCTCTATCACCACAGCCAGGCTGTTTGCGAAGGGTATGCTTTTGCTGGTCTTTATCCTGTCTGTTATGTAGTCTCCTGCTATCAGCCCAGCAAGAAGTATCACGATGCCCTGCACCAAAGAAGGAAGATAGCCTATGGCCTGCATGGCCAAGTGGCTGAGCATCTCCACCCTCACAACATCAGCAGCTATGCCAAGGAAAGCCACAGCCACATAAAGCTTGAGGATGGCTGCCGATATGTCTGTGAATGTGAATCCCAAAAAGGCATCATGCACTCCGTGCTTCTCAAGGAAATTCTCCAGCCTAAGCTCCTTGAAAAAAATCCTTAGGGCCTTGCCAAGTATGTTGGCAAAGCCCACTCCAACAAACATTATTATGAAAAATATACAAAACGCAATCACGCCTTCAAGCAGGCTTCCCAGAAAGCCTGAAACATTGGTCTGCAGGCTTCCAACCATCTCTTCATACGCCATTGCCTCACCCGAAAAGGAAGCTCGTTTTTAGCCTTTTTAACCCTATCGCTTTCTCCTGCCTTCAAGCCCAGCCTTGGCCTCAGGAGAAGCTTTCAGAAAACTCCTTTTCCACTCCTTTTGCTATGCTTGCAAGAAGCTCAAATTCCCTGTTTTCAATAGCCTGCCTTATGCGCAATGAGGCGCATTCCAGCAGCGCCGCCCTTTTCTCCTTTTGCGCGCGGTCGGCTATTTTGCCTACCTCTCCTGCTTTCAGCAAATCATATGCTTCTTGGTATTCCTCCTGCCCATAGCCGCCTTCCATGCGCTTTTTGCCCAAAATCTCCGCCCACTCCTCCTGCTTTGACTTTGCTATGTGCGCCAAAGCCTCCACATCCTTCTTTTCAATAAGAACATCTATGACAGAAAGAAGATTCTGCAAAACCATTCTTTTGACCACCTTGTGGTTTGCCCTCGCAAAAATCTCTTTCAGATGCTCGATGCAATCGTTTCTGATTAGTATCTTGAGCCCGTATTTTATCACCCCATAATCGCTGCTGCTGAATATGGCATTCATTATGGCATCATAGTCCTTTTCTTTCTCAAGAAGCCTTAGGGCAAGCATTGAGGTTTTTTGCAGATGGGCATATCCAGCAAGGCTCTCCAAAATCTGCGCATCTTTCAGCTTCCAGATTTTCAAGACAGCAAGGGCAGCCAGCCTGGGGTTTTCAGAATTTCTTGCTATGGCTTTGAGCGCAACCAGCCTCTCATTCAGATCTCCAGCATCGCCTAAGGCAAATTCCGCAATAGGCTCGGTTGCCCTGAATCTTTGGCTTGAAGGGTGGAGCTGCTTGGGGCTTTCGCGCACTGCCGCTCTCATCATGCAATTACATATATAGGAACATATTATAACTCTTGCCCAGCAGGAAGGATTTAATGCCTTCCAGCCATAACCCCAAAGTGGGCCCGTAGTCGAATGCTTGCGCAAGCCAAACCTTGCAAGCCGGAAATGGTCAAGACGTCGCTCTTACACAGCGAAGATTCGGGGTTCGATTCCTCGCGGGCCCATCCCTAGGGGGCGCTAAGAATATCCGAAAAGCCCCCTAAGGGCTCACCCCCAACATGCAACCTAATGTTTTGTTTTTGGGGCGCTAAGAATATCCGAAAAGCAAAGGCGCATGGCTGCAGGCTTTCCAGCCACGCAGAGCCTATGTTTATATTCCTCAGTTTCCAACCTCATAGCATGATTTTGGTGCAAACCACCCTGAAGACCAGAAAGCAGGCTGAAAAAATCGCAAAAAAGCTGGTTGAAGCAAGGCTTGCCGCCTGCGCAAGCTTCTGGCAGATAGAGTCGGTGTTTTTCTGGGAAGGCAGGATGAGGAAAGAGAGGGAGTGGCTTCTTGAAATCAAATGCTCAGGCAAAATCTATCCAAAGCTTTCTTCTGCCCTCCGCAAGCTGCACCCGTATTCCCTTCCTCAAATAATCGCTTTCGTGCCAAAAAAGGCAAGCGCAGATTTTTCCTCATGGGTAAGGCAGGCGTGCGATTAGGCAGGCTTGGGCATGGGCTTGGGCTTTGCCGGAAGCTCAAGCTCAGAGGAATCCGCAGAATGCCTAAGCCAAACCAAATACTCCACATGCTTTTTACCTGAAGGAAGAGGATATTCGTCATAAGCCAGGATGCCAAATTGGTCAAAGCACATCTTGCGCTTGGCATTGACAGTGTAGGGAAAAAGGAAGCATGCTCCCTTTGTGGCGCCTATCTCCACTTCCTCATCAGGCTCAGCCAAAGAAAAGTCAGGCTGGGGGAAGGCCCCCTGGGAAATCCACTGGTTTTGCGCATCCACTACCATGCACTCAGGGTTCTCTTTCCAGGTGGTGCAGGAGTAGGCTGTTCCTGAAAGGATGAGCACATCCGCAAAAATTCTGCCATCAGCCGCATACTGAATCCTGGCATCTTTCCCCTTTCTCCAAACCGTCTTTGAAATCTCTCCGCTTCCATCGCTTATGGAATATTTTGCGGTGTAATCTATGCTTTCCGCAAGCTCTATTTTCTGCCTGCCCTGGCTTCCGAAGCCCTCGGGGCTGGCTTCTGCAGCAAAAGCTTCCTTGGGCTTGTCCTGCGCGCAGCCTGAAAGCAGGATGGCGCAAAGCAAAGCGGCAAGCAGGCGCATAAGGAGGCTTCCCCTCCAACCTTTATTAGCTTTGGCAGGCAATCCTCCCGCATGCACATGAAAATACACCGCACGCCAGCAGGCGAAGTGGTCGCGCTGTGCGACACCGAGCTTTTGGGCAGCGTCTTGTCGGATGGAAAAAGGAGGCTGGACCTCAAATCCCACGCAGGCTTCTACTCAGGAAGCCCGGTTTCTGAGCAGGAGGCGGTGAAAGCCCTTTCAGGCGCGCAGAATATCAACCTTGTGGGCAAGAAGTCGCTTGAGGCAGCAAGGAAGGCAGGCATTGACATAAGCTCTGCGGTCATGGTTTCAGGGGTGCCGCATCTTCAAGCCTACAAAATCTAGGCTCGCGCGGCTTTCTCGGCAAGTTCCACGTTTGCCGAACGCATGAGAATATAATCCTTATACTCGTTATTGCTCTGTGGGAGTTATGAAGCAGCTTACTATAGTGGTTGATGACAAGGTAGGTGTGATTGCCGACATATCCTACATTTTGGGCAAGGCAAAAATCAACATAGAGGCAATCTCGGCAGAAGTTTATGGAGGCAAAGGAATAATCAACCTCATGGTGAAAGATGAGCAGAAGGCAGCCAAGCTCCTTTCTGCAAACGGCTACAAGGTGCTTGAGTCCGAGCTTATCATAGTCAAGCTGAAAGACGAGCCAGGCAGGCTTTCTGAAGTCTCGGCGCTTCTTAAGGACGCAGGGATAAACATCTCCAACCTCTACCTTCTTGCCAGGGGCAATGGCGTCTCGATAGATGCCATAAGCGTGGACAAGCCGAAAAAGGCAAGGAAGGTCCTTGCGGAGTATTTGGTGGGTGGGAAGGAATGGAGCAGCTGACAATAATCACCGATGACAAAGTTGGGCTTCTTGCCGACATATCCTACATTTTGGGCAAGGCAAAAATCAACATAGAATCCCTCATGGTCGTCTCCATGAGCGGCAAAGCCATACTGACTTTCTTTGTCAAAGACGCCTTGCGAGCCACCAGGCTTTTGAAGGCAAACGGCTACAAGGTCTTGGAGTCAGAAATACTGATTGTCAAGCTCAAAGACGAGCCAGGGCAGCTTTCCAAAATGTCGTCCCTTCTGGTCTCAGAAAACATCAACATACTCAATCTTTACTTTGTGGCAAAAGACAAAGGCTACAGCCTGCTTGCCTTGAGGGTGGACAAGCCCAAGAAGGCAAGAAAAGTCTTGGAGCCATACCTTGCGCTTGACGAGGAAGCCTGATTTCTGCGAGCCTAATCCTCAAGCTCAATCTCAAGCTGCGCCCCCCTGAGCCTTGCCTTCCTTCCGCAAAGCTCCCTGTTTATCTCCTCTTCGCTTGCGCCCTCTTTTTTCATCCTGCGGGCAAGCCCAATCGCCTCCTCCACCAAGCCGAAGTTGCGGTATATCGCCTCTGCTGCCATCCTTGCCTCCTGCCTCCTTTTTGAAAGCTCGCCTATGGCTTTCTCCTGCTCCTCAATCCTGCGCCTCAGCCTCTCCAGCTTCTCCTTCAAGGCTTTCTCCGCCGGGCTTTCTTTTTTCGCATGCGCATAATAGTAGTCCAGGGCTTCGGATAGGCTCCCGAACCTCCTGCCGGCGTCTTTGGCGTCGCAGGAGAATGAAACCGCCTCTCCCTTCTCATTCTCCTGCACGCTGAAGGCAATCTCTTTTGGGAATTCCAGCTGGAATCCTGTCGGCTCAGGGTATCGGTAAATCTCGCCTTTGGCAATCCTTCTGCCTCCTGCCTCCTCGCTTTTCAGGCAAGCCTCAATGATGCCGCTTTCGGAAACCAGGATGATGTTGCCCTTCCTGAAAAGCTCAAGCACCAGCCTTTCTTTTGACCGCGCGCAAATCTCGGCTATCCTGTCGTTGCCATGCTGCCTTATCTCCTGCGCAGTCTTGCCCTCCAGCCTTTTGCGCAGGTAGGAGACAAACCCGTCTGGCTTTTCGGCTGCGGAAAGCTGCAGCCTGGTGAGGTGCAGCCTGACGCCCGGCTCAAACAAAACCTCCTCCCCGCCTATCTTGAAAAGATAAATCCCATCCTCAGTTTTCCTTATCCGCGCTATCCGTTTTCCCTGCAGGCTGGCAAGCTCGCGGCAGGCCAAGGCAAAGTGCAAGCCGGACATTTTCCGCATGGGCAATTTACTGCTGGTGGCGTTAAATATTTTCGCCCTGCTATTTGCTTATGCCAAAAGTCAAAGACCTCTCCCTTTGGGAGAGAGGCGAACAGGAGCTTGCTTGGGCAAGGGCAAACATGCCTGTGCTGTCTGCCATGCGCAAGAGTTTTGAGAAGGAAAAGCCGTTTTCTGGCATGGCGATAGCAGTTGCGCTGCATTTGGAGAAAAAGACAGGGGCGCTTCTTGAGGCTCTGGCTGCCGGCGGGGCTGAGGTATATGCGTCCTCATGCAACCCCCTCACAACCGACGATTCTGTCGCCGCCTGCCTTGCGAAAAGAGGCATGGAGGTCTTCGCATGGTCTGGGCAAACCACCCAAGAATACTACTCCTGCCTGCAAAGAGTGCTGGACGGAGAGCCGGACATAATAATAGATGATGGATGCGACCTTATAACCCTGCTTCATGGGGAAAGAAAGGAGCTTCTTGGGAAAGTCCGCGGGGCATGCGAGGAGACCACCACAGGGGTCAATCGCCTCAGGGCGATGCATGCGGCAGGCAAGCTGCGCATTCCCGTTTTCGCAGTCAATGACGCCTGCACCAAATTCCTTCTTGACAACCAGTTCGGGACTGCGCAATCCACGGTCGCGGCAATAGCGCAAGCCACCAACAAGCTGATTGCAGGCAAGACCGCTGTGGTGGCAGGCTACGGCTGGTGCGGAAGGGGGATTGCAAGCAGGCTCAAGGCTCTTGGGGCAAACGTCATCGTGGTGGAGATTGACGGCTCGCTTTCAACTCGCGAGTCCGGGCTGCACCGCGCCCTTTCGGCGCTTTACGACGGCTTCCGGGTGATGGACATGGGCTCAGCCGCGCCCCTTGGCGACATCTTCATCACCGCGACAGGAGGGAAGCACGCAATCGACAAGGAGCACTTCCAAAAGATGAAAGACGGCGCCATCCTTTGCAACGCGGGGCATTTCAACGTGGAGATAAACGAGCCTGCTTTAAGAAAGCTTAGCTCAAAAGTCTCCCAGGTCAAGGAAAACATCGCCTGCTACAATTTGAAGGGCGGCAAGAGGATTTACCTCCTTTCAGAAGGCAGGCTGGTGAATCTGGCAAGGCCCTCTGGGCAGGGGCACCCGATTGAGATAATGGATGGAAGCTTTGCCCTGCAGGCTCTCTGCTGCAAGCTTTTGGCAGTGCTCAAAAAAGGGAGCCTGCAAGCCGGGGTGCACAGCGTGCCAAAAGAGATAGACGAGGAGGTTGCCCGCATGCTTTTGGCTTCGCAAGGCATCTTTCTGAGAAAGCCAAGCAAAAAGCAGCTTGATTACGCAAAAAGCTTTGAGGAAGGCACATAGGTTTCCCCCGGCATATGCGCAACATATTAATACTTTTTGGAGTTTAAGCTTAACTTCGCATGCTTATTGGGGTTGATGTGATGAAAATCAGCGAGCTTAAGGCTGGAGCAGGCAACGTGGATGTTGAAGGCGAGATTTCCTCAAAGGAAGAGCCTCGCGATGTGGTCACAAAGTTCGGCAAAAAGCTCCGTGTCGCAAACGCCACCTTGAAAGACGATTCAGGCGAAATCGCCCTTTCGCTTTGGAATGAGGATGCCGACAGCTATTCGGCAGGCGACAGGATAAAGGTTGAGAAGGGCTACGTTTCAGAATACAAAGGCAACCTGCAGCTTTCAGCAGGCAAATACGGCAAAATAGTCAAGCTTCCGAAAGAGTGAGCTTTTTCCAACCCTTCGGCTTTACGCTTCCGGTGAGGTGATCTGATGGCAAAGAACTTAGAAGGACAGCAAGTGATGATACTCCCAGAGGGGAGCAGCAGGGTGCTTGGGCGCGATGCCCAAAGGGTGAATATAGC
>JAOAJY010000015.1 GCA_026413965.1 Microcaldota archaeon
AATTAGTCCTATTTACTATGTGCGAAATAATAGCTCGGGTTGCGGCTAGCCTAAGGCGCCTGGCAAAATTAGACTCCACGCTCACCTCATATTTGAAAGAGCTAATCTTCTGTTCATATTGCATGGCTTTGTCTTCAGAATCATGCTTGGGTTTTATGAAAGACCAGGACTTTCCAAATGGCATGACTCTCGACCTTCAAGTTATATAATATTGACATATATGTATATAGCTATAGCTATAAAAATCGAACTATTAAAGCCCTCTATTCGGTTTGCTCCACAAGCTTGACAAACCCTGGTTTTATTTTGTACATCTCGCCTTTATAAAGAAGGTCATCCAGGATTCTTTGGGCAGTGATATTGTCAATGTTTTGCTGAGAGGCTCTTTCAAGCAGAGCCTTGACCTCAATCGCGCCGTATTCGTTTTGCATTTCGCGTGCGATGTCCAAGATGGCTTTTATCTTGTCAACTTGGCTTTTTGGCCTCCCTGTCGCTATTATATCTATATCCAATTTTCCAGTCTCCTGGTCCTTTGAGACTTTCTCAAGCACATAATTGGTGAGCCTTATTGCCCTTTCAGCATCTGAGACCTCCACTCGGTCAGAAAGCCTTATTTTAGCGGAAGCTTCTGCCATCCTGACAAGCCCCTCTATTTGCCTGGGCGTTATCGGGACAGCGCCTTCCTGCTTTCCTCTTTTGCGAAGCTCCACGTAAAAACTCTTTATCCTCTCAACTGCTTCGTCAGAGAGGACAGGCTTCACGTTTTGGCGCGCGTATGCTATGTATTTCCTAAGAAGAGTTGGATCTATGAACTCGGTCTCCTCCTGCAAAGCCGACTCTTTCACATGCATGGCTTTGGCAGAAGATTGGTGCATCTCTAGAATGTGCTTTGCGAGCGCGGAGTCTTTTTCTTCATCAAGCACATCTATTATTGGGAAAATCAGGTCAAACCTTGAAAGAATGGTTGGAGGGATGTCAAATTGCTGGCCTGGAAGCTTATTCGGGTCAAATCTGCCGAACTTTGGGTTTGCTGCCGCAAGAATGGCAGTTTTTGCCCTGAATTTTGCTAATATGCCGGCTTTTGCCACAGAAACCGTCTGCGACTCCATGACCTCGTGCATCGCCGCCCTTTCATGGTCATCTATCTTGTCAAACTCATCAATGCAAGCAATACCGCCTGAGGCGATTACCAGCGCCCCTGCCTTAAGTGTCCACCCTCCTTCCCCCAATTCGTCTTTTTCAGCGCTGGCTGTGAGCCCAACGCCAGTCACGGATTTGCCGCTTACATAAATCCCTTTTGGAGCCAGCATCTTGATTGAATCAAGGAAACGGGTTTTTGCAGAGCCAGGGTCCCCTATAAGAAGAATATGCATGTCGTCCCTCAACGGTCCTCCACCGCTCATGGTCTTCCCAGGCGTTCCACCGAAAAGCTGAAGCGAAAGCGCTTCCTTGACTTCCATGTGCCCATAAATGCCCCTAGCGATTGAATCCCGTACTTTCTCATAAAGCCGCGGGTCTTTTGAAAGCTCTTTGATAAGCTCAATATCCTCTTTTGTGGTCTCAATCTCTTCAAAGTCTTTGTATGTTTTTGTTATGGAAACAACGTCAATGTAGCGGTTGTAAATCTGCTCTGTCTCTGTCTTGGATTTGCTTTTTTGCTGCAGGCGCAGCCGCATGACCCCTGTTATTATGACTGACTCGCCTGGAGTCAGCTTATTGACAAGGTCGTCTTCAAGCCATAGGTCAATTGTGGCTGCAGGAGTGCCTCCTTTCAGCCTTTCCAGAAGCTCCTGCGCCTCTGCATATTGTATATCAACAAAATACGAAGCATCTTCCTCAAGCTTCAAGGAGCGGCGCTTGCACTCTGCGCACACTTGCGGGATTTGGGCGTTTTTCGTGAGAAAAACTTTCATTTGCGCATCGCACATTTGGCATTTGTAAACTGCTATCTTGACCTTGTGCAAAACAGGGCCTCTTTTTGAAATCACCCCTTTTATTGTGACCAGCTCGTGGATTTGGCTGGAGGAGATGTCTTGGATGAGAAGGCCTGTCTCAGGCAAATTGACAAACCTCACATGAGGCTCAAATTTTATGTTCGGATTGGCTATATTGTATGCAACGCTTTGAGAAGACACCAAGGCTTTCTCAGATGCAGGCAGGACCAAGTCAGGCTGGCGGATGAGCAGGTCTGCGATGTCCCTGTCGTATTTTTCCAGCTTTTCATAATCAACATAAAGGCTTTTTTGGGCAGGGTATTCGGAAAGAAGCTTTTTGACTTTGTCCGCCATGGCGACTGAATAGAAGTCCTCGAATTTCTCAATCAGGACAGAAATATCTGTCTCGGATGCCATGCCACCTACCTTGCAAAAGAAGTTTATTTTGGATGGTTATAAATAGCTTTCCGAGCAATCAAAAGCCCGCTATCTAACCTTTCCATCTGAGATTGTGCGTGTCTTCACCGGCGACCCCCCAGCGAGGACCATTTTTCCATTTGCATGAAATATTTTGCCTTTCACCTCAAGCTTCAAGGAGGAAAACTGCTCCAATGTTATCTGCTGCGATGGCTGGCGGGTTGGGCTTGAGCCCTCAATTTCCAATTTTTCACCGGGCGTTGAACCCGGAACGAAAATCACCTCTACCCTGCCTTCATCATCTTCAGCAGCAAGCAGCATGCCGCGGGATTCCGCTCCGCGCAGGACCGCGGGCTTGAGGTTTTTGACAATTATGACATTTTGCCCGACCAGCTCCTCTTGGCGGTAGAAAGGAACAAGACCTGAAACAATCTGGCGGATTTCTCCGCCGCCCATTTCCACTTTTTCAATGTAAAGCTTTTCTGCATTTGGGTGCTTTTTCACATCAATTATCCTGCCTATCTCCAAATCCAAATCGAATCCCAAGCCTGCCCCTTCTTTGGAAGCAGAGGGTTGGGAAAGCCCTCCAAATCTGGCTGCAAGCTCTTGCAGCTGCTTTGGCTCAATCTTCCTGAATAGAATCTCGGGCTTCCCAAGGAGATGCCCTGGCTGCAATGACAGCTTCCCTATGTCTTCCCATTTGCGCGGGGGCATATTCAGCTGCTTGAAAATGGAGGCGCTCGTGTGGGGCAAAAAAGGCTCCAGCGCTATTGCCAAATCTTTTACTTGGTTGAGCAGGACAAAAATGGATGTTTGGCATCTGGCAGGATTCTCCTTTATTGCTTTCCATGGGGCATTTTTCTGGAAATATGCGTTGGCTTCTTTGCCTGCCTGCATGCATGTGTGGAGAGCATCTTTGATATGCACCCTTTCAAGGTGCCTTTCTGCCTGCAAGAAAAGGCAGGATTGGGACTTCAAGAAGCTGTTGTCCTCTTCCTCCAAGCTTGGATTGGGCACCTTGGATGCGAACATGCGCTCAGAAAAAACCATGACCCTATTGACCAAGTTTCCTATATTGGCAAGAAGCTCATTGTTCAGCTTCTCTCCAAAGTCAGACCACGTGAAATTTGTGTCTGTTTTTTCTGGCCTGTTGGTCAGAAGATAATATCTCCAAACATCAGCAGGAATGCCTGTCTCCATGGCATCATTCCCAAAAACGCCTACTCCCCTGGACTTGGAGAATTTCCCGCCCTCATAGTTCAGGAACTCTGTTGTTGAGATGTGGTGAAGCAGGGTCCACCCTTGCCTTGTCCCAATAAGGGTGGATGGAAAAATGACTGTATGGAAAGGCACATTGTCTTTGCCCATGAATTGGTAAAGCTCCACTCCGTTCGGGTTCTGCCACCAATCTCTCCAATTCCGTGTGTGGTTGGCGGTTATCGAAATATAGCCGATGGGGGCATCAAACCAGACATAAAAGACTTTGCTCTCCCAGCCAGGAAGTGGAATTGGAACCCCCCATTTCAAATCCCGGGTTATGCATCTTCTTTTCAAGCCCTCAGATATCCAGGCTTTCGCAATCCGATAGGAGTTTTCTGACCAAAAGCCCTCTTTTGAGGCTTTCTCAATCCAAGCGCTCAGCTCATTTTCAATTTTTGGTAGGTTTATGAAAAGGTGCTTTGAGGCTTTTTTGACAGGCGCAGTCTTGCTTATTTTGCTGACTGGATTGATAAGCTCGTCAAAGTTCAAAAGCTTTCCGCATTTGTCGCACTGGTCAGCGCGAGCTTCGTTGTATCCGCAGTGCGGGCACGTCCCTTCTACATACCTGTCAGCCAAAAACATCTTCGCCTTCTCATCGTATGCCTGCAGCATTTCGCCTTCAACGATGAAGCCGTTTTTGTGCAAAGCCAAGAATATCTCATGGGTTATCTCAGTGTGAAGAGGAGTGGTGGTCCTTCCGAAAATGTCCGTGGAGATGCCGAACCATTCGTAAATCCTTTTGTGCATCTGATAATACTTGTCGCATAGCTCTTTTGGGGAAACCCCTTCTTCGAGGGCTTTAATTTCGGTCGCAGTCCCATATTCATCGGTGCCGCAGATAAAAAGAGTCTCATATCCCTTGCTTCTGCAATAGCGGGCAAAGACATCTGCCGAAAGGACACAGCCAATAATATTGCCCAAATGGGGAACGTTATTGACATAAGGCAAAGCTGAGGTTATCAGTATTTTTTTTCTCTGTTTTGCAGGCTCCTCCATGCCGTCAGATAAGAAAGAAACAAATTAATAGGCTTTCCTTCCGTGCCTGCCTGAAAAAAACAATGGCGCCCCCGCCGGGAATCGCAGCAGCGGCAGGGAAGCCGCTTTTGAACCCGGACCGCGAACTGGCTTCTGACACGCAAAATATCTGCGCCATTCGGAGGCTCGTGTCCTATCCAGGTTGGACTACGGGGGCGCAAATCAAACTTTGCATGAATGGTTAATAAATGAATAAGGCAGTAAGACCAGAAGCTTATCTTCCCCATTCACCTCAAAAGCCAAGGCGACAAAGTCAAAAGGAAAGAGAGCACGACAAGATAACTAATGGCGCTTGAGATGCGCGAATCCCCAACCATGTTTTTGAGCAAGTGATGCCCGTCAAACATCGGGATTGGAAGAAGGTTGACAGAGGCAACTATAATGTTTATGGCAAATGACAGGGCCACTATGCGGAGAAACAAAACAACCCATGATGACTGGCCGATTTCGGATGGCAAACTTCCAAAAAGAAGGAAAGCCGCGAAAAGAAGGGCGAAAAAAACCAAAGAGACTGCAAAATTGCCGGCAGTCCCGGCAATCAAAACAGCATTTTGCCTTTCTTTCCTTTGCGACAAGAGCGATTTTTCGTCAATGTCGACGAATGCGCCAAGAGGCACAAAGCCAAAAAAGACCAGCCCTGCGGATTTGAGCTTCATTTTGTAGGCTCTTGCCAGAATGCCATGCATGCCCTCGTGGATGGCAAGCACAATTGCCAAAGCAACCAAGCCTTGGAACAAGTCCAAATTTATGCCGGGAATAATGGGCATGCCGCCAGGAGAGGTCTGCTTGAGCACGGAGACATTTCCCATCAGTGCTTGAAGAACTGCGCCAAAAACAATCAACCCATAAAGCACAACGCTTGCTGCTGTCATGAGCGCAACCCCTCCAACCACCATGAAAATAAGAGACAAAATCTTCAGCTGCTCAAATTGGGCGGTTTGGATCTGAAGCTTTGCCCCAGCCTCTGCGAATTCAGAGCCGCCTTTCACCATTGACAAGAGAACTGACATTCCGATTGGAATAAGCGAGGATATGAGCACCAAAAGGAAGACGCCTATGCCGTAGGTGAAAAGCATCTTTCTCCAATTCAGCTTTTCATTCATCATGAAATATGCAAGCGAGCCGTAGCCAACCACCATACCTATCTGCGCGAATTTCTCCCATAAAGCAGAGTGCTTTTTGGCAAGAGAGTCAATAAGCCCAAGCCCCAGCCTGCTTCTGACCAAAAATATTCCGAGATGGGATTCGAAGCTGAATATTTTTGCCAGCACATGCCCGCATCCAGAAAGAACTATTAGCGCAAGAAAAAACTTGGGTGCAGCAGGCAGGGCGGCGCTTAGGACTAGGTAGAAGATTGCGAAGAATATCGCAACCGAAATTGTGGCTATGGCTAATGGGGCAGCATGCTTCATATGCTTAAATGGCAAGGACAAGAAATAAAAAAGCCCCTACCTGAATGCGCTTGCGCTTTCAGCAAAGGCAACAATAAAATACTTAGCTTGGAGAAAAAGAGGGGAGGCATATGGACTGCGAAATCTGTGGCGAGGGTGAAGCCGAGTACATAATTCTTGTTGAGGGAGCCAGGCTGCAAGTCTGCCGCGAATGCTCTGGCGCAGGCAAAATCCTGAAAGCTCCGGCTCCGCAAAGCCATGGAAAAGCCTATGCCAAAGAAAGCAGCCGCCAAGAGCTTGAGCCGGTGGAAGGCTATGGAAGGATAATTTCCGAAGCAAGAAAAAAACTGGGCTTGCCCCTAAAGGTCCTGGCGGAGAGGATAAATGAGAAGGAGTCTTTCTTGGAAAGAATTGAGCACGAAAAAGCCTATCCTGACGAGAAGGTGGCAAGAAAGCTGGAAAAGGAACTTGGAGTGAAGCTGCTTCAAGTGGCTGAAAATGAGTCTGCCGCCTCATCGCAGAGCATCTCTAAGGGAATGACGATTGGAGACATAATAGAGATAGAGCGCAAGAAAAACAAGTAAGCACACTGCCGCGAAGGTAATCTGATGGGGGTTGATTTAGGGGAAATACCCAAAAAGCCGTGCCGAATCCAAGAGCTTTCCGGCAAAAGGTTTGCGGTGGATGCTTACAATGCGATTTACCAGTTCATAAGCTCAATAAGGCAGCCAGACGGCACCCCTCTGAAAGATGCGAAAGGCAGGACCACCGGGCATCTTGCTGGAATTTTCTACAGGAACTGCAGGCTGCTGGAAAACGGAATCCGCCCGGTCTATGTTTTTGACGGAGAGCCGCCGGAATTGAAATCAGGAGTGCTTGGCGAAAGATGGAAAAGGCGGCTGGAAGCGGAAAAAGAATGGAAAGCGGCGCTGGAAAAAGGGGACATTGACGCGGCAAGAAGGGCTGCGCAAGCATCTTCCCGCCTGACTCCAGAGATGGCTGAGGAGAGCAAAAAGCTTCTTGAGTTGATGGGGATACAGGTGGTCCAAGCCCCCTCTGAAGGCGAAGCTCAGGCTTCGCAGATGGCAATTGAGGGAAGCGTGGATGCGGTGGCTTCCCAAGACATGGACTGCTTGCTGTTTGGAGCGCCTGCGCTATTGCGCAACCTTTCTGTAGGTGGAAGAAGGAAGATGCCCGGAAAAAGCGAGTATGTTGAGGTTGAGCCTGAATTCATATATCTTTCCTCTGCCCTTGAAACTCTGCAGCTGACCAGGGAGCAGCTGCTGTGGATGGGCATATTGATAGGAACCGATTTCAATGAGGGCGTTAAGGGGATAGGCCCAAAAAAAGCCCATAAGATTGCTAAGGAATCCGCCTCGCTTGAGCAAGCTGCAGAAAAAGCGGGCGCAAAGGAGATGGTGGAGGAGTTCAAGCTCGTAGAGGCATTTTTCCTCCACCCGCCCGTAAAGCCGAAGGTGGCGATAACTGATGGGAAAATGGATAGGGAAGGAATTGCCAGGTTTCTTTGCGACGAGCACGACTTCTCATATGAAAGGGTGAGCAGGACCATAGACTCGGTCGAAAAAAGGATGAAGGAGATTGGAGACCAAACCAGCCTCTCAAGATGGTGCTAAGCCTTTTGGTGCTAAGCCTTTGGCTCGCAGGGGTTGTTTTTCACCACTTCAATCTTGACGTCCGAGCCGTCCGAAAGCAAAAGCTTTTTCCTTAGGTTGAACGGAGAGATGATTTCCAGCGTTTGAAGCCCGTGCAAAGAGCGCTCTGGGAATATTATCGCTCCAGGCAGCCCTGAGATTGAGCACCGGTAGGCATCTATCCTGCCAAAAGACCTGCTTTTGGCTGTGAAGCCGCTTATGACTATTGGCTTCTGCTCGCGCAAGACAAGGCGCTTTTCAATATCATCCTCGCCAATAGAGACATTGAGGGTGCCTGGAAAAGGCTTGAAGCAAAGCTTGGAGTTGAATTCCTTGACGTAGTGCTTTTGGCGCATGTAGTAAGCCCCTTCCCCAAGCCCGGAGGCCACCTTACCCTTGAAAGTTATGGTGGTGCCGTCCAAAGAATTGAGGATTTCCTTCAGCTTGGATTTAATCTCCAGTATCGCATTTTGGGTAAGGGCTATCCTGCCTTGGCTTCTTGAGATTTGCCCCTCCTTTTCAAGCTGGATAAGCTTGCGGGAGGCAGTTTGCTGGGACACGCCTATCCCTTCCGCAACTTCCCCTGTTGTTATGCGCCTTGGCTCAAGGTGAGCTCCTTTCTTCAAAAGAAAAAACACTATATCCGATATCAAGAAAAGCACCTGCTAAACCAAATGCAATCCAAAAATGCTTGGAAGCTCTATATTTTAATCCTTTACTTTTCTCAACAGAACGCCTATGATGAAATGAACAACCGCAGATTTTCATGAAGAGGTTAACAGCGGCTGAGGCCAAAGACATGCGTATTTAAAATATGGCATGAAAACAGAATTGGTGCTTTGATGCTTGTTGATGAGATAATAAATAGGCTCCAGATAATGCCTTTGGAGAGGCTTAAGCCCCATGAGGAAATAATCCCTTACAATCTGCAAAAATTGAGGGAGGCCATGCTCAACTTGGGCAGGCTGGTGGACCCGCTGATAATAGAAAACAAGAATTTCATAGTAATAGACGGGAACCACAGGCGAAAGGTGCTTGAGATAATAAAATGCCCAAATGCTGCCTGCCAGCTCGTTGATTACGACTCTCCGGAAATAAGAGTGGGGACCTGGTTTCCTGTATCAAAAACCATAAAGCCGGATGACATAAACGTACTTAAAGGGGAAAGCGTGGATTACGAGACTGGGCTGGGCGCCATAGAAAAGATGCAGGCGGCTTTTTTGTATGTCAAAAAGCACAACGGCAAAAAAGAATGCGTGCTTTACGACTCAAACGAGCAGAATGTCCAAAGCATAATAGCCCAGCAACGGAAATTCATAACATCGCTTGAAGGCAGGGACTTGCAGTATGTGGCGGACGACAAAGCAGAAGAATACCTCAATTCAGGCTATGCGGTATTTTACAGGAGAAGATACACCAAAAGCGAGATAGTGCAGGAGGCCATGGCAGGACGGGTAATGCCGCCAAAAAGCACCCGCCACATAATACCTGACAGGATAATACGCCTAAACCTCCATCTTGGCTGGCTGTCGGAATCACCCGAGATGGCAAAGCAGCTGATGGACGATTCTCTCCGAAAAAGGCTGAATGAAGGCTCCATAAGAAGATATGTGGAGCCAGTGATTGTGCTTTACTAGGTTATGACATGGTGCTTCTCCAATCCGAGCCAAAGCTGAAGGCAGGAGATGCCGCGCCCCCTTTTGAGCTTATGGGCATAGACGGCAGAAAGCACAGGCTTGAGGACTACCGCGGATGCAAAGCCTTTCTTGTGGTATTCATGTGCAACCATTGCCCATACGTCAAAGCAAAATTTTCCCGCCTCAACCAGATTTTTGGAAAATACTCGCCTTTTGGGCTGAAGATGGTTGGCATAAACCCCAACGATTTTCGGCAGTACCCTGAAGACTCGTTTGAAAACATGAAAAAGGTGGCGGCTGAGCAAAATTTCAAGTTTGATTACCTTATCGATGAAACGCAAGAGGTCGCAAAAGCATACGGGGCGGTCTGCACTCCTGACCCATTCTTGTTTGATTCGCAGTTCAGGCTTGCTTACCATGGGAGATTGGATGATGCCCTTTCTCCTGACAAGACCCCGACAAAATTTGAGATGGAGCGCGCAATAGAGGCTGTGTTGGCAGGAAAAAAGCCGCCGCACGAATTTCTCCATTCTCAAGGCTGCTCAATAAAATGGAAAATTTGATTTGAATTGCCAGGTTTTCTGAAACTATCCCTTTTTGAAAAGGCTAGTGATTGAAAACTTAGTTTCCGGCTCGCGCAGAACCGAGGCATAGTAGTCTGGAATGATGCTTTCGATTTGCCCTTTTTCGTCTGCAAGCCTGTAAATGGACAGCTTAGCGGCAACTGCTTCGTTCCGCTCTTTTTTTGGAAGCTTTACGACCTCATCCATTGGAAGCAAGATTGCTGCTGCCTTGAAGGTCTCAAGGTCTCCTTCTCTCAAAGAATGCTGCATGATTTCCAAAAGCTCTTGTGGTGTGGGCACTTTGCCTGCAGATTTTACTTGCTCAGACATCACATCCAGGTAGGCTGTGAACCGCATTTCCCTATCTTTTATTTTGGATACTGTGATAAGCGACGCTTCGAAATTTCCCGCCTTTGCTTGCCCTATTGCAATCTGTTTGTATGACTCATTGCGCATCTCTTCATTTTCTATCTTTGCTGCTATGCTGAGAGCCTGCTCAAATAATCCAGCATTTACCTGCTCATCCAAAATCTGCTTGCAAATTAGAGTCGAAACCGATTTATCGTTTGGTTTATAGGCAGTCGCAAGGGCCTGCTCAAAAAGCCCCGCCTTTGCCTGCTCTGCTGCAATTTGTCGGTACGCCAGCAAGCTGGAAAGATGTTGCTTTGCTATCATGTCTGCAATCTTTATGGCTTGTTCAAACCTTCCGGCTTTTGCCAGTCTTGATGCAATATGCTCATATACAGAATAGCGGCTTGACATGTCTTCTATCTTCATGGCAGTGCTTAGCGCATCATCAAACCTTCCTGCATTTGCCTGCACTTCTGCAATCTGTCTGTATGCTTCATGAATGCCTCCCTTCACTTCTATTTTTTCTGCCGTTCTTAATGCCTGCTCAAAAAGCCCAGCCTTTGCCTGCTCTGCTGCAATTTGCTGGTAGGCCAAACAGCAATAGACTTTATATTGCTCTATTTTATTTCCATTTTTGTCTATAGTCCTTATCTTGTCCACAGTGCTTAGCGCATCTTCAAACCTTCCAGCTTTTGCCATCCTTGACGCAACATCTGCATAGGCAGCATAGCGAACGTTTTCATCCAATATTTTCTCGGCAATACTTAGCGCATCATCAAACCTACCTGCATTTGCCTGCCAAAATGCAATCAGATTATATG
>JAOAJY010000016.1 GCA_026413965.1 Microcaldota archaeon
GAAATTAATTCAAAAGCAAGAGAGCTGTGGAAACCAAATGAAATCAAGCAGATGCTTTATGTGAGCTGGAAGGAGCGGGACATGGTGATGTTTGTCTTTGAAAGCGGCTTGTTTGGAGTCATATTTAGTAATTCTTCAAACTATTCAGACTACATAGTCTTGAAGCCTAAAGATGGAAGCAAGGTGTTTTTGAACTCAGTCCTCATCACCTCAAACGGGCGCGTGGTTGCCAGCACTCCGACAACCTACATGATAGGCTCAACCACCGGAAAATTCATGGAGACTTATGACGAGCTTGTTGAGGGGAATGCGCCTGACTTGAAAAATCCGACAATAAGAGAGGCAAAGCCTGGAATAATTTACATTAAAGATGAAGTTATGAAAGACCTGAGAGTAGAAATCGACATTAGCGGCAAGAATATAATAGTAGGAGTTCAGCCTGGAGATTAGCAAGAGGAAGAACATGTTTATTTTTCAAAATGTAGCAAAAGTGGGAACAGAAGAATTTAGGAAAAAAGCGGGCAATGACAAAGGAACAGAAAACACAGCAGAAGCCCTAAAAAAAACAAAGATCTCCGCAATTGAAAAAGTTATAAATCAAAGCAATTTGCCGAAACCAGATAAAGAAGAATTAACAAGAATATTAAACGAAGGCAAATTAAAGGAAGTGATAAGCTACTTGGAAGGCTTGAAAAAATGGAGAGTCGGCAACGAAAAGATGATAAATCAAATAATAGAGATGATAAATCAAATAATAGACACATTAGAAGAAACAGAAAACGAAGGTCTCAATCAAGTAAAGGCAGATGTAGCAGATTTTTTAAGATATAGGGGGTATAGGGGGGGATCTGAAGAAATCTCGGACAAGATTAACAAGGCACAAAGCGTAGGGGAGATTTACGATATCCTGAAATCTTATGGGCTGTATGAACAATATCTGAACTGGCTGAAGAAGAAGCAGGAGGATAAAAAGAGGCAGGAAGAAAAGCCGAGCGCGCCGCAGACTGGTCTTAGGGACAGAACATTAGCAGAGCAAAAGAAAGAGCAGGAAAAAGAGCGGAAAAAAGCTATTAAGGGAGGAGAAGAAAAAGAAGGCAAACCCGAAACGAGAAACTATGCTGGGGAACCGAGTGAATTTTTTGACAAGGCATGAGCTTCTTTTATGAGCAAAAGTAAATCACCCTTTGCAGGAAAGTGATTGCTGAAAGGGCGGCGGCAAGGAAAAGAAGGGCGCTTGAAAGGGCGGGCAGGAAGGAAAGCGAGAGGAAAGAGAGAAGAAGAAGGGAAAGCCTCTCGGCTCTTGGGAGGATGCCTGGCTGGGCGGCTATTTTTTTGGAGTCAGCGGCTTTGCGGTGGTCTGCGTAGGCTGTGGCGAATGAAGCCATGGCAGAGCCGAAGAAAAGGGCGCTGAAAAGAAGGATGCCTGAGGGCAGGATGAAATCAGGCGGGCTGTGGGGGAAGAATGAGAGCAGCAGGAGGAATTCCACCAGCCTGTCTGAAATCCCGTCAAGGTATGCTCCTTTTGCCGAAACCTGCCCTCTTGCTCGCGCCAGCGCTCCATCAAGGGCGTCGATTGAGGCTGCGGCAAGGAACAAGGCAAAGGCGGCGAGAATGTGGCTTTGGAAGGAGAGCCAAAGCCCTGCGGATGCGAAAAGGACAGAGGAGAGCGTGAGCTGGGTTGGGGAAAGCGGCAGGAAGGAAAGCGATTTTCCGAGCCAGGATTGGATGCGCGCTGCAAAACTGCTTTCTTTGAGCATGCCAATCACCGCCAAGCCGAATCCATGCTTTTGAGCAGCGCAATCACCTGCCCCTGCCCCAGTAGTCATAATACTCAATGCCGAGGTGGGTTATCAGCTTCTCTCCCATAAGATAGCGGAGGGTGTTTTTGAGCTTGGCGTGCTGTATGAACAAGTCGTGCTCTGGATAGACTGAGGGAGAGTGCATGGGGGACTTGAAGTAGAACGAGAGCCACTCCTGCGCTCCGCGCATGCCTGCCCGCTGGGCAAGGTCAATGAAGAGGGCAAGGTCAAGGACCACCGGCGCGGCAAGAATGCTGTCGCGGCAGAGGAAGTTTATCTTCATCTGCATCGGGTAGCCAAGCCAGCCGAACAGGTCTATGTTGTCCCAGCCTTCCTTGTTGTCCCCGCGCGGAGGGTAATATTCTATCCTGACCTTGTGGCACAAGCCCTTGTAAAGCTGGGGGTAAAGGCTTGGCTGGAGTATGTATTCCAGGACCGACTTCTTGCTTGCCTCCTTGCTTTTGAATGAGCCTGGGTCATCAAGCACCAGCCCATCGCGGTTGCCCAGGATGTTGGTGGAGAACCAGCCTGAGACGCCCAGCATCCTGGCTTTGAACATGGGGGCAAGCGCGGTTTTGACAAGCGTCTGCCCGGTCTTGAAGTCCTTGCCTGCCACAGGCACGCCTTTCTTTCTAGCAAGCTCAAGCAAGGCTGGAATATCCACTGCCAGATGCGGCGAGCCATTCACATAAGGCACTCCCTCGCTCAAGGCGGCATAGGCGTAAATCATGGATGGGGAAATGGACGGGTGGCTCTCATCAAGCGCCTTCTCAAAGGCGGCAAGCGACAGGTGGGGAGGCTGGATTTCCATGTGCCGCTCAGTGCTTGCGCACCAAATCATCACCATCCTGGAAACTCCGCTTTTGCGCTTGAACTCCCTTATGTCTTCCTGAAGCTGGCGCGCCAAGTCCCTCTTGCTTTTGCCGGCTTTGACGTTTGGGCCTGAAATGTTTTTCACGAATGCGGAGTCGAAGGCGGCAGGCAGGGGCTTTATCCGCTCAAGCTCCCCCCTCACTGCCTCAAGATGCTCTTTTGAGAGAACCCCTGCCTTTGCGGCAGCCTCGTAGGCGTTGTCCGGAAAGATGTCCCATGAGCAGAACTCCAGGTCAGACAGCCGGGCAAGAGGCAGGGCGTCTTTTATCAGAGGGCTTTTGCCCTCGCTTCTTTTCCCAAGCCGGATTGCCTGCATCTGCGTCAGGCTGCCTATCGGCGGCATGAGCCCTTTTTTGGCAAGAAGCGCGCCTGCGATGAAGGTCGTGGAGACTGCCCCCAAGCCAGGCAGCAGCACCCCGAGCTTTCCCTTCGGCGGCCTTATCCTCACTTTTGGCATATTTTTCACCCTTTATAATATTATAACAGATTTATAATAGTATAAAGGCTTTTAAACAAGGCGCTGCCTCTGGGGCATGCCTGAGAGGAAAAGGAGCGCGCCTGAGAGGAAAAGGGCGAGGTTTGCCGCAAGCATGATTGCCGGGGCAAGCTCCATGCTTGCGGTTGCGTAAATAAGGAAAAGCCCTGCGGCAGGCAGGATGATGGCGAGGGCGGAATAAAGCCTGCTGCCCACTGCCGCGAAATAGCGGGAGGAGGCCATGTTGAGGCAGTAGAGGACCATGGCAAGCGAAAGGACCATCAGGTAGGGCATGGCAGGCAGGTACCTTTCGGTGTAAAGGATGGAGAGGAACTGCGCGCCTGCCAGCTGGTAGAAGGCAAGGATGCCTGCCCCGCCTGCAAGCACAACGGCAAGGGTGAGGAACAGGGCTTTGGGGCTCTGCTTTCTCCAAGACTGCTCCACCATCTTGGGGAAAGCCACAGCGGCAAGAGGAAGCAGCGCATAGGAGATTATCTTTGCGACTATGGATGCCGCGGAGTAGAAGCCAAGCTGCTCGCCTGGGAACAGCATGCCGAGGACCACAAGGTCGCCGTTGAAAAGAAGGGCGAACCCCATGTCCATTCCGGCTATTTTCGCGTAGTCGCCTTTCATGCCTTGCATGCCTTGGGCTTTTTTGGGAGCGGCGAAGAATCCCCTAAGCCCGAATGCCGCCATTCCTGCTGCTATGAGGAAAGCTATGCCGTATGAGGCGATGGCGGTTGAGAGGGTGAATGAGCCAAGCAGGACAAAAAGGAAAGCCAGCGCCAGCTTGGCAAGCGAGCCTGCCGCGAAAGCCGAGCCTGAGAGGAAAAAATTGCCAAGCCCCTGCAGCACGCCGTTGAGCGAAATCCACAGGAGCGCAAGCGACACAGCCAGCCAGAAAAACAGCGGGACTGCCGGGTCTTCTATGTGGAATGCGGAATTGAGCTGCTGCGGAAAAGCCAGGACCAAGGCAAGCAGGGCTGCTGAAAAGAGAAGGGAAATGCGCACAGCCAGGCGGCAGGCTGCATATGCTCTGCTCTTCTCCTGCGCCACTTTCTTGACCAGCAGGGCTGAGAAGCTGGCGAAAGGGAGGACAAGAACGCCGAAAAGCGAAAGCAGGGCATTTAGCGCGCCGTAATCGGGCACGGAAAGGTTCCGCGCAGAGTAGAAGTGGTAGAGGAAAGCGAAGAAATTCCCAAGCAGGCTTGCGGAGGAGAAAAAGATGAAGTTTTTGTAAAGCAGAATGTCTTGCGGAGTGAGGAGCCTCTGGGCAATCTCTTCTGGCTTCATGGGAAGAATGGGCGCAGGAAAAGGATAAAAAGAAAAGAGGCTGCGCCCTGCCAGAAAATCTCAGTAGTCGCCCATGCCTCCGCCCATGCCGGCTCCGCCTGAGTCCTCGCCTGCTCCGCCCTTTCCGCCTGGAGCGGACTTGCCCTTTGAGGCAATCATGTCGTCAATGCGCAAAAGCATCTTGGCAGCCTCGTAGGCTGAGGCGATTGCCTGGGTTTTGACTTTGAGGGGCTCAAACACCCCAAGGGCTTTCATGTCAGCCACTGTGGAGCTGTAGACATCAATCCCAAAGTGCTCCCCGCCCTCCTTCTTGTGCTTTGCCCTCAGGGTGACCAGGGCGTCAATTGCGTCCATGCCTGCGTTTTCTGCCAGGGTGCGCGGCACAATCT
>JAOAJY010000017.1 GCA_026413965.1 Microcaldota archaeon
CATATTCATTCGCGCCTTCCTTGGTTTTGCCTTCGGCAAAATCGCGCCAGCTTTGCTGACGCTCTCCTCGTCGGCGCTTATGTTCATTCGCGCCTTCCTTGGTTTTGAGCATGCGCTCAAAAACAGTTGCCTCGCAAGAGTTTGCGCGGCATTTTCGCGATAAGCAAAAATGGCAAACTGTAGCCCGGCATAGCAATAAATTGGCAAAATAAGGGAAGAGCCTTACTCAAGGCTTATTTTCACTTGGACATTTTCAGGGACGCGGACGCGCATTATCTGGCGCAAAGTCCTTTCATCTCCTGCGACATCAATTATCCTCTTGTGTATCCTCATCTCCCAATGCTCGTAAGTGTCAGAACCGTCTCCGCATGGCGAGCGCCGGGTGACCACTGTTAGGCGGCGGGTAGGAAGAGGGACAGGGCCTTTTATCTCCACCCCGGTGGCTTTAGCAATTTCCACTATCTGCTTGCAGACTTCCTCCAAATCTTCAGGAGTCTTTCCTATTAGTTTAATCCTCGCCTTGCCCATCCATCCACCGATTCTGCTCCGATAAACGCCACCGGAAACAAAGGAAAAACAAAAAAATCAAGCCTTTGGAACCACGTCAAGCACTATTCCTGCCGCAACTGTCTGCCCCATGTCCCTAATGGCAAACCTGCCTAGCGGCGGGAATTCTTGGAACTTTTCAACCACCACTGGCTTGAGCGGCTTTATCTTCACAACCGCAACGTCGCCTGACTTGATGAAGTCAGGATTCTTCTGGAGAGTCTGGCCGGTCTTCGGGTCCTTCTTCTCCAAAATCTCAGTTATTGTGCAAGCCACTTGGGCAGTGTGAAGATGGAAGACAGGGGTGTAGCCCTTGCCTATTGCGGTTGGATGCTCAAGCACCACTATCTGCGCTGTGAATTCCTGGGCGACTTTTGGCGGGTTGTTCACATGACCGACAACTTCGCCTCGCTTTATGTCTTTCTTGTCAACGTTTTTAACGTTGAAGCCTACGTTGTCTCCAGGAATGGCCTGCGGCAGCTCTTGGTGGTGCATCTCTATCTTCTTCACCTCGCCTTTTGCTCCGGAAGGCATGAATACGACTGCATCATTGACTTTCAGCACTCCTGTCTCCACCCTCCCTACTGGAACTGTGCCATGCCCAGTGATGCTGAACACATCTTGCACCGGAAGGCGGAGGGGCTTGTCAATCGGCTTGACGGGAGGCACAAGCTTGTCAAAGCATTCGAGAAGCGTTGGGCCAGAGTACCATGGCATCTCTTGGGACCTTGTCTTTATGTTGGCTCCAGCATAGCCGGATATCGGGACAAATGGAATGGTGTCTACCTTGTAGCCGATGTTTTTCAGGAGAGTGGAGAGGGCCATTTTTGTCTCATCAAATTTCACATGGTCATAATTGACTGCATCCATCTTGTTTATTGCGACAATCAGCTGGCTTACTCCAAGCACTTTTGCCAAGAAGGCATGCTCTTTCGTCTGAGCCTGCACGCCTTCCTTTGCTGAGCAGACCAGAACCGCAGCATCTGCTTGGGACGCTCCGGTAATCATGTTTTTGACAAAGTCCCTGTGACCAGGGGCGTCGATAATGGTGAAGTAGTACTTTTGGGTTTGGAATTCCTTGTGGGAAAGGTCAATGGTGACTCCTCTCTCCCTCTCTTCCTTCAGAGTGTCCATGGTGAACGCGAATTCAAATGTGGCTTTGCCCACTTTTTCGGCTTCCTCCTTAAGCTTGCGCAGCTGCTGCTCTGTAAGCGCGCCGGTTTCATAAAGTATGCGGCCTACGGTAGTGGACTTCCCGTGGTCCACATGCCCTATGAATATCAAGTTCAGATGCTCTTTCTCTGCCATACTACACACCTCATTTTCCAATGCTTTGCCTGACCCTTGGGCAAACATTAGCCAGTCTGCATTTAAGTCGAAGCGGTCATATTATATGGAATTATTTTATAAAGGTTTTCCTTGCGCAACGCCTGTTTTCATGATGCTATTGGACTTGGCTGCCAACCCTGAAAACTTTTGGCTTTCCGCCCAGCTTGGCTTTCACATGCAAGGCGCTAAAGCTCTGCCCTGCTGCTATGTCCAAAATCTCCAATTTTGAGCCATCTTTCAGCGCAACCGCATCCCCTACTTTCAGCAAGGCATATTTCACAGGCGCGCCATCCTTCATGTACGCGAAAACCGCGTATTCTGAGCGTGGTATCCCATCAAGCGACTGCATAGTCACATCTTCAAATTTAATCTGCTTTGAGCCAACATTTGCTTTCTCCATGCGGGCAAGCCTTTTAGAAGCCCCGTCGATTGAAACCTGCGCAAAATCTGGATTTGGCCAAGAGCCAAACTGGTAATCCTCAACTGCTATCCTTTTGCCATCTAGCGCAAGCCTGTCCCCTCTTGAAAGCACGTAGAAATCTTCCATCGCCTCAGAGTTGCCATAAACCCCAAGAACAAGCTTTCCATCATCTTTGTAGGCATTTTCAGAGACCACCGCATCCACAAACTTTGCGTAGCCTGGCAAATGCTGCGTGACATGGAAAACGGAATAGGAGCCGACAGGGCTGATGAAGCTTTTGTCCTCTCTTGAAAACTCAACCATCTTGGCATTAAGGCTGAAACCTAAATACACTTTTTCCAATTTGTACTTGATTCCATCAATCAAAAATGTCTCGCCCTGCCTGTATTTTTGCTTGTTGCCTCTCAATTCCAGAAAAACTTCAACCCTGTTGGACGGATTCAGAAGATCCAAAAGCTTCGCTTGGTATCCGCCTATGTCCATCTCTTGGCCCAAAAGCAAGTAGTGCTCCTTTCCATCGTATGAAAGGATGACGCCTTTGGCTGAAAGCGCGGCTCCGCCCATGACATTCTCAACTTTCAAGTTCTTCCCTTGGATGGAAAACGACTCGCCTTTCCTCAGCGGCACGTGTTGCTCTTTGCCATCAGGGCTTTTGATTGAGAACAAAGCCAGCATTGCATCGTTGAATGGCAAGGTGATGTCTGAAAGAACGATTTGGTCGAAATCCCCTGAAGCCGCGCTTTCTTTCTTTGGCTTCTCATCGCCATAAGAAGGAGGCGTCCGGCTTTCTTTATTTTGCTCATCTGGAGGCAGAGGAGGAGTTTGCTCATCAAAATCGGGAGTGGTCATGTTAGGCAGACCAGAACTATTATTTGATGGACTTACAGAAGGAGAAGCCTCTTGAACACAGCCAGAAAAAGCAAAAATAACAAAAAGCGCCAGAATGGATGCTGCAAGAACCCTAAGAAGCATCAGACCACCACCAAAACAGTTGGAAGAGAGAGATTAATAACTTTTTGGCAAAGACAGCAGAATAGAATAGGATGGTGAAAAAGAAAGCTTAAGTTCAGCAAGAACTAGCTGAAAAGTTCTTTGCTCAAAAAATCCCAAATTCCGTTCCAAATTCACCTATTTTTTGCCTTGAGGTATAGATACACACCAAAACCTAATGCAAGAATTGAAAACAACCCCAGAATTGAGAAAAGATAAAATAGCGGTTCTGCTTTTGTGTTTTCTTCTTTCATTTCCTCCAATGCCTTCCTGACTCTTTCAGTTGGGAGAGTCTGCCTTTCTTGCTTGGAAGTGGATGGCTGAGC
>JAOAJY010000018.1 GCA_026413965.1 Microcaldota archaeon
ATTTTAGTTCTATCTCTTATTGTATTATGTAATCTTTCTATTTTGTGAATAAATCCTCTTTCATCTGCTATTACAACATTATGGATTATCTTGCTTTTACTTGGTATTTTGTTTAACCCAAAAACTTTGCGAAGAACACGAGGATAACCTTGTAATCCATCTGTTGTAATTATTTTTGTATTGCCATTAGTTACAAACTTGCTTTTTCTTAGAACATTTGTTAAGTTCTCTATTGTCCTACTTTTTATATAATCAGAAGCCACAATAAAACGAGTTTCTGTATCCATAACATCAACAAACCAATTCTGTTTTCCTAATCTTCCATCTCGTCGGACATTAATTCTTGACCAGATTTAATTTGTAAACTATCGGTAAATGTGCCTATCATGTTGGTGTATTTTACGATCCAACGATAGATAGTAGAATAGTGAGAATTTTTAGGAGCAAACATCTGTAAGTGTTCTTGTATTTTCCTTAATTACATTCCAGCATAATACATATTTAGACAAGCAGTTATTTTATTCTCGTGGTTTTTCATCTTCCAAAAACCATTATCTATACTAAACTTATAAGAACAATCTTTACATCTATATCTTTGGATTTTGCCTCTATTTTGAGTTTTTCTAATTCCATCTTTTTTAATGTTGTTTCCTTTACACTTATGACAGATGATTATATCACTCATAGTAATATACTGTAAGTATTAAACTATTTAAATCTTTCGGTTATAGTATATTATTACAAGTAAAACAATAGTAAAATATTTAAAGTAACCATTCATTAATAATTAATATGAGCAAAAAAGAGATCAAAGTTTATGAGTGTAAATGTGAAAGATGCGGGCATGAATGGATAACAAGAAGCAATGAAATTCCAATAGTATGTCCTAAATGTAAAAGCCCTTATTGGGATAAGCCGATAAATAATAAAAAGGGATAAAGTGAAAACCAAACACAAAATCATCTATGGCGACGCAAGAGATATGAAAGAAATTAAGTCTGAAAGTATAGATTTAGTGATAACTTCTCCGCCATATCCTATGGTAAAAATGTGGGACGAGGCATTTTCCTTACAAAATCCTGAAATATCACTGGCTTTAAAAGAAAACAGCGGAGATAAGGCATTTGAATTAATGCATGAAGAATTAGATAAAGTTTGGAAAGAAGTCTTTAGAGTTCTGAAAACAGGAAGTATTGCATGCATAAATATTGGTGATGCGACAAGAAGCCTGAATGGAAGATTTAAGATTTATTCAAATCATGCGAGAATATTAAGTTATTGCTTAAGTCTTGGCTTTCATGCTTTACCTTCAATATTATGGATAAAAGAGACAAACAAGCCAAACAAGTTTATGGGTGCTGGAATGTTGCCTACTGGGGCTTATATTACTTTGGAGCATGAACATATTCTAATTTTAAGAAAGGGGGATAAAAGAGAGTTTAAAACACAAGAAGAAAGATTAAATAGACAAAAAAGCGCCTTCTTTTGGGAAGAAAGGAATATCTGGTTTTCTGACAGATGGCAAGATATAAATGGAATTTTCCAGAATTTAAACCATGCAAAAGTAAGAGAAAGAAGCGGGGCTTACCCAATAGAATTGCCTTATAGATTAATAAATATGTTTTCTGTTCTGGGAGATACTGTTTTAGACCCATTTTTAGGAACAGGAACAACGATTTTTGGGGCTATTATTTCTGCAAGAAATAGTATTGGGTTTGAGATTGATAAAAATTTTAAGGAAATAATAGAAGAAAAAATGAAAGGAATAAAAGAGACGGCAAATGCTTGCATTAATAGGAGACTGGAAAGGCATAAAGAATTTATGAAAAAAATAGCCGAAGCAAAAGGAGAGTATAAATATTGGAACAAAAACTATAATTTTCCTGTCATGACATCACAAGAAAGAAATATACTATTGCCGAAAGTAAAAGAGATTAAAAAAATAGATGAAAATTTATTTGAAGCAGAATATTTATTCTAACTCGCTTATATCTATCATAATTCCATCTTTCTTTTTATCATAGTAGATTATCTTAACTTCTATCTTTTCACTCAACATATTTTTAGTTTTGTAGGTTATGGGCTTTATTGAAATTGGGATATGGCCGATAAATCCATCTATACCCTTACTTTCTTCACGAGGATTAGCCAAGCGATATGGTAATTTTTTTAGTTTTGCTATCCTCTTTATTATGCCTTCTTGAAACTTTAATCCAATAAATGTTTTGCCAATTACCAAATCTTCAACCCACTTTTTAACCATCTTTTCATCTATTTGATTGATAGCCTTTTTCAATTCTTCAACCATAGAAAATATCTTTTTAGTAGCGTCGTCAATAGCTTTGGGTTGTTGTTGTAGATACCACGCTTTCCATTTATGATACTCCTTATGTGGACATTTTACGATTAATTCCGATAATTGCCCAACAACACGAGGACGAGTGCCTTGTGCGTTTTGATTAGCCAAATTGATTATTTGAGTAGTATATTTCGGAAATTCTTTAGCTTCGCCAGAAATCTCTTTAATTAATTCCTTGAAGCTAATTTTGATTAAACTATTTTCCATAAATTTATTGATATTTAACCAATTTATAAAATTATCTAAAACACCCGTAGATGCAACAATACACTTCCTGCAAAAAGCTTATAAATCCAAAAAGAGAAGGCTGGCATGAGAGGTGAATGCCATGAAAAACTGCCCGCCTG
>JAOAJY010000019.1 GCA_026413965.1 Microcaldota archaeon
GTTCTTCATAAGCTGTGACCGCTTCATCAACTCTAACACTTGTGCTTAGAATTCCATATGGCTTTTCTATCGCTCTTCTTGCCACCTTCTCCCTTTTTATCACTGGCACTACCACGCCCATTATGCTCTTCTTCTTCACCGTAAAGCTTGGAGGAATTTGACAGCATGAAAGAGCTATAGCTCTCAGCGCAGGATATCCATCGACAGCCATTGCTATTAGAAGCTTCTGCTGAGCCTTGTTGTAATTTTCAACCATCTTTTGAATTGCAACCTTTGCCTCCTCAAGCAATTCTCTGAACTCCATTATCAGCCCATCTCTTTTCATCTTCAGCAGTGCATGTCCACGGATTGCCATTCTTATTCTTCTTCTGAGCTTTATTAGCTCCATTCTTGTCGGCTGAACTTCTGCCATCTCTATCCCTCACTGCTAAGCCCTAAGCTTGTGCCTTCTTTCTGTAATTTGGATGATACTTCTCAATGTATTTTCTCTCGATCTTCGTTAATTCTCTTTCAGGAAGCATGCTCAAAAGCTCCCAACCCAAATCAAGAGTTCTTTCGATATCTCTGTCCTCATATTTGCCCTGATTGACAAATCTGCGCTCGAATTCATCTGCAAACTTTAGGAACGTCCTATCTCTCTCGCTCAGCGCCTCTTCGCCCACTATAGCAACGAGTCCACGCAAATCAACACCTTCAGCGTAAGCAGCATACATCTGATCATTCCACTGCTTGTGATCATCCCTCGTCATCCCCGCTCCGATTCCCTCTTTCATCAACCTGCTAAGAGAGGGTAAAACGTTTATGGGCGGATAAATACCCTTAGCATGCAATTCTCTGCTCAAAACGATCTGCCCCTCTGTGATGTAACCAGTGAGATCTGGGATTGGATGAGTAATGTCATCTGCTGGCATTGTTAAGATGGGGAATTGCGTTATCGTGCCATTTCTTCCATGAATTCTTCCCGCCCTTTCGTAGATCGTTGCCAAGTCGGTATACATGTAGCCCGGATATCCTCTTCTTCCCGGCACCTCTTCTCTCGCCGCACTTATTTCACGCAAGGCTTCGCAGTAGTTTGTCATGTCTGTTAGAATGACGAGCACATGGTAGTCGTAGGTGTAGGCAAGATATTCCGCAGCTGTTAAAGCCATT
>JAOAJY010000001.1:0-53334 GCA_026413965.1 Microcaldota archaeon
ATGCATGGAAGCAGAATGGAAGAAAAACAAAAAAATTGTCACCACGGTCGCAACGAGCAGAGTAGTTGAGGAGGCATGCGCAGGATTTGGGGCAGAGACAATCTACACTAAAGTTGGTGCGCCGTACTTGGCAGAAAAGATTGCAGCGCTTGGAGAAAGCGCGGTTATTGGCGGCGAGGAAGTGGGAGGGATTATCTGGCCAAAATTCTCGCTTGCAAAAGACGGAATATTTGCCGCAGCAAAAATGTGCGAAATTATATGCGAAAAAAGCCTCTCTGAACATCTTTCAGAGCTTCCAGTTTACCACAATTCAAAGGAGAAAATAGAGGTTGCGCCTGAAAAAAAGAGGCTGTGCTTAGAGTCTGCCAAAAAACATGCCGAAGGCTCTGGCGGAAAGCTTTGCCTGATAGACGGAGTGCGCGTTGATTTTGACGATTCGTGGGTAATTGTCAGAGCAAGCGGCACAGAGAATGCCATGCGGATTTTCGCTGAGGCAAAAAGCAGGAAGAAAGCCGAGGAATTGGTAAGGGAGTATAAAGATGCCCTAAATGTTGCTTAAATAAGCAGACCTAGCATAAAATCAAATCCTGCAAGAACCAAGACAAAAAATAATGTGCTTATAATGATGGAATCTGCAACCAGCTTTGAATCTAGCTTGAATTTTTGGGCTATCACAAAATTTGTCACTGCAACCGGCATGAGAGCCTCAAGGAATGATATTTCAAAAAGTTCTCCGCTAAGCCCGAAAATTGAAGAAACAGCTATGAAAATGACCGGAAAAACAAGCATCTTGAAAAAGCAAACAAGAAAAAGTTTCGATGGAGGTGAGCTCAGAGACTTTCCGTAAAGGAAAGCCCCAATGGAAAAAAGGGCAAGCGGGGCAGTAGTGGAACCTATTGCAGATATTGCCTTAATCAGAGCATCTGGCAGGCTAATGCCTGAAAAAGAGAATAATGCCCCAAGAATGCAACTTAGTATCAAAGTATTTGAGCTGATTTTGCCTTCACCTGCAGGCTTTCTGCGAGAAAAAAATGAAACAAGGGCAATTCCGATGCCAAACAAAAAAACATTGTACACAAAAGAGATAATGCTTGCCGTGGCAAGTGCCTCAGATCCGAAACGAAGCTCTATTAGGGGAAAGCCCAGATAAATGATATTTCCGAAAAATGAGGTTATGACCAAAAGAGCAGCTAGCTCTTGATGCAAAATCTTCAGTTTCCATAAAGAAACGACTATCGAAATGCTAATAAGAATAGGGATGGCATTTGCAAGCACTAGCATCAGGTGCTCGATGCCTAGCCGCACTGAGTAAATTTTAGAGAAAATTAGAAAAGGCATGGAAATGTAGTATATGTAGTCATTTATTACTGGGTTCGCATTTTCTCCCAAGACATTGAAAAATCTGGCCAAAAATCCTACGAGCATCACACCAAAGACAGGCAAAATTATGTCGAGCATGCCAGAAAAACGAGAAAACCGTTTATATTGGTTTTGCAAACGTTTTTTAACAGCATATGAGGTAAAGATGGGGTTGATTTTGTGAAAGCAGTAGTTTTGTGCGGAGGCAAGGGCACAAGGCTGAGGCCATACACATATACGATACCAAAGCCAATGCTTCCTTTAGGCAAAAAGCCGATACTGTCTTACGTTCTTGCCTCGCTGAAGTCCGCAGGCATCAAGGAAGCATATCTTACTGTAGGCTATCTTCATGAGCAAATCAAGGATTATTTTGGGGATGGCAAAAAGATAGGCATGAAGCTGTCCTACTCGGTTGAAACAGAAGAGCTTGGAACGGCAGGTTCTCTTTTGCCTCTCCAAGACAAGCTCAAAGAAAGCTTCATTGTCATGATGGGTGACCACTTTTCAAACCTGAACATAAAGGAGATGATCGCATTCCACAAAAAAAAGCAGGCGTTTGCGACAATCGCGCTGAACAGGAAGGGAGTGCCGCTGGAATACGGTGTTGCGGACTTGGAGGAAGAGAGAATAATAAGGTTCAGGGAAAAGCCAATCGTCCAAAATTTCGTCAATGCTGGAGTTTACATTTTTGAGCCTCAAATTTTCAATTACATACGGCCCAAGGAGGATTTTGCGACCCATGTGTTTCCGCGCTTGCTTGAAAGCAAGCTGCCCGTCTATGGGTTTGTGTTTTCTGACTATTGGCTTGACATCGGAAGAACCACCGACTATGAGCAAATCAACACATACATCAGCATAATCGAGCTGGTGAACAAGGCAAAATGAGAGATGAGGAAAAAAGCCAAAACAGAAGAGAAGCCAGCGAGACTGCCGCACCAGCTGCTTGTGCTAAGCTTGCCACATATTTCATCTCTACTTCCCCTTTGGCAAAAACCAGCATAAAGCCAGGAGAAGCCATGTAGATTGGAATCTCCATGCCTCCAATATAGGCTTTCCAGTTTGGATGAAAAGACTCTTTAATTAGAACAGGCGAAACGCTTTCAGATGAAACAGTGAACCTTATGGCGCCATTTTTGTACTCAAGAAGATTTACCTGCCCCACATCAAAAATAGGAATATCATGGCAGCTGAAAAAGTAAACGTGCTGGTTAGGCATATAAAACCATGTCCTTATGGCATCTTCCTTGCTTTGGTTGCAAATTGGAATAGCTTTTACAGCCTCAACCAAAGAAAAGTTCCCTACCCTATAGTGAAAAAAAGTCTTGTTTCCTGATTCAAAGATGCCGTTCAGTCTGAACTCTTGGCGGAAATAATCTTTGTCCATATCTTTTTCTACAACCAAATCAGTAAGCCAAAGAAAATTTGAGCGGTCTTTCAACAACTTCTGATTATTTAGAATTGGCGTTGCCTCCATAATTTGAATTCCGCCCCAATTGATCTTTTGTATGTTATCATTGAAAGAATAAATATGGCTGAAAGAAATATGGGAAAGAGAAGCCTGCTCAACAAACAAACCTCCTAAAATAGGCTTTCTGCTCTGGAAAAAGTACTGAAAATCTGGGGAACGGGCATATGCCTTTTCTTGGGGGCAGAGCACTGCTGTCCGTCCGATGGTTTCTATCGGAAATGAAAGAATCCTGCTGTCTTCTTCAGGATGGCTGTATATGCGGAAATCCGGATGCAATATGATTGCAAGCGATATCAGAATGAAGAAAAAGGGGGCAGCTGCCTGGTTGATTGTCCTTTCTTTTGCAAGAATGGCAAGTTGGTCTAAAAGCTTTGGCAACGCTAGGCCAGCTGCGCCTGCTGAAAAGAAAAACAAAACCGTGTCAAATCTTACTATATGAATAAAAAGATTCTCAATATTGTGGGAACTGAGAGACAAAAATATAACCGCCAATAGCGATGCAAAATATGCTGCAAGCATGCAAAAAAACAAAAGAGGGAATTTTCTTTCGCCTGACAAAAGAAGGATGGATATGGATAAGCCTGCCAGCATAAAAGCAAAATCCTGCAAAGAAAGGCCAGTTGGATAAAAAAACCGCTGCTGGAAGAACATCGCCATCACAAAAATCCCAAATACGGCTGCCGCTCCTATCGTGTCAAATTTCTTCATCTTTGAGAAGAGAATGAGAAAAATCATGCATGAAAGAAGACCTAAAATGCAATAAGAGACGCTATAAAGGAATTTTTGCCCAAGGCCATAGAAAACTGGGGATATTGCAGAAGAGCCGTGCCACAGCAGATTTTGAAGGAATGAAAAAAGCCAAAATGCGGACAAGCCAAGCCCAAGAATTAAAGTTTCGGATAATCTTCGCACTTCATTCCAAGAAAATCCATTTTGAAGCAATGCGAAAATAAAAAAGCCAAAGAAAGAAACTGCAAGATTGAAAGCTGAAATTATATTAGCCAGGATTACGATGGAAAAAAATAAAGCAGAAAGTTTTGGGGACTTTGGATAAAACGATAATGCTGCAAAAAAGAAAGGCAAAGAAAGGAAGTTTGAAAAAGACCCGATAAAAAAAGCGCTGTAGAGAGTTGCGCTGTTGCTGTAATTGAAAGTTGCCATCAACAGGCAAACGAAAAATGAAGCCCACCCGGAGCGTTCATTTGAATATCCAAAACTTCGCAAGAATTCATAGAAAATCACAGGTATTGCCAACACAGAAATAATGGTCAGCAGCTTGATAGAGGTTGAGAAATCAAGGAAAAAAGAGAAAAAAGAGGCTAGGATTTTTGATAATGGAGGATATGAATCAATAGGAAAGCCTAAAAGAAAAAACGAGTTCCAACCATAAATTCCAGGGAAGACGTTTTCCTTAAATGCGATAGCCTCTGCAAGATGCCCTGGAGAGTCCCAAGAAAGAAGGCGCGAATGAGACCAATAAGAAAAAGAACAAAAAAGAATAAGCAAAAGCCCGAAAGCCAAACTCATAGGGATTTTGCCCACGGCAATCATTCTGAAAGCAGCTCCTTTAAGCCTTGCTCAAGCGGGATTTTTGGAGAATAGCCAAGCGACTTTCTTGCCAGCGATATGTCTGCGCAGCTGTGCTGAATATCGCCTTTGCGGGCAGGCAGGAATTTTGGGAGAAGCTCTTTTCCGGATATGGCGCGCATTTTCTCAAACAAACCGATGATTGAGGTTTGCTTTCCTGAGCCTATGTTTATGGGAGAGCCATTGGGCTGAAGCTCCAATGCCCTAAGGAACGCTTCAGCCACATCATCCACATGCACAAAATCCCTAGTCTGCTTACCATCGCCGTAGATCAGCGGCTGCGAATTTGACTTGAAAGCCTCTGCGAACTTGGCTATCACTCCTGAATACGGGCTTTGGGCGGACTGGCCTCTGCCAAAGACATTGAAAAGCCGCAAGGCAAAATTCTCCATCCCGTAAATTTGGTTGTAGGATATGACATACCGCTCTGCTGAAAGCTTGGACAGGCCATATGGGGATAGCGGCTCTGTTGGATGGCTTTCGGCAATTGGCAGGGTTTTTGGGTTACCGTAAACTGCTGCTGAGGAGGCAAAAACCACTTTTTTTATCCCTCTTCTTCGCGCGGCTTCAAGCACGTTGATTGTGCCTTGGGCGTTCACTTGGAAGTCTGCATAAGGGTCAGATACAGAGGCTTGCACATCCACCAAAGCCGCAAGATGGATTACTGCCTCTGCCTTCTCAAAAAGCCTCTGCAAGCGAAGTATGTCCAGAACTGAAGCGCGCACGAATTCCGCCTCAGCCTCGGCTTTGGGCGGCGCTATGTCCAATATTTGGACTTTGTAGCCGCTTTCGGACAAAAGCGAGCAAAGGTGCGAGCCTATGAAGCCTGATCCTCCGGTTACGACTATCATCCAATCGCCATATTCATTAAAGCAGCCTTGCGTATAATACTATCGCCAAAAGGCCGAAGAAGGCCTCCGCAGCGATGAAAAACGCCACCAGCTTCTGCTCAGATATCCCGCCTGAAATTTTCATTACAGCCTGCGCAAGCCCTCGGACTTTTCCCTCAACAGGGTAAAGCTTCCCTTCCCTCAGCTCGCCCCACCACTTTGTGGATGGAAAGCGGTTGTAGGCTTTTATGGCAAAGTCCAAAAGGTAAGGCAGGACAAGGATTGCGCCCACAGATTCCATATTGCCTATTATCACAGCAGAGGCAAGGGTGGCGCCTATAGCAAGAGTCCCTATGTCCCCCATGAAAACCTTTGCAGGATACCAGCTGTATCGCAAGAAAGCCAGCAGCGCGCCAAGCATGGATGCGCAAAGAAGAGCCATCTCGACAGAGCCCGCTGAAATTGCAACCAGCAGGGCAGAGGCGAACATCACCGAGCCCATTCCAGCCTCCATGCCGTTGAACCCGGCAAGCATATTGGTGAGGTTTGAGGCGACTGTCACCCCAAGCGGAATGAGGAGGAATATGTAAAGAAACCCGAAATCCACCAGGCCTATTATAGGCAGGGATATTGCGGTGCTTCCTGCCGCGCTCACCGCCACAAGAGGGAGAGAGGCAACCATGGGCAGCACAGTCTTCACGTCCTTGCGCATGTCAAAAAGGTCGTCAAAAGTGCCTATAAGCGCAATTATGGTTATTGTGAGCATGGCGGCAAGCATCTCGACAAGCGCGAATTGGTAGCCAAAAAAAGTCCTAAGCCCGATGGCAAAAAGCAGTGAGCCTATCACGCCCATGATGACCGCAAGACCTCCCATCTCAGGAACCTCGGGCTTTCCTTCCTTGTTGACATCTTTGCCCACTATGCCTGAGGCTGCAAGCTTTCGTATCAGGAAAGGCAGGGAAAAGAAAGTTATGGAAAGAGAGGATGCGAAAACCAAAAACAGCATGAGGAGGTCCATTCAATCCACCTTGAAAACCGAAGCTTGCCCAAAGTCCTTCAAATGGGAAAGCCTGGTTTTGTTGGAATAAACCCTGGCTATGCTGGGCATGGGCGCGCCTTCATCGACCCAAAGAAGAAGGCTTTGCATTTGCGGTGCTTTCTTTAGAGGAACGAGGCGGGAGAGCGGGGCTGTGCCGTATTGGTTTCCGGAGGAGTCAAGAAGGATGCCGTCCGATAGCGCGAAATTCCCGTCCGCATCAAGCTCCCTTGCAACAAGCACCCCGTCGCCGGATGAGTAGATTGAGAACACTTTCCCTCCGGCTTCAACGTCCCTCAAATGCCTCAAAGGCACAAAATCAGGCTTCCTTGGTGCAAATTGCCCGGAGTATATCTGCCTCAATGAAAGCACGGCAAAGCTTCCGCTTTCAAGCTCTCCTGACCCTAAGTAAATATAGCTTGAGAAAGCAGACTGGTTGCCAAGCTTGGCATGCGGAAGGTAAAAGCGGACAGCGTCGCTTGAGCCAAGCGCATACACTTGGCTCGCGCCCTGCGACTCCATGAAAGACAGAGCTTTGGCCATGTCGCTGTCAAAATACCTTTCAGCCGCCTGCTCAGAGGAAGCCATAAGTATTGCGCTGAAAGCCGTGGATGCGAAAAGGAAAGCGAAAAAGGCGGCTGAAATGACCCTGTTGGAATAATCATAAAAGTGCATAAGAAGAGGCGCAAGGGAGCCGCCCAGAAGCCCGATTGCAGCAGCCCTGGAAAAGCCAGCCAATCCCAAAGCCAAGCCGAAGACGGAAACAAAGCCCAAGGCAAATGAGCCAAAAAGCTTGGCTGGCTTGGGAATATCCTGCCTGGCAAGAGCGGATGCTCCTTCCGCAGCAGAAAAAGCCAAGGTCGCGCCTGCTGCGACAGGGCTGAAGCCTGAAAGCACAAAGCCAAGCAGAGAAGAAAGGAAAGAGCGCGGGCTTGACATTCCGAAGAAATAAAGCACAGCAGAGCAGGCGGCAAGCGAAAAGAGAGCAAAGAACTGCTGCAGCGATGAGGAAATGCTTGAGGCGCTGAAGCTCATCTTTGAGAAGGTGGGGGAAAGAAAAGAAGCTGCAAGGCAGGCTAAGGCAAGAAGGATGATTGGCATGGCTTTCTGCCGCTCAGATAGGGCAGATGAAGCTGAGACTGCGGCAGCCGCAAGCCCAAGCTCAAATGACAGATATCCTGAAATTGCGGCAAAAATTGCTGATGGCAAAAGCAAAGCCTGCTGATTCTTGGAGAAGGCAAGCAGGGCAAGGAAAGCAGAAAACGGAAGAATGGCAAGCTGCAGGCTTCCATAATAGCCGGGGAGGAAATCCTGCGCAGAAAGAGGCAGGCACAAAAGAAGCGGAATGAGGGCGGAAATGGCCCTTGCAAAGCCAGCTCCCCTCAAAGCAAGAAAAAGAAGGATAGAAGAAAAAGCCAAAACCGCTGGAGAAAGCAGAAGCAACGCATTATTTATTGCTTGAGAAGAATTGGCTGGAAGGCCGGCTAGAGAGGCATAAAGCATGACAAAATATGAGGCGAATTGTATATGCATAGGCGAAGGGCTGCCCTCCAAAGCATTCCTAATTGATATGGCTTGGAGGAATTCCGGAAGAGTGGATTGGTTCTGCATCTGCCCAAGCCCTATGCATGCTGCGAAAATCAAAGCCGCTGCAAGAGCGTCTTTTGCGCCAAGCTTTTTCTCCATTCAACCTTCCCCTCTAAGATTTTTGAGCAGTTCAGATGCTTTTGAGGATGAAATATTCTTTTCGCTTATCATCTGCTGGGCAACCAAGTCTATCTCATTGCCCACGGCGCCTGCTGAAATCGCCAGGTTCCTCGCATGAAGCTCCATATGCCCCCTTTGTATCCCCTCCCCTGCAAGCGCGCGCAAGGCTGCGAAATTTTGCGCCAGCCCAACCGATGCCATCACGCAGGAAAGCTCTGCTGCGCTTTTGACTCCAAGAATGGAAAGGGCGATTTTTGCCGAGGGCAGCGAGCGTATCGCCCCGCCCACTATCCCGACTGCCAAAGGAAGCTCAATCTCCCCCCGCAAGTCTCCATTCGGAAGCTTGGAGTATATGGTAAGAGAGGAATATCTTCCCCCAAAAGCCGCAAACGCATGCGCTCCTGCCTCAACCGCCCGCCAGTCATTGCCTGTAGCGACTGCGATTGCATCAATGCCGTTCATTATCCCCTTGTTGTGGGTTGCTGCCCTGAAAATATCCGCCTCTGCGAAAGCCCAGGCGTCCAGTATCCCTTCCACTGCTTCCTCTCCGCCTATGCTCTCCTTTTTCCATACCGCAGAGGCGCGCGCCATCCTCATGACCGCCAGGTTTGAAAGTATCCTCAGCCTCGCCTTGGCTCCTGCTATCTCAGAAACCTTTGGCGCAACTCCTTCAAGAATGGTGTTTATGGTGTTGGCTCCCATGGAGTCCCGAACATCTATGTGAAACTCAGCAATTGCCATGTCGCCCCTCTTTGTGGAAATCTTCCTTGCAGAAAACCCGCGCAGCCCTCCGCCGTATTTTTCTATGCCTTGGGCAAAGCTGCGCGCATGGGCAATTATTTCCTCTTTTGAGCTTTCAAGCCGCCTGGCTGCATCATCAGCATCAGCCCCAACCAGCTGAATCTGCCCTATCATGATTGGGGGGTCTGCGCTTGCGCTGAATCCCCCGGTGTCCCTGCACAGCTTTGCCGCGAAGCTTGCCGCAGCAACAACTGATGGCTCCTCAATTGCCATGGGGACAAGATAGTCTTTGCCGTTGATGGTGAAATTGGTGGCTATGCAGAATGGGAGGGAGTGCAGGCTTATGGCATTCTCTGCCATCCTGTCAGCAATCTCAAAGTCAAGCGGCATGCCTTCCTCAAGCGAGGCTTTGGCTTCATCTGAAAGCCCGGAAAATTCAGCCACTTTTGCTATCCTTTCTTTTCGGCTCAGCTTGTAAAAGCCTGAAATCGCAGAGGTTTTCTTGTCCATGCCAATCAGCTTATTTTTTGCCTTCCTGCACATATCCTATGAGCTTGTAGACCAGCCGGGCGCAAAGAAAATCGGAAACCGAATTGCCTGGGATGGGGGAAAGCTCCACCAAGTCAAAACCGACCACCTTCCTTTTCCTGCAAACCTCCCTGAGAAGGCTGGTGACCTGCTTCCATGAAAGCCCTCCGGGCTCAGGAGTGCCCACTGCTGGCGCCTCTGAGGGGTCAAAGCCGTCCAGGTCAATTGTCACATAGACTTCTTCCTTCAGCTTGCCTATGACTTCATCGGCGCTGAAGTCCGAGCCGTAGATGTCAAGCTTCCTTTTTTTGATTGCCTCAGCCTCCTCGGAAGAATAGCTCCTAATCCCAACCGAAACCGCATGAAAATTCTCCCTGCAGCGCGCCATGGCGCAGGCGTGGTCGTATTTGCTGCCTTCATACTCGTCCCGCATGTCTGCATGCGCATCTATCTGCAGGACCGACAGGTTTTTCTTGCCGAATTTGGCAAGGGCGTTGAACGCCCCTACTGAAACAGAGTGCTCTCCGCCAAGCAGTATGGGGAACTTGCCAGCCTCAAGAACGGCATGGACTGCCTCCTCCACAAACTTGCAGTTCCTCTGCGGACTGCCCCTGTCAACCTCCAGCTCGTCAGCGGTGAATATGCCGCACTCTGAGGAAATGTCTTTGCCAAGCTCAATATCATATAGCTCCACCTGGCGCGAAGCGTCAATTATGGCTTTGGGCCCGTTCCTGGCGCCAACCCCGTATGAGACTGTGGAGTCATAAGGCGAAGACAGTATCACGTACTTTGCGCCCTGCCAATCGCTTTGCACCCCAAGAAAAGTCCTTGGAAGACCGATGTGGAATATCTTCATATTCGCCTCCCAAAAGAAGAAAGCCGAAAAGGGCTTTTAAACCCACGCTCTTTTAGGAATAGCATGCTGTCTGCATACGCGCGGCTTTTCCGAATAGAGCATGCATTCATGCTCTCATTTGCGGTGCTGCTTGCGTTTTTTGCCAGGGGGGCTTTCCCGCAATGGCAAATCCTGCTTGCAGCCCTTGCAGCCCCTTTCTTCATAGAGATGGGCAGCTTTGCGCTCAATGACTATTTCGATGTTGAGACAGACTTGGCAAACCGGCGCAAAGACCGCCCCATAGCCTCAGGAGAGATAAGAAAGGAGAACGCGCTTTTTGCCTCGGCAATTTGCTATGCGGCAGGAATTTTTTGCCTGCTTCTCCTTCCTATCCAAGCATCAGCAATCGGGATGGCTTTCACAGCCCTTTCAGTTGCCTACAACGCCAAGCTGAAGGATTTGCCCGTGGCTGGAAACGCCTATATCGCGGCTTCGATGGCAGTCCCATTCGTATTCGGGGATTTGGTGGTGTCAAGCCAGCCTTCCGAAAGCATGCTTGCGATAGCTTCAGTCGCCTTTTTCGCTGGCTTTGGAAGGGAAATTGCCAAATCCATAGAGGATGCTGAGGGCGACGCGGCATTCAGAAAGTCAAAAACGCTTCCTGTGGTTTTAGGCAAAGCCGCTTCCGCAAAACTTGCGGCAGGCTCATATGCTGCGGCGGTCTTGCTTTCTCCCCTGCCATTTGCCCTTGGGCTGAAGGCAAACACTCTTTCGCTTGGAATGGTGGCTATCGCAGCAATCTCGTTTGCCTATCTTGCAAAAAGCCTTTTGGAAAAGCTGGACAAGGAAAGCCTGGAAAGCTCAAGGAAAGCCTCCCTTCTTTCGCTTGCCATAGGGCTGGCAGGTTACGCAGCAAGCGTCATTTAGAGCCCAGCATCTTGGCGAAATTCCTTCTCTGCCTGCTTTTCCATTTTCCTGAGTGGTAAGCATAGCTTGCCAAAAGGGGCAAAACCGAGGTGGCTTCTGCAAAGACCATCTGCTCAAAAGAGGTATCCACCTTGCCCCAGGAGCTTGCCTCTTTCAGGGTGGAGGAGGAGCATGCCCCGTCGCGCACATCTGCGACTGTTATCTGTATGGCGTATTTGTGCATCGGGACTTCCTTGCCCAAAATCTCAGCGCAAACCACGGTGTCTTGTGCAAAATTCTTGGGCACGCCTCCGCCAATCATAAGAAGCCCTGAGGAGGGGGATGCCATCTTTATCTTGGTGAGCTCGTAGAAATCCTTCACTGAGTCTATTGAGACGTGGCTTTCAGGGTGGTTGTGCTGGTGGAGAACCAGCCCGAAGCCTGCGGAGGAGTCGGAGAACGCTGGGCAGAAAATCGGAACGTTGTTCTCATATGCGATTTGCACAAGAGACTCCTTCTTTTTTGCCCCTCCATTTTTCAAGTACTTCCCCATTTCCCAGATGAACTCCCTTGAGGAGTAAGGCTTTGGAGGAAGAGAATCTGCGATTTTGGCTATTGTCCTGTCGCAGACCTGAAGCTGCTCCTCATCAATGAAGGTGTCATATATCCTGTCTATGTAAAGCTTCCTTAGCAGGCGGTCGTCTACGTTTGGGGTGCCTATGTAGTGCTTGAAGCCAAGCGCCTCAAAAAAATCCATATCCACTATGGATGCGCCAGTTGCCACCACAGCATCAACCATGTTGTACTTGACCAAATCAGAGTATATCTTCATGCATCCTCCTGCAGATGTGCTGCCAGCAAGCGTCAGGATTATTGCGCAGCCCTTGTCCGAAAGCATCAAGTCAAATATTTTCGCTGCTCTTGCCAAATCCCTGCTGGTGAAAGACATCTTCTCCATGGCTTTTATTATCGGGGTGGCGTCAAACGAGGCGATGTCTATGTGCTCAATCTCCTCTTTGAGAAAATCTTTTTTCGCAGGCAAGAAACCTACCTCCGTGAATGCAATCCACAATTAGATAGCATGGATTTTAAACATTAGCAGAAATTTTAAGCTGGGGGGGAGAGGATGGAGGTCATAACAAAAACCGAGCTTAAGGAGCTTAAGCTTTTTTCGCGAGGAAAAGTGCGCGACACCTATGAGCTTCCGGACGGAAACTTGCTCATGGTCGCAACCGACAGGCTCTCTGCATTTGACGTGGTTTTCCCAAACGGCATACCTTACAAGGGAGCGGTGCTCACGGAGCTTTCCCTGTTTTGGTTTGAGAAGCTCAAAGGGATTGTGGACAACCACTTGATATCAACCCAGCTTCCTTCTGGGCTTCCGAATTATCTGAAAAGGAGAAGCATGATTGTCAAACGGGCAAAGCCCATAAAGCTGGAATGTGTTGTCCGAGGATATCTTGCAGGCTCGGGCCTCAAGGAGTACAACGAGCATGGGACAGTCTGCGGCATACCGCTTCCAAAAGGGCTGAAAAATTCAAGCAAGCTTCCGCGCCCCATCTTCACGCCCTCAACAAAGGAGGATGTAGGGCATGACATAAACATCAACGACGAGCAAGGCGCCAAGCTTGTGGGCAAGGAGAGGTATGAGAAGCTGAAGGAAATCTCCCTGAAGCTTTACCAGACTGCGGCAGACTACGCAGCCACGCGCGGGATAATACTTGCGGACACAAAGTTTGAATTTGGGGAATACAATGGCAAGATAATCCTGATTGATGAGGTCTTGACCCCTGACTCATCCAGATACTGGCCTGCCGACAAATACAAAGAGGGGCAAAGCCAGCCATCATACGACAAGCAGTATGTCCGGGATTACGTTGAGTCGATAGGCTGGGACAAGAAGCCCCCAGCGCCTTCCCTTCCGGAAGAGGTTGTCAAAAAGACCACTGAAAAGTACATTGAGGCTTATGAGAAGATAACCGGCAAAAAATTTGCCAGGTGAGGTGATTTTGTGGTGGATGTGCTGATACTTTTGGGAAGCGAGTCTGACATGGAGATAGCCAACAAGGTAAAAGCCACGCTGGATGAATTCGGGGTATCAAATGAGGTAAGGGTGGCGTCTGCCCACCGCAACCCTGACTTGGTGGACAAGCTGGTGAAGGAGTCGGACGCCAAAGTTTTCGTTGGCATAGCCGGGCTTTCAGCAGCGCTTCCAGGAGTGATTGCAAGCAAGACGAAAAAGCCCGTAATTGGCGTGCCTGTCTCAGTCAAGCTTGGAGGGCTGGATGCTCTTCTTTCCACTGTCCAAATCCCACCCGGCGTCCCTGTGGCAGCTGTGGGGATTGACAACGGCAAAAACGCAGCCCTTCTTGCTGTGCGCATACTGGCTCTTTCCGACCAAAAGCTGGCTGAGAAGCTTGTGAAGTGATTGGGGTGTTTTTTCCTGAAATCCTGCGGAACTGCAAGCGCGGTCCGCAGGTGATTCTTCCTAAAGACATAGGCATAATACTTGCCTATTCTGGAGTCGGGAAGAACTCGCTGGTTGTGGATGCTGGGACCGGAAGCGGCTGGCTTGCGATAGCCCTTGCCAATGTGGCAAAAAAGGTAGTAAGCTATGAGTGGAGGGAGGAATTTGCTGAGCTTGCCGAGAAAAACGCCAAAAAAGCAGGAGTCTTGGATTGGCTGGAGATAAAAAGGAAAAATGTGCTTGAGGGCATTGATGAGAGGGGCGCGGATTTGGTGACTCTTGACCTGGCAGATTCCGACAAAGCGGTGCCTCACGCATTTTCTGCCCTGCGCAAAGGAGGCATGGTTTTCGGCTATCTTCCGCACATTGAGCAGTCAAGGAGGTTTTTTGAGGCTTGCCAGCAGGCAGGATTTGAGGAGGCGCAAATGGTCGAAAGCATAATGAGAAGCTATTTGGTCAGGCCTGCGGGGGTTCGCCCAGAAAACACCGGCTTGACTCACACCGGATATATTGTGTTTGCCAAAAAGGGAAAGCCTTAAAATGCCTCTGCGGCATATCGGGCAAGCATAAAGAGGGATGCGATGAGCAAAATCACCATACCTGCTATAGTGGAAGGAGGAAGGGCGACTGCTGGTCCTCCTCTTGGGCCTGCTTTGGGCCCGCTGGGCGTGAATATAGGCGGAATAATTGAGGAGATAAACAAGAAGACTGCTCCGTTTGCGGGATTGAAAGTGCCTGTGAAAGTGGTAGTGGACAAGGCAACCAAAAAATTTGAGGTAGAGGTTGGCAGCCCTTCCACCGGAGAGCTTCTGAAAAAAGAGCTTGGGGTGGAAAAGGGAAGAAAAGGGGGCGCTGAAGACCCGAAAGTGATAGGCAACCTCACGCTTGCTCAAGTAATCAAGGTCGCAAAGATGAAAGCAGGCGGCTCGCTTGTCAAAGATGTGAAAAAAGGGGCAAATGAGGTCCTTGGGACGTGCGTTTCGCTTGGCATAACTGTGGATGGCAAGGACCCGCGGAAAGTGATTGAAGAGATAAAGAAAGGCGAGCACGACAGCCAGTTCGCTTCTCAGTAGATTTAAATAGTCTTTTTGAGAAGACTGGCGCATGTTCCGCTTTGCCCCTGCCTTTTTCCTTATTGCAATCCTGCCTATCTCATTTTGCACAGTGATTTGGAGCCAGTCTGCCTCAGATGCCATAACCGGAAAGCCTGCTTTGTTCTCTGACAAGCTCGTCTTTACCTCAGCAGACGGCAAGATTTATGCCCTTTCTGCCCAGTCAGGGGCAATCGCTTGGAGCTATGATTTGGGGGAAAGGGCGGCTTTCCCTGCGCATAAATTGGATGAGTCAAAAATTGCTGCAGTTGGAGTAAAAGGCAAGCTTGCGGTGATAGGCGTAGCAGATGGCGTGCCTATCGCTACGGCCAGCTTGCTCTCAGCGCCAAAGGCATTCGCAGCAGGCGACGGGAAGGCGTTTGTGGCAACAAATGACAGCCTGATTGCCTACACCCCACAGGGCAAAAGAGCATGGAACCTGACCAAAGAGGGCATAGTTGGCCAGATGGGAATAGGCGAAGGCAGCCTCTATTTTGTTTCATCTGGCAGGCTTTATTCAGCCTCAACAGGAAGCGGAGCAATCAAATGGTCGGCTCCTGCCCATCAAACCTTCCTTTCTAGGCCAGCGGAATATGCAGGCGCAGTTTATGTTGGCGGAACTGATGGGCATCTTTATTCTTTTGATGCTTCCACAGGAAGCCTGAGGTGGAGATTCAAGACTGGTGGATGGGTGGCATCTTCCCCTCTTCCAACCGCTGATGGAGTATATTTTGTATCAAATGATGGAAACGCTTATGCAGTAAGCCAAAGCGGGCAGCTTCTGTTCAAAACCCCCATTAAGCCTTCGTGGGCGCAGCCAGCAGTGTACACAGGCAAAGGCAGGAGGACGGTGGTTTTCGCAGACAGCGAGGGAAAGCTTTATGGGGCGGATGCCTCAACCGGAGAGCTGATTTGGTCTTTCTTCTCCTATGGAACTCCTGAGGACCTTGCCATGCACTCAGGAAACATTGCTTTTGGAACCAGCAAGGGCAAAATGTATCTTCTTTCTCCTTCTGCGATGTGCAGCTTCAGCTATCCTGAGAATTTGGGGATTGTTGGCGGATGGGTTGTGGAGGTGGAAGGAGCCGCAAGCGCGGATGCTGGAATTGAGCAGGTGGAAGTCCGTGCTTCTTCCCCAGGAAAGCAAGGCTCTTGGGAAGCTGCATTTGGCAAGGAGAGCTGGCACATGCCTATTGACTTCGCCCGATTTGAAAGCGGACCGGTCAAGCTGGAATGCAGGGTGCGGGACTCTGGCGGCAGGACAGACACCCGAGATTTCTCATCCATCACATTGATAAAAGACGACAACGCGCCGCTTTTGAAAATGTTTGCGGAATATCCAAGCGAAGTGGAAGCAAATGAGGAGTTTTTTTTCTCTGCAAAAGATGAGAGAGGAAAGCACTTGAGGAATGTGAAGCTTGTGGTTGGCGGCATAGAAAGCGTTGGGGAAAGCCCGTTCACTATAAAGCTTGCATCCCCAGGAAAGGTTGCCATAACTGCTGAAAAAGCTGGTTTTGAGCCAATCGCAGCCGATGTGAAAGTCAGAGGAGGAACTGATTACGCCACGATTATCCTAGGGGCTGCGCTAGTTGTAGCCATTGGCTACTTCCTTGCCAAAAAAATGAAAAAGAAATAACGCAAATCCTCTAATTACCACAAATATTAAATACTGTTCTGGGCATATCAGAATGCATGGCAATGAAGCAAAAGAAGCAGGATGCCTTTCAGCCCAGCCTTTTTGACCAGCAGACGCCTTTCCCAAAAAAAGAGCCCATAAGCGAGAGCATAAGAAAGGCAGGAAAAAAAGCTATTGAAGTTGGAAAAAAAGGCTGGTTCAACAAATGGAAAAAGGTTGTGGAAGAAGGCCTTTGCAGGTACCCTGACAAAATGCAGGCTTTGGAAAGCACGCCTGAAAGGAAGGCTTTTGACTACCAGCTTTCAGGAGTGATGATGCACTATTTGGATGAGCTTGGGGTATGCTTGGCTATCCTTGATGGCTATGACAATGCAAAGGAGATTGTGCGTATTGCGAAAAACGGGTTGGGGGAAATCCAGCTGGAAAGGATGCAAAAAGTGGCAAACAGCCTTCTGGTTGAAGCCCGCTACAGCAGATCATCAGATGATTTGGCAAATGCCTCGGCTGTTGTGATGCTGGTTGCGCTTCTTGCCCACACAAACAGAATCAAGGCCATGCTTTCGCGGGGGGAGGTAATTTCGCCTGTCAAGGAATATTTTGTGGCTTTGGAAAGAAAAAAAAGGAGAGGAATAAAATTTGCCAAGTTCATGCTTTCTGACATGCAGCTTTACAGCGCAGCCGAGCGATATGCGCAAAAGGCTTACGAAATGGCTAAGCAATAGAGCTACTGGCTTTTTTCTGAGGCTTTTTGGTAGACTTTCAGGGTGTTTGCCTTTATTGTCACAGGTATGGGGACTGCGACCTCTGAAAGCTCCACAGTCACCTCGTCTTTGTTTGTGTCTATCTTTATCACGCGCGCCTTTTCTCCTTTGAAAGGCCCAGAAATAAGCTCGACCAAATCCCCTTTTGAGATGGAAAGCACGGCAGGCTTGGCAGCAGCTATCATCCCCTCTATCTCGCCTATCTGCATAGGCTTGCTCAGCACTCCTTTTATGTGGGGGATTTTGAGCCCTGCCTGCCTGACTGAAATCTCGTCAGCCCCTTCCACAACCAAATAGCCTTTGAGATCCTCAAAATGCGCAATTGAATATATTTTGAGCTTTTCTTTTTTCACCTTTTTCATCAGCATGTCCAGCACTATCTTTTCTTGCCCAGCAGTCACACGGTAAACGTATATCATCTTTCCACCCTCAGATTCTGATTTCTGTAAGGCTGAGAATGAACGAAATCAGAACGCCAATCAGCCCTATCAAAATTATGCCAAGCAACGTTATCTTCACTATTTTCTCAAACTCCCTTTTTCGTGGGCGGGAGGCGACATTGAGCACGCGGATGCATTCCCGTGCATAATGAAGAACATCCAGCATCGCATCACCTTCAGCCTAGCAGGTCCAAGTCCAAATCAGCCTCTGCCAGGCTTGATGGGGAAGAGGCTGCTTGAAGCTCGTAATTTGGGAACTTGGCGCCTGCAAGAACCACAAGCACGCGGATTGAGGATTTCTTTGCGCTTTTCTCTATTCTGGCTCCCCAGATTATGTGGGAGGAAGGGTCAATCCTTTTTGATACCTCGCTTACTATAAGCTCGGCTTCCTTCAAAGTCATGTCTTCCCCGCCAATCACATTGATGAGCGCCCTGTTTGCTGTTGAGACATCCACATCCAAAAGAGGCGAGTTCATGGCAGTGTCCACAGCGATAAGCGCCCTCTGCTCAGGCTTTGCGTCAACCGAGGCTTCCCCCACCCCAACCACTGCGCAGCCTGCTCCTGAAAGGATGGTGCGCAAGTCGGCAAAGTCAAGATTCACCAACCCTGCCTTGGTGACAAGCTCGGTTATGCCTTTCACTGCCCCTGCAAGCACCTCATCGCTGACCTTGAAGGCAGTATTCAAGGGCAAATCCGGAACAATTGAGAGCAGCTTGTCGTTGGGGATGACTATGACCGTGTCTGCGTGCTTCCGCAGCTTCTCCAAGCCCTCAAGCGCATTGTGCATCCTTATTTTGCCTTCTGAGGAGAAAGGCAGAGTGACCACTGCGATAGTGAGGGCTCCTACTGCTTTCGCCTGCTCAGCAATTATTGCTGCGCTTCCGGTGCCTGTGCCTCCGCCAAGCCCGCAAGTCACAAAAACCATCATCCCGTCTGAGATAGCTGCTTTTATCTCCTCAACTGATTCTTTTGCTGCAGCCTCGCCCACAGCAGGGTTTGAGCCTGCCCCCATGCCTTTTGTGGTCTTTTTGCCAAGCAGAATCTTCTTGTCCGCCCGCATTTTGACAAGGTGCTGCACATCGGTATTCATGGCGATAAGCTTTGCGCCCTCAATCCTCATGTCAAACATCCTTGCCATGGTGTTGCAGCCTGAGCCGCCTGCCCCAACCACATAAATCTTCGGCTTGGACTGCTCAATGAATTTCAAAAGCTCGGCATCTTCCGGGCTCACTGTCACCCCTTCAGGAATCTGCGACTCTATATTGTCAAGGCCCATGAGCATCTTCCTCGCGCATGCTAACCCATTTATCTTTCACGTCGGATATGCCGAGGAAAATTTATAATACCCTCTTTAAGCGCACATCCCTTAGTCCCCAGCTTCAGCCAACTGTCCCAAGAACCACTTTCCTAAGCTCCACAGGCTCCCAGCCCTCAAGGGCCTTTATGGCAAAGTCCAGCTTGGTTTCTGAGTTGGAGTGTATCTCAAAAAGCACATCCCCTTTTTTCACGCTGTCCCCTCTTTCGCAGCAAAGCAGGACGCCGGCTGCCTTGTCATTGGGTGCGCCTGCCGCCCGGGCAACCTTGGAAAGCATCTTGTTGTCTATGTGGAATATCCTTCCTTGGCTTTGGGCAACCACCTTGTGCTTGTAGGCTGCAGCTGGGACATCGCCAATCTTGACGTTCTTCTTCCCTCCTTGAAGCTCCACAATTTCTCGGAATTTGGCAAGGGCTTTGCCTGAAGATAAAATGCTTTGGGCAGCCGAAAAGCCCCTGCCTTTGGGCACCTTTCCAGCCATCTCAAGAAGCTCGCCTGCAAGCCTGCAGGATTTTTCGCGCAAGTCCCAAGGCCCTGTGTTGTTGAGCACAGAAAGCACGTCTATGCATTCAAGGGCAGGCCCCACCCCTTTGCCTATCGGCTCAGAGCCGTCAGTCACCAAAACCTCTATTTTCATCCCAAGCCTTTTCCCTATGCTTATGAAATTGGAGGCTAGCTTTTTTGCCTCTGCCTTGTCAGGTATCTTTGCGCCTCGCCCTATCGGTAAGTCAATCACCACATATTCTGCGCCTACGCTTTTTTTCTTGGCAAGAATGGAGGCAAGCATGACGCCTGTTGGGTCAAGCGAGAGCGGGTTCCTTATCTTGATCAGCTTGTCGTCTGCTGAGGCAAGCTTGAGCGCCCCTCCCCAAACCACGCAGCCCCTTGCTTTCCGGACTATTGAGCGCATTTCCTCAATATCAAGAGATACGCTGCAAAGAGTTTCCATGGTGTCCGCAGTCCCCGCAGCCGAAGTTATGGAGCGGCTTGAGGTCTTTGGGATGTAAAGGCCTGCGGCTGCCACTATAGGAACCACCACCATGGTGGTGCGGTTGCCTGCCACCCCTCCTATGCAATGCTTGTCGCATATGGGCCTTTTGCCAAGCTGCAGAGTCTGCCCGGTCTTGACCACTGCCTCGGTGAGCCCAACCACCTCATCATCGCTCATCCCCCTTATGTAAAGCGAGGTTATGTAAGAGGCAAGCTCAGCCTCAGACAGCCGGTTCTCCATAAGCTCGCGCATTATGGTTTCAGTCTCCTGTGCAGAAAGCGGAAAGCCGTCCATTTTTTTCTTGATGAATTCTATTGAGGCTGGCCTTTGCATGTGCTTTATCTCTATCCTTTCGTCTTCGCTTGCCTCCAGCTCTTCTGCAACCTCAGAAAAAAGCATTATCTCCCCGCGCCGCACAAGCTCTGGGGACAGGTCAATCAAAGCAACCGCCTCCTTGCCGCTTTCTGTGCGCAGTATCACGCGGTGGGAGGCATAAAGGTCGTTCTCATGGGCATCATCTTCATTGAGGACCACGATTTTGCCGCCTGCAGTCAGGTCCATGAGCCTGGCTTTGCAGAAGAATTTTTTGTATTCCCAGACTTTGTCCTTTGGGCTGACGGCAGGCTTCATGCCCCAGCATACTCTGAAGAGATTTAAAAAGAATTAGGAATTTGCTTGTGTCAGCAGCAACGCGCCTTCCCGCGCCAAGCGCAGTACAAGCCACGTCGTGCAGGAGCTTAACTTCCGAGTTCGGAATGGGTTCGGGTGTTTCCCCCTGCCTATGGCCGCTGACAAGCCTTGGATATGCTGGCAAATGTTTTTAACCATTTCCGACAAGAAAGCAGCCTGATATTTTTTTACACGAATTGACACAATATCAATTTGAGGAGGAGGTGCCCCATGCAAAAAAAGAAAGAAACGCCTTATTATCTTGAGGTTCCTGCTTTGCCGAACCCCATAAGCAAAAGCAGGGCAGTATTCCTCCGCCTCTTCGGAAAGCTGGAGAAGGCAGAAGCAAGATACAAGGAAGCTTTGATTGAGCATGAGGCTTTCAAGAAAGCTTCTTTTTGGGCTTCAAAGAGGAATTATATTGAGGCAGGCAACTGCCTTCTTTACGCAGCAGAAAAAATTGGCGATGGGAAAGAGCCTTCAGAAAATCTTTCAGAAAGCCAATTTTCCCTTCTGCAAAAAGCAATAGAATGCTACAAGAAGTGGCAAGAGTCTGAGGGAAAAAGCGCCTATGTCCTCATCAAGCTTGGGGAATGCTGCCACTACCTTAGGCAGCCCTCTGAGCATGCCAAACATTTCGCTGAGGCAATCAGAATTTCTGGGCTAGCAAAAGCGGACAACAAGGCCCAGGCTGCCCAAAAGCTTCATGAAATCAAGCACAGCCTCCTTTTGGAGCTTTATTCGGAAGAATTCTCTTTGGAAAAGGCTTTATTTTTGATAAGAGAATTCAGGCAGACTGCCAAAAAAACAGGAAAAGACGCATCAAAAGAGGCAGAAAAGTGGCTGAACGAAACCCTGCAGGAATACGCAAATTCTGGAGGCAATGATGAGGCATGCCATGCGCTTGCTGGAAAAGGCAGGGGGAAAAGAAGGTGAGCCCGCAACTGCTTTAAAAAACTCTAACGCGATTTTTCCATCATGAATATTGCCATGTTCACAGACAGCTACCTGCCGAACACTGATGGGGTAGTGACATCCATAATAAACTACCGGAAAGGGCTGGAAAAAGAAGGGCACCGCATGATAATTTTTGCCCCAGACTCCCCAATGGCAAAAAAAGAGGCAGGAGTTTACCGATATGCCGCAGTGCCCTTTCCCCCTTATCCAGAATACCGCGCCGCCATTTTCCCATATGTTCCAGCAGACATTGCTAAAAAAAACAGCATTTCGCTTGTCCACTGCAAAGCCATGGTGAGCATGGGGGTCTCTGCCTTCTCCTTCGCCAACCGCGCCAAGCTGCCCTCAATAGCTTCGCTTGAGACCATGATACCAGAGGGGGCGCACTACATTGTCCCAAGCAGGACTGCCGAGAGGATAGGCAGGAAGATAGGATGGGCCTATTTGCGCTGGCTTTACCGGCATTTTGAGCTGATAACCGCCCCTTCCAAGCATGCGCAGCGCATTTTAGCCGAAAATAAGATAGACTCTGAGATTTTGCCCTCGCCGATAGACACTGATAGGTTTTTCCCAAGCAAAAATTGCGCAGAGCTTAAAAAAAGGCTGGGCTTGGAGGGCAAGAAAGTGGCAATAGCAGTAGGCAGGGTGGTCAAGGAAAAAAACTATTCTTTCCTGGTTTCTGTGGCAAAGGAGATGAAAGACAGCGCGGCATGCTTTTTGATAGTTGGAAAAGGCCCTTATATGGATGAGCTGAAGCAGCAGGCCTGGAAAGAAGGGGTCTTTGGCATGTTCAAGTTCGCTGGATTTGTGGAAGACAGCCTGCTTCCAGACTACTACAACGCGGCAGATGCCATGATTTTCCCTTCCTCTTTTGAGACACAAGGGCTGGCGCATCTTGAGGCAATGGCTTGCGGAAAGCCTGCCTGCGTGCTTGAGGGCACCCCCATGCAGGAGGTCATAGTGGAAGGGAAAAACGGCCGCAGCTTTCAATATGACCCAAAGGAATGCGCTGAAAAGCTTGCGGATTGCATTGAAAAATCCGGGCGCATGGCAAAGGCAGCAAGAAAGACCGCGCTTGGGTTTTCCATACCAGCCTGCACTGCCAGGCTTTTGAGGCTTTACCAAAGGCTTCTTGAATAAGACGAAAGACAAAACCTTATTAAGCACTCTATGAGAATGTAGGGCAAGTGAAACCATGGTTAATATCAAATACTATTCTTATGGTTGCGCTGGGCTTGGGATATTGGGGGTGATGGGCACATACATCAGCGCAGGCAACCCCATACTCCTTTTTGTTTCCAGCTTCATGTGCCTGGTTGGGGCGGCAGGCGCAGTGGCATTCTACAAATACGGCTACTTGCTTGTCCCTCTGCTGACTCACCGGGCCAACATAGTGCAGATTATTGAGGGGGGATGGGAGATACCGCCCAGCAACGATGTGGTGGTCAAGAATGTCGGCGGGGTTTATTACGCCTCAAAATACCTCGGTGTGAGGATTTTTGAGTCAGCCTCAGAGAAGTCTGCGGAAGAAAACATGGTTTATTCCGAGTATTTTGAGAGGGCGATTTCCTCAGTAAAATATGTGACAAAGTTTGCGATAATGGTCTATATGAAAGACATAACAGAATACAGGAACAGGATAGAGACCAAGCATGCAGAGGCTCAGCTTAGGCTTGCCCGGGAGCGCGACAAGCCCGAGCCTGATGTTTTGAAGCTTGACCGGTATGAGAAAGAGGTGGCGTCTTGGGAAAACCAGATAAACAAGCTGACTAGGGGCATAAAGCCCATGGGCTTGGTATCATATGTGATGACTACGGCTGTGGGCGTGAGCAAAGAGGCGGCAATTGCGGCAGCCACTGCGCAGGCAAACGAGCTGAAAGCCACCATATCAAATGCCTTGAATGTCCAGGTGGAAATCCTGGCTGGGGATGAGATGCTGAGGTGCTTCCAGTGGGAAGTGATGATTCCGCCCACCCCTGCTGAGCTTGAGCAGGAGCTTTTGTGAAGAGGTTTTTATGGGAAGACTGGTGCTTTCAGACATTGACAATGTGGATGTGGGCAAGCGGAATTTCTTCGTGCGCCCGCCAGAGCCTCCTGAAGAGGTCTTGATGAGCGACCCCACCAACTCCATCTATATTGGCAAGACCAAAATTTTCCATGTCCCTTTTTACTGGACATTCCAGAAAACCACCAACCCGCACATCTGCGTGGTCGGAATAACCGGATCAGGAAAGTCCTATTTTGTCAAGACTTTCCTGACCAGAGCAAGCTTTGTATGGGGGACGAATGCCTTCATAATAGACTGGGCAGGGGAATACAAAGACTGGGTAAAGCAGACAGGCGGGAAGGTCATCTCTCTTGGGAAAGGCGCGGCAATCAACCTTCTTGACACAGCAGGCATGAAGCCAAATGACAGGATAAAGCAGGTCATGAGGACTCTGGATCTGCTCACAGACGTAAGCCGCTATCCTGAGCAGCGCAGGCTCACCGAGCTTGCAATAGAGAAAGCCTATGTGAATGCGAAATTCAAGCTGGACTCCAAAATGCAGGTTGATGGGCTAGGCAGGCCCTTGCGCCCTCCTACGCTGCGCGATGTTCAGAAGATATTGGAGGACATGAGCGAGGCAGGAACTTACGAATTTCCAGCTGAGCTTGAGAATGCGATTTACAGGATAAGGCAATTCACAAGGGAAGGCGAGGACTTTTTCGCCCAGCAATCCACCATAGACTTGGAAAAGCTCACCAAGATAGGGCTGGTTGACTTGGACCTTTCTGGCTTGCCGGATGAGACATTCAGGGGGCTTGCCGCCCTGTCAATGCTCCAATTCATAAAGGAGAAGATGCGCGAGGAAGGATGGTCGCCAACCAAGGGCTTGAAGCTGATGGTGGTCTTGGACGAGGCCTGGAAGATTGCGAAAGAGGAGAACTCCGATGCTGTGATGATTGTGCGCGAAGGAAGGAAATACCAATTCGGGCTGATTGTAGCCTCACAAAACCCCACAGACATATCCGAAGCCATATTCTCAAATGTGGGAACAACATTCATATTGCGGGTCAAATTTGAAAGGTATCTGGACTATCTCCAATCCACCCTGAATTTCTCAGATTATCTGCGGGGAGAGATAGCCAAGATGGGAGTGGGGCAGGCAGCAGTCAATATGGCATTCCAGACGCAGGTGAATTACCCTGAGACGTTCCTGCTTGAGAAGATAGACGGCGAAGAGCCCATGCAGGAGTTCTTCTTAGACCTTGACCGCGTCCTGACGCGCGAAGAGATGGCGATGGAGGGGGCTCAAAAGACAGTCTCCTTTGAGAAAGACGAGCTGAAAAAGAAGCTCCGGACTTACGGGATGGGCGAAGAGCAGGCCGACGAGATTGCCCTGCTTTTCAGCAAGAAAGGCAGGCGCATTGAGATTGCATCGTTTGTGGTTCTTTTGTCCCGCTACGGAATTGCGCGCAACAACATCTCAAGCTTCCTCAAAGAGATTGGGCTGGAAGACAGCGTGGTGGTCAGCGTGCTTGCAAATGCTGATGAGCTTGAGATAAAGCTGGGGAATGATGACATAACAGAGCACATACTGAAAGACACTGAGAAGGCTGAGTGATATGGCAAAGACGATATTTTTCACGAAAGAGGAGCTGCGCAGGAAGCTTAGGCTCTACGGGCTGGATGAGGTGCGCATAGCAGAGATAACCAGCGTTTTTGACAAAAACAACAGGCACATAGATGTTGTGTCATTTGTCATAATGCTTGAAAGGTACGGGATACTGCGGACGGACATATCGTCATTTTTGCACGATATTGGGATAGACGAAAGCACCATGATAAACATATTCTCCAAGGCAGATTTCACCAGGCTGGGGATGGGAAACCGCGAGATCACCCAAGTGGTTCTCGCTTAGGGGGGTAGAATATGGCAAAGGTGTGCATAATATGCGAAAAGGAGGCCGCGCAAGGGCTTGTGGTTGAGGACGACGCAGTCATAATCGCCATACGCAAAGTAAAAAACATGCTTGGGGTAGCGAAAAACAACCAGCTTATGGTCTGCGACCTTTGCGCTGAAAGCTACAAGCGCAAAAGGGAAAGCTATGAAAGGAACATTGTCATACACACAATAATCGCCGCTCTTGTGCTGCTGGCTTTCATACTTCTGCCGCTGTTCACCTCTGGCTTTTCCATCTGGTCGCTGGTGATGGGCGTGGTGCTTGCAGGAGTGATTATGGGCTTTTCCTTATTCTCGCATGTCCCAAAAGCATCACAAAAAAAGAATGAAGAGCCGCCCGCAAAAGAATCTGCTGGCAAGCCTGCGGAAAAGCCTTCAAAAGAAAGGAAGCCGAAGAAAAAAAGAAAATCTAAAGGTGGATGAGATTGCTTGATTTGGCAAAGCCTGAGCAAAAACAGAATCCTTCTGGCTCTCCGGCAGCCCAGCCTGCAGCCCAGGCTTCGCCCACTGTCAGCGGATTCAGGGTGCAGGCAAAGAGAACAAAAAGCGCCAAAGAGCTGTCAAACCGGTTCGCGGAGATATCTTTCCTTGAGATGATGATTGAAGGGGAAACACTTTCTGTTCTGAATGTGGAGTCGCGCGATTTGCGCAAAGAGCCTGCCTTGTTCTCAATCATCCGCTTCAAGCCCGATGTGATTGAATGCGCATACACCTGCCTTGCCAACATGAGCCCGAAAAAAAGGCAGCTGGAAGTGCTGAGGCACTTTCTCAACATGCTTACACTGGCTGAAGACTGCTATGATGTCCAAATGAAGCAGATATACCAGCTTGTTGAAAGCTCGTTTGCGGAAATGACCGAGTACGTGTCAACAGACTATGACAAGCTTTATTCGCTTTATGACAACCTCAAAACAGAGCTGAATTCCGCCCAGAAGAAATTGAAGGAGCTGGGCGAGGCGAACTCTGTCCTCTCCAAGGAGAATTATGAGCTTAAAAGCAGGAACGATGAGCTGACTTTGCGCTTGCGCTCCCTTGAGACGCTTTCCGACAGCGTCTTGCAGCTGAAAATACAGGAGTGGCTCTCAGAGCACAACGGAGAGATAAACATATCTGATTTCTCCAAAGTCTACAATGTCCCTGAGATGCGGGTGGAGCAGATGCTCAACAAAATGGTCACCGAGGGCTACTTGGAGACCAAGGGCTGATGGTTCCGATGGAAGAGGAGAAAAAGGGAAGCCCTGAGCTTTCCAAGCTTCGGATAACCAAGAAAGCCTATGTCTTTGATGTCCGAAAAAAATATTCCATCAGCCGCAACTTTGTGATAAAAAAGGAGGCGCAAACCCCTGCTGAAAGCATAAAGGAGAAGCTGAAGAGCCTTTTCAAAAAAAAGGAAGGCGAAAAGGAGGAGAAGCCTAAAGCCCAGCCTGCCCCTCAAAAAGCATTTGGGATAAATCCGGTGATTGCCGGAATACTTGTGGTGCTTGCGATTGTTGTTGGCAGCTTTCTTTTTGTGGTCTGGAGGATGCAGCAGGAGCCAGAGGAGCCTTCTGCGCCTGCCCAAAAAGGCTACTTTGTTGGCAAGGCAGACTACGAAATAAAGCAAGCAGAGATTTTGACCTCCCCGTCAGGCGAGGATCTTGGGAGAGTCGCATATTATAGGATAGGCTACACCGCAGAAAACTTAAGCCAGCTGAAATTCAGCCTAAAGCTTTATTCCCAAAAGCCCACCACGCAAGTTTTCCTTTTGGAATACGCAAAGGATGGGGCAGACACTTATCCGATATTCAGAAAGCACCTGCTTGAAAATCTCAAAAGCCGCGGGATTCCCATAAGCGAGATAACCATAGAGAAGCTGGCAGAGCTTCCTGGAGGGGCGACCGTGATAGTGCCCACTGGCTACTTCCCAAAGGAGCTTTTCGGCAAAGACAGCCATTTCAGCTTTGAGGACTTGCTTGAGCGTGGCAACAACATAGTATATATAGGATTCCAGGTTGACAGGGTGCTCAACCGGGACGGCCTGACTGAGCCTGTCGCCTCCACGAACCTCCAATTCAGCAAAGCCAAACTCTCCTCCACGGACGGATTTAGGCTTTTTGACGCGCAATATTCTGCCTCAGGAACCGGAAACCTATACTCTGCTGGCCAGATTTACGGCTCTGTTAGCGTGGTTAAGTCCTCAAAAGGAGGAGGTGCGCTGGTCATACTTCCCCAAAGCCTTGACGGAGGCTGGCGCGGGGACCAGCGAATGACCAGCGGAGAAGTTGCAGCAGGAGATATTGCCAGGCTGATTGAGGAGCAGCGATGGCTCTTGCCAATAGCCTCGGCAGAGGCTTCTGCTGAGCTTGGCGGCGAAGAAAAGCAGGCAGGCAGCCTTGAGCTTTATAGCTCAGCATTCACAGCAAACCGAGCCTACGCACAAATTTCAGCTGAAGCTGAGGATACTGGGGGGGCAAAAACAAGGAAAGTGGAGGTCGTGGAGCTGGAAAAAGCTCCGAAAGGGGAGATGCAGCCAAGGGAGCCTGTGGCAGTGCCCTACTACCTTTCTGGGCAGCTGACTCGCCTGAACATCCAGCTGAGGGAAGACAGCTCCAAGCCTGTGAAGCTTTTTGTAAAGCTTTACAGGAACGGCTCTTTGGCTCAGGAAGAAGAGCTGGAGCTTGGGATGACCAATCCAACAGCAGAAAAGCCCAAAGACATACCCGTGAATGTTGAGCCAGGCACCTATCTTGTCCGGGTGGAAAGCCGGGAAGGTAAAGTGTACGCCCAAACTTTTGTCCGAGTGACAGGGCTGGAAGCTGGCATCAGGTCAGCCAACTGGCAGAACCGGACTTTTGTCTTTTACTTTTCGGCAGGCAATCAGTCAGTCAACCCAAGGACTGTTGAAATATCCATGGATGGCAAGAACTGGAAAAAATTCACTTCCTCACAATACCAATTTTCTGGAGGGGAGACCCAAATTGCCTATAGCTATCCAGAAAGCATAACCCCAGGCAACCACACTTTCCAGATAATCATAGGAAGCTGGAGCAAGCAGATAGTCCAAGAATACCGCCCTACGAGGTATCCTTGGGACAACCCATTATTTGTGATTCTTGGGGTTCTTTCAATCCTTATATTTGCGGTCGGGATGTTTTTGCGCAGGCCCGAGACTTTGAAATATGGGCTGGATGTGCCTGACTTTCCTCCGATTTCTGCGATAAAGATACCTGTCAAAAGGGAAGCAGTCATGCAAATATTCAACGATGTGAACGCAAGCTATTCGTGGCAATACATGCCTCTCCGCCCAGAGGAGATAAAAAACGGCTTCCGGCGGCTAACCTACAACGGCAAGCCCATACTTATAGGGGACTTCAATTTGGAGAGGGTGCTTTTCAAGCTGAAAGAGGAGGGGAAAGTGAAGGAGGAGCTGGGATACTATGGGCTGAGCCAATGGGAATCCCAAAGCAAGCACACCATAAGATATCTTGCGATATACCGGATAATGAGGAACGTCTTTGTCAACAGTGCAGTGCGCTTCTCCAAGCTTGACGCCATTCCTGAATGCGATGTGAAAGCAATTGTGGGCAAGGAGGAGATATACTTCCACATAATGGAGGAGCCTTTCTCTGCTGAGGACAAAACATATCCAAATGGAGCAGTCTGCAGGGGGGCGGAAACCATAGTCCATCGGGCGCTTGCCACTGCCAAAAAAGGAACCACAATAATTGTATTCAGGACTGAGGAGGAGAGGGATTCATTCTTTGACAGCCTCGCCGCGCCTTCCAAGCTGGCGGTGGCTTTGAAGATGGAGATAAGCAACCGGAACATTTTCCTGCTTCCTGTCAAGAACGCAATTTCGGCATTCTTGAAAGGCGTGGTCAAATAAACCCTTATAAATTGCAGATGGATTGGATTTTCGGTAGGTTTATGAAGGTAGCCATGCTTGGCTGGGAATTCCCGCCTTTCATGTCTGGCGGGCTGGGAGTCCACTGCTTTGAGCTGACAAGAGCATTGTGCAGGCTGGGGGTTCGCATAGATTTTTACATGCCAGTCAGCGGGCAAAAGGTTGAAAGCTCCTGCCCTTCAATAAGGATCATTGAAGTCGCAAAAACCGAGCTTAGGCCTTATCTTTTTTTCTCAAAAGCCTCCCAAAAGGCAAGCTATGGAGAGAACCTGATTTCCGCGGTCAGAGAATATTGGAAAAAATGCGAGGAGGCTGTGGTGGAATGCGCCAGGGAGGAAAAATACGACCTTGTGCACACCCATGACTGGCTCACATACAAGGCAGGGGCAGAGGCAAGCAGAAGATTGCGCATGCCGCTTGTCCAGACGTTCCACTCCACTGAGTTTGACCGAACCTCTTGGCCTTGGGATTACATACTTGGAGTGGAAAGGGAAGCAGCAGAGAAAGCAGACTTGATAATAGCAGTGAGCAATCGCATGAAAGAGCAAGTCATGCGCCTTGGGGCTCCAAAGGAGAAGATAAGGGTGGTTTACAACGGGGTGGATTACGCAAGGTTTTCTTGCCCTCAGACTCTTGGCAAAGCAGAGCAAAATTTCAAGGGGGGCAAAAAGCTTGTCCTTTTTTTGGGGAGGCTGACCGAGCAGAAGGGACCTGTCCAGTTTTTGCACGCGGCAAAGAAGGTGCTTTCAGCCAATCCAGACGTCATCTTTGTGATTGTGGGCAAAGGGGAGCTGCTTCCGCTTCTGATAAACATGAGCATTTCCCTTGGAATATCGCAAAATGTCAGGTTCTTGGGGTTTGTGCCTGAGGAAGAGCAGAAGAAGATATACAAAATGGCGGATGTGTTTGTCATGCCCTCAACCTCCGAGCCATTCGGGATAACCGCCTTGGAGGCCATGAGCAGCGGAGTTCCGGTGATAATCTCCAAAACCTCAGGAGTGGCTGAGATAGCAAAAGCCGCAATAAAGGTGGATTTCTGGGACATCGACAAGATGGCCGACAGGATACTTGCGGTCCTCAAATACCAGCCGCTTGCCGCCACCATGTCAAAGCTTGCGGAACGGGAGGCAAGCTCTTTTGGATGGGAAAAAACCGCAGAGAAAACTTTGGAGGTTTACAAGGAAGCGCTGTCCAAGCATGCGGAAAGAAAGCTGTGATGGTATGCACATTTGCATTTACTTCCAGGTCCACCAGCCTCTTAGGCTCGCCAACTTCTCCATAACCAAGGATTATGATGAGGACATGGAAAGCTACTTTGACAGCCAGCTCAACCGCAGGATAATGGAGAAAGTCGCCCAGAAATGCTATCTTCCGGCAAACCGGCTGATGCTTGAGCTTTTGGAAAAAAACCCTGGCTTCAAGGTAAGCTATTCGCTCACAGGGGTTTTTATTGAGCAGTGCAAGATGTTTGCTCCCGAGGTTATGCAGACTTTCGCTGAGCTTGCCAAAACAGGAAGGGCCGAATTCCTTTCAGAGACCTATTACCACTCGCTTTCCTGCCTTTTTGAAGACAAGGAAGAATTCATATCCCAAATTGAGCTTCATTCCAAAGCAATATCGGAATTTGCCTCTCCATCAAAGGTTTTCCGCAACACCGAAGCGATGTTCTCAAACGAAATAGCCTATTTGGCAGAAAGGCTTGGCTACAAAGGCATACTTGCGGAGGGGTTGGACCACATATTAGGCTGGCGCTCGCCAAATTACCTTTACACTGTGAGCGGATGCGAAAGCATAAAGGCTCTCCTGAGGCACTACCGGCTTTCGGACGATGTCGGCTACAGGTTCTCTGCGAAATGGTGGAGCGAGTATCCGCTCACAGCGGAAAAATACGCAAGATGGCTTTCGGAGCTGCAGGGGGACTGCGTCAATATCTTCATGGATTATGAGACTTTTGGGGAGCACCACTGGGAAGACACCGGCATATTTGAATTTTTGCGCCACCTTCCGCAAGAGGTGCAGAAGCACAGGCACCTTGCATTCTCCACCCCATCTGAGATTGTAGATAAAGCCCCAGCAAGAGGGGAGATAGATGTCCCGCACACCACCTCATGGGCAGACATGGAGCGCGACACATCGGCTTGGCTTGGAAACGACATGCAAAAAAGCAGCTTTGCCTTTCTTGAGTCGCTTGGGAAAAAAGTCAAGCAGACTGGAGACAAAGACATCATCAGGGTTTGGAGAATGCTCCAAAACTCGGACCACTTCTATTATATGTGCACAAAGTCCTTGTCTGACCAAGACGTGCACAACTACTTTTCGCCTTATGACTCCCCCTTTGACGCTTACATAAACTACATGAACATACTGCAAGACTTTGCCAAAAAAGTGGAGCAGCGCCTTTAGCGCTTGTAAATGAAGGCCTTGTGCTCTCTGCTGTAGACAAACCTTTCGCTCCTCTCATGCGAGCCATAATAGATGGTTATTGAAAGAGCTCCGTCAGGAAGCACCGCAGACCCAACCACGCTTGAGAAATGCTGCGCTCTTTGGGAAGATATCTCAATGGATGCCTCAAACACAAAATGCCTGAAATTGTTGTTTCTGGCGGGGTCTGGGTCTTTGAGCGAGGGGGTCCTGCACTCAAAAGAATATGCGGAAGGGGTGTGGAGAGCATCCTCCACTTTTTTTGGAGCCAAGCCTATGTTTTCTGCTGCGGCAGTCAGGCTATCAAGGAAGAAGATGAAGCTTACCCCCATTTCTTCAACCATGTCATTGAGCGTTTTGAGGAGCGGAAGCTGGAATTTGGATCCGTTAGCTGAAATCTTCATGACCATAGACTGCACTTTGAAAGATTTGGATGCAAAATCATAATCCACCTCAACCACTGGGTAAACCAGCTTGGTTGAGGGGCTGAAAAGATGGCCTTCTGGGATATTTGTGGACAGTATGGAAAGCGAACCAACGCAAGCATTTGGCTTCCCATGCAGATATATCCCTGAATTATTTTCTTCTTTGAGGAGAACCAGCCTTGAATTGAACGCGGCCTTCCCGAAAGATTCTGCTATTTGCTCAGCTTTTTTTGGCAGCTTGTACAAGGACAGAAGAGACCCCAAGCTTGCAAAATCTGACTTCTCAACAAGGCTTGGAGGAGAGAGGCTTTCAACCTCCTTGATTGTGCTTTCCATAGTCTTGATAAGAGTGGGGAGAGAGTCTTCAGGGGCTTCCTTTGCCCTCTCCACAAGAAGGCCCATAAAGACGTTGCACTCCTCAAGATAAGTGAGCCCTCGGGCAATCTGCCTTTTGGTCAAAGGGACTTCAAAACTTGCAACTCCGGCTTTGACCTCATTTTTGTGCTCCAAAAGCCTTTTTCTCATCATAGGCATGGTTATTTGCTTGAAATCCCTGTCAAGATGGGCAGCTTTTGAAACAAAGTGCATTCTGTCTGCCATGCTAAATTAATCAAAACGAGATTTTTTAAATATATCTTTTACCATTTATTGCAACAAATTCAGCAATTATAATCCAAGTATAATAATTAAATTATCTAACACCGATTTGCACTCATGTCCGATTTTTCAGCTGGCGGGCTTGGGATGGGCAGGCAAAAGATACTTGCCAATATCCAGATGATAAGAAGCGATGAGAATATTGGCGGGGCGATTTTGGTTGCCTTAGGCACCCTTTTCATGCTCCTCTCCTTTCCTTTCTATCCAATATATATTGTGTTTCTGCTTGCAATTGCTACTGGAGTCATAGCGTACAAGCAGCCTCCTTTTGGGACAATAGCCAGCATGGCATTGGCGCTTCCTGCGGTGGCATACCAAGCGCCAGTCTTGGCATGGGTCTTCAGCATGGCGCTTGCAATAACCTTGTTTGAGGCATTTGAGCATTGGAAAACCATATCTTTCTTGCAGGTGGCAATCCTGATGCCATTTGCCCCTGAGCCCATTTCCCTCCTTTCAGGGTTCATCTTCCTTGCGCTGGGCATAGCTGCCATGCACTTTGGAAGCCAGCATAGCTTTGCCATCTCCCTTCCTGCCATATTCATTGTGCTTTTGCTTTCCACCGTGTGGCTTCAGCCCACCTCCTCCTTCATAACCATATCCAACAGCTACCAAAGCCTTTATGGGCCTGCCATGGACCAGCTGCAGAACAATGGCAAGCCTGCTGTTGAGCTGGGGCTCTTAATCTCAGAGATGGGCATGGCTTTTGCCTCCATGTTCTCAATTGACAATTTGAGGTATGTCTCACCTGCCATTGAAAAGATAGGCAGCAACACCATCACTTTGCTTGCAAAAGACTCCGCATTGCCCCAGCTTGCTGCTTGGGCAGCCGCGCTTTTCCTTTGCGCATTTTTGCCTGCCAGGTTTGAGCACCGCTACAAGCAGGCGCTTTCCTCCCTTTCGCTTTTCATAGTCCCTGCCGCAAATGCGGTTACTGCGCCGGCATTCGGCAACAGCTTCTCTGAGCTGGCTTTCCTTTACTGCGGGCTGTCGGTGGGGGCAATTGCGGTCTTGGAGCACTATGGGTTCGCCTTATCGCAGGAAAAGAAGGTGATTAGGGCAAAAAAGCAGAAGGCTTTCGGCAAATTCGGGTTGCAGGACCTGGGAGATTCTGAGGGTGTGGATTCGCTTGATGATGTGGGGGGCTATGAGGATGTCAAGCTTGAGCTTCGCGAGGCGATAGTTGCCCCCCTGAAGCAAAAGGAGCTGACTTACACTTATGGGATAAAGCCGCCAAACGGCATCCTGCTTTTCGGCCCTCCTGGAACAGGCAAAACCCTGCTGATGAAAGCCCTTGCCAAAGAGCTTTCGCTTGGGTTCTACTACGTCAAATGCTCGGATTTGCTTTCCGAATGGTATGGAGAGTCGGAGAAGAATGTGGCAGAGGTGTTCGCGATAGCCCGCAAAAACGCCCCTTGCGTGCTTTTCTTTGACGAAATTGACTCCATAGGCAAAAGAAGGGACGCCTACACCTCAGATGATGTTGCCCCGCGCATAATGAGCGTGCTTTTGGAGGAGCTGGACGGATTCAAGGGCAAAAAGACAGTAATAACAATTGGAGCAACCAACGTCCCAGACCAGCTGGACCCGGCGCTTATGAGGCCCGGAAGGTTTGACAAAGTCATCTACATGCACCTGCCGGATGCCAAAGCCCGAGAGGCGATATTCAAAGTGCACCTCTCCAAGCTTCCGCGCGAGGAGAACATAGACTACGGCAAGCTTGCGGCAATGACTGAGCGCTATTCTGGCGCAGACATAAAGAACATATGCACTGAGGCTTCCAGGCTTGCCGCGCGGGAGGCCCTCAAATCCGACGCAGTGGTTCCAATAACCATGAGCCACCTGGTCTCCACCATAAAGAAAATCAAGCCCTCAGTCTCCCTTGAGCAGCTTGAAACTTACGAGAAGTTCCGCATGGACTATGAGCGCAGGACCGAGGCTGTGGAGAAGGAGCCTGAGCCTGACAAGGTCCGCTGGGAAGACGTGGCTGGCTTGGACGAGGTGAGAAGAATCCTTTTGGAAGCCATAGAGATTCCCCTTCTTCATGAGGAATTGCTTAAGGAGATGGATGTCAAGCCTCCCAAAGGCTTGCTTTTGTTCGGGCCTCCAGGATGCGGAAAGACCATGATTGTCAAAGCCGCAGTCAATGAGCTTAAAGCCAATTTCCTATCCATTTCAGGAGCAGAGCTTATGAAAGGCAAAGACAAGCACCCTGCGGCTTATGTCAAGGAGGTTTTCAACCGGGCGCGCGAGTCCGCCCCTGCCTTGGTCTTCATTGATGAGATTGAGGCTCTTGCCCCAAGCAGAAACGAGTACAGGGGAGGCATACTGACCGAGCTTTTGCAGGAAATAGACGGAGTGAAGGAGCTCAAGAATGTCATGATAATTGGCGCCACCAACAAGCCTTCTGCCTTGGACTCTGCAATCCTTCGCCCTGGCAGGTTTGACAAGATAATATATATACCTCCGCCAGACCTTCCTGCAAGGGAGAGGCTGTTTGCCATAAGCCTTGCCAAGGCAATAAAAGGATATGCAAGAAAGCTTGCCGCCAAGCTCAAAGGCTACAGCCAGATGGATGAAAAGCAGAAGCGCAAGGCCGAGGACATGGTGGCAGATGAGGTGCTGAAAACTTTGGACTTCAGGAAGATGGCTGAGCTTACCGAAGGATTTTCAGGCGCAGACATAGCTTCGGTATGCCAGGAGGTCAAAATGCAGCTTGTGCGGAACGAGCTTGCAGGGAAGATAACGCCATTCAACACTGAATTTGTGGTCAAAGCCATAAGCGGAAGAAGGCCCTCAATCACCCAGGCAGACTTGAACGAGTATGCGCAATTCAAGCGCGCCTATGGAGAAAGAAAATGACAGCTTTAATCTCTTATAACCACAGGAATTCGTCATTTCTGTGTTGAATAATACGGATAATGACGATATTATATATTTTTTTTATAAAATATTTTTTAAAAAATTGGACAAACTTTATAAATGTAGCTAAAGACATCAAAGCCAGTCTCCTATGAGAGAGACTGACCAAGCTCTCGAGGGGAAAGGTACGAAAAAAGGAATGAAAGGAAAGAATACAGGGCAAAAGATAAATGTCGTCGATAAGATTTGTACCTTGCCCTGAAAGACGACATTTGAGGTGAAAAAATGAAAGGAATAAACGTGAGGAAAATCGCAGCCTTTGCCGGCGCAGCGGTCCTCGGTTTGTCCGCAGTTGCAGTTGCCGACGTGGTTTATGGCAACACGCAGCTGGTTGACCAGAACGGACAGCCGACCGTGAAGATTTATGTCGGCAGCAAGGCGGCAATCTCCGACGGTGTGGCAGCAGCCAACATCGCGGCAAAGATTGCGAACGAAGCCTACAAGAGCTCCACCCTCACCGCCACCATGAGCGGGACTCCAACCTGCACAGTGGGAAGCGGAGTGAGCGGAGCAGGAACCTGCTCTATTGTGGAGAGCAGCAAGAAGGTGACCCTTTCTGTGACCGTCCCAGGAGTGGTTGCAGGAGCGCACACCTTCAAGACCCTGATAACCGACACGATTGACAGGGCTCTGGCTAACCGTATCAGCACCAAGGAGGAAGACAAATACAACTCAACTTTGAGCTCCCCTGACACATCAAGCGTCACTACGCCTCTTAGAGGAGTGGCAAATGACCCGATCTCCACCAACCTCTACAGGATTGGCGCCTCCCAATTCACTGGGTTTGCGGACACTCAGGTAAAAGACTACCAGGCAACAGGCTCTGGCTCAACTTACACAGTCCAGCAAAGCTTCTGGGTTGGCTCGTCAAATGATGCTGTGAAGTACGACTCCGACTCCTCAATTAGGGATGTTGCAGTCAATACCTACACTGCGATGGCTTACAGCGTCAAGTTCGCAGGAAACGACTTTGGAGTTCCTGTGTGCACTGGAGACCTAAACAGCTCAATCTCTGATGACTGGACCTCCTGTGGAACTGAATCCAACGCAAGGACTGAAAAGCACCGCGTTGAGATACCTTTCATGGGAAGCAAGTGGATAATAAGCGAGCTCAAAGACCCGAACATAGACCCGCACCCTGATGAGACATCTGTCAAGAAAGGAGGCCAGATCAAGCTTGCCAAGGAGGCAAAATACGGCATCATAAATGTCGGGCAGACTCTTGATGCAGGAGACTTCAAGATAAAGCTGTCAGACATTTCAGTTGCCGTTGGACAAGAAAACAAGCACCCTGCAATCATTGATGTGCTTGACGCCAACGACGCTGTGGTTGGGCAGATCCAGGTTGACCCAGGAACCACCTACACTTTCACCCAAAGCGGAACCGGCAAAAGCGTGAAAATACACGTCTACAAGACTGCGCCTGGTTTCACCCTTAATGCAAAGTGGGCTGAGATGGCAATCTACTCAGATGAGATAACCCTCAAAGACGGCTCAAGATACAACCTTGTGCCATCCAATGATGTGGACAAGAACTTCAAGGTTTCTCTTCTGTGGAAGAACAGGGACAGGGCTTCTGGCTCATCCAACAAATCAGACTCGCTGAGAGAGATAGTTGTCTACGACATCGACACCTTCTCAGGAAACAAATACAAAGCAGGAGACACCTACAGCTTCCTGAAAAGCAAGCCAACCTTCAAGCTCACCTATGATGGGCTTGATTTGACTGATGACGACTATGAGGTTTTGACCCTCAACGCAGTCTCGCAGAGCACCTACAGAGTTGCAACTGCTGAAGGAGACAACGCAGTCTGCCAGCCAAACTCTGCAGATGACCTCTCCTACATTGCCAAGCTTATCAGGATAAAGACTCCTGGTGGCAACTACCTTGGAGGAACCGGATTGCTTGGAAGCAACATGGTGGACACCGTGCTTTTTGATCCGGTTGGAGTAGCTGGACCCGCAAACTCCTCACCAAACGGAACACAAAACCTATCTCACTACAATACTCCCAATGCAAAGCCAAAGGTCTTCTTCCAGCTTCCTGGTAAAGACTGCTGGAACTGGAAGAATTTGACATTGGAGTCCGCACCTGCATCAGGCATCAGCTCTTTGGCAAATGCGGTCAAGTTTGAGAAGGCAGGAGAAAACAGCGCTGCATACGGAGCCATCTTCTTTACAAACAACACCGCAAATATGGGCTTTGGAAACGGCGCAGTTGTCTTGCAAGAGGATGCCGGAAAGAATGACACCAACTCCAACACCAAAGTCCTAACTGCATTCCCCTTCAACACCACTTCAAGCGGAACCGACCCGTTCAAGTTCAAGAGCTCAGACTCTGCAACCTCAAAAGTTGCTTACCTGGGCGTAAGAGACAGCGCCTTTGCTGAGAAAGAACTGAAATTTGTCACTGAGCGCGGCTCGCAGGTAACAAATGTGGGAAGCACTGACGCCAGCATGAAGGTTGCAAAGAGAGTGGGAATGGCTTCCTTCACCTTTGCAACTGCCGACACTGCATCCAACCCAAGCGGAGCTGTGGACTACACTCTCGGAGTGGGCGAAAGCAAGGTGTTCGGAGGAGTGACTGTGCTTGTCAAGGCAATTGACGCCACTGCAGGCTCTTGCTCTGTGCTTGGGCCTGGAGGAGCGCCAGCATGCACAGTGGATGCTGCAAGCCTCAAGCCAGTCATCAGCCCAGACAACACCGCAAGTGTTGTGGTGTCCCAGCCGTACGCGCTCACCTCCAAGCTGGTGTACACGGACGCTGAGGCAAAGGGCGCTGGCGCAGCAATCCTGGTCGGTGGGCCAATGGTCAACACCCTGACTGCCGATGCTCTCAAGGGCAGCGAGATCGACTTGAAGAAAGACGGTCCTGTTGTCAAGGAGATCTCAACCGGCAAGATTGTGGTGGCAGGATACACTGCTGAGGAGACCTTGGCTGCTGCAGACCAGTTCATTGCTGGGATAAAGAGGAAGTAAGCGCCTTCGGGGGGCAAACGCCCCCTTTCCCTTCTTTTTTATTTTTCTTTCTTTTCCAAAAACCCCTTAGGCTAAGGTATAAATAATTGAAGGAAGCAAAAAGAAGAAGGCGGCGGCCGGGGGTTTGTTCAGATGAGGACTGTTGCGCTTATTTGCGTGATGCTTTCATTGTCTTTTGCTGCAGAATTTTCGCTTGAGCCTTACCTTTTCGCATCAGAAAAGAACGCAAGCATAAACTACACAGACTTTTCATACAACAACAGCACAGCGAAAATAGTCCGGATAAATGGAGAGGAAGCCTTGCTTTTGATTGACGGCAAGCTTGCCACAAGCACGCAGGATATTGCCGCAGCCATATCTTACTATTACCAGCAGAACTTTTACCCCTCAAAGCAAGACATGGAGGCGCTTTTGGGGTTTGCCGAGGCTTTCAACAAAAGCAGGAATGCAAAAACCAAATTCGGCCCTGCTGAAAAGGTTTGCTATGAGCAGGGAACCCTTCTTTCCCACAAGCCGTGCAGCGACATGAAAAGCTGCACGATGACTGCCACGCTCATCTGCACCCTTTCCGGAGCAGACGGCTGCATAGTTGATGTTCTTGCAGGCCACATACTATCATACTCAAAATCCATAGAAAAGCTCAACACTGCCTATGCCAAGTTCCAGTCTGCCCACTCAGGATTTTCTGCAGGGACGGTGGCAGATTCGCTTAATTCCATGGAATCTGCATTGGATGAGATGAAAAGCGCTGCTGATGAGGTCAAAAAAAGCAAGCTGATATTCCCTGAGACATACTCTTGCGCAGACTGCATAGGAATCTGCCCTGAGCCCAAATTCGACTACTCTGCCATAAGCTCAGGCAAGGCAAAGATAGCTGAGCTTAGGTCCAAGACCGCGCCTTTTTCCAGCCTCAACAAGGTATCTGCAAAAATAGCGCTTTCTACCCAGGAAAGGATAGCCTACAGGGAAGGCGAGGAGAAGGCGAAGATATATGAGCCGAAATACAGCGCAGCAAAGGGCAAATACGCCTCCCTCAAGGAGAAAGTGCTTGCCGCAAGGGCATTGGTGGCAGACTCCGGATTTGTTTCAGCAGCAGACTCCTTCCTTTCAAAAGAGGAGGAGCTTGAAAAGCGGGTGGCAAAAAGGCAGTTTGACGGCTTTGAGCCGCTTTTGTCTGCATACACTGATGAAGCAGCCAAGCTTTCAGGCATGATAAACAACTCCACTTCTGCATACCACTCTGCCCTTGAGGCGCAGGACAGCGCAGGGGACTTGCTGCTTCAGGCTTTGTGGAAAACCAATCCTCTTGATGGCAAGATGGCAGAAAAATACAACGGCCTTGCGGAGAAGAAAAACAAGATTGATGAAAAGCTCAAGCCCCCAATGACTTCTGAGAAATACGCTGAAATTGAGGCAGAATACGGCGCTTTTTCAAGCGAGGTGAGGGCTTACCTTGCAAGCTCCTCAAGCAGCCCGCTTTTGCCAATATTTGAGCTTGGGAACAGCTTTGGCAGAAGCTCGATTGACAGCACAGTCTCTCTTGCCTCAAGCATGGCTCCCATATCCTTCAAGACGCGCCAAAGCATGGCAGCCTACGTCCTTCCGGTTGCGCTGGGCGTGATTGACCTTTCAATCCTTGCGCTTGCGCTTTTGGCATTCGCAGGCATATTCCACCACTTCCACGGGATGTTCAAAAGCAAGCTGGCGATATCAGGCTGGGTGCTGGCTTTTGTGGCATTCGCATTTATTCTCCTTGCCGGCTCAATAGGGTTTTACGGAATTGTCCTTTCAAGCGAAAAATATGCGTCTTTTTCCGATTTTTTCAATTCGCTCAAGCACTCCGACAAAGCAGCTGTGGTGGTCCATCAGACAGGAGTGGGCTCAGAAACTGCGAAAGCCATGGACAAATGCGCCTCTCAGATAGAATCCCAGCTTGCGATTTTGGGCAAGAAAACCATAAAGTACTACATAGACGGAAGCAGGTGCAGGTACCTTCTGCCCATGAACTCCACCAACTCCACAAACCTGACCTACAAGGAAGTCGCCGATCAGACTGCTGAAAAGTGCCTGGACAGCTTGCCAGATGTCCCTGTATTTGACTTGAAGTACTCCGAGGCAAACCAGCCTCCCATATTCACCACTGTGGTGGCAAAGCAGGCAATAATAAAAGGCAACCAGAACTATTACAGCAAAAAGCCCATGTGCGACATAGCCAACATACTAAATTAAGGTGCCAGCATGCAGAAAAAACCAGAAGCGCCGCTTTCAGAAGATAGGAAGAAAATGCTGTTCGCCCTGCTTGCCTTGGCAGCATTGGCCGCATCTGCCTACGTTTTTCTCTTTTCTCCAAAGCAGGACCTGCCTTCTGATGGGCGGGAGTTTTACTTTTTGCTCCAAAATTCAGGCAAAGCCGCCTTTCTTTATGATGTGAGAGGAGCTGAAGGAGACCAGGCATCAGCAATTTACCAGTGCGGAGTGGACATAATAAGCAAAGGCAGGTTGGCAGGAAAGGAGCTCACAAACATAGGATGCGATGAGAATGGCTGCTTGGCGAGCCGGCCAGAAAGCAACCGCACAGCGAAGATGAGCTATGAGCAGGCGCTTGCGGAAATCTCCAGCCAGCCATATATCCTGATTAAAGCTGGCTCTCCAGGATACCAATTTTTCCAAAGGCACATGGAGATAAGAATCGGCAAAGAGGCTTCAGAAGGAGTCTCCTGCGACATCTCGGCTGTGGAGAGCTGACGGCATGGACATTTACACCAGAATTGGGCTTGTGAAAAAAGGCCCGATTTGCGAAATTGTGACTGAAGAGGAGCTCATGAGCCTTTTTGAGTCCTCTTCCTCCCCGACGCATTACATAGGCTTTGAGATTTCAGGAAAAGTCCATATTGGCTCAGGGCTTCTGACCGCTATGCTTTTGAAGGACTTCATGAAAGCAGGGATTCGCCCGACAATTTTCCTTGCCGATTACCACGCTTGGATAAACGGCAAGCTTGGAGGAGACCTGGAGAAAATACAGCAGGTGGCAAAAGGATATTTCAAGTCTGCTTTCCTTTCCCTTGGGCTGGAGGAGGGCAAAGTAAGATATGTCTTGGCTTCAGAGATTTATGACGCAGACTACTGGAAAGAAGTCCTTAGGATATCCAAAGACACCAGCATAAGCAGGATGCTGCGCTGCACCACCATAATGGGCAGGTCGCAAAAGGAAGCGCTTGATTGCGCCTCAGTCCTTTATCCTGCCATGCAGGCAGCGGACATGAGGCTTCTTGACGTGGATATTGCCCATGCAGGGATGGACCAGAGGAAGGTGCACATGCTTGCGAGGGAAATCTCAAGCAAGCACGGATGGAAAAAGAAGCCTGTGGCTATCCACCATGCCCTTCTTATGGGGCTGAATGGCCCGCAGAGGATGGGGATTGGGCAGGATGAGAAGGAGGATTTGGAGATATCCTCAAAAATGTCCAAAAGCAAGCCAGGCTCCTGCATATTCATACACGATTCTGAGGAGGAGATAAGAAAGAAGCTCAAAGGGGCGTATTGCCCTGAAAAGTCAGAGGAAAACAACCCTGTGCTTGAAATCTGCAAGCATTTTGTCTTTCCGCAAGCAAGCCTTCGCGTGGAGAGGCCGGCGAAATTTGGCGGGGATGCTGAATTTTTCTCATATTCCCAGCTTTTGGAGGACTACAAAGCAGGAAAGCTGCACCCTGCTGACTTGAAGAATGCCGTGGCAGGCTTTCTTGCAAAAGCGCTTGAGCCTTGCAGAAAGCACTTTGAGAAGCGCCCAGAGCTTTTGGAGCAGGTGGAGGAGGCTGCGAAACGATAGCGGTTTAAATCCCTTGCACTCCAAGCAAAAGCCATGGGAAGGCTGCTTTATTTGGCTGCCGCATTGGCTTTGCTTGCAATTTTTCCCAGCCAATTTGCCTACTGCCCGAATGCCACAAGGAGCATATATCTTGCAGCAGTAACCGGGGAGGACAGGGGGGGAGTCTTCTTGCTTGAGGTGGATGTCCGGCCAGGAAACGGGACGATATACACCTCAATACACCCAAGGACCGGGCTTTTGACGCAGGAGTCGCAGGAGGCGGCTGTGGAGCATGCCTTTGCCGGAAGCGGCATAATGAGAAAGGAGTGCGATGTGCTGTTCAGGATAAAGGGCAACTTCGGGGAGAATGTTGTGGATGGCCCTTCTGCAGGAGCAGCCATGGCTATTGCCGCAAAAGCTGCGCTGATGAACAAAAGCATAAGGAAAGACATTGTGATGACCGGCTCTATTCTGCCAGGAGGAAGGATAGGGGAAGTGGGGGGCATAATTGAAAAGGGAATGGGAGTTTTTGAGTCAAAAGCGAAATATTTCCTTGTGCCAAAGCCTATGAAAATTCATGAGGCGGTCCTATTCTCCACGCTTTCAAGCAGCCGCGAATTCAAGGTGATTGAGGTTTCAAATCTGCAGGAAGCCGAAAGGATTGCCTTCTCAGGCTATTCTGAGCAGTTTGACTCCCAGTTCAAGCCGGAAAGCAGAAAGCTGCCTTCCTCGCTTAAAATCAGGGAAGCGGACAAAGACATGGCAAGGTTTTCGCTTGTGGCAAGAAAGGTGGTGGATGAGCTTGAGGAGAAAGTCAGGCAGGCTTTCAGGGAGAGCGGAGAAAGCGCTGAGGAGAAAGCCATGCGAGAGTATTTCCTTTCCGAAATCTCAAAATACCGCTATCTTATAGCAGCCGGATACCCTTTCACTGCAGCAAACTCGGCTTTTCTGCTCTCAATTGATGCCGAATACGCCCGCCTGGGCGATGCCAAGGTGGATTTCGACAAGACTATTCAGAACGCAAAGAAGTGCGCAGCCAGCCTGCAGCCTCCTGCAAAGACCGCCGAAAACATCCACTGGGCGATAGGCGCAGACCTCCGCCGAATTTGGTCTGAAAGCAAGCTGAACGATACGGTTGAAAGGCGGGAGGAGCAGGGAGGATACACCACCTTGCGCGATGTCCTTTACTCATACAGCTGGTGCGACATCTCGCAACAGCTTGGAAAGCACGCTGCTGAGATAGGCGGCAGGCCTATTGACGAAAGCCTGCTTTCCAGCCTGTCTTCCCAGAAGCTTGCGGAAGCAAAGGAAGCCATAGATTCGGCAAAGCGCCCAGATTATGACGCAATTTGGCACCTCAAAAACGGGCTGAAAGCCAATGAAACCGGAAAATACGGGGCGGCAATTTATGAGGCAACATATGCCGCAACCATGCAGCAGATAGCCTCCGGGGGCGAGGCAAATCTTTCCTCCGCAGCAGAAAAGCTTGCTGAAGGCGAAAGGAAAACCCTTTGGGGAAAGATTTATCAGAGCCAAGGCGCTTATTTATACCAGGAGGCGAAAGAAGCCAACGCCTCTTTTGCGGACGCATACAGGATACTGAAATATTCATATGAGCTGGACAAGGCTGCGCTTGAGATTGAGGAGGAGATAGCAAAGACAAGCAAGAAGGATGAGGAGGAGAAGCTGGCGGAGAAGGCGGGAGAAGAAAAAACCCCCAAGCAGGCAGACTACGCCATTGCTTTTCTGATGGCAGCAGGGCTGTTCTCATTCGGGGGGATTGCGGCATCCAGGCTTTTGAGGAAAAGGTGAGGATATGCAGGAGTTTGAGTCTTTGGCAAAGCAGATTTCAAAGGACTACCCGAACGTGAAAAAAGTTGCCCTTTCATATTCAGGAGGCTTGGACTCGGCAGTGGTTGGAAAGCTTGTTGAGCTTGCAGGAATGACTGTCCTCCCAGTTGTGGTGGATGTGGGGCAGCGGTCGGATTTCCGGAGGATTGAGGAGAATGCCAAAAAAATGTTCAAGCAATGCTTAGTGGTGGATGCCAAGCAGGAGGTGGCAGAGGCAGTGATGCGGGCAGTGAAGTCCAATTTTGGCCATGACCGGAAAGCCAATGGCGGCGGGATTGTAAGGCCGGCGCTTGCGCACGCCCTGGTCCAAGCGGCAAGAAAGCATGGCTGCCAGGCAATAGCCCACGGCTCATCGGGCATGGGCAATGACTCCTTGTGCATGGAGAATTCACTCAGAGTGCTTGCCCCTGAGCTTCGCATAATGGCTCTTGTGCGCGACTTGGATTTGCGGCGCGACCAGTCGCTTGAATTTGCTGCCAAAAGCAAGCTTCTGACCAATTTGGAGCGGGCAGAAAAATTCTCAGCTGATGAAAGCCTTTGGGGAAGGACAGTGAGGCAAGGAAAGCTTGTGGAGGAGAAAGAAGCCCCAAAAGACGCTTACAAATGGACCGCCTCGCCTGAGGAGGCTCCTGATTCTTCGGAAGAAATCGAGCTTGCATTCCATTCAGGAGAGGCGTCTTTTGCCAAAATTGGGGGAGAAAAGCTGAAAGAAAAGGTCGCAATCATCCAAAAGCTCAACGAAGTTGGGGGAAAGCATGGCATAGGCAGGATGGATGTGATGGATGACAAGGTTGTGGGGCTGAAAGTCAGGGAAGTGTATGAATGCCCGGCGGCATCAATACTGCTTTTTGCGCACCAAAAGCTGGAGGAGCTTACGCTGACTCGCCAAGAGCTTTTGGCAAAGCAGAGCATGGATGCCTTGTGGAGCAGGCTGGTGCATGCAGGGCTTTGGCATTCCAGATTGAGAAGGGCGATTGACGCGTTTGTGGATGAGACCCAGAAAGCTGTCCAAGGCAGATTGGTTATAAGGCTTTACAAGGGGAACATAATCCTTAAGGAGAGGGAGAGCATCAATGCCCTTTACGACCGCAGGCTTTCTGGGCGCGACTCCAAAGGAGTATTCTCCCAAAAGGAAGCCAGGCAGTTCTCCAAGCTTTATGCCTTGCAGGAGATAGTCGCCTATCTTGTGGAAAGCGAGGCGGAATAGCCGAATTCTTCTCAAAAGCGAATGGTTAGAGGTGCTTATATGAAAATGGAGCTGAATAGAAGGCAAGAAAATCTTGAAAAGGCAAAAGGAGGCGATTTTGTGAAAAAGCACATGGGACCCGATGTGAATTTGAGGTCGCAGGAGGCTTTTGAGAGGCTAAAGAGCGGAAACAGGAGATTTGTGGAAGGCAAACATGAGAATTGGGATGTGATTAAGATAAGAAAAGAGCTTGTGAAAGGGCAGCATCCCTTTGCGATGATTGTGGACTGCGCTGATTCGCGCACCACTCCTGAATTCGTATTCGACACACGGCTGGGAGACCTGTTCATAACCAGAAAAGCAGGCAACTATCTGGAGCCTGGAGACATAGGCTCTTTGGAATATGGAGCGGAGCATCTGAAAGTGCCTCTTCTTGTGGTCATGGGGCACCAGTCTTGCGGGGCTGTGAAAGCCGCATGCTCAAAAGCAAGCGCAGATGGGAATCTTGGAGAAGTAATCAAGTCGCTCCAGCCTGCTGTGGAGGCAGCGAAAAAAGACCCGGAAGCTGCTGTCATTGAGAATGTGAAGATACAAATACGAAAGATAAGGGAAAACAGCAAGCTTCTCCGAAGGCTTGAGAATGAGGGCAAGCTGATGATAGTTGGAGCCTATTATTCGCTTGAAAGCGGAGAAGTGGAATTTTTCAAGGAAGGTTTTTGAGTGGCTGAACAGGCGGACAAGACAAAAGCAAAATACGAGCTTAAAAAGCAGCTTGAGCGCCTGCGTGAGATGAAAGGCAGTGGCACCGAGCTTATCTCAGTCTACATACCAGCAAACCAGCCAGTCCATGAAATGAGCAACAAGCTTAGGGAGGAAGCAGGGCAGGCGCAAAACATAAAATCAAAATCCACCCGCAAAAACGTCGGCGACGCCCTTGAGCGCATTCTCCACCACCTCAAAACGTATGGCAACACCGTTCCAGAGTCAGGGGTTGCGATTTTCTGCGGCAATGTGTCAGACAACCCGGCGAAGGTGGATATTGAGCTTTTCACGGTTTATCCGCCTGAGCCGATAAATGTGCAGATTTACCGCTGCGACTCCCGGTTTTTCCTTGAGCCTCTTGAGAGGATGCTTGCCGCAAGCGAATCCTATGGAATCGTGGTTTTGGACGGAAGAGAGTGCACGTTGGCAGAGCTTAAGGGCACCACTGTCCGCATCCTCCACCGCCTCAACTCCACTGCGCATGCGAAAATAAGGAAAGGCGGGCAGTCAGCAAGAAGATATGAGAGGCTGATTGAGGAGTCCATAGAGCTTTACTACAAAAGGATTGGGGAGTCCATGGACCGGTATTTCCTCAACAGCGTCAAAGGAGTGATAATCGGCGGGCCAGGGCCTGCGAAGGACAACTTTGTCAAGATGTCGCCGTTCAACTACCAGATAAAAATACTTGGGGTGGTGGATACAGGCTACACTGACGAGTACGGGGTTCGCGAAGTGATGGCAAAAAGCGAGGGCATCATAGCAGAGCAGGAAGCCATAAAAGAGAGGATATTGGTTGAGCGCTTCATAAAGGAGGTTGTAAGCGGAGGGCTTGCCGCATATGGCGAAAGCGAAGTCAGGAAAGCCCTTGAAAGCAGGCAAGCCTCGCTTCTTTTGGTTTCAGAAGGGCTAGGCTACAAGAGAGCCAAGCTTGTTGACAGCGCAACAGGGAAGGAACACTTTGTGACCTCAAAAAGCCCATCTGAGCTTGAGGAGAAAATAAAAAGCATTGGCGGAAATCTTCGGCTTGAGTCAGAAAAGCCGCTGCTTGATGATTTGATAGAATTGGCAGAAAAGATGGGGGTGGAGGTGGTGGTGGTGTCTGCAGACACAGCAGAAGGGGCGCAGTTTTTGGGCTCATTTTACGGGATTGGCGCTTTTTTGAGGTACCGATAAAGAGGTGTCTGGAGATTGCCAAAAAGAAAAACAGACGGGCTGTCACCAGTAGCAAGATGAGCCCCCTGTGCAGACTCCGCATGGAATGACAAGCGGGGTTTGTCCAACAAATCTTCTAGACAGCACGGAATTTCCTTTTATTATATCATAATCAAAGCCGAAGTCCTGAACAGACACGACACCTTCGCCATCAGTGCTACAGACAGTATCTGTGGCAAACATCTGATTGGGAGGCAACTCGGCAGAGCCGGAAGAACCCGGAACAAAAGCTATAGAGTATTGGCAGTTGCTTCCGTAGCTTCCAAAGCATATTTCTCTTCCTGCTGGTATGTAAATAGAAGAGATGGATTGCGTGATTCCGTTTGCAGACCTGTAGGTGTTAAGAACGTTGTTGCCTGCAACTATGGCGCGCAGCCTTATCGGGTCTGCCCCAGTATTTTTTACCCTAAGGTAAGGATAGTGCGAAGTGCTTGATGGATTGCGGTAAATGGATGATGCGACAATTGCAAGAGGAGAGGCGCTTGACCAGTAAGACTGGCTTTGCGAAAGCTTCACGTCACTAGTCCTACCAAAAACATCTCCAAGGAGAGCAATTCCAACCAAAGCAACTACAAGAATGACTGCAAGCAAAACAAGATATTCGGTTGCTCCCTGACCGAGAAGCTTTCTGCTGCTCAAAGCATCACCTTTTACACAATTTTATATTAATATTTATAATGACGATACTTTGCATTCAGAATTTAGATTTTCCTTTGCTTTAGAGTGTATGAAGATGAAAGCCCTGTGAAGATGGCGATTGCCTCTATCTTTTTGTGGTAAGATGGCTCGGTCCTGGCGCCATAAATCACATTAGCATCAGGAGAGACTTGCTGCGTGAGCAGCTCGCCTAGCCTTGTGGCTTCCCCCAAAGTCAAATCCTCTCCGCCTGTGATGTGAAGCAGCGCGCTTTTGGCGCCTTCAATGTTCGCATCCAAAAGGCGGTTTTTGAGTATGGCCTCAGCAGCATCCTCCACTTTGGAATACCCTGAAGCCTCTCCAACCGCAATCAAGGATATGCCGCCTTCCTCCATCACCGCGCGCAAATCCATGAAATCCAGGTTGAGAAGAGATGGCTCCAGGATGGTCTTGGATATGCCTCTTATGGCTTTTGCCACAATCTCATCAAGGAGCATGAAGGACTGCTCTATTGGAAGATTGGGGGCATAATCCACCAGCCTGTTGTTGTCAATAAGCACCACTGTATCTGCTGACTGCCTCATCCTCTCTATCCCATGGAGGGCTTTTGCCTGCCTGCCTTTTTCTATCGCAAAGGGATAGGTGCAGAAGGCAACCACCAAAGCTCCTTTCTTCTTCGCAATCTCCGCAATCACAGGCGCAGCGCCCGTTCCTGTCCCTCCGCCCATGCCGCAGGCTATGAAAACTATATCTTTGCCAGAAAGGTGCGCTGCTATCGCCTTTCTTGAGAAAAGCGCAGCCCTCTCTGCAATTTCAGGGTGCCCTCCTGCCCCAAGACCCTTGGTTATGGAAGGCCCAAGCAGGCAATGTGTCGCTTTTTTTCCAACGAGGGAGAGGTGCTTTTTGTCTGTGTTGAAGGCAAAAAGGCTTGCTTCCTCCAGCCCCATCTTTATCAGCCTATTTATTGTGTTGCAGCCTGCTCCTCCGACGCCGCAGACGGCGATAGACGGAACGCTTTCCTCATCCATGCCAACACCCAAAAACAAATCCATGCTTGGCTTAAGAATGGTTCAGTTGCCCTTTTTCGCTTTCCGCTTTCTTTTTCAATCCAGAGCTTCTGATGGAGTCTGCCTCATACATCATGGTGATGTAATAAAGCTGCCAGCAGAGAACTGAAAAAATGAAAGCCGCTGCGCGAATCTGGTAATCATCGCTTGTTATTATGAAATATCCGCATCCTGCGACCAAAAACATGAGAACCCAGCGGATTGGAGTGGCAAGCATGAGGAAAATTCCTGCTTAAAATTTAAAGCCATATGCCGCAGGCGCATAGGTATTTAAATTGGCTCAGCAGCAACATATTAGGCAGGATAGGCAGGGGAAGTAGAGGCTCCCTTTTACCGCAAATCCTCTTTGGCGGTGCCGAATGTCCGGCGAAGTTTCTGCATTGGCTGCAAGGCCTTTGCTTCAAGCGTAGATGCTTTGCCTTGCCGGACGGTCCATTGTGCCAACCGGGTCAGGCCGGAAGGAGCAGCCCTACGCATTCTGTACCGTGCTGGCAAGCACCAAAGCGGAGCGGCGGCGAAGACCACCTTGCATTCTTTGCAGAGGCGCGCCGGAAATCTTGCCTTTGATTGACAAAAAAAAGAAAGGAAAAAGAAGGAAGCCGCATTCATGGCTTTTCAAAAATCGGGATTTCCACTGGCAAATCTTCTGCCACTGCTTGCGGATAATCCGATTGGGCAAACTCCTCTAGCGCAGCCATGTCCTTTGGGCTGATTTCAGCCTTTGCGGCTGGCTCTTGCTTTGCCGGCTTTCCTTCATCCTTTGGACCAGCTTCTGGCTTTTGCTCCTCTTTCGCAGGAGCAGGCTCTTCTTTTTTCTCCTCAACCTTTGGCTGCTCTTTCTCCTGCTGCTTGCCAGTCTGTTGCTCTTTTTTTGGCTCTTGCAGCTGCTGTTGCTGAGGCGCCTGCCTTTGCTGCTCTTGCGCGCAGCCGTATATGAAAGGCAAGGCCAGAAGGCAGATTGCAAGGGCGACTGACATAAGGGCTTTCATATTTTCACCTCGATGAAGATAGCGCTTCTTTCACAAGCGAGGCTGCTTCTGCCAGCAGAGACCTCAGCTTTTGCGCAACCTCTTCGTCATACACGCTCGACTTTGAAACAAGAGCGTTTGCCTCGTCCAGCTTTGCCTGAGCTTTTGCAAGGGCATCTGGCGAGCCTTTTGCTTTGGCCTTGTCCAGGATTGACTGCAATCTTGCGATTTGCCCTTTGGCATTCTCAAGGTATTTTTCTTTCGGCACACAAGAGGAGCCGATGCATCTCTTTTCCAAAGTCTCTTTCACCTTTTCTGCTTGGCGCGAAGCGATTGCTGCCCTGAGGGCTTCATTCTTCTCTTCCTGCTGCGCCCTCTGGCTGCCCAAAGCCATCAAAGCCTCGCTTCTGCAGGATGCCATCTGCTGCTTAAGCTCTAAATAAGCGCCTTTCATGGCTGCAAGCTGCTCCTCTGGCAGGGTTTTTGCCAGATTGGCGATTGCCTTGCTTGCCTCAGCCACGCTTTTCTGCGCCTCTTTCATGGCTTTTGCATAAGCTCCCTCATCTCCGCTTGCCGCAGCCATAGCCAAAGCCTCTTTTGTTTGCTGGAGCTTTTGCAGGTGCGCCTCAAAATCCGGGGCAGGAGAAGCGGCTGACATCTGAGAAGCCAGCCCTATTGCAAAATCAAGCTGGCAGAAAGCGTAATTCTGCCTTGCGCGCAAAGTTTCAGCAGCCTTCTCCTTCTTCATCTTCATGCTCAAGTCCCCCATTTTTTCCTTCTCTGGAGCAGGAAGGACAGCCCTGCCAGACTGAACAGCTGAAGCAGAATCAGGATTCGCCTTGCCTGGCGCTGCTGCCGGGTTCAAATCCGGGTTTTGCGGCGCTCCTGTTGGCCCTGCCGAAGTTGGTGAGCCTGCTGCTGGGCTTGGATAGCCTGCCGGACCTGTTGGGTCAGGATAAGGCTCGGCAAAAGCCACAGAGAATGCTAAAAGCAGCATCGCTCCTAAAAACATGCTTGTGCTCCTCATCATACACCTCCTTGCAATAACTAAAGCAGCGCCATAAAATATTATTAAACTTATTTAAACTTGGATGGGAAACGAAACTGACGAATGGAAAAAAGTGAAAAAATTAAAAAAATATTATGGACGGGCGGAAATGACGCTGCCTAAAGACATCAAGAGAACCGATAGGAAGAAGAAAAAAAGCAAAATCACCAGTATCGCAAAGATTATTAACGGCGCCACCACGACAAATGCTGCTTTGAGGGAAGAAAGCTGGTGAGCTTCCTTAATCAGCTTGTATTGGCTGTACATGGAATAGACGCTTATCAACAAAATTGGTATGTTGAAGATTATGCCAATTAGAGGCAGAAGAGCTAGGACTTGGAAAGGCAGCTGCAGCAAAGCCGAGCCGCCAATAAGCAAAGAAAGAACATATGTTTGCTGGGAAAATTTTCCTTTGCCACCCACAATCTTTGCAAAAGCAAATAGTATTGCCGATAGGATAAACCCCACGACAAAGACGGATACGGGGAATAAGACAACTGAGGTCAACGCGGATAGGGCGCCACTCATATCGCCACTAAGAGCAGAGATGGTAAAGCCTGCTACGCCTATGGCAGCACCGGTAAGCAATCCATAAGCAACAAAATTTTTGGCTGCGCCCAAGGCAGTAGCATTTTCTGCCTCTATTTTGAATACTGCCTCAGGCCTGAAAAATGCGGTTATCCATTTTGTGGTTGTGGATGAAAAAGGAAAACCGTTGGCCACATTCAAGAACCTGCCTTCAATATTCCCTGGCGCACCATATCTGTTTTCTGTCATCCAATCTACCTCCCATTCAGTTTCGCATAGCATTTTCCGCAGTAGCTATGCACAAATCCAGAGGAATCTATGCTCTGCCTCTGGCTGAAGCGGGTAAGCTCAGCTCGGCAAATTTCGCACAACAAATAGTCATTATACATCCGAGCACCTAAACCTAATGGTGATTCTCTGCAAAGAAATAAAAGAATATATCTGCCCTAAAAGCAGAGGCGCTGGGGTCGCATAATCCGGTATTGCGGCAGGTTGCTAACCTGTTGAAGGGAAACCTTCGTGTGAGTTCAATTTCCAGATGGAGAGCAAATCTCACCCCCGGCGCTTTTTTTTGGGAAAGCCAGCATAAATATTTTAAATACAACACGACAATACGAATGGCAGAGCCTTAGAGGCTCGGAATTGGAGGGATGAAATGAAAAGGATTCTATTGGCTTTGCTTGCTATAAGCGCTCTTTTGGCAGCTGCTTCCTCGCCTCTTACAAGAGTGAGTGCGGCTGTTTCTAACCTTTGCAGCGAGCTTAAGGGATTGCTTCCCGTTGTCTCAATGCTTATGGTGGTGGTTGCGGGAGTGATTTATGCGGCAGGGCAGATAATGGGCGCTGAGACTCGCGCAAGGGCGAATGTTTGGGCAACTGCCGCATTGGTTGGGGCATTGATTGGAGTGCTGATATATGCTGTTGCGCCTCCTGTCCTGCAAACAATATACAGCGGAAGTTCGCAGGGAAGCGACTTTAACTGCTGATGGGGGAGAAATATGAAAAAATTGGCATTGACTTTGGCTCTTGTTGCTGCTGCCGCATTTGCCACATCCCCTCCTCTTGGGACAGGTGGCAGCGTACGGATGGCAATTCAAGACCTCTGCTGCGAGCTTAAAGGATTGCTTCCAGTGGCATCCATGCTCATGATAGTGGTTGCGGGAGTGATTTATGCGGCAGGGCAGATAATGGGCGCTGAGACTCGCGCAAGGGCGAATGTTTGGGCAACTGCCGCATTGGTTGGGGCATTGATTGGAGTGCTGATATATGCTGTTGCGCCTCCTGTCCTGGACACCATCTACTCCCAAAGCGGCACCGCAACAGGCCAAGTATCTTGCGTCTCAGCTTGCTGATTTTTTTATTTTTCTTTTTTTTTATTTTAATCCACTTTTTACCACATATTTTTTAAATTCTTCGCGCTCTAAAAATACAGGTGGAAAAATGAGGAAGGCAGCAGCATTCATCCTTCTGCTTTCTTTTCTTGCGCATGCCTCTTCACCTTTAAGCACGGTGAAGCTTGCGGCAAGCATGCTGTGCCATGACGCAAAAAGCCTGCTTCCAGTGGTCTGCATGCTTATGACTGTTTTTGCCGGAGTGATTTATGCGGCAGGGCAGATAATGGGCGCTGAGACTCGCGCAAGGGCGAATGTTTGGGCAACTGCCGCATTGGTTGGGGCATTGATTGGAGTGCTGATATATGCTGTTGCGCCTCCTGTCCTG
>JAOAJY010000001.1:53434-204556 GCA_026413965.1 Microcaldota archaeon
CGAATGTTTGGGCAACTGCCGCATTGGTTGGGGCATTGATTGGAGTGCTGATATATGCTGTTGCGCCTCCTGTCCTGACCACCATATTCAACACCCAAGAAGGAGAGTTTGTGGATATTGCCTCTGCTTGCGGATGAGCATGGGATTAAAAGCATTGGTGCTGCAGTCTAGCCCATGGCAGTGCAATTCCACCTCATAGCAAAACCGAGGCTCAAAAAGCCCACTCTGGTTGAAGGATTCCCAGGCTTAGGCCTTGTTGGAACCATAGCCGCAAGCTATTTGATTGAAAAGCTGAAGATGGAGCCTATGGGATATATAACAGGGGACCAGTTCCCTCCTCTTGCGGCAATACACAACCACGCCCCCCTCCATCCTGCCCGCATGTACTATTCTGAGAAGCACGACCTGATTGTGTTTGTTTCTGAGTTTGTGATACCGATTGGCTCTGTCTATGAGCTTGCTGAGAAGATATATGAATTCGCCTTGAAGAACAAGGTAAGCAGGATAATTTCGCTTGGGGGCATTCCTATAAAAGGAGAGCAAGACGAGGTTTATGCGATAGCCTCCCTTCCGCAGCTTAGGTCAATTCTTGAGAAAATGCCTTCTGTCAAGCTGATAAAGGAGGGAGCAACTACAGGCGTAACAGGAGTTCTTTTGGCAAGGGGGGCTGTTGAGAAGTATCCGGTGATTTCGCTTCTTGCTGAATCCCATGAGGGATACATGGACCCCAAGGCTGCAGCCATGGTCATTGAAGCCCTTAACGGCCTTATAGGCACAAAAATAGACACCTCGGTCCTTGAAAACGAGGCCAAGATGATTGACGAGAAAGTCAAGAGCCTGGTCACAAAGGCCAAAACTGTCCATACAGAATACAAAAAAGTGCAGGACAGCACTTCCCTTGGGACAATGTACGGCTAAGCAGTATAGCGTAGAAATTGTTTTATATCCTTCAAGCCCTAGATGGCATGCTGATTTTAGGAGGTGTCCAAATGGAAGAGTACAAGCTCCCGGATTTGCCTTACGCATACAATGCGCTTGAGCCATATATAGACGAGCAGACCATGAGGCTTCATCACAGCAAGCACCATGCCGCATACGTTGCAGGCTTGAATTCAGCGCTGAAAAAGCTGGAGGAAGCCAGAAGCAAAGGCGACTTTTCTTCTGTCCAGGCTCTCTCCAAGCTGCTTGCTTTCCACGGCTCAGGGCACACCATGCACACCATATTTTGGTCAATCATGTGCCCGCCATCCGAAAGCAAGGAGCCTAAAGGAGGAGAGCTTTATGCCCAGATAGTGAAGGACTTTGGCTCCTTTGAAGGCTTCAAGAAGCATTTTTCTGAGGCCGCGAAGGCGGTTGAGGGGAATGGCTGGGCCATACTTGCATATGAGCCTATCGGCAAAAGGCTGATGGTGCTTCAGGCTGAGAACCACCAGAAGCTCACGGTCCAGGGGAGTGTGCCTCTGCTTGTGCTTGATGTCTGGGAGCATGCCTATTACTTGAAGCACCAGAACAATCGGGCTGCCTATGTGGACGCATGGTGGAATGTGGTCAACTGGAAAGAAGTCGAAAGGCGCTTTGCCGCTGCAAAATCCAGATGAAACGGGTGGTCCTTTGGAGCTGAAAAAAAATGTTGAGGCTGCGCTGAACAGGCAGATTACGCACGAGCTTGAGGCTTGGCACGTTTATCTTTCCATCTCAGCCTATTTTGAAACCCAATCGCTTCTTGGGATGGCGAAATGGATGAGGAAGCAGGCTGATGAGGAAATGAAGCATGCCATGAAAATATTTGGCTACATAAATGAGCGTGGCGGGGCGGTTCGACTTGAGGCCCTCCCCGCGCCGCCATCCTCGTTTTCCTCGCCGCTTTCGGCGTTTGAAGCCGCGCTTGCGCACGAGCAGAAGAACACCGAAAATATTGAGAAGCTTGCGGATTTGGCTGAAGCGGAGGGGGACAAGGCGACTGTGTCTTTCCTAAAATGGTTCATAGACGAGCAGGTTGAGGAGGAGGACAGCGCAAGAAGGAATGTGGATTTGGCGAAAATGTGCGAAGGCTCAAAGGCGGCTTTGATGCAGCTTGACTACATGATGGGAAAGCGGGAGAGCAGCGACTAGGCAGGCAGTGCGCCAATCAGCATAAGCCAGGCAAGTATGAGGGTTATGCTTGCGAGCGTGGAGATTGCCCCTATTATGCTGAACTCTTTTGTGGGAAAAGGCTCGCCGCGCTTTTCTGCAAGCTGAAGCACGATTATGTTGCTTGCTGCTCCTATCAACGTGAGGCTTCCTGCCAGTGTGCTTCCTGCCGCAAGCAAAGCCAGGCTTGCCGCAGAAAGGCAGCCCTCCAGCGCTTTCATGTAAAGAATGACGAACGGGACATTTGATAGTATTTGGGAAAAAATCAGCGAAGATGCCAATATTGCATGCGGCTCAGAAAGCTCGCAGGAGAGCGGAATGAGCTGCTGAAAAAAGCCAGAAATCCACACGGCATCCATCAGAACAAACATTCCTGCAAAAAAGGCAAGAGTCTCAAAGTCCGCACGGAATACTGATTTGAAGTCTCTTGAAAGCAGGACTGCCAATGCGGCTCCTATGGCAGAAATCATCCAAAGAGGAAAAGACGGCAAGTATTCAGGGAAAAAGCTGGAAAGCAGCCTGTAGGAAAACAGCAGAAGGACCGCCTGAAACCCCCTTCTTGCTGCGTAGTAATAGTTTGTGCGGATATGCACATCGGCATCCATTCTCCTAAGCCTGCGCAGCTGTGGAAAGGAGAACCAAATTATGGCAGACAGCAAAAAAAGGGACAGCAAAGCAGGCGGGCCAAGATAATAGGCAAAGTCTGAGAATGCGGAATTCAGATTTGGGCTTTTGGCTATTATGAAATTTTGCGGGTTGCCTATCGGAGAGGCTATGCTCCCTATTGTGACTGCAAGAGCCAGCGCGACAAGAAGCGGCTTGGAGGAGATGGCGCTTCTTGCGGAAATCATCAGGCAAAGCGGAACGCCTATTATCGCTATTGTGTCATTCAGCAAGAATGCCGAGGATGCCCCTATTGAGAATACGATTGCGATGAAAATCAGGAACGGGCTGCTGAAGCGGTGCAGGATTTTGTACCCAAGGTGCTCAAGATACCAGCTCTTTTGCAGAAAATAGGCAAGCAAAAACATGCCATAAAGGAAAGCCATCACCTCCCAATCAATAGCAAAGAACGCTTGCTGGAGGCTTATCTTGCCCAAAGCCATCGCTGCTGTCGCTCCTGCAGCCATGGACTGCCACGGCGCAATTTTTGCCGGCAAAAAGCTGCGGAAAAGGATGGACGCAAGAACGAATGCCAAGATGACAACAGGAACTATATCCGCCATAAAACCAACGCAGGCGCAGTGGCGTTTGGCATCAGATAGGCTCTGTATCGTTAGTGCAGGGGGAGAGATTGGCAGCTTCCGGCCCCCATTTTCAGAAGGCAGCCGAAACCTTTTGAACTCTCGAAGGCCTAAGCCACAGGATTTCTAATGCGGGCAAGCCGACGGATTTTCGGCAAGAAACTCCATCTTAAGTCCTGCCCATTTGACCAGGCTTTGGTACCCCTGCGCAAATTAGCTTGGATAGAAAAGGTTTATATACTGCCAACGAGAATGGGTGGTGGTGATTGGATGGCGACCAGCAAAGCAAAAGCGCCAAAAGAAGCAAAGGAGCAGAAAAAAAGCAGCAGATTCAATGATTTGGTGCTGCGCAATCCAGAAGACTGGGTATTGATGGTGCTTGCGGCAGCAGGCTTTGCGAACCTTATCCCCCAAATCAATTTGCTGCTTGGGCAAAGCCTAAGCTATGCTTGGCCAATCATTGTGTTTGTCATAGGGATGAAGAAGCTGATGGACCGATGGAAATGAGGTGGTTGTTTGGCAAAGAAAAAAAAGAAAGCAGAGGCTAAAGCCGAGCCTTCTGGCAGCATGGAATGCTGCAGCCACGACAGGACCAAGATTGAAGCCGGAATGCTGCTTATCATAGGGTTTGTCTGGTTCCTCCAAACATTCGGGTTCTTCGCTTTTGGCGGAGAATACTTCCAGATGATTGGCTCCATCCTGCTGATTGTGGTGGGCGTCCTCAAATTCATAGGAAAGCCCTGCTGCTGAATTTTTTCAAAGCAGGCGCCCTTCCTTGTTTTTCAACAGGCAAAAGCCAAAATAGGCTAATAGAGTATTTTGGCCAGCTTGTTTTCTTTTGAGGCAAGCTTGATTTCCCTTGCGATTCTTCTGCCCATGCTCATGGGCTCTCCGTAAATGTAAGCGGTGTATGGCGAGCCTTGCGGGTATATGTTTGTGCCTGCCACAATTCTTGCTGAGACTTCAAATGCGAAAAATTGCAGGTTCTCATCCACCACCGTCTCAAGGCAGAAAGGCCCAGGGATTCCCCCAAAAAGCCGGTCCGCAGCCTCGACAATGCTCTTTCCCATCTCAAACACATCCTCCAAAAGAGACTCGCGGATGACCAGAAGCTCGTTTCCGACTACGGTGAATGAGGGGGAGAAGGTCAGCCCTGCCTTCTCAGTCCGGTAAGCCTCGTCTATGTTGGACTCGAATCTGCGGTCTATCCCTATAAGCTCAATTTTGCCCTCTGATGCGCGGTAGCCGTCTTTTGAGAGGGGGGAGTAGAAGTAGTGGGGATAAACCCGGACGCCGATGAGATATTCTTGTATGGTCACGTTCATGCCTTCAAAATGCTCATAGAACTCCTCGGGGGAATGGACCACTTTGTATCCTCTTCCGCCTTTTGCTCCAGCAAGCTTCACCACGCAAGGCCGGTCTATCTTGTCAGGAGAAAGGGTTGCCGGCACTTGCAGCCCTGCGGCTTTCATCCACTCAAACATCTTTGCCCGGTCCTTTTCCCAAGCCAGGCTGTTGCGGTTGCCGAGCATGGGCACCTCAAGCTCATAAATCCTGTCGCCTGAATACTCCACCAAAGAGCCATGGGGAACAAGAATGGCGTTCTTCTCCGCAAGCTCATCTGCAGGTATGTCGCGCAAGTCATCCACCATCAGAAACTCGTCCGGCTTGCCGAGCGGAAACGCCTCGTATATCTTCCTTCTTTTTTCAGTGCAGATGCCTATGGTCTTTATACCCTCAAGCCGCGCTCCGTGGAAAATCTGCAGGGCAGTGTGCGAGCATATGGTTGCTATGCGCAGATTCTTCTTGTCATAGCCTGCAAGAACCTCTTGTATTTTCTCTTTTGTCACTTTCATATCGACCATCTCAGGTGACTGCTTTCTCCAAGCAGTTCTCCTTTTGCGCAGTCTTCACTTCCAGGGCAATCCGCTCTCCGACGCTCATGCCCCTTCCGCGAAGATACTCTGTGTATGGGGTGTAGCGGACTCCGGGCGAGCCTGGCACCCTGAAAGAAACATCAAATATCACTGGCTTCTCCCCTTCATCAGAGGAAATTATCGCCCCCTGCAGCGCGAACGGACCAATTATGCCAGGCGGGTACTCTTTCCTGCAAGTCTCAGCGAACTTCTCCCCAATCTCAAATATGTCCTCAAGAAGGGACTCGCGGACTGTGCAGGCGACATGCCCGACTTCAATATTCTTCATGCGCGCCACTTTCAGCACCTCTGCCTGCTCAGGAGCGGTGAGGCGGAGCAGCCCGTCCAGATTGGTCTGCCTTCTGAAATCAGTCCCCAAAAGCTCAAGCTCCCCGCTTATTGGAGAAACAAAGTAGTTGAAATTGAACTGCGCCCCCACCACAAACTCTTCTATGAGGGCGCTTTCCAGCCCTTCCTTTGTGATAAGCCCGCGCGAAATCATTTCCTTGCTTTTGCGCTCATACTCATAGAAAGAGTGCGCTACAAAAAAGGCGCGCTCATATTTTCTTTTCGCCTCAGGGGACTTGATGATTGCCAGCCTGTCAATCTTGTCAGGAGAATCGAAAGTGATAGGCACGCGCAAGCCTGCTTTTTTGAGAAGCCAGTGCTGATTTTTTGGGGAATTCCTCTCCTCAGCGCGCAGAAGATAGCGGTTGCCAAAGATAGGGACATGGAAGGCTTTCTCAATCAAATCATAGCCCACATAAACCGAAAAGGAGCGGTGTGGGACGAATATTGCCTGCTTTTGGACCAGCTGGCTGACTGTTTTGCTTTCTGCTATGTCTTTGAACTTGTCAAGCAGGATTATTTCATCTATGCAGCCCACGCTCCCAAAAACCGTTTTCCTTTTGAGGTATTTTTGGTAGGTCTTCTCCCTGCCTTTCTGGCACACCACCAATGACTTTATGCCAAAAGCTCTGGCTCCTGCGGATATGTCAAGCGCGGAATGCGAGCCTAGCACTGCCAAGCAGGGCTTTTTGTATGAAGAAACCGTCTTTTTGGGATCAAATGGGGCCATATCCAACTAATGGAAAATGGATTAAAAAAACTATCTAAAATGAAATTTGGAGGCAGATTTAAATATACGTTGTTTGATAAAATACCACTAAAGGTGATAGGATGCTTGGCAAAGCAAATGGAAATGGAAGCAAAAATCAGGCTAACCAGCAGGACGGCAAATGGCTTTTTGAGAAACAAATGCGGACTTTAGAAAAGCTGGAGCTGATGAGAGAGGTTGGCATCACAAGAAAGGAAACGCCTTATTTCACATGGGATGTTCCCCTCAGCGGCTATGCCTTCCCGCTGCACACCAATTTTGAGAAATTCGTCAGCATGCAAGCGGAATCCAAAGCTTCCCGAGGAATTCCGCTTTTTGTGTTTGACGCCGGCATTGGGAGCGGAAAGCAGTGGCTCCCGCTGATGAAAGGCATGGAAGGCAAGATTGAGCTTTATGGAAGCAACGTATTGGAGCAGCAGGTGGTGCCTGAGCTTGCTGGGCGTGTTGTTGTGTGCCAAGGCTCGTCAGTCCACCAGAAATTTCCGCAAAAATTTGACATTGCCGTATCAAGGCACCAGGCAGCATTTGAGGAGCTTGAAGCTATGCTGTCTTTGTCCAGAATATTGGTTCCTGGAGGCTACCTTTTCATGGTGGGGGATGCAAGAACCATGCCTGAGAGGGAGACAATAATGAAGCAGACCTCTGTGGCTTTGATGGCAGAAGACAGCTTTGAGGGCATCAAGGCATACTGGCTTTTGAAAAGATAGATGGCAAGGATGCTTTCCAAAAAACACTGGCACCAAGGTCTGCCATCCTTTTTAAATCCGCTTGGGGATGAATTTCTGCTAAATTTCACCTAAAGGGCAAAGCCCTGATGGATTTAGTGGAGTGAGAGGATGGATGTGCCTGGCGGCGGTGAAATGCCAGATGGAGAGGCTTCCAAAGCCCAAAAGCCTGACTTTAGGGTGGTGCAGGCTGAATATGACGCCAAAACAGGAAAAACTGTTTATCGGGACATTGGAGCCATGTGGCGCAACACCAGCAAAGCAGGAAACGAATTTTACACCATGAAAATAGGAAAGCTCAAGCTGCTGGTTTTCAGGAACGAGAAGTGAGGCGGTGAGCAATATGGCAAAAAAAGAGGACGCTGAGGAGAGGAAAAAAACTGCCATAAGGGACCTTGAGGACCTGCCTGGCATAGGAGAGGTTTCTGCCGAGAAGCTTCGCAAAGCAGGATATGACATTGAAAAGATAGCTGCCAGCAGCCCGCATGAGATAGATGAGATAGCCGAGATTGGCGTGGAGGCTGCAAAAAAAGCCATCGCTGCTGCCAGGGATTCGCTTGAGATGGGGTATGAAACCGCAGACAAGATACTGGAAAGGCGCAAGGCGATAGGAAGGATAACCACAGGCTCAAAGGAATTGGATGCCCTTTTGGGAGGAGGGGTGGAGACCATGGCGATAACAGAATGCTATGGGAAATTCTCCTCAGGAAAATCGCAGGTTGGATTCCAGCTTTCTGTGAATGTCCAAAAGCCTGTGGAGCAAGGAGGCCTTGGAGGCAGCGTTCTTTTCATAGACACCGAATCTACATTCAGGCCCGAGAGGATAAAGCAGCTTGCGGAAAACGCACAGATGGACCCAGAAACTGTCCTGAAAAACATCTATGTCTCCAGGGCAATCAACTCTGACCACCAGATGGTCCTGGTGGACAAAGCAGAGGAGCTGGTGAGGGAGAAGAACATACGCTTGATTGTTGTGGATTCCATGACTGCGCACTTCAGGGCGGATTATATAGGAAGGGGAGCTCTGGGGGACCGGCAGCAGAAGCTCAACAAGCACGTGCACACCCTCCAAAGGCTGGCAGACAAGTTCAACCTCGCTGTATATATCACCAACCAGGTGATGGACAACCCAGGCATACTTTTTGGGGACCCGACCACTCCAATAGGAGGGCATGTGCTTGCCCATGCGGCAACATACAGGATATACCTGAGGAAGGGCAAGGATGAGAAAAGGATAGCCCGTCTTGTAGACTCGCCAAATATGCCGGAAGGAGAATGTGTCTTCAGGGTAACATCCAAGGGCATAACCGACTGATTAAGCCAAGCCTTTTTTCATGGAGGCAAGCTCCTCCTCTGCCTCCTTTTTCATTTTGAGAAGCACAGCCCTGCCTTTCTCATCAATCTTCAGGTTCGCAAGCTCATCCTCCACATACCCCAAGAATTCCTCCAGATGGGCTTTGGGGTTTTTGCACCTAGTTCCCCAGTCAAACACTGCGCAGCGCATGTTCTTTGAAAGATAGTTGCCATACCTTTGGACCGCCTCCCGCCGGCTTTCCTCAGGCATGATGGAGTCAGGCATCAGGAAGCGAAGGTCAGTGCCGTCAGGCATAAGGTGGAAAAGCATCTCGCAGGCATAAAATGAGACTGCGCAGGATGGATGCTGAGGGCAAATGTGGCTTTTTGCAAGCTTAGCAAGCCTTCTTGCTCCTTCTGATGAGCCTGCAAGAGACATGACTGAAATGCTCTTTATGCTTTTGCCTGCCTGCTCAGCAGCATCCAAAAGAAGCTGTATGCCTTTCACCAAAGTGGCCCCTGTGGCGACAGTGTCTCCTATCACAACATTTGCCCCATCTGGCAAAGACTCAAAATTCTCATACCCTGCGATTGCTCGGAACTGCCCTTTTTTGCCCTCCACTCTCTGCCGCTGTATCCCTATGAAGCACTGCTGCAAGGCAAACCCGAAGTTTTCCTTGAACCCTTGGTTGAGGGCGTAATAAAGGCCTCCTGAAAGGAAAACCAGCTCGCATATGGTTTCCCGCCTGGCTTCTGAAAGCTCCCTTTTTGAAAGCAGCATTGAGAAAATTTTGGCATTCTCTTCCATCGCATCTTGCAGCCTCTTCCCCACAATGTTTGGCGAGTAGAGCACAAAGCGGGCAGGCTGGCTGCAGATTATATAGGTCCTCTCAAGCATGCCGCTCTCCTTGACTTGGTAAAGGGAATAGCTTTCGGACTTCTCCACCAAATCAACTTGCGCCATGTTTCCACCAAAGCCTACTTGCGGAGCAACCCTAATAAAGCTGATATCCGAAATGGGCGGCATGGAGCCTTCAACCTGGGTTGTTGCGCCCAATATCGCAGTTATAAAGTACTGGGGAAAAAGAGACAGCCGCCTGAATCTGCCTTACAACGGAAGCGTCTCTTTGACCATGGATGAAACCTTGTCCACGAAAACCTCTGTGAAATTTGACCAGACGTACAAATTCGACCGGCTGATCCTCAACGGAAATGACGCAAGCGAAAAGGAAACAGCGCGCGCATCCAGAGTGCTTGATGCCATAAGGAAAAAGGCAGGGATTGGGCACAAAGCGCTTGTGGTATCTGAAAACAATTTCCCGACTGCGGCCGGAATTGCTTCCTCTTCTTCAGGCTTCGCCGCCATCGCTCTTGCTGCCTCAGAGGCAGCGGGGCTGAATTTGGGCATCAAGGAAATTTCTGCGATTGCAAGATTGGGCTCAGGCTCAGCTTGCCGCTCGGTGATTGGGGGGTTTGTGGAGTGGAAGATGGGGAAGAAAAAAGATGGAAGCGACTCTTATGCTGTCCAGATAGCGCCGCCTTCCCACTGGCCATCCATCAGGAATGTGATTGCCATAACAGATGAAAAAAGGAAGAAAACCGGCTCAAATGAAGGGATGGAGCTGACTGTGAAAACCAGCATTCTTTATCCTGAAAGGGTGAGGACAAGGCCCAGGATGATTTCTTTGATGAAAAAGGCAATACTTGAGAGAAACTTGCAGGCTTTCCTTGAGCTCACCATGAAAGAATCCTCCAACCTCCATGCTGTGATGCTTGACTCCTATCCGCCAATAATTTACCTTAATGACACTTCAAGGGAGATAATGGAGGCTGTGCATGAGTACAACCGAAAGAAAGGCACAGTCTGCGCAGGCTACACCTTTGACGCAGGCCCAAACGCCCATGTCTTCACCGATGAGAAATATGCCGCAGAGGTGAAGCAGATGCTTGAGGGCATAAAAGGCGTGCAAAGGACAATTGTGTGCAAAGTTGGAGAAGGGCCAAGAAGGCTTTCTGCGATAGAATCATTGATCTGAAGCTTGCTTGCGCTTCTTGACATCCCAAATGTATTTGCCCATTTTGACCGGAGTCACGGTTATCTCAAACCCGAGCCTATGCTCTTTGAGGAATTGCGCAAGCTTTTGGTTTATGTCCTCTGCAACAGGGTCGTTGTTCATCCAGGTGGTGGATTTGCCCACATTTATGCAGTCTGCCACAAGCCCGGCATCCAAATCAGAAACTCCATATGAGACAAGCCTGTCATATACCTGCTTTGGCGTGAGCCTTGCAGGCTCAGCCTGCTCAGATGCACTCTCCATGTGAACTCCTCCAGGTTGGGCAGAAAGCCCTCGGTCGCCTGATTGAGATTGGCGAAAAAGATTTTAGAAGCTTTGCTGGGCAGAAATTTCATGCAGAAAGAAAAGGCAGCGAAGGAAAAGTCCTGCGGCGCGGTTGTTTTCAGAGAGGAGAAAGGCAGAAGGCTGTATCTGATTTTGCACTATGAAGAGGGGCATTGGGACTTCCCTAAGGGGCATGTGGAGAAAGGCGAAAGCGAGGAAGAGACTGCGAAACGGGAGATATTTGAGGAAACCGGGATTTCGCAACTTGAATTTTTGCCCAATTACAGGGATTCCATTGCCTATTCTTTCGCAAGGGACGGAAAGCGCATCTCAAAAGAAGTGGTTTTTTTTGCAGCAAAGACACCGCAAACCCAAGTGGCCCTCTCAAGCGAGCATCTGGGATTTGCTTGGCTGGAATATGAGGAAGCAAAAAGGAGGCTGACTTACAAAAACGCAAAGCAAGTCCTTGAAAAGGCAGAAGCGCTTTTAGCCTCGCTTTCTTGATGGCTGCCTCTTGCCCGCCACAATCAGCCTTGAGATTGCCTTTTTGAGAAGAGAGGAGCGGAAATTTTTTACCACCAAGGCGGCTTTGCCTTGTATTTCTTTCCTGGGAAGTGTGGTCGCAAGCGCTATGCACGGCATTCCAGCGGAGGCTGCAGCCTGGAATCCTGCCAAAGAATCCTCAAACACTATGCACTCTGAGGGCGAGACGCCAAGCTTCTCTGCGGCAAGAAGAAAGGCTTCAGGCGAGGGCTTGCGGTTTTTGACATCCTCAAGCCCGACGAATGGGATTTTTGGCAGCCCCAAAGACATCATGGAGGCTAAAATGTGCGGCTTGTGCCCGCCTGATGCTATTGCGGCAGAAATCCCGTTCTTCTGGAGGTAGCGGAAAAATTGCATGAAGCCAGGGACTTCTTTGAGGCCTTTTTTCTCTATATAATCATGGTAAATCTCGGCGCGCTTTTTGAGGACATCTGAGATGTCTTCGCTTATGCCGTGCCTCCTGAAGACGTCTTTGAGTATGGCAACCGAGCCTACCCCGGTGTAGTTGCGCCTCCAGAAATCCTTGGATATCTTGACGCCGAATTTCAAAAGCGCCTTGTTGAATGTGCGAAGATGGGCTTGCTCGCTATCCACCACTACCCCATCCAAGTCAAATATGGCGGCTTTGAGCTTGGAGATTGAGTTGAGAGGGACGGGCTTGAGCTGATTGCCTTGGACAAGCTGGTGCTGGGCTTGCCTTTTTCTTGAGCCTTTCCCGTTTTGGTCTGCCTTATGCTTGGCTGAGGCTGGCTTTTGGCTTTTCCATGAGGCAAAGGCAGGCTCAGGCAAAGGCTCGCTGATATCAAAATAAGGCAAACGATGAGGCAGAGCAGGCTCCTGTGCCCCAAAATCCTGGCCAGCCAAATCCGAAAAAGGCTGCTCTTCGTAAAGCAGCCCGCTTCGGCTTCCTTGCGGAAAGCTTCCTATGGCTGCGCTTTTGATTTCGTATTCTGCGCTTATGCCTGCCCCTGCTTTCCCCAAAGAATCCTGCCGCCTTTTGCCTATCAGGAAAAATTCGTGGAAGATTGGCAGAGGCGAAGGCTCGGGCGGAAGCTTTGCTGGAATCCTATCCTCCTCATCTTGGACATAAAGGCAGGAGCCTTTGCCATCAAGGCTGTAAAGCTTAACCGCCTTATAAACCCGGGTTATTTCGCCTTTGAAGGAATTCTCCAGGTCCAAAGCCACATCATTTACCCAAACTCTTATTTTCGCCCCATCCAGCATTTTTGAAAGGGCGGTGTTGCGCATGTCCAAAAAGAGCCTTTCTTTCCCAAAAAAGCTTTCCTTATAGGGAATGCCTTTTGAGCCGTCGGCAAGCTCGATGGAGAACTCGTATTGGTAAATCCTTCCAAGCTCATCTGCAAGCCGCCATCCTTGCCTTGTTTTGACTATTTGGTAGCTTGAATTGGACACAAACGCCTCAAGCAGAGTGCCTTTGTATCTTCTCTCCATTCCTCCAGGCAGCGCCCCTTCCTCAAGAAGCCTGGCTCTCCCAAAGGGGCTCAATTTGAACCTGACCGTCCTTTCCCTCAGCTTGCCATCCATTGTTTTTTCTTGGATTTCCAGCTTGAAGACATTTTGCGCCATCGCACCCCCACAAAGGCTTAAGATGAATTAAGAAGGTTTAAATTTGAAGCGGAATGCCAAATGAAAATCAGTAATCTATCCCTGCGCGCGAAATCACGCCTTTGTCAAAAGGATGCTTGCCTTTGTTCACATAAGTCAAGTAGTCGGATGCTTCCTCAATTGCTTTGGTGGCGCCGCGCCCAGTCAGCACGATTTCGCATGAGGGAGATTTGCTTTTGAGCAGATTGAGGACTTCTTCCTCTGAAACCAGCTTCTCCTTCATAGCCCAAAAAATCTCATCCAGCACAACAAGGTGGTATTGCCCTGACCAGCAAAGCTCTTGCGCCTTCCTGAAAGCTTCCCTTGCCAGCCTCCTGTCTTCATCATTGACCACAAAGCAGTCCTTGCAAAAAAACACGTAGCCATTTTTTGCCATAAAATCCGCATGCTCAGGATTCTTCGGGCAATGCTTTGTCCCTGAGATGACCTCAATCCCAAGCTTCCGCATGGCAGAAACTTCGCCTGAAAGCCCGCCTTTGAGGAACTGCACGAAGGCCACCTTAAGCCCGTGCCCGCATGCGCGGACAGCCACGCCTACCGCAGATGTGGTCTTGCCATTTCCGTCTCCGGTGAGGACATGCACCAGCCCTTGCTTTCTTGGCATGGCAATGATTTGGAGCAAGCATTATTTACTACTTTCTACTAAACCGTTCGCATGCGAGAGGCAGAGCTTTACAGGAGGATGCCTGGGGACGCTGTCTCCTGCTTTTTGTGCCAGAGAAGATGCTACATAAAGGATGGGGAAATAGGGCTTTGCAGGGTGAGGAAAAATGTTGGCGGAAAGCTTTACTCGCTTAATTGGGGCAAGTGCGTTTCGTATGCAGTAGACCCTATTGAAAAAAAGCCCTTTTACCATTTTTTCCCAGGCTCCCAGGTTTTCTCGTTTGCCGCCCCAGGCTGCAACTTCAAATGCGAGCACTGCCAGAATTGGGAGATTTCCCAGCCTGTGGAGATTTTCGGGCAGGATTTGCCTCCTGAGAAGCTGGCGCAGATGTCCCTCCGCGCCAAAGCAGAGGGCATCGCCTACACCTACACTGAGCCGACCATATTTTTTGAGTATGCGAAAGACACCGCCAAGCTGGCACGGAAAAAAGGGCTTTACAATGTGTTTGTCAGCAACGGATACATGACTCCGGAGGCTATTGGGGAGATGGATTTCCTTGACGCAGCAAGGCTGGACTTGAAAGCCTTCACAGACAAGTTCTACAAAGAAGTTTGCGGAGGGGCATATCTTGAGCCTGTCTTGAAGTCAATAAGGCTGCTCCACAAGAAGATGCATATTGAGATAATAACGCTTCTTATCCCCACCCTAAATGATTCTGAGGAGGAAATCCGCGCCCTTTCAAGGTGGGTAAGGGACCTTGACAGGGCAATACCTTTGCACTTCACAGGATATTACCCTGCCAACCGAATGACTTTGCCGCCCACACCGGTAAAAACTTTGGACAGGGCAAGGGAAATAGCCATGGAGGAGGGCCTGCTTTATGTATACACCGGCAATCGTCCAGGAGACCCCGGGGAGAACACCTACTGCCCAAAGTGCGGCTTCAAGTTGATTTTGAGGATGGGCATGCGGATGCTGGAGAACCGGCTGGTTGATGGCAACAAGTGCCCAAATTGCAGCCAGAGGATTCCAGGAGTATTTAGAAAAGGCCGATAGGCTAAACCCCAAGCTGGCGGAGATGCGCAATCCTCTTTTGCACAAGTGCGGGCGTGCCGATGTCTTTCCTGTGCCAGACTTTGCCTGATATCGCCAAGCAGGCTTCCTCTGCCATCCTTTCGGCTTGGCTTATGCTGTCCGCAACCCCCACCAAGGCAATTGAGCGGCTGGATTGGGTATAAACCACCCCTTCTTTCTCATGAACCGAGGCGAAGAAAACTTTCGCCCCTGATTTCTTCAGCCTAGCATGGTCAAAGGAGAGGGGCTGGTTTGCTGTTGGCTTGCCGGGATAGCCTTCAGGCACCAGGTATTTGCAGACGGTTGCCTTGCTTTCAAATTCCGGGGCATTCCGGATTTTGCCGTCGGCCATCTGCTGAAAGATTGATAGAAGGTCGCTTTGCAAGACCGACAGGACGTTCATGGCTTCTGGGTCTCCAAATCTGGAATTGAACTCAATCAGCCTCACTCCCTTGGCAGTTATCATGAACCCTCCGTAAAGAACGCCGACATAGCGCTCCCCTGTCTTTTTGCGGAAAGCCTCGATGGTCTTCTGCATGATTTCAATCGCCTGCTCATAGTGGGCTTTTTTGGCGAAAGGCAATAGCGCGCCTGCGTCGGAATAAGAGCCCATTCCGCCGGTGTTGGGTCCGACGTCCCCCTCATAAGCCCTCTTGTGGTCCTGCACCATAGGCATTCCATAAACCCTGCTTCCATCCGAGAAAGCCTGAAGGGAGAATTCCTCGCCATCAAGCTTTTCCTCTACCACAATTGAGGAAAGCCCTGATGGCTTTGAGCGTAGAAGCTCTGAGGCGTATTCTTTCGCCTCATTTGAATCTTTGAGCTGAAAGCCTGTGACTTTCACCCCTTTGCCTCCTGTAAGCCCAGCTGGCTTGACTGCCACCTGCCCTCCAAGAGAGTCTATGAATGAATGCGCTTCTTTCTCATCCTCAAAAATCCCGAATTTTGGCGAGCCTGGGATTTTGTAATCTTTCAGAAGCTGGCGGCAGTATGCCTTGTCCCATTCAAGCCTGGCTGCCTCTTTGGTTGGAGCTGCGCACTTTATCCCCTCTTCAAGCAAGGCGTCAGACACCCCTGCTGCAAGGACGGCATCTGGGGAGGGAAAAGCCAGCTCCACAGAGTGCTTTTTCGCAAAGGAAGCCACTTCTGATGGGGAGTGTATGTCGCCCATCTGCGCTTGTCCGCCTGATTTCTCCGCAAGCCCGACAATCCCAGGGTTGTTGGCTGATACAAAGGCAAACAGCTTGGCATTTGGGTTTTTGCACACCGCCTCTGCTATGGCATGCTCCCTTGCGCCATTGCCTACCAAAAGAAACCTTGCCATATCGACCACAGACGAAGATTTGCTGGGAGCCTTTATAACAGTTTTATTGGCAAAAAAAACGGTGGTAGGATGCCGAAGATTCTTGTCATTGGCGCTGTTGGGCAGATAGGCACAGAGCTGACCATGGAGCTGCGCAAAAAATACGGAGGGGACAACGTGGTGGCAACCACCAGGAAATCGGATTTTCCCCCTTACATGCTGGAAAGCGGCCCATGCGAAAAGTGGGATGTGCGCAACAAGGACGACATACGCAAATCGGTGAAGGCAAACGGAATAGACTGCATATACCAGCTGGCATCTCTTCTTTCCGCAAGCGGAGAGAAAGACCCGAACGCGGCTTTCGAAATCAACCTTATTGGGCTGAAAAACACCATAGATGTGGCTTTGGAGATGGGCGTGAAAAAGATGTTTTGGCCCAGCTCAATTGCCGCATTTGGCCCAACCACGCCGCGCGACAACACACCGCAAAGAACAGTGCTTGAGCCGACCACAATGTATGGAGCCACGAAAGTGTCAGGAGAAACCCTCCTGAACTATTACAACACAAACTATGAGCGCTTTGGAATAGACATAAGAAGCGTGCGCTACCCAGGAATAATATCATGGAAAGCCGAGCCTGGAGGCGGAACCACGGATTATGCAGTCGCCATATTTTATGAGGCTCTCAAAAACGGAAAATACGAGTGCTATCTCAAGCCAGACACCGCGCTTCCGATGATGTACATGCCTGACGCTTTGCGAGGCACGATAGAGCTTATGGAGGCTCCACGAGAAAGGCTGACGGTGAAAAACAGCTACAATTTTGCGGCAATAAGCTTCACCCCAAAGGAGCTTGCCGAAGAGGTGGCAAGACTTTTGCCGGGATTCGCCTGCACCTACAAGCCGGATTTCAGGCAGAAAATAGCTGATTCCTGGCCACGCTCTATTGACGACAGCCAGGCAAGGCGCGACTGGGGATGGAAGCACCATTACGACCTTCGCAAAATGTCAAAAGACATGGTGCAAAACCTCAAGAAGAAGCTTAGTCTTTGAAAAAGAAAAAAAATGAAAAGCAGGGCATCATGCCCAGCCTAAAGCAGCTGCCACTTTTTCTGGAGACAGCGCCGCAGCCATGCCGGCAACTGCTCCGCTTATCACATAGGAGACTGCAATAAGGACAGCAGCCATCAGCACTGCAACTGCCACATTGCCTTTCTTAAGCTCCTTGAACTCATCCAAGCCGACAGTTATCTTGTCAAGCACGCGGACTGCGATATAGATTGAGATTACTGAGAGTATTATGCCGATTATGAGGTTTGCGGCTCCGACAATGATTGCAGCCACCATTTGCACCAGCGACATGTTGGACTCTATGCTTTTTGTGAGCCCGACCACGCCAGCCTGCACCACGTTGGCGATTGAGAAGACAATAGCGCCAAGCAGGATTGCGACTGCCACATTTCCTTTCCTAAGCTCAGCAAGCTCATCTATCCCTTCAGTCATCCTGTCAAACATCTTCAGCCCAAGATACACCGAGCCCATCGCCAAAGCCAGCCCAACCACAAGCTGCAGGAAAGCCATGGCTAAGCCTAATACTACTGTCTCTATTCCCATAGAAACACCTCGGAAAAGCATCGCACTCAACCTTTAAATATTTTGCTTGGCAGCCTGGCTTAAAAACCAAGTGCGCAAAATGATTGCATGGCGAAGGCAAGGACCTATGCCTCTGCAGGGGTGGACATAAGAAAAGTCAAAAGCATGCATGAATCCCTGGCAGCTTCGTTTTTCTCCGAAATCCCGGATTTTGTCCTGCCAATCAAAGGCCACTATGCAGGGCTCTTCAAATCAGGCAGCCAGACTCTTGCCATACACTGCGACGGAGTAGGGAGCAAGATATTGGTAGCAGACTGGCTGGGAAAATACGACACTGTGGGGATTGACTGTGTCGCAATGAACGTGAATGACATAATCTGCATTGGGGCAAAGCCCCTTGTCTTGGTGGATTACATTGCGCTTGCCAAAGAGGATGCGCTGCTTGTCCGGCAAATCATGAAAGGCTTGCAAGAGGGAGCAAGGCAGGCAAGATGCGCTATAATAGGCGGGGAGACTGCCATATTGCCCGACATGATAAAAGGGGGCAAGCGCCCATTTGACCTTGCCGCCACCTGCGTGGGCGTGGTTGAAAAGAAGCCCTTGACTGGAGAGGAGATGAAGCCTCAGGACGCTGTTGTTGGGCTGGAAAGCAGCGGGCTGCACTCAAATGGCTACAGCCTCGCAAGAAGGCTGCTTGGAAAAAAGTGGTGGGGGGAGATGCTTGCCCCGACCAGGATATATGTGAAGCCAGTCTTGGAGATGCTTGAAGCCTGCCAAATACATGGGCTTGCGCACATAACAGGAGGGGCGTTCTCCAAGCTCATGCGGATAGGCAATTTCGCAAATGTAGGCTTCAGGCTTGACCGCATGCCCAAGACTTGGGGCATAATGCGGGAGCTTGAGGAAAAGGTGAGGGATGACTATGAATTTCACCGCACATTCAACGCAGGAATCGGGATGTGCGTGGTTTGCCCCATGAAGCAGGCAGGCAGAGTCATCAGGATTGCTGGAAAGCACGGCATCAAAGCTTGGCTGATAGGCAAGGCGACAGATGAGCAGGATGTGGTTTTGGAGAAGGGAGGCAAGAAGATTTCCCTGCTTTGAGGATTAGATTCCTGCTGCTTTCGCAATCAGGAGAGCCCTGGCGCCATTAGCCATCATTTCTATTGCTATGGCAGTCAAAAACAGGCCCATTATCTTGGAGAGTATCTCCACGATTTTTTCATTCACTTTGGGAAGAAGGCAGGAGAAGATATAGAAAATGGCTCCAACTATGGCAAAGGCTGCTGAGACATCTGCCACAATAGCCATCGGGCCGATGTCAAAAGCCTTGATGGTAAGGAATGAAATCACAGCAGGGCCTGTAAGAAGAGGAGTGGCTATGATTGCCACAAGGGAATCCACCTCATTCACATCTTCCCGCGCAGGCTTTGGCCGGACTGTGTCCAGCCCCAAAAGGAAAAGCACCACCCCTCCTGCCAGGCGGAACGCGTCTACGCTCACCCCGTAAAGCTGGAAAAACTGAGGCCCGAAAAAAAGCACGAAAAGGGCAATGCCGTAAGCCACCACGGAAGCCTTTATGGCTATTGACCTCACATCCATCTTTTTCTTGTAGGCTGCCATGAGGACAGGGAAAGAGGATAGCGGATTGAGCAGGGCGAACATCTGCATAATCAATGCTATATCCACAAAAGCACCTTTTTGAGGCTAAGCCTTTTCCTGCTGCACATTCGAATCTCAAAGTTAATAAAGGTTTAGAAGACCTGGTCTATTCTCCAATAGCCGTTTGGGGAAAGGCTGCCTGGCTTTTGCCTCTTGCCTCTTTTCCACTCCTGCAAGGCAGTGTAGGCAATCATTGCGCCATTGTCCGCATTCAGATCAGCTGGAGCGGCACCAAACCTTGCTCCATGCTCTTGGCATACCTCAGACAGCATGCTTCGGAAAAGATGGCTTTGGGCAACCCCGCCGCAGACCAGAACCTCCTTTTTTTTGGACAAGCACAGCGCCCTCTCTGAAGCTTCGCATATTTCAGCAAACGCAGTCTCCATAAGCGAGCGGCATATGTCTTCGGTTTTTCTTTTCCCAATCTGCCGAAGCGCTGAGGTAAGCAGCCCTGCGAATGCGAAATTCATTCCCTTGACTGTGTAAGGAAGAGGGAAATATTCCCCTTTTTCCGCAAGCTTGGCAACCTCAGAGCCATGCGGAGACTCAAGGCCTGCTTCCCTGGCGAACACATCAAACAAGTTCCCCAAGCCCATGTCCAAAGTCTCCCCAAGAACCACAAACCTTTGCCTGCCTTTTTTCCCTTCCACTATAAGCTGGGTGTTGGCTCCGCTCACATAAACATAAAGTGGGTCTTTCATCCCCAGCACCCCTTTGGAGACTTCAAGGTGGGCATGGCAGTGGTTGATGCCCAAGATTGGCTTTTTGTGCAAGGCGGACAGGTATTTGGCGGCTGCGCAGGAGACACGGAGACACTGCCCAATTCCTGGGCCTTGGGAAAAAGCAAACAGCCCCACTTGGCTAAGCTTTTTGCCTGATGAAACAAGCGCCTCTGACAAGACCTTCTTGAAATTCTCGGCATGATGGTCCGCGGCTTCCCGTGGGACGATGCCTTTGCCTTTTTGCGGGCGATAAGCCCGCTTGGCGTTGGCAAGAATCCGGATTTCTCCTGGCAAGCCCTCGCAAATCCCTACGCCTATCGTGTGGGCAGTGCTTTCTATTCCAAGGCAGATCATGCGAGCACCGAAATGGATATTGAAAGCAGATTAAAAGATGCATGGGAGATTATGGGCGGGATGATGGAGCCTGACTTGGCAGAAAGCCAGCATAAGGCAAGCCCAAAGGCGAATGCGAAGGCCAGCTGGGCAAAGGAGCCATAGGAAATGTGCATGATGGAAAATACGGCAGAGGAGGCAGCCGCGCCAAGAAAATGCCTTGCCTCCGCGCTCTTGCGGATTGGCAAAGACTCAGACATTTTCCTGAAAAGATACCCTCTGAAAAACATCTCCTCGCCGATTGGGGAGAGAGAGACTGCGAAAATGATGGAGAGGATGGAGAGGGATTGGATTTTTTCCCTCACCTCAAAAGTATCAAGAATGCCGAAGGCGTAAAGCAGGACTGAGCCAAGAAAGGAAATTGCGCAGAGAATGGCGAAGCCAGCAAGCCCTTGAAGCAAAAAGGGAAGAAGCTTACCGGAGTCAAGCTCAAGCCGCAGGTATGCGGCGCCTTGGCTGAGGCTTTTTCCCAAGGAGGAAAGCAGAAGGGAAAGGGAGAAAAAAAGCGCTCCGCTTGATATTATTCTGGCTTCAGAGAAAGGCTGGGAAAAAAGCGCCACTGCTGCGGACAAAACGCAGGCTAAAAGCAGGGCTTCTTTTGCGCCATATGGCTCATTTTTTCTCAAAGTAGCCGCACTTGCCACAGGCTCGCCTATCCTTGTGCTCTGCCAGACGCACCCCAGAGCCGCACTTCGGGCAGGGCTTGCGAGGAGCATAAGGTTTGATTTTCTTAGCTGGCTTTTTTTGCTCTGCCATTTCCCATCCCCCTCACTTTTGCGCCGGAGCCTTCTTGCCGGACTTCTTCTCCTTTTCCATCAGCCCGTCGCGAACCAAGAGGTGCTTCCGCTCAACTTCCATTGATTTTTTGTCCTTGTAAGCATGCGCAACCACTTTGCCCCTCTTGCTTCCGAATTGGCTTTTGGCAGAAACGACCACCAAAAGCTCTGGGGAAACTCCTGCCGCTGCGCATATTGCCTCCCTCAGCTGCTTTCTGGAGGGCATGCTTTTTTCAAAAGACACCTCGCACAAAATCTCATGGCGTCCAAGCGCCTTGTTCTCCTTCTTCCCAATCAAAGAAAGCTCCATGCCATCAACCTTAATGTATCCTTATTATCACTTTCTTGTCCATTGCGCACATAAGTTCAGCCTCTTTTCCTGCCGCCGCATCCTTCAAAAGCTCTGGCGGAATGGTAAGCTCAAACACCTCGTAGGTGTTGGTGTCCATAAGCTGGGCAGTGTTGCCATTGACTGCGACCACCTGCGCAGTCTGCCTGTCAATGATTGGCACCTCCACATCGGCATCAGAAGGCACCAGAAGCTGCTTCTTTTGCCCGTCGAATATGCCTATGCCAGTAACCCTCATTTTAGCCGCCCCATGCTTTCCTGGCTTGGAGACATCTATGCTGACTATCCTGCACGGGACGTCCTCAATTATGACGTATTTTCCCTCTTTCAAGTCCTTTGCTGATGAGAATATCTTGCTCATTAAAACCACCTTTGAGAATGTGCCAGCTTAATTTGGTCAAATCATTTAAAAAGCCGACGCCGTGGCGGCAAGGCGCAATATTCCTTGTTTTTTATCTAATTACCACTATATTTTTAAACTGTTTGCGATAAAAGTGGTAATATGGATAAAGAAATGGGTGAAAAGAGCTTGGCATTTGAGATGAAAGGCAACCGCCTCAAGATTCTGATAGAGGATGCTCCGCCCTATGCCATTGTTGCAGGAAGGACTTATTTTGCCTTTGAGCTTCCCTCAGTTGTTGTTGGGGGAAAGAAGTATTTTGTTGAGGGCATATTCTAGCACTGCAAAGCTTTTAACATTCTTATCCATATAAGCCTCATGGCACAGCTTCAGATTGAGCTTGCAGATTTGCAGGAATTTGTGAAAATAGGCAAAAGAGAGGCAATTGAGACGCTTACCCAGATGGGCTTTCCAGCAGAAGAAACTGCTGACGGCAAGCTTAATATTGAGGTCACCCCCAACCGCCCAGATGCCCTTTGCGTGGAAGGGCTCGCGCGCGCACTTAGGTGCTATCTTGGGGAAAAGCCCAAAGCCTACAAAGCAGGAAAGCCGAAGATAACAGTGGAGGTGGACAAAAGCGTCTTGCCTGTGCGACCTGCTTTTGGAGGCGCGGTGGTGCGCAAGCTGAAGATGACCGGCTCCCTTGTCCGCTCAATCATGCAGGTTCAGGAGAAATTGCATGAGACGCTTGGGAGAAAGAGGCGCAAGGTCGCAATCGGGATGCATGATTTGGGGGCAGTCCGACCGCCATTCAGATACTTTGCGTGCGGAAGGGGCGAAATCTCATTTGTTCCTCTGGATATGCAGGAGGAAATGACTCCTGGACAGATATTGTCTTTGCACCCCAAGGGAATCGCCTACTCCCACCTTGTGCAGGAAAAATGCCCCATGATAACTGACCGGGACGGGAATGTCCTTTCTTTTCCGCCCATAATAAATGGGGAAAGGACCAAGCTTTCGGAAAAAACCGCTGACATTTTCATAGACACGACAGGGACTTCTGGCGAGGCGGTGAGGCAAGCGGTGAATATAATCTGCGCCATGCTTGCAGACAGGGGAGGAGAGGTGGAGCAGATAAAAGTCAACGGAAAGGCCTACCCAATCCTGCAGGAGGAAAAATGGGCTTTGCCCACGCGCCAAGCCGAAAGGCTGCTTGGAATAAAGCTGGGCGGCAGCAAAGCAGGCAGGCTTTTGGAGAGGATGGGGCATAGGGTGGAAGGAAAAAGCGTCTTTGTGCAAGGCTACCGCACAGACATCATCAGCAGCGTTGATTTGATAGAGGATATTGCCATTGCTTATGGGTTCAACAGCTTCGAGCCCACCCTGCCTTCATTTTCCTCCATAGGCAGCCAGGCAGGCGAGCCGGAATACCACTCCATCCTTATCGGCTTGGGCTTTGAGGAGGCCGTGAGCTGGACCCTGTCCAACCGAAAGCTTGCAGCCAGGGCAAACCTGCGGTTGCAGCCATCAATTGAGATGGAAAACCCCTTGACAGAGGAATTCACCATTTTCAGGCAGGCGCTGCTTCCGAATTTGATGCAGATTCTTTCGGATGGGAAAAACGAGAAGCTTCCGATAAAGATTTATGAGATAGGGCCTGTGGCATCCGATAGGCTGGAGAAAAGAATGGCGTTTGCAATCATGCATCCCAAAGCCTCGTTCTCTGAAATCAAAGGAGCAGTCTGCGCTCTCTTTGGGACGGCTGGAAAAGCCTTTGGAATCAAAGCTGAAAGCTACGGCCCATTCATAGCCGGAAGATGCGCTGCTGTTTATTTTGGGGAGAGGAAGATAGGGCATTTTGGGGAGATTTCCCCAGAGGTGCTGGCTGAATTTGGGCTGGAGCAGCCTGTTTGCGCAGCGGAATTTGAGCTTGCCTAATTCATTATCTCGTTGGCTATCTTTCTTGCGTCAAAGGGGACAAGGTCAGAATATCCCTGGCCAACGCCCAAAAACAAGACAGGGATGCCTGTTGCTTTTGCGATTGAGAGCGCAGTGCCGCCCTTGGCATCGCAATCTGCTTTGGTCAATATTGCCCCATCCATCCCTATGGCAGCGTCAAATGCCTTTATCTGGTCAATCACAGCGTTTCCGCCAATGCTTTCTCCAACATAAATCTTCAAGTCAGGCTTCGCCACCCGGTTTATCTTTGAAAGCTCAGAAAGAAGATTGGTGTTGGTGTCCTGCCTTCCTGCGGAGTCTATCAGGACCACATCCACCTTGGAGGCTCTTGCGTAATTTATGGCGTCAAATGCCACTGAAGCCGGATCCGCCCCATACCTGCTTTTTATTGCCTTTATCCCCAGCCTGGAAGCGTGCTCCTCGGTCTGCTCAATCGCGGCTGCCCTGAATGTGTCTGCTGCCGCAAAAGCCACTGAAAGCCCGGCATCAAGAAGCATCTTGGCTATTTTTGCCATCGTGGTGGTTTTGCCTGCGCCATTTGGCCCCACAAAGAGTATTTTGACTGGCTTATTCATGCTCTTCACCTTTGCCAAGAAATCGAATTTCCTGTCGCTTTCCATGACTGAGGCAAGCACATCTGCCACAGCCTCCCTTGTCCTCTGGGCAATCTGCCCTTTCGGGACTTTCATGCCCACAAGCTTGGAGCGAAGCTGCGAAACCACCTGCTCTGAGACCTCGTATGCCACATCGGCCTCAAGAAGAGAAAGCTCCAGCTCATCAAGAAGGTCGGAAATCTCGGCTTCGCTTATTGTTATCTCGCTTGAGAAGAAAGACTTGATTGCAGTGCCAATCCCAATTTTTGGCGAGAGGCTGCGCGTCTCTGCCTGCGCCTTCTTCTCCAGCCTGGAGAAGTCTTTTTCCTCATCGCCCACCGCCCCTATAGCGGCTTTCTTGCCGTCCTTTTTGGCATCTTTGCTTGGCTTTTGCTCAGAAGCAGGCAGGCTTTCTTGCGCAAGCTTTTGCTTGGCATGGATTTGGCTTTGCGCAGGCGCGCCTTTTTCTTTCTGGATTGCAGCAGGAAAGGGCTTGGAGGCAGATGGCTGCTGAGGAGATTCTTGGGCTTGGGGAGAGGGCTGATTGGCTGGAGAGGCGCCAGCATTTCCTGCGCTTGAAGGAGGCATGAGAGGCGCAAGAGGCTGCTGGGGGATTTGCCCTTCGGCTTCGGAGAGCTTTTGTGCCTCTGCCTTTCCCCCGCTTTTGCCATCCTCCTGCTTGCTTGAATCAGGCTCTTTTTTTCCGGAAAGCCTGCTTATGAAGCTTGAAATCTTATTCTTCAGAAGGCCGAACATTTTTCTCCTCTGGCTGAGAAACGGCGTTTGCGCGCCCTGTGAGGTCCTCTATTGCGCGAACCACCTGCTGAAGGTCTTTTTGGGCCTCCTGCATGGCTTCGGTCAGCTTTTTTTGCCTCTCCTCAAGGATTTTCAAGGCTTCCTCTGGCTTTTTTGGAGCCAAAAGGTTGGCGCCTATGTTGACAAGAACCCTATCATAATCAGGCTTTGAGCAGAATATGTATGTCCCTGCGCCTATTGGCACCAAAGTCTCGCCTTTGGCTTTTTTAAGGTTGGCTAGAGCCTCAATGGCGGCGCCCACCTCAAGGATTGTCTGCTGCATCTGGAGCATCTGCTGCCTTATAGCCTCCCCCCTTGCCTGGTAAAGCCGAAGCTCGTTGGCTATTTCGTTTAATTCCTCTTCGTCTGCCATAAGGCATCCCCCCATCAAATTTTCTCAATAGATTCAATCTTTATTGCGGCCCTTTTAATGCCTGCGTTGGAGCCGAAAAGCGCCATGGCTTTCTCCAGCGCAAGCTTCTGGCTTTCTGCCTCCACCACTTTCTCAAAAGGGCGGGCGCTTGCCCCTTTGCCTATTTTGCCAACCACAATGAACTTCGCCATGAAACCACCATCACAACAGCCTCAAAGCCTCAGCCGCCCTTCCCAGCTCAAACCCTGTGCTTGATTCCCCTGCCACCGCCCCTTTTGAGTTGGCGGCAAGGCATATGGAAACAAATGGGACGCCGGTGTTCAGCGTGCAGTTGCTTCCTGGCACGCCAAATATGCCCTCCAGCTCTTTTAATTCTTGCTCAGATGCCCTGTTGTGGGCAAGAAAGCCGGAGTTGGTTGCCGCAATGCAGCTTCCAACCGTAGGGTAGCCAGCTATCCTTATAGGCACCACCTCAACCCCAAGGCAGTCTGAAATCTTTTCAAGCTCCATGCGCGGGATTTCAGGGTTGGCGGCTGCGCCTTTGTCGTTTGCAGCCAGGTTGTTGCCGACTGCGGAGAACTGCCCAGACAGGACTTCCACATTCAGCCCATGCGACTTGAAAAGGGATATCTCTTCTTGGCTGCAAAATGAGGGCAATACCGCTCCGTTGGAGTTCATGCACACAAAAAGCCCGGAAAGGCCTGCTCCGCCTATGCTTGCCTTCAAGACCGGAGCCCCAAGCGACTCAAGCGCAGAGATGAGCTTGGGCGAGGCAGTGATGTCTGCGCACACCAGCCTTTCTGAAGCTTTCGAGAAAAGCCCCACATAAGGATTGCCGAAATTGCTGGCTTTGACAACAGGCATAGACACACGCCAAAAATTCACGGCTTTTTCTCAGCAGCTTGGCTAGCCGCAGGATTCTTTGCCGCTTGCGGCTCTGCGGACGGCTTTGCCGAGGGCTCTTCCCTTTTTTCTTTTTTCTTCTCCTCTGCCTTCTTTTCCGCAGCCTGCTTTTTCTCCTCCTCTTTTTTGGCTGCCTCGCGCAGCTTTTCTTCCTCGCCGACAAGCCAAACCTTGGCTATCTGGTCCTCGCCTTTGACAATCCGGACTTTTATCCTCCTTGGGGGCTTTTGCATTCCGTCCCTGAAAATCCTGCTGTTGACTCCCTCAGAGATTTTTGCTTCCTTGGCTTTCATGTGCCTTAGCGCAAATTCCCTTACGAGCTTGACTGCCCTTTTGGCGCGTTTGGTTCGGACATGCCCATAGGCGTCAGAAAGCGGTATTGTGTATATCCTCTCAAGAGTAGCCATTTGCTCACCTAATTTTGCCTATTGCGCTTCTGGGAGCGCATTTTGAGTTTCTGCGTTCGCCAGTTCCTTCTCTCCTTGTTTTGCACCACCCTCCTGTTTGTCTTGGCAACCACAAACAAAGGGATTCGCCTGTTCCTTTTCATCATCTTGCCCAATGTAGCCTTTGTCCTGCTGCTTTTCACCCTGCCCATAACTTTCACCTTCATTCATCCAATATAGCTTTGCTGGCTTTCCCGGCTCTCGTGCCTCTTTCTTTTCTCATGCATTTCCCTGTATTCGTGCCACATGCGCTCAGCCTGCTTTCCCCTCAATATTTTCACCACCACATTGCGAGGCACTGGAACCGAAAGGCCTTTCTCTGGCCTGTAATCGCAAAGCACGATGTCGCCTTCGCGTATCTTGGAGGCTATTTTGGCATCCACCGCCATTGTCAGGACATTCTCGTCCCACATCCTAAGAGTAGCCTGCACTGATTTGTCAGAAGAAATGCTGTCTTTTGGGGTCAGGACTGCAACCACTTTTCCTGGATGATACATCAAACCAACTCACTTTTTCCTGAATTCTATCTTGGTCTCTCTTCTCTCAGACATCTTGGAAAGCAGCCGGTAAAGCTGCTCATCAGATATTTCGCCCATGCTGTTTCCGGACTGAGCAAGATACGCAAGGGAAGAGACCACCTTGTCGTAAAGCTCTGGGTTGGAGAGCCGAACGTTCATCATCCTCTCATAAGCTTTTGGAGAAAGCATCTTTTTCAGAATCTCTTTCTTCTGCTGCTCAAGCTGAGCCTGGCGAAGCTTTTGCTGGTAGATTTTCTGGTATTCTTCCTCCTCTTCCAAATTTCCCACCCTTCAGGACGAGGAGACCTCCTTGGCGGCAGAGTCCAAAAGCTTCTTTCCTGCGGCAGTTATTTCTCTCCCCACTTTTTTCTTTGCCAAAAGGCCTGCTGCCTCAAGAGCCTGCATCCCTTTCCTTATGATGGAGCCGCCGGCTTTCCTTTTCTTCTCAGGCTTCACCCCGCGAATCTTTCTTCCGCCATAATGGAGCCTGAGCTTCCCAACCCCTATATTGCCATTCACATACGCATTCCTTAGCATGGACGCCAAGCGGACATACCAGAAGTCTTTCTGCTGCGGCATGCGCTCCCTGTGGGCCCCAGACTTCACCGTGCCTATGTAGGAAGGCTGGGGGATGCCCATTCCCTTGAGCTTTTCTGCGACTGCCTTTATGAGCTTGTGCGGATTCACATCATAAACCGTAACCATTCCAACACCCCTTGCGAATGTTGATTCCAAAAGGCGAAGATCCGTCTTTTTGACTGAAATTCGCTCCTCTATAAAGCAGACAAGGATATTTAAACCTGCCTGTGGCATAGCTTAGGCAAAAAAGTCCTTCGGCTTTTCTTCTGGTTTTGTAATGCCAAGTGCTTTTTCCTTTTCGCGTATGAGCAATTCTTTTATCTGCTTTTCATAAAGCATACGGGCAAGTGTATTTTGGGTGATGTGGTATTTTGCTGCATCTGGATATTTTTTAACCAAAGATTCGTAAATCTTGCCTAAAACAAAATCTAAAATATCGGCAGACAGCTTGGAAACTCTGTCGAATGCCTCATCGCTCTTCATCGCCTGATTGAAAAGAATTTTCAACTCAACTATATAATTTGAGCTTGCTATCTTTACTATCACGTCGTTGCTCGCCCCTGAAATCTTAGCAAAATAAGCGCAAATGTTAATCAGAGTGCAAAGCGCAGGAGGTTGCGTGCTATTTTGGTTTGCAAATAGCAGGGAATCGAACACTAAATTTGCGACATAATTTGCTGCTTGCTCAATCGTCATGTTTTGTTGTTTGCCATTCTCATTCTGATTCTTTATGGCTTGATTGTATAAATCTATAAAGTTCTGATTAGACCGAAAATAATTTTCTAAATCGGAAACAGCTCGTGAGCGATCTTGCACGGAAATGCTTTTGAGTGTTTCGGAAAGATAATTAATAAGGATAGAAATCTGCTCGTTATTTGGCGTTGGCTTCTTTGCAGGCGCAGGCATGTTTGCCGCCTCTTATCACTTTGCCTTGCAATATTTAAATTGCTTTTTGCCTCCGCATGAGCAAAGGTGCTCTGCTGCCTTCTGCCTTTTGCGCAGGCGGACTTTGGTGTTCAGCCCAGGGACAGAGGGCATTCCGCATGATTTGCAAAACAGGGCGCGCTGGCTTTTTTGCATGCGGCAGTTGTATCGCATGGAGAGCCTTCTTGCAAGATAAACATAGCGCTTGGCGTAATTCGGCTCTCCTGCCCTCAAAGCTGAAGCTGCCTGCCGCAGGAGTATGTCTATCCTCTCGTAGATTATCTGTCGAAGGCTGCTTTTCTGGGATTCCACGCAAAAATTCGGCATTTGCGCAATAAAAAGATTGGCATGGGCCCGACGAGATTCGAACTCGTGACCTACAGCTGTCCAAGACACTTTGCGAGAGCGTGCCATATAAGACATGCGAGCAGGCAACTTGGAGTTGCCAGCATGCCGCTCTAACCAGCTGAGCTACGGGCCCAGGAGAAATAGGTGGAAAAAGGAATTTAAAGCAAAGTCTAGGCTTCCTGCTTGTAAAGCGCAAGCAGAGCAATCTGGGTTATTGGGACATACGCCAAGACAAGATACAAAACTCCGGCAATGGGGATGGCAGAAGGAATCCAAAGCAGAGAGGAAATCACCACAAAAATTGCGACTTTGCCGAAGTTTTTGACCACAAATGCCGCTGACCTTCGGATTGCCTCCAATGCCCCTTTCTCATCCACCACCAGGGAAGGGACTGTGAAAATGAAAAATAGGCTCATCAGCAAGGAAACCAAGACTGCTGAGGTCATTATGGCTATGCCTGCAATGCCCCAGCCTACCGCAAACGACAATATCAAGCCTGCTGCTATAGGGGAAAGGAGTATGGCTCCGCTCAAAAGCCCAAGCGCCAGCATGCTTGCGGCATACCTTGGTATCCTGTAAAACAGGCCGAAAAGCGTCTGCTTCCTCCCAGAGTGCAAAATGTATAGGCTCTCCACAAAGGAGGCAGAAAGCCCGCCTTGCACCAGGAGGAAGATAACAAACCCTGCCGCAACCACCAAGGATGTGAGAAGCATTCCGGCTATCTCCAAGGAGAAGCCCTTGCCTGAAACCAAGGCATTGAGCACTCCGCCTATTGAGAATGCCCCAAGAACCAATCCGGCGGCAAGCAAAATTGCCCCAAGCAAAGTCCCAAAGAGAAATGTGGCAAAGGAGAACAGGGCGCATGGAAGGATGTTTCTTTTGTAGGTGGAGAATGCTTCGTAATAGGCTGAAATTGCAGGGATTGGCATAGGACCACCAGATGAAAAAAGCAGCCAAGCAATTTAATCTTTTGTCCAAAAAAACAGCTGTGGAAGAATTTCTTGAAGAGTATTTCATAAACCCGATTTTTGACAGGGTTGGGTATAATCCTGTGAATACTTTTGCCTATGCTGTAATTGCACTGGCATCTGTTTATGCTATTTGGAGGATTATGCGCAACAGGTATGATTTCGCAAGCAAGGAATTCCTGCTTGGAGCCGCGGCTTTTGTCCTTCTTGGGACCACCTCGCGTGTGCTGACTGATTTGTCGGATGCTGGAGCTATAAGGCAGGCTTCCCTTTCCGGAGGGATTTTGGGGGCAGTTTATGGCGCAATTGAAAGCAGAGGGGTTTTCCAATACGGATATTTGACCGTGACTCCTGGGATATATGTGGTGATTGCCCTGCTGTTCCTTGCCTCAATCGCAGTCGGGGAAGCCATGAGGATGCGGATTTTTCCCGCGGTGGCTGGATTTGCCCTATGGATTCCCTGCTTTCTTTTGCTTGCGCCATTCATGAAAAATTTCGCCTATGGATTGCTTGCCTTGCTTTTGGCTTTGGTTGGCTCAGCAGCGGCTTTCCAAGCGCTTGCAAGGCTTGGGGCAAGCATGAAAATGCACCACAAGCTGGCGGTTGCAGGGCAGGCTCTTGATGGAGCTGCAACTTTTGTGGTGATTGACGTGTTTGGGCCGCTTTCAGGAAAGCCTTATTTTGAGCAGCACGTTCTTTCCTCTGCCATAGGGCATGCCACTCCCCTTGGCTTTGGGCTGTTTTTCGCATTCAAGATTGCCATAGCCTCGTTGATAGCCTACATGATTTCAAAAGAAAAGCTTGAGGCAAAAGATGCCGCCCTTTTGCTTGTGGTGATAGCCATAATGGGATTTGCCCCTGGAATAAGGAACCTTCTGAGGATGCTTTGCGGCACTTAAAGCCCGAACCCTTTCCTTATGTATTCCACTGCGAATGCGGCAAGCAGCACCCCCATGACCCGCGAGAGTATCTCAAGCCCGCTTTTCCCAATCAGCCTGTAAATCTGCGAAGATGCCAAAAGGATTGCGTAGCTTGCCAAGCAAGCGGCAATGCCTGCCAAAGCCACATTGATTTCCCCGAAGCTGCTGCGCAAAAGCATGGAGGTGAGCATGGTTCCAGGCCCTGATAGGAGAGGAACTCCTATTATCACTGCCTCCACTGGAGCATGCTGGCTTTTTCCGAATTCAATGCCCAAAGCAAAGGAAACCGCAATAAGCAGCATAAGCAGCCCGCCTGCAATCTGGAAGGACTCGAACCTTATCCCAAGAAACGACAGGGCAAGAGGGCCTAAAAAAAGAAACCCGAGAAACACGCCTGCAGCAACTGCGGTAGCCACTGTTGCTGCCCTAAGCTTGTCTTTCTGCGAATATTTCCTGGTGAGGGCAAGAAAGACCGGCACTGAGGAGAAAGGGTCCATTACTATGAAAAGCGCGATGAACGCTGCCGCCACTGAGCTTATGTCAATCATTTGAACCGGTTAGCAAACACGGCGATGGTTTTTAAATCGCTTGGTGCTTTAACCAATCTGCGCTCCCATAGTCTAGCCCGGTAAGGACGCGGGCCTTTCAGCCATGGAAAAAGGAAGAAAGCCTGTAACACGGGTTCAAATGCGCAAAGCTGATTTTATCGAAAGCCGCGGAGACTCCCGTTGGGAGCGCTTTTCTTCAGCTTGGGCTTGCCGCCTTTTTTGGGAAGGCAGCCTGAAAGCGAAACAATCAGCAATTCGGCCGCTTTGGCAGCCCATTCGCTAAGGACAAGCATAGGATCTCCTTTGAAAAGAAAAAATCACTCTGGCGGCGGTGGAGGGGGCGCCTCGCCATCCCCAAAATCCTCAGGCATGAGAGGCGTGGCTTCTTTTTCCTGCTGTGCGCTTTTGACCATTTTTCCTTCTGGGGGAGCTGGGGGGCGGCTGTCATCTGCCGAGTCGCTGGGCTTGCTTTGAGCGCAGCCTGCCAAAAGCAGAAAGGCAGCCAAGAAAACCAATAGCCCTTTCATTGAACCGCCGCCTTTTTGCTTGTTTGCTGTGCCTGTGGCACGCACACGAATACCTGGCAGCCGTTTTTGTCAATATGAGAAAAAACAGGAACAAGCCCAGGCAGGCAGGTGGCGGTTGTTTGGCATGATGCTGGATAGACCTGCACCGTCAAAGCCGCCTGCGCGCTTGCGCCCTGCTCATCATAGACCGTCATATATACAGTGTAGGCGCCAGGCGCGCTGTATGAGTGGGTGGCTGATGCAGTCTGAACCACTGCCATAGGCTTGGGCATTCTTGGATTTTCATCTCCCCATATGAAAGAATAAGTCAGCTGCCTGCCCTCTGGGTCGTATGCTGAGATTGTCCAGGTTCCTTGCTGCCCAACAGCAAGCTGTGATGGCCCTGAGACGCTGGTGATGACTGGCGGGAGATTTTGCTGGATTTGGCGCTTGACGGTTATCACACCGCTTTCAGAAAATGGCTCTCTGGAATGCATGTGTATGCCTACTCGGATTTTGTACTGCCCTTCTGGGAAATTTGATGGTATATTCCATGCTGCCTGCCCTGCCGAAAGCGGGTTGTTTCCGCAATCTATGTTTGTGGCTGCTCCGGTATTGACATTTATTGCCTGCACGCAGGAGAGCCTGCCATTCAAATCAGAGGAAACTGACCAGGCAATCATGTAGGTTTGGCCTGCTACGAATTCCTCGCCTCCAATCGGAGAAGACACCTTTATGCTGTAGCTTGGAGCATTCCGGTAAACCTGAACCCTGTAGGTTGAGCTGGCAGATGCCCCTTGCTCATCCACAACTGTGAATGTTATGGTGTAAGTTCCTGCTGAATTGTAGGTGTGAGAGATGGTTGAGGACTGCTCTGCTGCAGCGCTTCTTCTTGCAAGCTCAGCAGGCTCATCTCCCCAAGTGACATAATAAGTCAGCTGCCTGCCCTCTGGGTCGTATGCTGAGATTGTCCAGGTTCCTTGCTGCCCAACAGTAAGCTGTGATGGCCCTGAGACGCTGGTGATGACTGGCGGGGGATTTGGCCTGGAAGGTTGCAGATATATTAGGGCGTCATTGTATCCGCCATCAAATTTTATGCCGTCATCTGCTTCTATCGTGAATTTGTTTCCCTTCTGCGTTATGCTGAAATAATGCGGGTTTGTGGAAAAGGCTTTTTCGTACCATCTGCCATTCCATTGGGTTTGTATGGAAAGGACAACTTCCTCTCCCTCTTTCAGATAGCCGATAGGCGTGACTCTATTGACCCAATTATTGGCGCCTGTGAATGTCCCGAGATTTTTGAAATTCGGCTTTTCTACCGCAATGACCGAACTTCCCGAGGTGTCATACCATGCAACATTTATCTCGTATTCTCCAGACTGCGGGATTATTATTCTCTGCTGCGGGGGCTCTGGAACAGGGGCAAGAAATACAGTGACGCTTATGCTTGCAGTCTCGCTTTCGCCTGCATCATCCACAACTTTGACGACTATCTTATAGGTTCCTGCCGAATTGTATGTGTGGGTGAATGAAGCGGTCTGTGAGGCTGGCGTGCTGGCAGAGGATCCCTGCTTATTGAACTCGTCGCCCCAAGTGACATAATAAGTCAGCTGCCTGCCCTCTGGGTCGTATGCTGAGATTGTCCAGGTCCCTTGCTGCCCAACAGCAAGCTGTGATGGCCCTGAGATTTTGGTTATCACAGGAGGGAGATTGGGCTGAGGCGGGGATGGCGGCTCGTCCTTCCCAAATCCGAGCCTGCATGATGAGGCTGCCTTTATCCAGTAAGCTTTGCCCGGCTCAAGCGTGCTTGAGTACCTGTATGGGCTTTGGGCAGGACCGCTTGCGTAATAATGCCAGGGGCCAGAGATTATCTTGCAGTCGCCTGCATAGTCTGTGATTTCTGCCTTGTGGGGCGGCGCCCCAACAAGATTCCATCCTGAAAAAAGCTCTTTGTTCGCAAAGATCGGCGAAGCTGAATAAGCGTACCTGCACTCCCTTGTCCCCTTTATCCAATATCCCTCTCCTGGCTTAAGAACGGCTTCTTTGATGTATCCTGACTGCGAAAGCCTCCAAGCATATTGGGAGGCACCGCAGATAAAAGCCAGCTCTTTGACAGGCAAATCTGCTGAAACTGAAATCATGTTCCATCCGGGATAGATTTGCACCTCATAGTTTTGCGGAGCAGGGAGGGTAAGCGCTGCAGCTGCGGGAAAAATAAGCAACATCGCAACAAGAATTGCCCCAAATCTGTTGCTTTCAAGATTCGCTTTTATTGCCATTCAAATCACCTCAATTTGGAGGCATTGGAGGCGCCTCTTCTAAATTGCCATAAAGCCTGCATGAAGAACCCACTTTTATCCAGTAAGCTTTGCCTGGCTCAAGGGTCTGAGAGTATGCATAAGGGCTTGCGCCTGCGCTGGTGTCATAATGCCAGGGGCCAGAGATTATCTTGCAGTCGCCTGAGTATTCGGATATTTTGACCGTGCTGGACGGAGCCCCAACCAAGTTCCAGCCAGGAAATAATGGTTTGAGGGAAAGAGAATAGGCAGGCGCAGAAACCTCAAACTCGCAGCTTCTTCTGCCTTTTATCCAATATCCTGCTCCTGGCTCAAGGTACTCTTCTTTTGAGTATCCAGAGGGCAGAAGCAACCATGCCTGGGCAGATGTGCCGCACTTGCCAGAAAGCTCTTTCATTGAGAGCTTGGAATTGACTGGAAGGGAAACCATGTTCCACCCGTTTTTTATGTTCAAGACGAACTTTGCCTCATCTTGCGGGGGAAGCGGAGGCTCGCTTTGCTCAGCTCTGACTTTCACTTTCGCCCTTGCCTGCCCAACAAGGTGCTCCTGCTCAGAGCAGGCTCCGGCGCTATTGCAGCTTGAAAACAGGTAGTAGACTGAGATGGTCGCGAATTTCACGCCTGGCGAGATTGCTGTGAAATAGGCAGAAATGCTTGCGCTTTCGCCGCTGGAGAGCGTCATGTAGTCTATCCTTTCTTGGAAGCTTTGGCGCTTTCCGCTGGATGATGCATGCGCTGGAAACGCCTTGCCAACGCTGTCAACAACCCTCAAGGATTGCTGCTCCTCTTTGCCCATGCCTTCTTGGATGCTTTTGCTTGCGAAAAAAGAGGGCTTGCCTGAAGAAAGTTCTGCAGCATCAGACAACTGCGTGATGATTTTCAGCCTGTAGATGGAGTCCGTGCGCCCGTCGCTGACCAAACTGACTTTTCCGCCCACAAAAATTTGCTGATTCTGTTGCGCTTCGGATGGCTCGGCATGTATTGAAACCGATACTGTTGGCATATTGGCTGGCCTGCAGCCATAAATTTCGCACCCAAACTCATCAAGATGGGAAAAATATGGCTCATAGCCTAAGGCGCATTTTGCCATTGAAATGCATCGCTCATCCGATTTTGCCTGAGCCTGTGGCACAAGCAGCAGGACTGCGATAAGCGCAACCAAACCGGCACTTCTCATCAACAGATGAATCACCAGCCAAGCTTTTGCTCTGGGTTTCTCCATCGGCTCTTATTTAAAAAGAAAACTCGGTCCGGCTGCGGAACCCATATATAAGCTTTTCGCGGTCCGACGCGTTGCGCAAAATTCACCTGAAAATTTGCCCGTTTATTTCCGCAAGAAGATTCCTCCCGAATGGATGCAGCTTGACTATGTTTTTCCGCTCAAGCGAGCGCAGGTTGCGAAGCAGGCTTGTTTTTGGAATCAGCAGCTTGTGCTGAATTTGCGAGCGCTTCGCCCTCCCGCCTGACCGCATAAGGAACAGCACTATCTCCCTCTCCCGCTCGGAAAGCGTGGATAGGACCGCAGTTGCCTTTGGGCTGGATGCATCATAAATGCCTGCATCAGTAAGCTGCTTGGGCGCGCGATTGCCAGGCTTTTTGGCTGCTTTGCCCTTGGCTGGAGCTTTGTTTTCTTTTTTCTCTTGCTGTTTGGAGGCTTTCATTGAGCCCATGCCCCTAAGGAAAAGCCACAAGCCAAAAGCAGCAGCCAGGCCCACTATAGCCATAAGCAAAAGGTCATCTTCTGAGGACTTGTTTCCCATCTCAATTGAAACCATGGTGGTTTCTCCTGCAACTATGCTAGCCTCCTGCGAGCCTGCCTTCCCCTTGTGGTAGGCAGAAACCAGGCAAGAGCCTGCCGGCAGGGCTTTGAACAGGAACTCGCCTGCCTCTCCTGCCAAAACTTTGCTCCCTCCATTTATCCTTGAATAGTTGAAGGCAGAGGAAGGGCAGGAGACCGAGATTGTGGCTTGCGGGACAGGAGAATCTTTGCTGGCTGCCCTGCCTGCCAGGCTTCCTGCTGGATAAAAAATCACTGTTAGGTTGCTTTTGCCTGGGGCTGCGAAATCCTCGGTTGCCGCAAAATCTATGCCGCTTGTGGATGGAAAATCAATCAAGGCATCCAGCTGGTGGCTCCCCCTATCAACAAACAAGACAAAGCCGCCAGAGTAATCAGTGATTGCGCGGTAGATGGTGTCGGACTTTTCAGAGCGCAGGAGAAGCACCACTGGAACCTGCGAAGCTGGTGTTCCGTTTGAGAATACTGCATAAACCCAGACCGTATTTGGGAGGCTGGGGACAGAAGGAGGGCCTTGCTGGGCTTCTTGATGGAAAGGGTCGTCTTGGGCAAAAAGGATAGAAAAGGCGAAAAAAGCTAGCAATACAGGCCTCATGAGCATGCATAGTTTATGCTGCTTGTGTTTTAAAATCGCTCTATTTCGCCTCTTCTTTCACCAGATACTTGACTGCCAAAAATATGACAAATGCGATTATCAGGAAATCCACCAGCGCCCCAAGGAAACTGCCAACCATGAGCTTCGCAGGGCCTGCTTCAAGGACAAACGCTCTCCAGTCCCCTCCAGTGGCGGAAAGCAGAACTCCTATGACAGGCATTATTATGTCGCTCACAAGCGCGCTGACCAGCTTGGATGCGGCTGTGCCTATTATGAACGCCACCGCAAGCCCGACAACCTTGTGCTTGTTCAAAAAAGCCAAAAACTCTTCCGCAAAACCCAAAGAACCACCCTTACTGATCGGTAGCCGAAAGGATAAAATCCTACCTCCCTCTGCCGAAATAGTGGTGCCCGCGCGAAGGAACTTCCTTTTGGGAATGCTGCCTTGCATGCATCTGCTTTTGCGGCGCTTTGTGGCGCGCGCTTTTCCTGAAATCAGCCCCAGCCTTTGCCGATGCAGAAAAGCTTTTCCTTCTTGGAATAAGCTCCTGCTTTATTTCCACCCTCAAAGGCTCTATTTTGCAGCCAGCCAAATTCTCCACCATTTTGACCAGATGAGTTTGGTCAAAGAAAACCAGGCTTATCGCCTCTCCGTTTTTCCCCATCCTTCCGGTCCTGCCAATCCGATGAAGATAGACATAAGGGTCGTCGGTCATGTCATAATTGAAAACGTGAGTCACCCCCGTTATGTCCAGCCCCCTGCTTGCAAGGTCGGTCGCCACCAGGATATTCACGTGGCTTTTGCGGAAAGCCTCCATGGACCGGTCGCGCTTGTTTTGGCTCATGTCTCCATGAAGCGCCATGGAGCTGAAACCCCTGTCCTGCAGTATTTGGTTGAGCCGCTCTGCTCCTCTTTTTGTCCGCACGAAAACAAGCGCCAATTTCGGCTTTTTTTGGGAAAGCAGCACAAGAAATGCGTTTAGCTTGTCGAATTTGGAGACCTCAACGTAGTGCTGCTTTATGGACTTGACTGAAAGAGAGTCCTCGCTGACCAAAACCTCCTGCGGGGAATTCATGTATTTTTTTCCAAGAGCAAGGATTTCTGCTGGCATGGTTGCCGAAAAAAGAAGAGTCTGCCGGCTTTTGGGGGTCTTTTGCAGAATTTTCTCTATGTCGTCTATGAACCCCATGTCCAGCATCCTGTCTGCCTCATCCAAGACAACTATCCTGATTTCCGAAAGGGAAAGCGTCCCCCTCTCCATATGGTCCAATATCCTTCCTGGCGTCCCCACCACTATGTCCACGCCTTCATCAAGAAGCCTTATCTGCTTGTCTATCTCCTGCCCGCCATAAATTGCGGCTGTGCGGAAAGGAAGATGCGCCCCTATCTTCGAAATCTCATCGCTGATTTGGACCGCAAGCTCGCGGGTTGGCGCCAGGACAAGCGCGCGGGTTTTGCGCCCTCCGCTGCCTTCAGCAGCAAGCTTCTCCAAGATGGCAATCCCGAAAGTTGCGGTCTTCCCTGTCCCTGTCTGCGCCTGCCCTATCAAATCCTCCCCTTGCAAAAGCAAAGGCAGGGCTTTCTCCTGGATGGGCGTTGGCTGGGAAAAGCCCATTTCCCCTATAGCCTTGATTATCTGTGGGCAGAGCCCAAAACGGCTGAAACTCATTCTTCCACTCCTTTTCCACTTTGGCTGTGCCAGAACGCAGCCCAAAGTTCCCCAGGGCTGCCCTCACAAAAATAGCCAAGCAGTGCGAAAAAATAATAGAGCAATATAATAAGGCTTTGCAAAAACAGGTATAAAAACTTGATTGCAGTAGTGCATTCCCGTATGCGCCTCAAAGCAAGAAAATACATTGTGGTTTTAGGCTCGCTCATGTCTGGCTTGGGCAAAGGCATCCTGGCTGCCTCTGTCGCGAAGCTTCTCCAGTCAAGAGGGCTGAAAATCTCGCCTATAAAATTTGACGGCTATTTGAATGTGGATTGCGGAACCATGAATCCTTTCAGGCATGGCGAGGTTTTTGTGCTTGATGACGGAACAGAGTGCGACATGGATTTCGGGACTTACGAGAGATTTTTGAATGTGGACCTTTCCTCAAAAAACAGCATAACCGGAGGGAAGCTTTTCCGCAACATAATAGACAAGGAGAGGAAAGGCGGGTTTCTTGGAAGAGACGTCCAGATTGTCCCGCACTTGACTGATGAGATAAAGAACTGGATACGCAAGACTGGCGAGGAGCAGGATGCTGATGTTGTTATTGTGGAGGTCGGCGGGACCGTCGGCGACCTTGAGAATGGCTATTTCCTTGAGGCAGTCAGGCAGCTTGCCTCGGAGGAGAAGGTGGTCTTCATACAGCTGACTTTTGTCCCGTCGCTTTCAGAAGGCGAGCTTAAAACCAAGCCCACCCAGCACGCCAATCGCCTCATACAATCCATGGGGATACACCCTGATTTCATAGTTTGCCGCGGCAATGAGCCTCTCAGCAGGGAAGCGCGGGACAAGATTTCAATGTTCTGCAACGTGCCTCCGCAGAATGTCCTTGACGACCCTGCGCTTGAGTCCATATATGAGCTTCCGCAGGTTCTTGAGAAGCAGGGGATGACTGGGCTTCTTCTTTCTGCCCTTGGGGCAGAGGCAGGAGAGGAGGATTTGAAGGATTGGAAAGCCCTTGTGGAGAGGATAAAGAACCCGAAAAAAGAGATTGCGGTTGCGATAACCGGCAAATACACCGCTGTCAAGGACGCCTATGTCAGCGTGAAGGAGGCTTTGGTGCATGCTGGCGCGCAGCATTCGGCAAAGGTCAATGTGCGGTGGGTTGAGACCTCTGGAATTGAGGACGGGCAGGCAAGCGCAAAGGAGCTTCTTTCAGGCTGCGACGGGATAATTGTCCCAGGAGGATTTGGAAGCCGAGGAACTGAGGGCAAGATTGCCTGCATAAAATACGCCCGAGAAAGCAAGATGCCCTATCTTGGGCTTTGCTACGGAATGCAGATGGCGGTGGTGGAGTGGGCAAGAAACGTGTGCGGAATGGATGGAGCCAACTCCACTGAGATAAACCCTGACACCAAATACCCTGTGATTGATTTTCTGCCCGAGCAAAGAGGCATAAAGGAGAAGGGAGCCACCATGAGGCTTGGGGCATGGGAGTGCAGGCTGAAAAAAGGGACTAAAGCCTACGAAGCTTATGGGACTGAAAAGATTTCGGAGAGGCACCGCCACCGATACGAGCTCAACAACGCTTACAGGCAGAAGCTTGAGGAAAGCGGGCTGGTTATATCCGGAACCTCTCCTGATGGGGAGATTGTTGAGATAATTGAATGGCCAGACGGCTTTGGCATAGGGACGCAAGCCCATCCTGAGCTCAAAAGCAGGCTGGAGAGGCCGGCGCCTCTTTTTGCGGCATTTGTGAAAGCCTGCCTTGAGAAGAAAAAGGGCTAGCTGGACTTCAGCTCAAACGGAGCCGACACCAGCCTTGCAGATATGTTGCCTGCTGAAAGATAAAGCAAAACCCTCTTTTGCTTGTCAACAAATATTTTGGCATAGCTTCCTTCGGACTGGTGCTCCACCTCAAACGCCTCCCGCCCATAAAGGAGGCTGCTGCCTTTTGAAGCAAAGCTTTGCCTGAAGCTGTACTCCGCCGGATTTTTCATCCTTGTCTCAACCGACCAGCTGAAGCCTTCAGAGGCTGCAAGCATCCATGGGGAGAAAAGCAGCATCCCTGCCCCTGCGCTAAGGTTTGAGAAATTGGAGGCTGCAGACGTGCCATCCCAAAGAAGGCAGGCTTCCTGCAAAAGGTTTTGCCCCATCCACTCTGAAACTGCCGCTCCATCGCAATCGGCAGAGCGGCTGATTTTGTAGGAGATGGAGGCTGGCTCCTGCCCGAAAGACACAAGGTACTCGTATCTTTCCCCTGGAAAAAGAGAAAGCTGGGCGTTTTTTTGGAGAGGCTCCTCTGCGACCTCAACCTCAATTGAGCTGTAGATTGGCGGGGAGAAGAAAAAAACCCATGCCATGAACGCTAAGTACGCAGCCAAGACAGCATAGGCGATAGCAGAGGTTTGCCTGTCAAGGAAGGGCAGGAGGGGAAGATTGCCGTAGGCTATCCGCAAGGTTTTGGCGGCAGCCTGCGCAAAACTCTCCTTTGCATGCTCTTTTTCTTTTTTGCGCCAATCCTTTTTCTCCTCCTTAGCAAGCGCCTGCCATTCTGGCTTGCTTGCCTCCTTCCACATAAGATAAACAAGGAACGCAAGCAAAGCGCAGGCTGCGGCAGAAAGAAGCACAATGTCCATGAGGGGAATGCTACTTGAAATATTAAATATGATTCGCCCCAAGCTTATGCATGAAGTTTTCCTGCTCTGCCCCTTGCAAAGCCATACTATTTGGGGAGCATTATGTTGTTTATGGAGCCCCTGCGCTCTCCATCCCGATAGAGCCCAGGAACAAGGTGCATTTTTTCCGCGGCGAAGGCAGCGGGCTTTTGCTGGAATCCTCGCTTGGCGCAGCCCGCATGTCAGGCAGAAGGTTTGCTGGGGAGCCTGCCCTCAAGATATACCAAAAAGCCGCGCTTGCGATTGTCGGGAAAGGAAGCCTTCCTGATGCGAGGGCAAGGTTCCAGCCTGCATGGTCTGCCAAAGGAGTGGGAATCAGCGCCTCCCTTTGCGCAGCATTCGCGGCAGGCATCCTCAAGCTGAAAGGCAGGAAGGCTTCTCCAAACAGGATTTTCATGGCTGCCCAGCAAGGGGATTTGCTTGCCCATGGAGGCAGGGCATCTGGCATAGACGCAAAAACGGTTTCTTTCGGAAAGCCGCTGATTTTCCAAAGAAGCTTCCAGCCTCCAAAGTTTTCAGCAAAGCCCATGCGGCTTCTTCTGCCAAGAAGCAGCAGGCTTCTGCTGGTGGACACATGGAGAGGAAAAAGAAGCAGGACCGAAGAGATGCTCTTGGCTTTCGCAAGGCAATTTGGCGCATCTGGATTGCCTGAGGAGGTTGGGGAGGAAAAAAGGCAGGAGATTGTGGAGGAGTATTTGCCTGTTTGGAAAAAGGCGCGCGCCGGCTTGCAGAAAGCAGATGCCAGAGAGATTGGAAGGCTGATGAGCGAAAACCAAGACCTGCTCAGAAAAAGGAAAGTCTCAAGCAGAGGCATAGACAAAGCGGTGGAGTCTGCCCTTTCGCTTGGGGCTTATGGAGCAAAGCTGACCGGCGGAGGAGGGGAAGGAGGGGCGGTGCTGGTCCTATGCAAGCGAAAAGATGAGAAGATGGTTGCCAGGGGCATTTTCCAGCAGACAGGCTTCCCTTGCCGCCCAATTGAGGTTGCTGAAAGAGGCGCAGGGTTGGACTAGCCTTTGCCAAGCTGGCTGAGGAATTCTTCTTCCATGAAGTGCAGCCCGGCTGGCACGATTATTGCCGCTGGGGGGTCCTTGCCAGATGGAGGCAGGCTGAGCATTTGGCTCAAGGGCAGCCAAGAGACTTTCTGGCAGCTCCAGCCAAGCCCTTGCAGAAGAACCACCTTGGTCTGCCCTGAGAAAATGCCTTTTTTTCCTGCGGATTCCATATCAAGCATGGTCTTCGCGGCCGTCTGCGGCCTCATGGGCCCAAGCTGCTCATCAATGTCCAAAAGCAGAAGGCTGTGCAGCCTGCGGGCAAGGTTTTCCGCCACTGCCTCATATGCTGCCATGGGCTTGTAGTTCTCCCTCCAATAAGCAAGAGTGGAGGTCTTGCCGAATTTGTAAGTCTGCAAGCCGGACTCGCCAATCGCAGCAGAAAGGATTGACGAGGAATGCACCACCCTTGCGCGCACGCCCCGCTTTCTTGCCGAAACCACAAGCGAAACATGGGTGGTTGCGATAAGCGGGTCTCCTGGCACCAGCAAGGCGGCAGAGCCTTTTTCAGCCGCATCAAGCAGGGTTTTTTCGCCCTCCACATCCATGCGGGAAAGGAGAGCTATCTTCTTGCCGCAAAGCCTTTCCAGCTCTTCCAAAAACCCATCCGGGACAAGATTGGTGTATTGCTCGGCAAAAAGGAAAGAGCAGGATTTTGCCGCCTCCAGCCCCTCCAAAGTCATTCCCTTTGCGCCGCATATTCCTGTGCCAATAAGCAAAAGCTCCCCCACAAAAACACCTAATCTATAGCGCAGCAACTTCTTTTAAATTGGCAAGAGAAGGAATTGCATGAAGCTTTGCCAGGAGTGCAGGAAAGCTGGGAGAGTGTGGTGCCCCCATAGCGCAGCTTATGAGATGAAGGCCCGCCTTTCAGCAAGCTTGAAGCAGGAAATGTTCGGCCCAACTCCGCCCGGCTTTTTTGTTGGGCACAGCTTTTACCCGAAGGTTTTTTTCGGGCCCATGATTTCCGCCACAGGCGAGCCGGTCGCAGACGACCCCAAGCAGCTTTATGGAATGAGCATCCCTCAGATAATGCAAAGCCGCCTTGCGCTTGTGCGCGGCATGGCAAGAGGAGAGGTTGGCGCAAGGGGGAGGCTGCTTTCGGAATCCCAGCTGGCAGTGATGAGCATAAAGCCTGTGGATGCTGAGGCCAAATTCTCAAGGCAGCCTTTCTTCAAGCTGGAATTTGACGAAATCGCCCAGCCGGTTGGCGTGTCTGCCCCTATTGAGAAATTCCTGCTTGCTGAAAACCCGCCAGTCCCGAAAAAAGTGGATTCTGCGGTTTCAGAGGGCATGGAGGCTGAGGAGGCAATAGGGGAGCTTCTGGCTTCAGGCTTTGATGTGCATTACCTGTCAAGGCTTCTTGCTGCTGGGCTTTTGGGCAAGCCTGAGCAGCGGAAAATGGTGCCGACCAAATGGGCAATAACTGCCACAGACGACATTGCCGCAAAGAGGCTGATTGGGCATATCAAGGATTTCCGGCAAATAGAAGCCCCTCTGCTTTACTCCAACATCTACCTTGACAACCGCTTTGAGATACTGCTTCTTCCAGGAAGCTGGGAGTATGAGCAGTTTGAGGCATATCTCAAATCGCCTGGCAAAATATCAGAGGAGCATGAGCCTTTTGGCGGAAGGAAGAAATACGCTGAAAGCCAGGGGGGAGGATACTATGCCGCAAGATTTGCTGTCGCAGAGGGCTTGTGGAAGATGGGCAGGCAGGCAAAAGCAGTGGTTTTCAGGGAAATAGGGGAAAAATACGATGTGCCTGTGGGCGTGTGGGAAGTCAGAGAAAATGTGAGGCATGCTTTTTCGCAACCGCCTGAGAAATTCAGCTCCCTCAAAGAAGCGCTGGCAAGGCTTTCTGCAAAGCTCGCCTTGCCCATCAGCAATTACCTGAAAAAAAGCAGGGTGCTTTTGCAAAGAAGGCTGGATGAAAGCTGGGACAGATTTTAAACTTTGCCAGCTAAGTGGAATCATGGGGGCCGCTGGGGATTCGCTGGTGGATGAGATTGAGGCAGTGATAAAGGAAGCTGCAGGAAAGCAGGAAGTGGTGATGATAAGGCTGGCGGTTGGAGAGAAGATAAGCATCCCAAAAAGCGCGCTTGCGGCAGAGCTTCACCGGAGGTTCCCGAAAGCAAGCATAGAGATGGTGGATGGCAAAGAGGAAGGCTCAGTGGTTGTGAAAGACATTGAGGTAGAGTGAAAGGATGATAATAGGGATTGATGAGGCAGGAAGAGGCTGCATAATAGGCCCCATGGTCGTCTGCGCTGCGGCAATCAACCCGCTGGACGAGTACCGGCTAAAGGAGCTGGGGGTGCGCGACTCCAAGAAGCTCACCCCGCGGCAGCGCGAGCGGATTTACGGCAAGATTTGCCGGCTTTGCAGGTACACCGCTGTCAAGGTTCATGCGGAGGAGATAAACGCCTTGATGGAAAAATGCAGCCTGAACGAGATAGAGGCGATGAAGGTTGCGCAAGCCATAGACAAGCTGGGGATTGGGGGAGCAACCGCTTATGTGGATTCTCCGGACAATGTGCCCTCAAAATTTGCGCAGAGGATAAGGAAATACCTGAAAACTCCGGTGGAGATAGTCTCCGCAAACAAGGCAGACGACAAATACGTGATTGTGGGGGCTGCTTCAATAATAGCCAAAGTCACCCGAGACCGGGAAGTGGAGAAGATAAAGGAGATTGTGGGCTTTGACTTCAATTCTGGCTATACTTCAGATCCAATAACCCAAAGCTATATTAGCAAAAGGAGCCAGTACCCTCAGCTTGAGCCTTATCTTCGCAAAAAATGGTCAACCCTCAAAGCTGAAAAGCAGAAGAAATTGGTGGAATTTGAATAGGCGATGGTATGCAGGCATCATGCAGAGGACAGGGAGCAACGGAGTATTTGGTACTTCTTGCGATTGTCTTGATAATAGCCATGGTTGCAGTTGCCCTCCTTGGATTTTTCCCAGGCATGGCAGGAGACGCCAAGCTTGCGCAAAGCAAGGCTTATTGGCAGTCTGCAAGCCCTATTGCGATAGTGGATGGCGCTGCTTCTAGATTCTATGGAGCGCACAGTCAGATACTTCTAACTTTGCAAAACAATGGCGCCACGCCGGTTGAGCTGGTGGCTGTTGGGCCTATAAGAAGCCCTTGGACATACACCATAACGCATAATGAGTATGGGCAGATAACTAAACAAGGAAAGTATGCGTTTTTCAGCCCTGGATGGTTCAGCACCGGCTATGGACCAGATTTGGAAGGCACGTGGAGAGGATATGTTGCGCCACCAGAAGGAAATGGTTGGGATTACTATCAAGAAAAGCTGGTCATTTCTCCCGGAGAGAAAATCACAATTGGATTTTATGCATCTGCGCACGACCCTTCGCTATCAGACTCCTATCCATACACCAATCCTTGCAGTTTTGGAGAAGAAGCGGTTTCAAAATACTACGAGTTCAAGCAATTCAACATATACTATGTCTCCTACGCTGAAAATGGAGAAAAGCTTTTGAAAAGGCAGGCTGGCTCAAAACCCCTCGTCTTATCATGCACTGAGGGCGAATTTTGGTAAATTAGCGAAGCACAACCAGGGGGATTATTCCTGCCTCAAGCTCGCGCTTTGCGACATCAATTGCGGACTCCCCAGGCTTGACCTCCAAAAGCGGGGGAGCGCCGTAAGACAGCTGCAGGGCGCGGGCGCCAATTATCCGCGCAATCTCAAATTTGCTCAAGGAAGCCATATGACTCACCGCTTTTTCTTGAATTCTTGGTATTCCTCAAAAGCGCTTTTCTTTCTGATGTGGGGATTATTCTTAGAAAAACCCAGTTTGTCCATTTTGGAGGAAAGCGTTTTTAACTCTTGCAGGATGGCTTGCAGAAGCTCTGCCTCGCTTTTGCTTGGCTCAGAGGGCGCTTCGCCTTTTGCAAGCTGGACTTTTTGCATGATTTCAGCAATCAATGCGTCTTTGTTGGCAATTCCTGGGATGAATGTCTCGGAAGCTATGCGGGAGGAGCCTGCGGTCTCTATCTCAATTGTGGCAAGCCCCAAAAGCCGCTCCACCACCGTCCTTTCGCTGTTGATGTCCTGTATTGTAACATAGGGGATGACGGTTGTTTTCCTGGTCAGCACGCCTTCGCGTATGATTATGTCCGACTGGCGAAGCTCGTAGGTGAAATTGCGGTAAACAAGCTCCACCCAGAGATAAAGCGGAATGGCTGCAATGGCAGCAAGCAAAATTATCGCCAACGGCAAGTCGTTTTTGTGAAGCCCGGCTACTGAGAACTCTGCCGGCAGCGTCAATGACAAGGAGAGCCCGAGCAGAGCCAGAAAAAGCACGGCTATTGCGGTTGGCAGGAACCAAATCAGCTTCACCTTCGGGTCAAGATGCCTTGCTCCCTCCAGAAAATCACCTCAAAAAACCTGTCCGCTCTCCTGGAAATCCTCATAAGCCAAGTCGTTGAACGCGTATATTATCTTGCCTTTCAGCGAGTCCATGGCTTGCTGCCCTGAGGCAAACTCCTGGATTGCCTCTTTTGAGTGGTCTGCCACAAAGCTTTTCCCTCGGAATTGGAAAAGGACGTAGGAATTCCGTGTGTCGGTGACGAAAACCTTGGCGTTTTCAGAGCCCAAAGCCCGCAGGATAGAGCAGAGGAAGATGGATTTGTCAATCTCGTCGCCTGCCATAAGCTCCTTAATCTCTGAGAAAGAAAGCCAGAAAGAAACAGGGGCAGAGACGGTCTTGAAGGCTGAAACGTGCTTGAAAGCCATCTTGGCGCAATCCAGGAAATGCTCAGAATAAACGTATGGATGGAAGCTTTCTGTTATGGCTTCTTTCAGCTCAACAACACAAGCGTCCTTGGGATTCACCATGCTTTTCAAATCGGAGACCGATTTGGTCTCGGACTCCTCTATTTTTTCCCGGTATCGCTCAATTATGAGCCGGCAAAGCCTAAGCTTGAGCTCATCGTCAGAGGGCGGAGAGGAAGCTGGAGGGCTGGATGGCGGGCTTTTTGGCTTTTTTGCCAAAAGCCTAAGCAAATCTTCCATGCATGCCGATTTTTCTTCTCAGGCTTATAACTTTTGTGGTAAGGAGCGGTTTTTGGGCTGTCAGACATAGTCTGAGCATACCGGCGCGAATGGATTTCCGCAGTAAAACACAGCCGCAGCCTGATTGTTTGTGTAGTCAATTTCCTGTATGCTGGGGTTCCTTGGCAGGTTGGCTTCTGCAACCACCCTTTTCAGCCCTGCTGACGAGCATATGCAGGTGAATGACAATGGGGAGGAAGTTTGCCCGGCGTTGAGCGGAGGGGTTTGCCGCACCTGGTCCTCGCCGTTTGCGGTGCAGTTTGCCCCAAACAAGGTGGTGCTGGACGGTACCGACACGTTCTGGTTCCCCTTGTTTGCGACACTGAGGCTTATGCTGAGGCTTCCGCCAATCGGAGTTATGATGCGCGATGGAGACATGCCTGATATTACGTAGTCAGGGCCTATTCCTTGGACCACCAAGACGGGATTGGCGCAGGAAAGTGATGGGAAGCGGGCATCCTCGCTTGATGCGTTGATTCTTCCTGATTGGGGAACTGGCGCGTTTTGTGTAGAGAAATTGGTGGTGGGGCGAATCATGCTAGGAGTCCGCTCAGGATTGAGCCTTCCGCCAATTATGTTGGTTGACCAAATCAGCCGCGGGCAGCCCACAAGCCCAGGAACCCCGGTTTTGGTGCAGTTTGCCTCAACCAAAGCCCAGTCATTTGGAAGAAACAGGTTGGAATGGTTCACCAGCCCGCACACCATTCGGTCAGGACGGGGGGAGAACAGAAGCAGGACCTCGCATGATGCTGAGCACTCCTCCGCATTCGCGCAGGATATTGCTATTTTTCCTGGCTGCACTGATGGCGGCTCGGCGGAAGGAGAGGTGAAAAGCGAAAAGACTGGCGAGGGAGCAGCAGGCGTGGAGCTGGGATTGAGAGATGCGCCTGTCAGGTTGGTTGTCCAGTTGAGAGCAGGGCACAAGTCAAGATCGCCATTTTTGATGCATGAGGCTTTCACTTGCGCAGTCTCATTTGGGAAGAAAACAGGCCCGTGATTGACAAGCTCGCATGAAAGAGCGTATGCGCTTGCCTCAGACACCCTGACCTTCACTGCAAGCGCCGTGCTGTTGTTGCAGTCCTTCAAGCCAGTGTTTGTGCAGTCAGGAGAAGTGGTTTTTGACCGGATGTCCAGAACCAAGTCATACGTTCCAGGAGGAGTGCCCTGCGGCACAAAAACCGTGCCGTTGATTTGCCTGCTTGAGCCTGCAGGAACCACAAAAGGCAGGCTGGGCGAGGATATTTGAAGGTTGGAGAAAGTGCTCCCTGCAAGCGAGATTGAGCTTACTGAAAGGTTCCTGTTCGCCCCGTTGTTTAGGGTGAAGCTGAATGAGACTGCTTTGCCTGGGGTTGTGGATACGGTGGGCGCAGGCGAGGACGGATAAAGCGAGCAGGAGAATGGATTTTCCACTCTGAGGTAGGCTGTTTCGCTGGAGAATTCCGGGCTGAAACTGTCATTTATTACTGCATAGACTGTAGAGATGCGATTGAGGCTCGGATTGACTATATTCCTGATGGGGGCTACGCACCTGTTTATGTCTATCACGCCTCTTACTGCGTGCTGGCCAAGAGGCAACACCAAATCATTTTTGGAAAATGAGCCTGTGAAAGGCCGGGAGTATTCGGTGTTGCCCACAATGATTTTGCCGGTTGCGTCGCAAATCATGCCTATGAAAGCCTGGTATTTTTGCCCGTTGTTGTAAAATCCATAGGGATTGCCGCCATTTCCCATGTGCTGGCGGTATTTTATGCCGACCTCTTTTTCATAAGAAGAATAATCCGTTATGCCTATGGAGGCAAGGTAGTTTTGCCATGTTTGATTCGGGCTCCATTCCCATTTTCTTGGAACTCCTGAATCGGCAAATTGTCTCAAGCTTTGCACTTGCTGGGTGGTGGACCAGCGGATGGGGTAAATGCCTCCAGGCTGGTTGTAGGCGGAAATCGGATCGTTTTGGGAAAGGGCTCCGCTTGCTGTCCCTCCTTCAAAGATGCTCGGGTTTATCCGCCAGCCTCCAGAGGAAGTTAGATTTATTTGGGTTGGGCTTCCTGCGCAGACGCTTTCAGGAACCGAGATGGTTGGAAGGGCATCCATATCGCTTTTCAGATAAGTATTGTTCTCCGGGCTTTGTGTTTTCCAATGCATAGCGAATTGCGCAGAAGCGGAGAAGACTGCTTGTGAAAGCAAAGCGCAGGCAAGGCAAAGAAAAAAAATTCTGCTCTCCCTCATGAAACCCACTAGCGCTGCGGGTAAGACCGTGTGTAACTCGCCCCGCCTCCAAGAACTAAAGGAATTGGAATTCCTACTGTGACATAGTATTGGGTAGAATTCCCTTTCCCAAAACTTACACTAGGAGTAATTTTGAACTCCCATACATTTATGTCTGCTCCTACTCCGGCCTGCAAATGGAAATCATTCAAATTAGATCCCCCAAACTGCGCGCTGGTAGTAACATATGGGTTAACCGGGCCTTGTTTATGCTGAATAGTTCCTAGTAGCGTGGCAGTTGGGGGAAGGGGCATATTGAGAGCTTGGTTCAATCCTGCTTGGACTATCACATCTAGCTTGTCATAAATCTCAAATCTTTTTGTGGCATTAAGATTCAAAGACACTGTGGATGATTGGTAGCTGTATGATTCATTTGTGGCGGGCGAAGTGGAAGAATAACTTGTACGATCAACACTTAACCCAACACCAACTAGAAGGTTTTGCGGAACGTTGAACCACATCAGAGCCGCCTTTCTAGCATACCGTTCAAAATTGGTTTCCTGCCCTAAAAAGACCACCTTGCCGGTATTTACATCTATGCCGACATTAAGGAGGATGTTGTTGTTTGTATCAACTTGGTAGATTCCTCCGGTGAACTCAACGTGGTGGCTGCGGACTGAAAATTTTATGTAATTGGAAAGTTCTTTAAAGTTATTTAGCTGTATGGTCTGCTGACCAAACTGCGAATTTTTGAAAAGCTCTGAATCTTCCCTGATACGCTTCCGCGCTTCTTGGAACTTGCCTTGCTCCAAGAGCGAAAAGTATTGTGTTAGCTTGTCAATGCTACCATCAAATGCGTTAAGCCAGGCCTCATCGTTTTTCACACGAATAAAAACATCATGTATCATGTTCTTAAATTTATCATCTGGCAGTTTGTTCTTATTCATTAATTCATAGTAATAATTTATCGCTTTGTTGAGGTCGGTTATATTTTCAAATCCAAAAGTGTCTAACAGGCTTGAAGAATAACCCACAATGCCGTTGAACTTTTGAAAATTGATAGACAGTTGGTAATCAAACTGTGGTTGGATGCGTGGAATCTCAAGGGGGACAACATTCTGGATATCATCTTTTGGAAATTCAATTGTTGGAACTGTTTTCAACGTAAGCTGCTTTTTCGTGCTCCAGACCGGCTTTGTTGCCAAGCCTTCACTGGTTTCTGCATAAGCAATGAATCTGCCATCCAAGATAGGCGTATTGGCAAACAGCTCTGATTTCACAGACCACTTCTCAGGTTCTTTTCCATTTTTATTGACGAGCAAAAGGTGCCCAGGATCAACTCGGAAAACTTGCTTTTCGCCATCATTGCGCACAAATTTGACATATTCTGAAGGGACCTCATAAAGCTTGTCCTCCTCGCCGGAATGCAGCTTGCCGTAAAAGAAAACCTTAAGCTTGTCTTTTTCATGGTTGAATTGGAGCGGAATGCCGTTTAAGCTGTATTGCACTGAAAGCTCCACAGTGTTTCTCTCAGGCTGAGATATCTCTATATCCAAAGCATATTTACCTTCAATGGAAGAGCTGATTGACCTGCCGCCTCGGGCAGTGAGGGCAACGACAAAAGCGTTTTGGTTTTTCTCATCGCGCATGCCTTCCTTGGAGGCGTCTTTTCTCATGAAGTAATTTGACAGTTTTGAGATGCTATTTTCATCTGCTTTCATTGAATACCTGCCTGTTTGCTGGTTGTATAAGACCACGTCATTGAGCTTGCTATAGCACGATACCGCGTCTAGATAGCCCTCCTTTTTCAAATTTTCCAAATCGTGCATAAAGTTGTTGAAGTTGTCGGCTGCCTCCTGCTTGTTGAATCCGTAGCGCTTTGATAGGAGATCTTCAAAAGACTTGAATCCGGATATTTTGTTTGCCTTCAAAAACTTATCAAAAGCTGCCCTTTGGCTGCTGCTGAGGGAGCTTGAATTTGGAAGGTTCTCTTGGAAAAATTGGACTTTTGCCCTGGTTTCATATTTTATGAAATCTTTGCCCATTTCTATTAATTTTCCATTCACCTCTTGCAGATAACTTTCGCATTTGCTTGCCCTTTTGAGAGCCAGCTGGTAGTTTTTCTCAGCCTGGTCCAAAAATTCGCTTAGATTCTTGCCATTATAAATCAGCTCCATTGTTGCACTGCCAGTGAACGTGAAAACTATGTTACTTTGGTTGCATTTTTTCACAAAATCCTGCCCTTCTTCACTTGCAAAAAAAATGGCAAGCTCGTCCTGGTTTGAGTTTCTGTTTCTACCTACAATATCCTGGTTTGAGTTTATGTTTCTCTTTACAATATTGTCGTAATCGTATCCCATGGACAAAGCAATCTTCTTGACTTGCCCCCTTACTGCGAACTTGGGGCTATATTCCGCATCAATTTCTTCTGAGGTGAACTTCCTGCTGTACTTCAATTGGTGTAACATTTGCGACTTTGACTTGCCTTCTGTTGTTTCTTTTTGGTGGTAAGGTAATAGGTTGTTGATGGCGTCCTGGATCAACATTCTGCCGGCGGCGTCTTGGTTGGTTTGCAACTCTGCAGAAATTTTGTAGGGAATTGATGATGTTGTGCCATATTCAGATGTTGTAGAAGTGGGATGTTTGGTCGGAACATGCACCTTTTCATCTATTTCAGCACGTCTTGGGCGAAAGTAGAGAGATATTGCATGCTTGCTGTTTCCAAGATTGACATATTGGTTCTGTGAGTTGTCTATTATTGTCTCAACCATCTTGCCAAACTCCTTGTAGGCTGAAAAAGAGTATTCCCCACCCTCTCCGAAAGTGCCATTTGGATTGATCAGGTATTGCGCAAGAACCTGGTATTTGTTTTGCTTGACATAATCCAGAATTTCTTTTTTCCCTTTCAGTTCTTTCAGCTTTTCTTCGTATGCGATTATGGAAAAACTATAATTAGGGTCTGAAAGAAGAGAACGTATGAAATAGCCGAGATTTTCCTTTTTATTCATGCCAACTGAAACCATTTCGCCTTCCGTGAGCCTTCTGTTTTCTGCTAATTTGTTTTGCGCTTCAGCCAGCTTTTTTACTGACTCATGCCCGAGCTTGTACAATTCTACGCATTTTATGTAGTTTTTGGCTTTTTGAAGCTCAACTTCATCAGGCTCACCAAGCTGCGCCTGCAAGCTGATGCCTTTGCCGCCAAGCCAATCCTGCCAAGCCTTGCAGAAAGCAAGAGCGCGCCCGTAATCCTTGTCTGCCTTTTTTGAGCCCAAGCCTGAGATGAAGCTTTGAAGAGAAACGGAAAAATTTTTGAGGCTGGCGGCATCGTTTTGTTTTCCTTGCCTATGCAAATTGTAGAACTCGTCCTGCAAAGATGACAGCTGCGCTGCAATAGAGGTGCTTTGATCCTGCTGCGCCCTGAACGCTTGACCCATCGGCTCACCTATTTTTTTGCATTTTTTCTATTTATAACTATTTGCTTGCTTCCAATATCTTGACCCCTGGCAGCTCCTCGCCTGAGAGGTATTCTATCAGGGCTTTGCCTGCCAAGGAGACGTATCCGAGCCTCTTGCGGCTTATCTTGAACTTGTCCAAAGCTGAAAGAGTGTGCCCCCCGCCTACGACCGAGAAGGCTTTGCTTGACTGGACTGCTTGAAGTATCTTTTTTGTCCCGTATTCTGACTCTGGCTTCTCATAGACTCCTGCTGGGCCATTCACAAGCACGGTTTTTGCCGAAAGGATTTTCCTTGCGTAAAGCTGCGCAGTCTTTCTCCCTATATCCACTATAAGCCCGTCTGAAGGAAGCTTTGAGATGGCAAGCTCTTTCCTTTTTCCTGATATTGACACAGCGACATCCTGAGGAAAGAGTATCTTCCTTTTGTGTTTGGCAAGAAGCTCCCGCGCGGCAGGCAGATATTCTGTCGCCTTGGACTCTTTGAGAAAATCAAGCGTTTTGCCAAGCTCCTTTCCAGAGGCAAGGATGAAAAGCTCGCCCAAAACACCGCAGGTGAGGGCGAAGTCCAATTTGCCTTCTGAAAGCCATTTTTGCATTATGCCTATGGAATCATCCGGCTTTGCCCCGCCAAATACGAAGACTGCCGGCTTTTTCGGGCTTTTGAGCTTGGAGAGGGCTTCAAGCTCCTTTTGCATCACCCTGCCTGCCACAACAGGCTTTCTGCGGAAGCCGACTATGGATGCCTGCGCCCGATGGGCGGCCGAGAAGGCATCCAGCACAAACACGTCGCACAATGGGGAAAGCTCTTTGACTATTGTCGCCTGCTCGTTTTCCTCGATTGTTTTGTGCTTTGTTTCATCATCCAAGAACCGCACATTCTCAAGGAGCAGGATTTCGCCTGGCTTGAGCCCCATTATCGCCTCCTTTGCTTTGCTGCCGCACACATCACCCACGAATTTCACCGGCTTTCCTGCCTCCTCTTGAAGAAGGGAGGCGTGCTGCGACAGCGATATGCAGTCATAATCGCCTTTCCTTCCCTGGTGCGCAAGGACCACCACCTTTGCGCCCTTCTCAGAAAGCTCCTTTATGGTCTGGGCGTGCCCAGCTATCCTGTCGGATTTCTCTACCCTCAGCGTTTTTTCATCCACCGGGCAATTCAGGTCTGCCCTGACAAAAGCGGTCTTTCCTGAAAAGTCAAAGGTGTCCAAAGTCTGCATAAGCCTCACCCATTAAAACTGGCAGCCAAGCATTTAAACCATTGGCAAAAGGAAAAAGCCCTTTATTGCTTGCGCGCAAAAACCAGATGTGGAAGGGGAAAACAGGCTATACACCTCTCTTTCGATTGCAGGCGGGTTCTTTTGCCTTGCGGCAGCCTTGTTCTTCGGCTCAGCGCCAGCCGCAGCTGCAGCCGCGCTCTTCTTTTTCCTCTCGCTTGCCCTATGGAGATACGGGAATGTGCTGGTGCCTGTCTTGGCGTCTTGGTCAAGGATTGTGGAGGTTGGGAAGGGCTATGAGATACCGCCCTCCCAGGATGTCGTGGTTGGCAGCGTTGGGGGCAGGTTCTTGGCGACTGCCTTCCTCTCCGCAAGAATCTACGACTCGCCAAGCCAAAAGGACGACAAGGCGAAAACCGCGTCCCTTCTGATGTTTGAGAAAGCGATTTCCTCTGCTGGATTCCCTTTCAAAGCCTGCATGCAGGTGTGCAGGCTGGATTTGGCGTCCGAGCTTGAGGAGGTGAAGACAAGGCGGAGCGTGGCTGAGGCAAAGAGGGCGCAGCTTGACAGCAGCCCCAAGCACGACCCTGAAAGGACAAGGTATGAGCGGGAAATTGCCATGTGGAGCAGGCTTGCTGAAAGGATGGGCGAGGGAGAGATGCCTTTGGAGGTGGTGTTCTACTTCTCCACCACAGCGGAAGGAAGGACAAAAGAGGAGGCGATTGCCCGCGCCCGCTCGCAGGCAGACGAGCTTTCTGTCATGCTCTCAAGCGCGCTGTCATGCGAGGTTTCCAGGCTGAAAGGAGAGGAGATGAAAAGATGCTTTGCGTGGGACTTTTTTGGGCCCACAAGCGCGGAAGAGATGCGGGACGCAATGTTTTAGGCTGCTTTGCGCAAAATATGAAGCTGGGCTACTGGGATGGGTTTTCGCCCTTTGCGTACGCCCTGCAGATGCTCCGGGCGCTTTCTTCTGCAAGCGTCTTGCAGCTTTCCAGGTCTTTTGTGACCATCGCAACCTTGGCAACGCATGATGCTTTGATGGATGAGCTGGCAATCTTTTCGCAAACAAGAATGTCCTTTGAAGCCAAAGCCAAATCCCTTATGCAGCTGTCTTTCTCCTCGCCAAATTTGGCTGCGCAGCCCTCCTGCTCTTTTTGTGGCGGCTGTTGCTGCGGTGCAGGCTCGGCAGCCGGGGGCTGCTCGGGCTCATCTGGCAGCGATTCCTCAGCCGGAACATTCTGCAATTGCCTCTTGGCTGAAGCGTCTGTGGCATGCTTGAGGCAGGCTGCCCTTTTCGCAATATCATCCATCAGATAGCAAAAAGATGGATTCTGCTCCAAAACCGCTTTCCTGTAAATGCACTCTGCCTGCTTGCTTTGAGGCAGGCTTCTGCATTCCTCCGGAAGAGAAAGCTGGACGCAGCCAAAAACAAGCAGAAAAATGCCACATGCGGCAAAAATTGCGGCTTTGGAGGCAGGCATGAGCCAATTTCTCTGCAACATTTTAAATTTGTTTAGAGGGAATGTGGAAGCATGCTGCAGAATCTTCTTTACCCGCGCCAGGTGGTTTTGGTCACGGCTTCCACAAGCGAAAAAAGCAACGTGACTGCGGTGGAGTGGATTATGCCTGTTGCGGAAAAGCCGCCATTGGTGGCGCTCTCCCTTGCGAACAACTCGCTAACCCTTGACCTGATTTGCACCTCTATGGAATTTGTGGTCTCCATACCTTCTGAGAGGCTGAAGGAAGCCGCAATCCTTTGCGGAAGCACGTCCGGCAAATACATAGACAAGTTTGAGGAAGCCCGCTTGACCCAGGTGAGGGCGAAAAAGGTCTCTGCGCCCCTTGTCCTTGAGGCTATAGCCAACTTGGAGTGCAAGGTCCTGTCTTACAACACTTCGGGCGACCACACTGTTGTTGTGGGAGAGGTTGTGGAGGTCCATTTGCCCAAGCAGAATGGCGAGCAGGAGCCTTTGCTGTTCAACCATGGCGGAAAAAGGCTTTTTGGCTTCAAAAAAGAGGGCTAATTTGCCAGCCTTTCTCCATAGCCGCACTCAAACCAATCATAGCCTATGCTCCATTCCTTGTATGGGCCGTTGATGCAGCAGGGTATGAACTGGCACTGGCTTTTGATTACTGACAGGTTCACAAACCCCTCTTTGTTGGGGTTTGGGTTGGCGCAGTCTCCTCCGTAGTAATACTGCATGTGCGCCCTCACAAAAGTCCCGCCGTCTTGATATTGGTTGCAGTAGGCATCAGGGTAGAAAGGCGCGCTTGAGCGGAAGACTGCTACCCTGCGGAAAACCGGGAACGTCTGCTGGCTTGAGGAATTTGTGGAGTTTGTTGCGTTGGTTGTGGAGCTTGTTGCTCCGGCTGAAAGGTTTGCGGTGCCATTTGCAGGAGAGGTTGGGGGCAGTGGCTGGCTTTTGTTTGATGGGCTTTTGGCTGGCGGGGATGAGTTGTTGGCTGGCTGGAATGGAGGCGGCTGAGCAGATGGGGAAGAGGGGCTTTGGTTGGCTTGGCTCTGATTGGCTTCTGATTTTGGCGCCTCTTTTTGAGCAGGAGGCATGGGCTGGCTTTCTTTCTCAGAGGATTTGTTGGTCTGGTTGGCTCTTCTTGCTGTGGAATTGGCAGGGGGCTTGGGCTTTATTTCAGGGGAATTGTTTGTCTTGTTCAAGGATGATGGAGAGGCATTTTTCTGGCCAGGCTCCTGGATAGGCGCGCTTATGCCTTCTTTCGGGCTTTGTTGCATGCTGCCTTGCTCTTGCTCGCTTTGGCCCTGCGGAGAAAGGAAGGCAAAATAGGCTGCAGCTGCCATCAGCAGGAAGACTGCCAGGGCCATTGCCGCAGCTGGGATTGGAAAAGGAGGCTTTGCGGCTTTTTGCGGAGGGCTTGCCTGGCTTTGGGCAGCAGGAGCCAGCGGCTGTGGCTGAGGAGGATTGGGCTGGGGGGAAAGCGGCGCTTGAGGTGAAGGCTGGGGGGTTGGAGAAGCTGGCTGCTGGGGAGAGGAGCCCAAAGCAGAGCTGCCCAAAATGCTTGCCGGAGGAATTGGCGATGGAGAAGAAGGCGCAGCGGATGGCTGGGATTGCGCTGGCTGGGCAGGCGGCTGCTGAGGCTCAGGAGGCTCTTGGGAAGACAAAAGCTGGCTTTGGATTTCTGAGGCTCTCTTGAAAGCCCAATCCACTTTCTCTTTTTTCCAGCCTACCGAAAGAAGAGCGTTCCTTATCTGCTCGTCGTTGCGGTTTTTTTGCCTTGACTTGATTATGAAATTCACAAGCTCCTCTTCGCCGCCCATAGACACACAATCCAAAATCTCATGTGCTGCTTATAAAAGTAATTGGAGAAGGCAGGCATCAGAATTTGAGCATCCTGAAATGCCTGGAGGAAAAAGCGTCAAGCAAAAGGATGTCTGGAAACAGGATAGCTGGCTTCCCCAAAACCAAGTTCATGGCTTGCTGGGCAGCAAGGCAGCCGATTGCGTTGGCGACTGGCCCCAAGGCATGGTCGCACGGCAGGCCCCTTCTTGCAGGAAAAGCCGCTGCCACCTCCTTCCTGAAATCTTTGCCTAAAAACACAGTCAGCATGCCGCGGCTGCCTCTTGCCGACGCGAAAATGTAGGGGACTTTCTGCTTTTCGCAGCCTGAGAATACTGCCAGGCGGGAAGCCAGCGAATCGGTCGCATCCACAATTGCGTCGCAGCCTCTTGCGAATTCTCCAGCATTCTTTTTTGTGATTTTGCCGAATGCCTCAATCTTGCAGCCAGGGTTGGTGCCTCTTGCGAACTCCATTGCTGCCTCCACCTTGCTTCTGCCGTCATTTTTGATGGACCAGAGGGCTTGGCGGTTTGCGTTTGACTGCTCAAAAAATCCGCAGTCGGATATCTTCATCTTCCCGGCTCCTGCCCTGAGGAGAAGCTGGAAGGCTATCCCTCCGACTCCGCCAAGCCCTGCCACCCCTATGCAAGAGCGCAGAAGGGCTTCTTGCCCCTCTTTGCCTATGCTGGAAAGGTTGGCTTTGGTGATGGAGGAAAGGCGCATGAGGGTTTTTGGAAAGGAAATTTAATTTTTCTTCCCAAAGCCTGCCATGAAGCCCTTGGTTGTGGTGTCAAAGGAAAACCCTGCCAGCCAGAACATCAAAAGCGCGCTTTTTGGGCTTGAAAGCCTTCGGCAAGAGGAGAGCGGGCTTTGGTCCTCCTCCGACTTCAAGCTTGCTGAATACAGCGGAAGCATTGTTGAGATTGCGCCGAAGCATGATGCGGAGTATTACATATTCGCAAGCACGCACAAAAGCGCAAGCGGAACCCCGTCTTTGACTGTGCACACGCCCGGAAATTGGGGCTCTGCTGATTTGGGCGGCAAGCCACGCACACTCAATATCGCATATGCCTCAAAAGTCAAGGAGATTGCGCAGGCGCTTGCCAAGCTTGCAGGCAAGCTGGATGGATGGCAAGCGTCAGTTGAGGTGGACCACCACGGGCCTTGCCTCTCCCGGCCTGTCCTTTTCGCGGAGATAGGGAGCTCGGAAAAGGAATGGGGCAACCCTGAGGCTGGATGCGCGGTTGCGCAGGCAATATTGTCTGCCATAAGAAGCGACAGGCACTACCCTGCATACGCCGCATTCGGCGGAACCCATTATGCCCCAAAATTCGCCCCAAAGATAATTGGCTCAGATGTTGCCGTAGGGCATATCATTTCAGGCTATGCTTTGGAGAAGGAAGGCTGCGGGCAGGAAATGGTGAGGCAGGCGCTTGAGAAAAACGTGGAAGAGCTTGAAGGCGCGCTTATTGACTGGAAAGGGGTGCGCAAAGAGGCAAAAGAAAGCCTGGTTGCTGCTCTTGAGAGGCTTGGCGCGGCTTGGAAGAAAGCATAAGCCAAAAAACATTAAAAGGAAGGCTGCGAAAAGGAGCTGGTGGTCTTGTGGGCAAAAAGGCAGATCCTATTCCTGAAGATTATGTCAAAGAGTATGAGAAAGCCATCCATGAAGTGGTGAAAGCCTGCGGAAGCCAAGAGTCCGCAAGCAAGATGCTGGATGAATTGCACAGGCAGTATGAGAAAGTTGGGGCGGAGCTCAAGAAGCTTGAGAAGGAGCACAAGGCAGGAAGCGCAAGCTATGAGAGGGAGAGAAGAAGGATTCTTGAAAGGGGAAAATACGAGGTGCATAAGATAATAGAGAAGCATGTGCCGCATGTAAGCTGGCATTTGGAGGAGCTCATAATAGGCACCTCGCTTGCGGTCACTGCTGCTGTGCTTCCTGCAGCCAGGGCTGCGCATGCGCTGATAGCAGCCACCAGCATAATTGCAATAGGAAGCTCCTATTACATAGGCTTCAAGCTTTTGCGCAACTGGAAAGCGATTGCAGGCAAGCACAAGATAGCCGACCTTTCCCACATCGTAGGCCCAAAGCACATCGCAAAGAAAAAATAGCTCACATTGAGCGCAGGCGCCTTATTCTCTCATCAATTGGCGGATGGGTGGAGAAAAGCTGCCCTACAGATATGGGATTGGCGAAGTATATCGGAGCAGAGGCATCCGAGGCATTCTTTACTGCCGAGCCTACTTTTTTTATCTTCTCCAAGGCAGACGCCAAGCCCTCTGGGTATCTTGTCAGCTGGGCAGCGGTCGCATCCGCAAGGTATTCGCGCCTGCGGGACAAAGCCAGCCTCACAATTTGCGCTATGAAAGGCGCCAAAATCAAAACAACCAGCCCCAGAAGAATGAAGGCTCCTCCGCCTTTTCCGCTGCGGAGATTCCTTGAGCGGAACATCATTCTCAATCCAACATCAGACAGGATGGCAATCAAGCCCACCATGACCACCATGAGGGTGGCAAGCCGAGAGTCATAATTTTTGATGTGCGATATCTCATGCGCAGCCACGCCTTCAAGCTCTGCCCGGTTGAGATTGGAAAGCAGCCCTGTGGTGAATGCCACTGAGGCTTTCTGCGGAGAAAGCCCGGTGGCGAAAGCATTCATGGCGGGATCATCTATGACATATATTTTCGGGGTTGGAATGCCTGCCGCTATGGACAAGCCCTCCACCACATTCACAAGATAAGGGAACTCCTCCTTTTTAGCCTCCCTTGCGCCTGAAAATCCCAGCAGTATCTTGTCTGCATTGGAATATGTGAAGTAAATGTATGCTGATGATGCCACAAAGGTGAAAAGAAGCCCAAAAAGGCTTTCGCCAAACAAGACAAGCGAAAAAACATAGGCTGCCGCAAAAGCAAAAACGAACACAAGAAAGACTAAGATATAGGAGTTGCGCTTGTTGGCGGATATCTCATCATAAAAACTGAGGCGCTGCATCTTTTTGAGTCACCTGTCTTGGCTAAAACTGAACCTTCACGCTTTGCTTTTCGCTTTCTTCTGCCCTGAAAAACTCCTTGGGGGTGAAGCCGAACATGGCTGCCACCACATTTGTCGGGACAGAATGGATAGCTGTGTTGTAGGACAGGACGCTGTCGTTGTAGAACTGCCTGGCGTATGCTATCTTGTTCTCTATCCCTGCCAGCTCCTCTTGGAGCATCTTGAAATTCTCATTCGCCTTCAAATCAGGGTAATTTTCAGCAACTGCGAAAAGAGATTTGAGGGTGGATGAAAGCATGTTCTCCGCCTGGGCCTTGTCCGAAACTCCGGTTGCTCCCAAAGCTGCCGCCCTTGCCTTTGTGACATTCTCGAAAAGGGCCTTCTCATGCTTGACATAGCCTTTCACAGTCTCAACAAGGTTTGGGACCAGATCATAGCGCCGCTTTAGCTGCACGTCTATTTGCGACCAGGCGTTTTCTATCTGAATCTTTTTTTGGACAAGAGAGTTGTACATGAGTATGAAGGCTAGCCCGAAAAAAAGGAAGGCGGCGCCGAAAGCCAAAAGAAGGATGTCCATTCCCCTCACTTGAGCTTGGCTTTTCCCTTAGCCGATGGTTTTTTTGTCCACAATTATGTGGTCGGATGCCGCAAGCACTGATGCGTATGGAATGACCACCAGCCCGTCTTCTTTGTTCAGGCGCCTGGCAGTCGGATTGTCAAGATTGGGCTCAAGAAGGATGTTCTCTATCTTGCCTGAGGACTCAACAATCTCCAAATCAACTAGCCTGCCCAAGTCTTCGCCATCGTTTGTTATTATCTTTTTGCCCGCCAGCTGTTTCGCAAGAACTATTTTAGCCATCTGCTCACCTTTTGGTAATTGAGTGCTTTAACTAACCTGTTCAGATTTAAAAAGCTTTGTCCGACGGAGGAATAGAGGTTTTAAAGCTTGGCAAAATATTTGCTTGGATGGGTGGGAAAATGAAAAGCAAAAGCTCTCATTTGGGAAAATTGGTCAGGAACGGGAAGGTGCTGATACTTGCGATGGACCAGGGGATGGAGCATGGCCCCAAGGATTTTGACGAGAGGAACATCAACCCTGAGTATGTCATAGACATCGCATGCAAAGGCGGATTCACCGGCTTTGCGATACAGAAAGGGATTGCCAAGCACTACAAGGAAAACTACTCCGGAAAAGTTCCTTTGGTCCTCAAGCTTAACGGCAAGACCAATATCGCGCCGAAAGACGAGGCATATTCGCCTCCGATTGCGTCTGTCAAAGAGGCTGCGGCTTTGGGCGCGGATGCGGTGGGCTACACCATATATGTAGGCTCCCCAAGGGAAGCTGAAATGTTCAGGGAATTCGGAAAAATACAAGAAGAGGCAGATGACTACGGGCTGCCGACGGTGGTTTGGGCTTACCCAAGAGGGAAATATGTCCCTGATGAGAAATCGGTGGAGATGGTCTCTTATGCCGCAAGGGTGGCGCTTGAGCTTGGCGCGGACATAGTGAAGATAAACTACCCAGGAAGCGTGGATGGGATGAGGAAAGTGGTCGCCGCGGCAGGAAGGACAAAAGTCATCTCTGCTGGCGGAAGCAAGCAGCCTGACGCCGAGTTCCTGCAGAAAGTCAGGGACATAATGGCTGGAGGAGCATGCGGGCTTGCCGTTGGAAGGAACGTGTGGCAAAACGAGAATCCGATGAAAATCACTCAGGAGATAAAGAAGATAGTTTTCGGGTGAAAAGTTGGGCGTGCAGACTCTGGCAGAGCATTTGGAGAAGCATGTGGAGGACCCGGCTTTGCGCCACCTGATAAACTCGTTCGCATATATTTCGCTTGATGCCCAGCACCATTTCCCAAAATACCTCAGGGGCACGCTTGGGGACAGGAACAAGTACGGAGAGGCAGTCGCCCAGCTGGACTCGTGGGTGAACGGATACCTTTGCGACAGCCTGGTGAAGACTGGCGTGGTCAGGAAAATCTATTCGGAGGAGCTGGATAGCCCGCTGATTGCCACTTCCCAGAGCGCCCCTTTCGTGGTCACTTTGGACCCTTTGGATGGCTCGTCAAACATTGTGAGCAACAATGCATTCGGCTCAATTGTTGGGGTATATAGGGAGGATTTGCCCCAAAAGGGAAGGAAGCTTGCCGCTGCTTTCTACAAGCTTTATGGCCCTGTGAACACCTTCGTATATACCGTAGGCAAAGGGACGCATGAATTTGTGAAGCATTATGATTCGGAAGGGAAGGCGCAGTTTATGCTTTTGGCAGAAAGCCTTTCTCTGCCTGAGCCAGGGGAGGTTTTCGGGATAGGGGGGGACCCGCTTTCCTGGGAGCCAAATTTCCTCAAGTTCGCAAAAGACTTGTTCAGGGTGGAAAAGCTCAAAGTCCGCTACTCTGGGACATTTGTTGCTGATTTCTCCCAGGTTCTTCACCGCGGAGGAATATTCTCCTATCCTGCGACCAAAAAAAGCCCGAAGGGCAAGCTCAGGCTGTTTTACGAGGCTCAGCCAATGGCATTCATAATGGAGCAGGCAGGAGGGGCAAGCTGGTCTGGCAAGGAATCGCTTTTGGATGTGGAGGAAAGCGATGTTGATGCGAGGACTCCTCTTCACCTGGGCAACAGCTACCTGATTGGAAAGCTCAAGCAGGCATGCCCTTAGGGCTGCTCCCACTCTATCTCATAATACTCGTATTTTGAGCCTGGGACCTCTATCCTCTTGACTGCGTAATATGTGACCGAGGTTTCCCTGTCGCATATGGCAAGCAGAAGCTCAAGCCCTATGCGCTTGCACTGCTCAATCGCCCATGCAAGCTCTTCCCCTCCTATGTATTCATCCTCTGAAAGCGAAAACATGAGATATTTTGGCTTGCCGGTCTTGGGGTTCTCAATCCCGCCGCCCAAGCGGTGGAAAAGCAGAAAGTCAAGGGTGGTGTGCAAATCCCCTTCCTTCTTTCTTTTGCGCTTTTTGGCCTCTCCTGGTATGGCTAGGACAAAGGTCTTTTTGACTGAATGCGCCACCCTTATGGCGCGCGCCCATTCAGATATGAGAAGCTTGGAGGCGCGCGGAAAGCAGTGGATCACGTGCTTTGAGTGGATCCACTCGCCGTTGCTTCGGACAGGCGAAGCTCCTGGGAAATATAGGCGGAAATGCGTGCCGAACTTGAACCCTGTTTTCAGGACAAACCCGTTCAGCCGCCAATCCTCATAGACCTCATACATATTGAGGAAGTACTTGTGCCTCTTCTTCGCAGCCTTGACAACCTCCTCTACAGAGGAATTGATGAGCCTCAGCCCTGCGTGCTTTGCTAGAAAAAGCGTCTCAAACACATCCAGCTTTGAAAGCTTCCCTCTCTGCTCTGCTTTGTACGAGCCAAACTGCCCAAGCCAGTATCTTTCATAAAGCTCCCTGCCTGCAGCCTCATCATCAATCACAGACCAAAGGTCGTCTGGATAAAACCTTGCCTGAAGGGAATATCGGTCCAGCTGAAGCTTTCCTGCCGGATATTTCTTCACGCTGTTCCTTCCGTATTTCTCGCAGATTTCAGTGACTTGCCGGGCTATAAGCCCGCGGTCGCGCCAGTCTTTGTACGTGAAATACCTTGCCATCTGCTTTTTGCCTTCAAAATGCTTCGCCACATCATTGAACTTGTACTCGTTCAAGGCAGAGTCAAAGCAGCGGGCATTCCGTATGTCCATAAGATAGAGAGCCTCCTCAGGAAAAAGGTGGATTTTGCCTTTTTTCATGCACCCATAATGCCCGTTTGCCAGCGAGGAGACCGATTCCGGCTGGGAAACAACAAGCGCTTTTTTGCGCGGGTCAAATTCTATTTGGATTGCCAATGAAACACCTCTCCGCCTGCGTGAAAAAATGGCTTGCGGAAAGCCTTTGCGGGCGCAAGCATTTGCCCAAGAGTGTTTAAATAGCGAACGGAAAAGAAGCATTATGGCAAGGGAGAGGTCCGCAAAAGGCAGGGGCAAGCATTACGCGAAATTGAAAAAAGCCGCCCCAGCCCTGCCAGAGGAGATGCTCAAGCTCCTAATAAGGCAGAAATACCATCTTGCAGGGCAGCACTCGGCAGCCAAGCTTTGCCACTGGTCCCACTCTGCGCTGAAAGGGGGGGAAAGCTGCTACAAAAGCAGGTTTTACGGGATAGCCTCGCACCGCTGCCTGCAATGCACCCCTGTGCTCCTATTCTGCAACCATGCCTGTGTCTTTTGCTGGAGATTCATGCCAGAAAAGGACAAGTACGGAAGCATTGGCAAAAAGTTCGCATGGGATGAGCCGGAGAAAATTGCCGAATGGCTGATTTCCGCGCAAAAAGAGCTGGTCTCAGGCTATGGAGGAAACAAGAAGGTGAGAAAAGAATTGTATGAGCAAGCCTGCGAGCCAAAGCATGTTGCCCTATCGCTCACAGGAGAGCCTGCCATGTACCCCTACATTGGAAGGCTTCTGAGGGAATTCCACCGGAGGGGAATGACCACCTTTTTGGTGACAAATGGCACCTTTCCAGAAAGGATGGAAAAATGGGAAGAGATGCCAACACAGCTTTATGTTTCAATGGTGGCCCCAAATGAAGATGCCTACTTGAAGTCAATCCGGCCGGCTGAAAGGAATTTGTGGAAAAAGTACCTCAAAGGCTTGGAAGTGCTTCGCAAGCTTGGGGAAAAGACCCGCACCGTTTTGCGGATGACTCTTTGCCGAGGAGTGAATGATTTTGGCTTGGAGGGCTACGCCAGGCAGATTGCCATCGCCAAGCCGCACTATGTGGAAGTGAAAAGCATGGTTTTTGTGGGAGGAGCAAGGCAGCCTGGGCGGAACCTCTCCCTTTCAAGCATGCTTTCCATGGAGGAGATTAGGCAGATTGCCTCAAAGCTATCGGATATGACAGGCTATAAGATAAGCTGCGAGCATGCGCCATCAAGAGTGGTGCTTTTGTGCAAAGACAAGCAAGCTGAAGAAAGCAGAATCATAAGGTGGGTGGATGGACAGGAAGGGCAGCAGGATTCGCGCCATAATATTTGACATAGACGGCGTCCTTGCTGATTCCAGGGAGGCTGTGGTCATAAACACCAAAACCCTGCTGGCAGAATTTGGGTTTCAAGTTGATGGCAGCAGGGTTGAGGGCATGTCCAGCGCGCATAGCGCAGAAAGCGTGCTGCTCAGCCTAGTGCCCTCTCTCTCAGGCGACAAGCTGCTTCTGAAAAAGATGCTTTCCAGGCTTTCTGAGATAACAAGGGAGAATCTGCATTTGGTAAAGCCAACAGGCATAGCTAAGGAAATCCCTAGGCTTTCAAAAAAATACCTTCTTGCTGTGGCTACCAACAGGAAAACCAGCGCAAAGATGGTCCTGGAGAGGCTTGGCTTGGAAAAGCACTTCTTGGCTGTGCTCACCAGCGCTGATGCTGAGCCAAAGCCCTCCCCGCAGATGATAAAGCTCTGCCTTCAGAGGCTGGGGGTTTTCCCTCATGAGGCTGTTTTTGTTGGGGACAATTTGGAGGACAGGCAGGCAGGAGAGTCGGCAGGAGTCAGAACCATCATGATTGATGGAGCCAAAGAGCCTGCCAGCAAGCTGCTGAAAAAAATCGCTGGGCTTGGCTTGGGAAAAAGCCGTGCTGACCTTCAAGTAAGGCATAAAAAGATGCCTACAGACAATTAAGCATGCCTTCTTTATTTTGCAAAGAACACAAAAAAGCGCAAAGCGGAACGGAACAATTAGGAATATTGGCGGTCGTTTTGATAATTGGGCTGGTGGGGATATCAGTTATTTGGCAATCCGCTAGCTCAGCTTCAGGCATCTCAGAAAGCTCATCTGAAATCTACTGGAAAGAGATGCGCCCTGTGAGGGTTCTTGAGGCAGGGCTTGCGGCTGATTCTGAAATATTTTTTGTTGTTGAAAATTCTGGGCCTGACCCGATAACTATAAACAGGATAGGCATAGGGGAAGCATCTGCGTCTTTAAGAGAGTATGGATCAGACATGCCTTTAACAAGCATTTATCTTGCCCCAGGAGAAATTAAGAGAGTGGTTGCAAGCTCCTTTGGGTCTTTTGATTGCATGGTTGGCAAAAAAAAGGACGTGGCTCTTTCCATAGGCTACAGGACACAATACGGAGACGCCAGGGTTCTCAAAGGCGAGAAGAGCTTAGCCATACGCTGCAATATGAATAGCGGCGCTTATGCGAGCTCCAACCAAACCTCTTGCGCTTCTCAAGGGCAGGGCTGCGGCTCAGGCATAAGCTGCTGTGAAGGTTTAGCCTGCATCGACAATACGTGCGAATACTGCAGAGGAGAAGGCAAGGACTGCAAAGATAGCAGTTGGTGTTGCGAAGGTTTAGCTTGCATGGAAGGTTATTGCCAATACTGCAGAGGAGAAGGAGGAGAATGTGCGGATAATAGCTGGTGCTGCGAAGGTTTAGCTTGCATGGAAGGTTATTGCAAGTTTTATTGATTTTGTATGCAGGTAAGGCAGAGAGAGCAACTATTGCGCTTTCGCAGTTGGCTGTGCGGGAGGCAAAACTCACCTTATTTCCAGCGCGCCGTTTTTGTTCTCAATGGTTGCTTCAGGTTTTGGGAAGCTTGCCTTGATTGATATTTGGCAGGGCAGGGAGATATTTGAGGAGAAGTTTCCTGAGGAAAAGAAAATAGTCTGGCTGTCTGCTGAGATGCTGGGCGGCAAGCCTGAGAATACGATGAGGCGCAGATTTCCATTCCCAAGCAGGCAAGCAGACTCTGCTTTTTGGGAAAGCAGGCGGAAATCCGCAGCGGATTTCTCATAGCTTATCTTTTCTTGAGCAGCCGAGCTTATGCGCGAAGAGGCGGCAAGAGACACTCCAAGAAGCGCAAGAAAAACGACAAAAAGGAGCAGCGCTTCCATGGAAAGCTGCCCTGCAAAGCGGCCCACTCAGCTGCACCTTGATGAAACGGGGTTGCAATTTCCGGATGCGCATTCTGAATCATATGAGCAGAATTCGCCTGCCTTTTTTGCCCGGGCGTAGCTTTCCTCAGAGGCATTCAGTATGTAATCTGCCTTTTGCTCTGCTTTTTCAGCGGCTTTATTGGCGCTTCTCAAAAGCACGCTTGCCACAAGAGCAGATATGCCAAGTATTATGACCAAAATGACAAGCATCTCGACTGAAAGCTGCCCGCGCATGGCACCACCAAGAAAGTTGCGGCGGCAAGGAGTAAAAATGTTTGCTGCCGCAACCTAAAAATTAAATAGCGAACGCATGAAAAGCCGAACATGAAGCTTGTCATTTGCGAAAAGCCGAATGCCGCTGAAAAAATAGCCTCTGCAATAGCGTCAGCAGGCAAGAAGAAGGCAGAAAGGCGCGCCTTTGGCAAGGCGAGCTATTGGCAAACTGAATTTGGCGGGGAAAAGATAACTGTGGTGTCCGCAGTTGGGCACCTTTATAGCCTAAGGCAGGCTGGAGCTGGGCAATATCCTGTTTTTGATGTGGAGTGGGCGCCTGCTTACGAGGTGGATGAGGAGGCTGGTTTTCAGAAGCCCTATTTGGAGGCCATAAAAAAGCTTTCTGAGGGAGCAGAGGAATACGTCTGCGCCTGCGACTTTGACACTGAAGGGACGCTCATAGGATACAATATACTGCGCTTTGCGTGCAGGGCTGAAAAGGCCAGCCGCATGAAGTTCTCCACGCTTGTGCAGGAGGAATTGCAGTCTGCATGGCTGAACAGAGGCAAATTTGACCTTGAAAATGCGCTTGCGGGAGAAGCCCGGCACATACTTGACTGGTTTTATGGAATAAACCTAAGCCGTGTGCTTATGGCGTGCCTGAGAGCAGCAAGCGGAAAAAACCAGGTCATGAGCATAGGCAGGGTTCAGGGGCCTGCGCTTGCTCTTCTTGCAAAAAGAGAGAAGGAGATAGCCTCGTTTGTCCCTTCTCCTTATTGGGAAGTCAGCTGCAAGTGCAAGGGAGTGAAATTTGAGAATTCGAAAGGGCGGTTTTTGAAAAAAGAAGAGGCAGAGCTTGCGCTTTCCAGCTCGCAGAAAGAAGGAGTGGTTGAAAAGATAGAAAAAAAAGAGCAGCTGCAGCCCCCTCCTCCGCCATTTGACCTGACGTCCCTCCAGCTGGAGGCCCATAGGGCATTTGGAATGGAGCCGAAAGCCACTTTGGAAGCAGCCCAGCGCCTCTACGAAAGCGCGCTTATCTCATATCCAAGGACAGGCTCGCAGAAGCTGCCTGCAACGCTCAACTTGAAGAAGATAATAAGCATGCTTTCAGAAGACCAGCATTATCTTGCGCATGCAAGAAAGCTTCTTGAGGCAGGAAGGCTGAAGCCTCAGGAGGGAAAGAAAGAGGACCCGGCGCATCCGGCAATACATCCGACCGGCCAGAGGCCAAAAGAGGAGCTTGGGAAACTGGATGCGCGCATTTATGACCTGATAGTGCGCAGGTTCCTTGCTTGCTTCGGCGAGCCTGCCAAAAGAGAATCGCAAAAGATAAGGATAAAATCAGGCTTTCAGCAGTATTCCGCCTCTGGTGTGAGGACAATCAGCCAGGGCTGGTTTGAGGCCTATTTGCCCTACCTGAAGCTTGAAGAGGCAGCCATGCCCCCATTCTTTGAAGGGGAGAAAGTTCAGCTTTCGGAATTTGCTTTGGAGGAGAAAAAGACGCAGCCCCCAAAAAGATACACCTCTGCTTCTATTGTGGCAGAGCTGGAAAAAAGAGGGCTGGGGACCAAAGCCACCAGAGCAGCCATTGTCGAAACCCTCTTCAAGAGAGGGTATGTTGAAGGGGAGAGCATTGCTGTGACCCCGTTCGGGATGGCGGTATATGAGCTTCTTTCCAAATCTGCGCCAGAGATACTTGACGAGAAGCTGACGCGAGACATTGAGTCTGAAATGGAGAGGATAAAGGATGGAGAAAGCGAAAAGAGCGTGATTGGGAAGGGCAAGGCGTATTTGGTGAGAATAATCAAAAAATTCTCCGGCAAAGAGAGGGAAATCGGGCTTGAGCTTTTGGTGGGGCTGCGCAAAAAAGAATCAGGGGTTGTTGAGATAGGCGCATGCCCAAAATGCGGCAGCCAGATGAGGATAATAACCATGCAGACAGGCAGGCAGTTCATAGGCTGCGGAAACTACCCAGCTTGCAAAAACGCTTACCCGATACCATCAGGAGTGAAGGCAGCTGGAAGCGGAGAGGTGTGCCCGTACTGCAAAGCGCCAATTATAAAGGGCTTCTTGAAAGGAAAGCTTGCCTTCAAAATATGCCCCAACCCATCATGCAAGCAAGAGGATGGGCAGGCAGAAAGCCCTTCTGAAGCCAGCCATGCGGCAAGAAAGGCATTAAAAAGAAAAGGCAAAGAAAAAGAGTGATTGCTTTGGCAAAGATTGCGATTTTCATACCTGCTTTCAATGAAGAGGAGACCATCGGCTCTGTAGTCATACTTGCGAAAAAATATGGCAGAGTCTTTGTGGTGGATGACGGCTCTAGCGATTCAACCGCAGAGGTGGCAAAAAAAGCAGGGGCGCATGTGATTTCCCACGATAGGAACCTTGGCTATGGAGAAGCCCTTAAGACAATATGGAGAAAAGCAAGAGGGATTTCAGAAGATGTGATTGTTGTCATGGATGGGGATTGCCAGCACAATCCTGCAGAGATACCCTTGCTGGTCCGCCCCATAATTGAGGGGAATGCGGACGTTTCTGCAGGCTCGCGATTTTTGGGCAGATTCATCCAGCCCCCTCCTGCAAGAAAAGAAGGGGTGGGCGCTTTGAATTTTCTTGCAAGCATGCAAGCAGGAGGCAAAGCCTTGGACTATCAGTGCGGCTTTCGCGCTTACAGAAAATCCTGCCTTGCAAAAATCACATTTGGAAACAGCGGCTATCCAGCTGGAGCAGAAACTTTGATTTCTGCATTGCAGTCAGGCTTGCGCGTGGTTGAAGTCCCTGTGAATGTGCGCTATTATGATGGCAAAGAAGTGCCTTTTTGGAGAGGGGCAAGCCTTGCAGGAAACTTGATTGAGCAGCTTGCCAAAAGAAAGCCTCTTTTGTTTTTTGGAGGAGCAGGGGTAGCGATGCTTTTTTTGTCTGCCTTGCTTGGAGTTTTTGTTATTGAAAGATTCTACGGCGCCGGAGTGCTTCCCACAGGCTCTGCCATCCTCACAGTATTTTTTGGCATTGGAGGCTTGATTATGCTTTTGATTGGAATCAATCTTTACGCTCTTGAAATAGCAATCGCCTCAAGGAAAGAGAGGTAAAGGGATGGCAAAATCTTTTAGGGCGTTTTCATTTGATTCGCAAGAGCATTTTCCTTATCTTTTTGTGCTGGTTTGCTGCGTTGCTGCCGCTATTCTCATAGGAATCCACCAGCCCGAGCTTGCCTACCAGAAAGCTGCTGTCAAGCAAATCTGGCAAGAAAATGGAGAAACGCATAAGGCAGAAATGTTCGGGATTGCAACTGGGCCGGAAATAGTCGTCCCTATGCGGCGTGCAGAGCATTCGCAGGCATATGCGGCGTTTCTGGGAAAAGGAAGGGTGGAGCGTGTTGAGATTGATTTGGAGTTTGCTGACCAAAGCAGCTTGGAAAGGCTGGAAATGAACGGCAAATTGGTCTGCTCGCCATGCAAAGACAAGGAGCGCTATCTTGCGGAAGCAGAGGGAAACTTGTTTCTTTTTCTGCAAGCCACAAACAAAACAAGCAAGGATGATGAAACGGAAGGGGGAAAAAGATGGCTCACGCTTGCGTATGCAAAAGAAGATTGGATAGAGGCGCCGGCAGACGTCAATGTGCGTATGAGCATGAAAGGAGGCTGGGCTGCGGAAGCTTACGAGAAAATGCCGTCTTCCATCTACCAGATAGATGCGCCTTTCCACATAGCGCGGATCAGGATGCTGCAAGAGTACTTGCCCAATATGGAGATTCCGTGGTCAAGGTATTCATTCATATCGATGATTCCAGCAGGGATTTTTTCTGCCATCACCGGGTCAACAGCAGAGTACTCGTTCAAAATTTACTCAATAATCGTCTTTTTTGCCCCCATAGCGCTGTTTGCGGCTTTCAGCAAAAGCATAAGCAAAGGCAGAAAATCCTCTTTTCTTTTCGCAAGCCTGTTTTATCTTTTCACGCCAGCCGCAAGCCTGCTTACAGGAGGCGCTCCTGACTTGTTTTTCTACGGAGTGGCCCCGCACACTATTGCGACCTACCTGTCCCTTTCCTTTTTCGCATTCGCATACTGGTTTTTGGATAAAGGAAAGCCGCAGGATTTGGCTTTCTCAGCTCTGTTTTTTGCCTTGGCATTCGCATGCAACCAGAGGATAGCCATGCCTATGGGAATAATGGCTCTGGTTCTTCTTGCGGCATTTTTGTTCCAGAAAAAATTCGCAAGAGCCGCTGCTTTATGCGCTGCGTGCGGAACTGCCTCGCTTTTCTTCGCTTTCCCATTTTTTGCATCGATTATGACTGGGGAAGAAAATGTTGGCGCATATTCTCCTTTATTAGGCGTGAATATCCATAGCTACTTTCAGGGGATGGCAGGGATTTTGCAGACAGGATTTGCGTTTCTTCCAGCCTTGTTTGCGCTTGGGGCTTATTTTGCTTTCAAGGAACGCGAGCGGTTTGCGGCTGTTTTGTTGGCTGCGGCTGCCGCTGTTTTTTTGTTTGCTGCCTCGCCTGAGATAAACCGCGCTTTCCCATTCGTGGATGGGCTTCGGCTTTTGCCCTCGTTTTTCCTGCCGTTTTTCTTTTTGGCAGGAATGGGCGCCTCCGGGATTTATAGGGGCATTGCAGGCATACTTGAAAAAAAATTCCCGAAAGGCAAAAAAGGCGCATTTGACAGGGAAACTGCAGGAGGAGCAGTGGTTTTTGCTTTGATTCTTCCGCTGGCAAGCGTATTTTTCGTGTATATGTCAACAACAATAAGCCAGATTAAAGGCTCTATGGATTCTGCGATGGTGGCTTTGGATTATGCAAGCATGGCTGAAATTTACGGCTTGGTGGGGGAGGAGAGGGCGGTTTTTGAGCCTCTCGCTTTTTCTTCGCAATATCCAACCTATTGGAAAGATATGGGGCAGGTGGTGGCCCAAGGGCACAGCAACAACCAAGAGAGGATTGAAACCTTGGCCAAGGCGAGAGCAAGATACTTTATACTTGGGCCAAACGAGATAGGAGACAACAAATCAACAAACAGGCTGGAAGATATCAGGCAAATGCAACAGGATGCGAGATTTGAGCAAGTGCCAATTATGGGAAGCGCCAGGCTCTTTGTGCTCAAAGCAGGCGAAAATGGCAGAAAGGCATATGTTGATGGGGGAGAGATAAGGTGGCAAAGAATTAGGTTTGAGCGGGCAAGCCTGTCTGGCGAGTGTTTGGCAGATGAGTGCAACGTCACAATTTTTGCGGAGATTCCGCCCTATGCCTCCTGCAGGCTATCTGGCTCTGCTTGCCAATTTGAATCTGACGGCAAAGCCGCCAAAGCAAAAGTTGGCAGAGGCAGCTTTGCTTTGGAGATTGCGCCCCAGCCCAGAATCCAGGAATGGGCTCTTGCTTTAGCTTCTCTCTTCGGGCTTCTTGGAGTTCCTCTGCTGTGGAGGCTTTTCCAAGGATTTTTGGAAAATTGAGCTGGCAAGAGAGGATAAGCCCAGCTGGATTTTGCCCAGCACGGATTTTTTCTGCATGAGCAATCTTTCATGGGAAACCCCGGGCGCAGCCTCAAGCTTGCCGGGCAATTCGACCAAAATCCCTTTCCTCAAAAGCAACGCCAGCCCCTCTTCGCACCTTGCGATTGGTATGTTGTTGGCTGCTGAGAATTTTGGGAGGCTGATGGCGCCTTGGTGGGAAGCCACCCATTCCAAAAGGAGCTCTTGCAGATGCCGGTCGGATACGGCTTCCAGCTGTTTCACTCTGGCTTTGAGCGCCTCATTTTCCTTTTCCAGCGATGCGCATGCGAAAGAGCACCTTTCTGCCTCAGCTATCAGCCTTTGCCTTTGAAGCTGGGCTTTCTTTTGCTCCGAGGAGAGCACCTCTATTTTTTGCAAAAGAGACTCGTAAGGCTCAAGCGAAAATCTCTCTGAAAATTCCAGAGATGGGAGCAATGCCGCAGAGGCTTCGCTTGCGCTTGCCTTGAGGTTCGGCACAAGCCTCAAGCACCTGAGCAGAAGTATTGCGGCCCTCAGCCGCCTTGATTGCGGATGGCATCCTTCTGGGCAAGAGTATTTGGCTGAAGCCTCATTGCGGTCCAGCTTTATTTGGCAAAAAAGAAGCGGATTGCCATGCATGTCCCTTGAGTCTATTTTGGACAGCAGGCAGGACGACCTGGTCTGCTGGATGCTGTCAAAGCCCAAGGAAGAAAGATGGTCCAGCTTCGGAAAACTTTTGCCTTTCAGCTCAATTGGAAATCTGATTTCATGGACTGTTTTGCTTTCTTGCGGCATTGGCACCCCTCTTTTTCCCTTCTTTCCTGCTTTCTTCTTTTTCTGAAAGCTCAAACTCCACTTTTCCTTCGCTTCCTGCCATCCTCAAATTGGAAAACACCTCCAAAAGCTGCTTTTCTCCTGCCCCAAGCTCGCGAAGGAGCGAGATTATGGTTGGGCGGGCAAAGCCAAAGCCTTCCAGAATTCGTACAAATTCAGAGGCTTCCATCGAAAGGCTGCTTTTTTCGAATTTGGCAAGAACGATTGCTGCCTGCTTTTCAGAAAGCCCAAACAAGTGAAGCTGCCTCAGAAGCTCGCTTCGCTCCAAGCTTATGTCCATGCCACCACCTCTCAGCCTGCAAAATTCTGCCAGCGGCTCCCCATCCACCTTCAATATGAAATCCCGTGAGCATTGGGCAGGCGTTGCGGTTTCTATATGCACAAGAGCCTGCCCCACTCCCAATGAATGCGAAAGCTCCTCATAGTTTTGGGAGTAAGACAAGGAGGAGCGGACATAGGCCCTCTCGGAATCCAAAGTGAGCCTGAAGCAGATTGTGGTGCCGCTGTTTGAGAAAATGCTTTTGTGCACATCAGATGGGTTTTGGGATGCGACAATTATGGAAAATCCGTATTTTCTGCCTTCACGCACTATCGAAATGACATCTGAGCGCTCGTCTGACGCTATTTTCCAAGCCTCATCCACCACCACGAACAGGCGAGGAAAGGGATTTTCGGAGTAGGAAGAAAGGCGCATGCTCTCCTTCAAGAATTGCAATATGGTCAAGCCAGCAAGGCTTCTTTGCTCCTCTGTGGGGAGAGAATGCAGATCTATGCAGACCAAGCCCTCTGATATGGAGCTGATTTTCAGCTTGGAGCTGCAGAAAGACTCTCCAGAAGCCAAAAGAAGATTCCGTATTCTCCTTGCGCAAATCCTGTGCGCTTCGCTTTGCTTTTGCCTTTTGCCAAGCAGAAAGAGAAGATGCTTGAGGGTGGGGCTTTTCCATCTTCGGTAGCACTCCAGCATTGCGTCCTCTGTGATTCTTATTTGCTCAGGATAATTGCCAAGGTCGGTAAGCATGCATAAAGCCGAAATCACCTGCCTGGCGCGCACATGCGGCTTCTGCCCTCCCAAATCCATCATGTTCACTCCGTTCCTGCCAAAATCAACCACCCTGCCTCCTGCCGCCCAAACCCAGCTGGAATATTCTCCTGCCCAGTCCAAAATCAGAGCCGATGCGCCCAAGACCAGCCTTGCGCGGGTGATGAAAGTCTTTATGAAGTAGGATTTCCCTGAGCCGGTTATGCCGACCACGCACAAATGGGGATTGACCAATTTTCTCGGGTCCCAGAAAAACGGCACCCTGCAAAAAAGCGTTTTTCCTATGTATATGGAGGAGGATGGGCGGGAGACGAGGATTTTTGGGTCAGGCTCTGGCGGGCGCAATAGTATGTTTCTTGAGGCTAGCTGCCCGGAAAGCACCTTGTTGATTTGCAATGATTTCATGAGCTCAATCAAAACTCTCCCAAAACCTTTGTTTTGAGGATGTGCAATATGTCTATTTTTGAAGCCTCGGAGGCGATGGTGTTTGAGGCGACTATCTCCTCTGCGCCTGCCTCCTGTATCTTGGCGTATGCGTTGCCCAAGAAAAGCCCGTGGGTGCAGCCGCAGCAGACTGATGCCGCCCCGCCCTCAACCACTGCGCGGGTGGCGCGAATCATCGTCCCTCCGCCTGCTATCATGTCGTCAAGTATGACCACTTCCCTGCCTTTGACATCAAAGCCTGCCTCTATGCTTGCGACTGGGCGGAGAGCCTGGCGCTTGTGGTTTTTGTAATCTCCGCGGACTTTTTTCATGCTTTTTCCGCCTGCCTCAGACACGATGTAGGAGGCTCCTTGGTCTGGGCTTATGAAAAGCGGATTTTGCCTTCGGGACTTGAAGTAATGCACCAGCTCCCCTGAAAGCGTAAAGTTCCTTATCTTCAGCCCTCCGTAGCTGAATACGCCTGGCTTTTTGAGGAAGTGGCAATCAAAGGTCGCAATTGAGCTGAAGCCTGCGGAAGCAAGCATTTCGCAGACTGCCTCAGACGAAAGCGCCTCGCCTTGCTTCCATATTTTGTCCTGGCGGGCATAAGGAAGATAGGGGATTATGGCTTCCATCCGGTTTGCGACCTTTGAGACGGTCTTTCCAATAAGCACAAGCTGAAGAAGAGAGCTGTCTTGCTTTGGGTAGCACCTGTGGAGGACTTGGACGTCTTTCCCTCTGCATGCTTCCAAATCCCTTATGAAAACGTGGCTTTCTTTGTCTGGGAAGCTTTTGAGCTCAATGTTGGCAGGAAAAAGATATGATGAGTTTTGGCTCACCAGAAGATAGGTTCCTTTTTTTGAGGCTTGCTGGCTGCTGGAATAGTAGGCGACCATGATAGTATATGATAGATGGGTTTTAAAGCTGCTGTCTTTCTGCCCCGGCTATCCTTCTCAAGACTGCCACCAAGATAGGCATGTGCCTGGCTTTTGAGCCGCCCTCTTGGGAAGCGCTTTTGTCGCATCTTGGGCAGGTTGCCTTGCCGTTAGGCAGAATCTTGAAGTGGCTGGTTTCTTTTCCGCAATAAAAGCAGAAAACTTGTATCTGCCTGCCCCATTTTTTCGCGGCGCAGCTGGAGTGGGCAATGGAGCCATCTGAAAGCCTGAGGGAGTGCTGGTGGGCTTCTATCCGCCTTGCGCAAAGGGAGCACTCCGGCAGCTGGTCTATCCGCTCAAGCTCGGAGAAGCAATATCCGCAATAAGCCCTTCCTCTCCTTTGCTTTGACTCCTCTTGCCTTACGCGAAGGCCGCATTTGCTGCAGATGGCGAAGGAAGCCTCAGAGGTCTTCTTGATGTAGCAAGGTATGCAGAGCATGGCTCTTGCATAATATGCGGAGTCATATTCATCCACCTCTGCTCCGCAAGTCAAACAGAAGACCATGCGAAAGATTATCAAAAAGCAAATAAAAAGCAAAGCGTAAGCGCCTTAGAAATTGAAAGCGGAGACTTTGTAAAATTTCGGCTCATTCTGGCTGCCGCAAGCCACAATCAGCTCAAGCCTTGCCAGATGCGCCACCCTCACTTCCTCCTCCAGGCTTTTTTTGGAAGGGAACTTGCCGGGAGCCAGGCACACCAATTGGCTGGGCCGCTCCTCTTCCCTGCCTACGCCAGGGGAATAGACGCGCAGATATTTGGAGGAGCCAGAATATGGGCGCACAATCCTTCCTTTTTTGCGGATGAGGGAATAGACTTTGAAGGCGAAGGCAAAAAGCTTGTCTTTTTTTGAGGCGCGCTTGAGGAATTGCTGCAGGGTTTGGCTTTGGAAGGAGGTATGCTTTTGCTGGGCAAGATATGCTGCCTCAAGCGGATGCAGAAGGTTTTCCTGCCCAGGAAGCCCGAAGCCTGCCTGCGCGAATTTGGAGCGGAGAGCCTCGTCTGACTCGCAAAAAAGCCCTGCCCCTTTTTTCTCAACAAGCACGCTTACACCCTGCTTTTTCTCAACGATAGGACAAAATCTGCCTCTTCCTCATCAAGCCTAAAGTAGCCTGCGGCGCCTTCCGGATTGCGCCTGCAAAGCTCTGCCAGCAGAGGGAGATAATGGCTGGCTTGCTTAATCGAGCAGTGGCAGGCGGCTGCCACTTTCCTCAAAAGGCTGAGCCGCGCAGCCCTTGGCTGCTTGGTTGCGCCCATTTGCCTCAAAAAATCAGGATAGGCCAGGTTTTTGAATTTTTTGTATGGGCCAAGCTTTGACACTGCCACGCCTGCCGAAGCCAAGTCTTTGGAATACCTCAGGTAGCCCCAGTGCTGCTGCCTGGAAATCCTGCCGTCAAAAACATCCGCGCGAGAAAGGCAGCTGTACGCCTCCGCTATCTCAAAAGGCTTCTCGTATTCCAGCGGTATGTTGTGGGCTATCCAAAGTTTCAAAGTGTCATGCTCGACTTCGGAAAGCAAGGCGGCTTTGCGCGCCTCAGAATAGCTGCCAGCTTTGAGTATTGCCCGCACGACCTCAAAAGCATTCTTTTCTGAATCTCTGGAAGCGTGCATGTTCCTTCCTTTCAAATCGTTTATCGCTGCCCGGACATCTCCGCCTGAAGCCTGCGCGATAATTCCCAGATGCTCTTGAGGCATCTCTGAGCCTGCCGCCATGCGCCGCAGCAGAGGCAAAATGGACGAGGCAGGCACTCTGCGCATCTCCAAAGGAGTGCAGTGCGGCCTTATCTGCGAAAGGCTTTTGCTGTAAAGGGAAGCGGCAGTCAGGATTATGGGCTGGCTGGAAGAGGAGACTAGCCTCAAAATCGCTGCTGCGCCGCCACGGTCTTCTTTGCCAGAAAGCGAATCGGCATCATCTATCAAAATGAGCCGCAGGTTTCCAAAAAGAGTGGAGGAATTTGAAGCATGCAAGACTACCCTTTCAACCGTTTCCTGGTCGCGGACGTCCGAGGCATTGAACTCCAAAAGCTCCCAGCCAAACTCTTCCGCAAGCGCATGGGCAAGAAAGGTTTTGCCTATTCCTGTTGGCCCGAACACCAAAAGCGGCTTTTGCGCCTCGCCTCTGCTCCACTTTTCAGCCCACTCCCTTGCGGACCGAACAGCGTCTGAATTGCCCACAAGCTTGCTGGTTGGCTTCTCGCCTGAGGTGGCAGCCATGCCTTGATTATGCCGCCATCAATTTTAAACCGTTGCCGCCTTCTTATCCCTATGCTCATCGGATTGGTTGGCGCGCCCAATAAGGGGAAAAGCACCTTCTTCTCAGCAGCCACCATGGTGGATGCTCAGATTGCCAACTACCCATTCACAACAATAAGCCCAAACAAAGGAGTGACATACGTCCGCGCCCCGTGCCCGCATGCGCCATTGGGGCTGCCTGGCTGCAACCCAAAAAACAGCAAGTGCATAGGCGGAACCCGCCTGGTGCCTGTCAATATTGTGGATGTGCCGGGCTTGGTTCCTGGCGCCCACAAAGGAAAGGGGCTTGGCAACAAGTTCTTGGACAGCATACGGGAAGCGGACGCGCTGATACAGGTTTTGGACGGGACAGGAAAGACGGATTTGAATGGAAACCCCTGCGATTTTTCGCCGCCTATTGAGGAGGCCAGGTTCCTGAAAAATGAGCTTGCGATGTGGATTGCGGGGATAATGAAAAGGAGGGAAGGGAAAGCCGCAACGCAAAAAGAAGCGGCAGTTGCGCTTTCTGGGCTCAAAATCAGCGAGCAGATGATTGCGGATGCAGCAAGAAAATGCGGGCTGGACATAAGCGGAGGCATGCCTGATGAGGAAGGGATTGAGAGGATGGCGCGCGCAATTGTGGATTTGCGGATGCCTCTTGCAATCGCGTGCAACAAAGCAGACGCCCCTGGAGCTTGCAAAAACTGCAAAGAACTCAGGCAGGCATTAGGCAGCGGGGTTTTCATAGTCAGCGCAGCTATTGAGCTGGCGCTCCGGAAAGCCAATGAAAAGGGGCTGATAAAATATACGCCTGGCGACTCTGGATTTGAGATTGCCGGCAATCCAGATGAGAGGCAGCGCGAGGCGCTTGAGAAGATGAGGCTTTTTCTTGCGGAAAATGGAGGGAGCGGAGTCCAGCAAGCCATTGATTGGGTGGTGTATGGCTTGATTGGAGGCATTGTGGTCTATCCGGTGGAGGATGAGCACAGGCTCTCCAACCATAAAGGAGAGGTCCTGCCAGATGCCTTGTTGGTGCCAAGGGGCACAACCGTGCTGCAGCTGGCTGAAAGGATACACACCGATTTTGCCAAAAAATTCATAGGCGCAATTGATGCGAAAAGGAAAATCAGGGTTGGTGGCGACCATTTGCTCTCCAACGGCGATGTTATAAAGATTATTGCGTCTAGGTGAAAGGCAGGTGGTTGGCATGAAAAAGGCGAAAGGCTCTGCAGGCTCGGGCAGCCAAAAACAAAGCAGCAGTGGAAACCAGAATTTTGCAAATTATGTGATAATTGGGGCTGCAGTGGCTGTGCTTGCTATTTTGGCTTTCATGCTTCTTGGAGAAAAAACGCCTCCTGCTGCCTCGCCTGCCAGCGGAGCTGCAGCGGAGCTTCTCCTGTCTGCTTATGACAAGGGAGCAGGAATGGTTGCCTACCAGATGGCTTACTGGCAGGGCGAAAACGACGACATCAGCAACTACACCCTCAAAAGCTCTGGCAAGCAGCGCTTCGCCAAGGTGGAGGGAAGATTTGGCGCAATTGAGGGATATTTCGCCTATGAGTCTCCAGAGGCAATTTGCCTGGAATACGGCGAGGCAAAGCACTGCGCGGCTGTTGGAAACCACAGCGGAATGGAGGAGCTTGCAGGCAGCTTGAAAGCGCTTTTCCCAACCCGCAAGGCATATATGGAGCAAAAGGAGGCTCTCTCCAAGCTCATCAAAAACGGCGCCATACAATTTGAAGGCGAAATCCTGCAGGAAAATGCAGGCAGCTTTGCAGCCAAAAAAATAGCATACAGGCTGGATTACTCAAACCTCACAGTCCAGCAGCTTGCGGATTTGGGGATTGACCCTGCCTCGCCAATGCTGAAAGACCTCAAAGAGCAGAAGGTGGCTTTTTGGATTGATGAGAAGACCGGCATGGTTGTCCGGAGCCTTTCCACCTATCTTGAAAAAGGAATCCCGAAAAAATACGAGACTTTCTATTCGGAGATTTTGCTTTCCCCGCCTGATGAGATTGCCTTGCCGAATGCCACCTTGAGCCCCAGCCGCTTTTACCAGTTTTACCAGCAGGCGAAGGCAGATTTTGTGGAGAAGGAGCAGTGCCGCCTCTCTCCAAGGCAAGAGCAGCCGCAGTGCTACAAGAACTTGGCGTACAAAAAGGACGACCACAAGCTATGCCAGCCTATAGATGAGGAGAATGAGAGGGAGACCTGCATGCTGATAATTGCCCAGAAAACGAAAAATGACAGCATATGCGGGCTTCTCCGCAAGAGCAAAGACGACTGCTACATAAACGTCGCTGGGCAAAAAGGAGACTGGGAGATTTGCAAGAAGGTCTCGGATGCAGGCAGGCTTGAGGAGTGCGCCAACGCAGCAGCGCAAGGAGCTAAGATTATTGAGAGGGAAAAGCAAAGCGCCGCGCCTGCGCCTCCTAAAAATTGCGAAAAGAATGATGACTGCAAAGTCTTTGGCGCGCAGTATTGCGCCCCAAAAAACTCCACTGGCGACTTTGGGAGCGCTGACGAGTTTGCGGTTTGCTATGCTTCCATACCATGCGTTTGCGAAGAGGGCTACTGCAAGTTCAAAAAAGACGAGGATTTCTACGCATGCATAAGCAAGATAGAAGAGGGGATTACCCGAAAATTCATATTGGACCTGATAGCGCAAAGCCAAAACAAAAGCGGATGAAATAAGCGGGCCCAGAGGGATGCCCGAGTTGCTTTTCGAACCCCCGACACGTGGATTAAGAGTCCACCGCTCTACCAAGCTGAGCTATGGGCCCGTGCAGGCGATAATATAAAGGGAAGAATATAAAAGTGCAACGTCTGGAAGGTTTTTCTTATGCTGGAGATTGAAAGGAAGATAGAGGAGCTGAATAGGCCTGTCAAAAGAAGGCTGCAGGAGCTTTTTGCGCCTGGAAAAAAGCCGTTTGAAGTCTACGGCCTGCTTTCAGAATTCATGGCAAAGCCGGGCAAGCTCTTGAGGCCTGCCCTTTGCTTGGCTTCCTGCCAAGCTGTCGGAGGGAGGAGAGAGGATGCGGTCTCAGCCGCAGCGGCTATTGAGATGTTCCACAACTTCACGCTCATACATGATGACATTGAGGACAACTCGCTGCTTCGCAGGGGAAAGCCGTGCCTCCATATAAAATACAGCCTGCCGCTTGCGCTCAACGCAGGCGACGGGCTGTTCATGCTGGTTTGGAAGGAGGCGCTCTCCATTCCAGGGCCAAGGCGGGAGGAGGCGCAGAGGAGGCTTCTGTCAGGCTTCACCCAGGTTTTGGAGGGCCAGGCTATTGAGCTTGGATGGTACTTCAAAGGCAAATGGGATGTTGCGGAAAGCGACTATCGGACGGTTGTTGAGGGGAAAACCGGGGCATTGATTTCCTGCGCTTGCGAAGTGGGCGGGATGCTTGGAGGAGGAGACAGGGCTGCCTGCCGCGCGCTTTCGGAATTTGGAATGGGCATCGGGGTTGGTTTTCAGATTATGGATGACGTCCTCAATCTCTCAGGCGACCAGAAAAAATACGGGAAGGAGATTGGCGGAGACATTGCCGAGGGCAAGCGCACCCTAATAACCATACGCGCCTTGCAAGCCTTGGAGGGCAGAAAGAGGGAGAGGCTTGGCTTCATCCTCAAAAAGAGCAAAAAAAGCAAAAGAGATGTCAAAGAGGCGCTTTTGCTCATAAAAGAATCGGGAGTGATGGAAAGCGTGGTCAATGCCGCTGAGGAAGAGATTTCGCGCGCCATTTCCAAGCTAGATGCGCTCCCGAGAAATTCCCAAAAGCTTCTCCGAGAGATTGCGGAATACATCACCAAACGGGAGCGATAAGGGAAGATTTTTAAATTGGAACCGAGAAGAAGGAGGCAAGGCGAAACCGGGTGATTGGATGGTTGTGAAAGTTTCGAAAATTTATGGGATGGATATTTACACTGACGGCGGAAAGTTTCTTGGGCGGGTGCAGGAGATACTGCTTGATTTGGAAAAGGGGGAGGTCCTTCGCCTCACTATGGAGCCTCTCAACTCTGTGTCAAAAGACGAGGCAAAGCGCATACTTCGCGACCGGTCTGTCCTTTACAAAAGCGTAAAATCAATTGAGGACGTGGTGGTTGTAAGCAAAGGAGCAGCCAGCGCGGGCCTGGAGAGCTGAATTGGCTTTTTTTAATGGCTAATTTGGGCATTTTGCTGTTTTTGGCTTAACCCCCCAAGCCCCAGACTTCCTTTAATATTTTGCATTTTTTATGTGATTTTTCTCTATGTTTTTTATCTTTTTGAAATTTTATTATTTTTAATTAATGTAACCATAGTTACAAACAAACCAACCACCATAACCAAACAGTTAAACAATATGGGAAGTCTGGGGGCTGCACAGGCAAAAAGTAGCGGGAAGTGGATTTGAACCACTGACCTCTGGGTTATGAGCCCAGCGGGCACTCCAGACTACCCTATCCCGCTAATTTCTATTTGAAAAAGACGTAATTAAAAAATTACCTCTTTTTGCGCTCAAATAACTCCAAAAACTCCTGTTTGTTGCCGCTTTCCTGCTCAGCAAGCGCATTTTTTCGCGAGTAATCTTCCTCAACTTGCGCCTCCCCAACGTCGCATTCCACAATATTTTCCTTTTCCCCCCCAAACTCCCGCAGCTTCTCCTCGCTCATTTTCCAAATATACGAATACCAGCCGCTATCCTTGTCTCGGACGCGAGTATATGAGAAAAGGCCGCACCCATGCAGCCTGTTCAAAACAATACGCACATCACTGGCCTTTATGCCTATCTTTTTTGCCAAATCCTCATCAGTCATGTCTTTGTCAAATTCCCTAATCACATCAATCGTATTCTCCCCGCCCATCTCAATCAAGCGCTGCCTGGCTTCAGCGCTTGCAAGCACTGCAAGGCGAGCCGCCTTGGAGTAGGTGGATTTTTTGACTATTATGTCTGGGTTTGAAGTTTTTGGCTTGGCTTTTGGCCCAGATTTTTGCCCGGCTCTTTTTTTCATGCTGCCTCTGCTCTTTTGTTTTTTGATGGACGTTTGGGGTTTCTGCTTGGAAGATTTCTTTGCGCCCACTCAAATCACACCATTCTTTCAGCAGGAATGAGTATATATTATTTCATCTGTTTTTTACACGAATAACACTCTTACCACACTTATTTGGGATGATTCTCATCTTTCCCTCAAACCTTTTGCCAAGCTCTTCGCCTTTATGATACCGGTCTAAGAACAAAGCCAAGGCAGAAACTTCTGAATGGGGTTGATTTGAGACTGCAAGATTGTAGTCTGAAAGCCTGTAAATCTCTGCAGGCACTTTGCCAGCCCCCACCACAACCACCACATTTTTCCCAAAAAGCTCGGCCATCGCGCCCTCAAAAGGCTCCCCATACATGGTCAAATGGACGATTGCCCATCCCGCCTTCTTGCGCTCCAAAATGAATTTTTTCCAGCTTTCCACATGGCGGATCTGGAAGTCTCCCCCCCAAAGTCCGCATACGTTTTTGATGGAAGCCAGCACTTTCTGGTCAAAGTCCCCGCAAAGGGCGCCTTCATCCCCCCCAAGCGCCCTTGCCGCAAGAAAGACATGGGTGGTGAGCCTCTGGTCCCTAATTGCTCGGTGCCCCAGCCTAAGAATGCAGACTGCCATAGCCTCAGCCAGCATATTTTTCCCATCAGCCTCTAATACCTTCGCTTTTCGCGGCAGCCTTCGGGCAAGCATTAAAAAAGAGGCCTGCATTCCTTTTCTGTGCAAAAAATCCTTTTGGACACCAGCTTTCTCATGCTCCAATTTGAAGATGGAATTGACCTCTCCTTCAGCCTGCAGGAGCTTTTGGACAGCCCTGCCTGCCTCCTTTTGCCTACTGGCATGCTAAGTGAGCTGCGCGCGATTGCGGGCAGGGGAGGAAGGCGGGCATCTGCCGCAAGGTTCGTGCTGCAAAACCTCCCGCAAATCCTGCGCGGATTTGCTGTGGAGCAAGTTGAAAGCAAAGGCCCGCTTGACGAATGGATTTTTAAATATGCGGAAAAAAACAAGGTGACGGTCGCAACAAATGACGCAAAGCTTCGCTCAAGGCTCAAAAAAGCCGGAATTCCTGCGATAACTGCAAAAAGCAAAGCGAAGCTTGGATATGTCTGAATGAGGTGATGGTTTGGAATCTGCCTTGCCGCTAGAACTGGGCTTGCTTTTGCCGCTGCTTCTTGCGCTGGCCGGGATGGCTTATGGCGCGTTCCTGATGGCGCAGATTTTCAGGCGGGATGAAGGAACTGAAAAAATGAAAGAAATCTCGCAAGCCATAAAAGAGGGCTCTGATGCGTATCTGAACAGGCAGTTCAAGACCGTTGCCCTGTTTGCCCTTCTTCTGCTGGCAGTAATCTATATTGCCTTGGGGCCGTTTGTGGCTGCGGCATTCCTTGTGGGAGCAATAGCGTCCGGGCTTTCAGGATATCTTGGGATGTATGTTGCGGTCCGCTCCAACGCACGGGCTGCGCAAGCCTCTCTTTTGAGCATGCAGGAAGCGCTGGCGGTTCCATTCTCAGCCGGCGCAGTCAATGGGGCTTTGGTCTCAGGCATCGGGCTGCTGGGCGTGTCTTTGGTGTTCGCAGGGGCCTACTTTCTTTTGGGGGGCGGAGAGCAAGCCATGATAGAGGCAGGCAAAACTCTCATAGGATTTGGCTTTGGCGCCAACTTGCTGGCCCTTTTCATGAGAGTGGGCGGGGGCATTTACACAAAAGCAGCTGATGTGGGGGCAGATTTGGTCGGAAAAGTGGAGGCAGGAATACCTGAAGATGACCCGCGCAACCCTGCCACAATAGCAGACAATGTTGGGGACAATGTTGGCGATTGCGCAGGGATGGGCGCAGATGTCTTTGAATCCTACACAGTCACCATAATCTCCGCAATTGTCTTAGGCGCAGCCGCCCTTGGCATGCTGGGGGCCATATTCCCTCTTTTGGTCGCAGGAGGAGCCATGGTGATCGGCTTGGCATCCACAAGGTTTGTCAAGGTTAAAAGCGAGCAGGAGCACCCGTTTGACGCAATGAAAAGAGGCTTTGCAATCTCAACTGTTCTCCAAGCCGCGCTGTTTTATGCCCTCTCCATATATGTCTTGAACAGCGTTGAGGCGTTTCTTGCCCTTCTCACAGGCCTTGCCGCAACCCATCTCATAATCTTCATCACCGATTATTACACCTCCACAACAAGGCCTCCTGTCCGCCAAATAGCAGCTGCCGCCAAATCCGGAGCAGGCACCAACCTCATCGCAGGATTGGGGGTGGGCATGGAGTCCGCAGTGGCAGGCATAATCGTGGTGGCGGCAAGCATCCTTGCTGGGTATTTTGGCTTGGAGCCTTTTGGCATAGGGGCAAAAGGGCTTGGCTATTTTGGAATAGCTCTGGTTGGCTTGGGCATGCTTTCTACCACCGCAATGATAATGGCTATGGACACCTTCGGCCCGATATCCGACAATGCAAATGGAATAGGCGAAATGTCTGGGCTTGACAAGAAGGGGCGCAGAAGGATGGATGTGCTGGATGCTGTGGGGAACACCACCAAAGCCGTGACAAAAGGCTTTGCCATAAGCTCTGCGGCAATAGCGGCAGTCGCCCTGTTTTCAACCTTCTTTGAAAGCGCAGGCCTCAACTCAATAAACGTCGCTCTTCCGGCTGTTTTTGTGGGGCTGCTTTTGGGCGGCGCAGTTCCGTTCATATTCTCCTCTCTTACCATGGGGGCTGTTGGCAAGGCAGCAAACCTGGTGGTGGAGGAAGTGAGGAGGCAGTTCAAAGACCCAGGCATAATGAAGGGCACAAAAAAGCCTGATTATGCGGCATGTGTGGATATCTCCACCAAAGCAGCGCTGAATTCTCTGCTGCTTCCTGCGGCAATAGCCATAGCGGTTCCGGTCCTGATAGGCTATTCTCTTGGGCTTGAGGCGCTGGGCGGATTTCTTGCAGGCGCGATACTGGTCTCCCAGCTGATGGCAGTTTTCATGTCAAATGCGGGCGGGGCTTGGGACAACGCCAAAAAGTATATAGAGGAAGGCAATCTTGGAGGAAAAGGCTCAGATGCCCACAAAGCCGCAGTGGTTGGGGACACTGTGGGGGACCCGTTCAAAGACACCTCTGGGCCTGCGCTCAACCCGATGATAAAAGTGCTCAACATCGTCTCCCTGCTGGTGGCTGCTGTGATTGCAGGCAAGCAAATAGGCGCAATCTAGCCTAATGCCTAAAGGGCAAAGCTATATAAGCAGAAAACAAGCAACTTTAGCTGATGGCAGCGCAGCAAATGAAGCCGCCTGAAGACAGCAGGCAATTCTTCAACCTCGTTGGCTCCAATGTTGCTGAGAACTGGGAAGAAGCAGTAAGCATAGTCCGCAAGGCTTTGGAATGCTTCCCAAACTGGCAGTCAACCAAAGCCGCGCAGTTCCTCAGAAAAATTGAGAGCGGGAAAGCAAAAAGCCTGAAAGCAAGCTTTGGTGTCCAGCAAGACAGCGGAATCATGATTTATAGCGTAAAGCTGGAAACGCATGATGGCGCAAACGAGGTGCTCACCTTAAGAGTTGGCAAAAGCCTGACAGAAATCTCCTACCAAAAAAACGGAAGCATTGAGGAGATTATGCGGCATGAGAAAGGGGAAGTTTTGCGCTGGAGCTCCAAAGGGGGTGTTTGATGGAGAAAACAGTAGTTCAGCCATTTGACGAAAACGCAAAACAAACCATACAAAATATCTTACGAACCTTCGTCAAAACTCTCCCTCCTGTTTTGACCGAGCAGCCGCCTACTAAAAAGAAAACCCTAACAATCAGATAAAATAGGGCAGGTGTTTTATGAAGCCAAAATTCCCGCACCCAGACAATATCTCTTGGGATAAGATAAAAGAGGTCAAAATCACAAGCGATGAAGAGAATCACAAGCTTGAGTTCAACTTGGATGAAAGAAAGCAGAAGATAGTGATTTCCTTAGCCCCTGGCTCTATTTCATACACCCTTTGCGACAAAGACGGCTCTCCTCTTCTTTCTGCCATCCAAAAGGGGAATGAGGTCAAAGTGCTTGACTTCTCAAAAAAGCTGCCCGCCAAAGCAAGCAATGCAAAAGCCAGAATAAGAAAAGTTTAGCATCAGCCCTGCTTTTTCACCACAGAAAAAATGTCTCCCTCTTCAAGCACATGCTGCAGCCCAACCTTCTGCCCGGGGAATTTGGCGGATTTGCCCCACACCAAAGCATACTTGAAATCCCTCACAAGGTCACGGTGGAGCTTGTTGCAGGCGTCTTCAATCGTTGAGCCTTTGCGCAGCATCATAGGCTCTTTCAAGTCCGCCTCTTCCATGCGAGGCTTGGTGTATACCCGAATGAGGCTCAGGCGCCCAAAAATCTCTTTTTTGAGCTTCTCAATGTTGAGCCCCTTTTCAGCAGAAATCGGCACAAAATCAAACCCCAGCGCCTTGAGGTATTCTTCTCCAACCATATCCACCTTGTTCAAAACCACAAGAGAAGGCACGTAGCGCCTATTTGCCGCCAAAACATCTATGAGCTGGTCTATGCTTGCGTCCTGCCGGAAAACAACAGTGGCATTGTGCACCCCGTACTCGTTCAAGACGCCTATGATGGTCTTTTCGTCAAGCTTGGTAAGCTTCACCGTGGAGTTTATCTCAATCCCGCCTTTCAGCTTTTTGGTTATGAATATCTTCGGAGGCTCCTCATCTAGCCTTATGCCCATGCCGGCAAGCTCCTCCTTTATTTTTGGGAGTATGCCCGGCTGGAAAACATCCAGCATTATCAGCACCAAATCCGCGCTTCTTGCCACTGCCAGCACCTCTCTGCCCCTGCCTTTGCCTTCGTGGGCTCCAATTATTATCCCCGGCAGGTCCAGCAGCTGGATTTTTGCGCCGCCGTATTCCATCACACCAGGTATGCATGAGAGGGTGGTGAATGCGTACGAGGCGGTCTTGCTTTTTGCGCCAGTCAGCGCATTCAGAAGGGTGGATTTTCCGACAGAGGGCAGCCCAATGAAAACCACAGTGGCATCGCCGCTTTTTTTGACGTCAAATCCGCCCAAGCGCGCGCCTGCTTTTTTTGGGGAGACAAGCTCCCTTTTCAGCTTGGCAATCTTGGCTTTCAGCAGCCCTATATGGTATTCAGTGGCTTTGTTTTTCTGGGTTCTTGCAAGCTCCTCCTCAAGCTCCCTGAGCTTTTCCTCAATCCCCATGCATGATATGAGGGTGCGAAACCCTTTAAATTCTGGATACGCAAAGCCAACAATATGGCAAGAAAAGAGGGAAAAAAAGAGGCTTCCGCAGAGGCTGAGCCAGGAGACAAGGTGCAGGTTGAATGCGCAAGCGGGAAATACTGCGGAATTCTTCTCCCTCGCAAGCAAGAGTCGCCTTTTTTGGCGCTAAAGCTTGGCTCAGGCTACAATATAGGGATAAGGAAAGAAGCCATCACCGCAATCTCAATCCTTGAAAAAGCATCCGCCCAATTCAGAAAGGAGCTGAAAGAAGAAAAGAAAAGCTCCAGCCCAGCAGGCAAGGTTTCCCTTCTTGCTTGCGGCGGAACCATCGCAAACAGGGTGGATTACCGCACAGGCGCTGTCCATCCTGCGGTAAGCGCAGAGGAGCTTTTGGAGAGCCTGCCTATGCAGACGCGCGGAACCGTCCAGCCCCGCATGCTTTTCTCGCTTCCTTCTGAGGACATGTCTCCTGCGCACTGGGCTGAGCTTGCGAAGGCAGCCGCAGAGAGCATAAAAGGCGGGGCAGAAGGCGTGGTCATCACGCATGGGACAGACACCATGCACTACACTTCTGCCGCCCTCTCCTTCATGCTGCAAAACCTCCCCTGCCCAGTGGTCCTCACAGGAAGCCAGCGCAGCTCTGACCGAGGCTCGTCAGATGCGGAGCTTAACCTCTCCTGCGCTATTGCAGCAGCAAAATCCGACCTATCCGGGGTCTTCATCTGCATGCATGAGAATCTCTCAGATGAGTCCTGCGCTCTTCTTTTCGGCCCAAAAGCCAGAAAGATGCACACCACCCGAAGGGACGCCTTCCGCCCCATAAATTCGCTTCCTGCGGCAAGAGTGGATGCAGCCAGCTTGTCTGTGGAGAAAATATCCCCAAATTGCCAGCCCCGCAAAAAAGAAAGCAAGCTTGCGCTTGACACCCGCATGAACACCAACGTAGCCCTCCAATACATATACCCAGGGCTGAAGCCGTCAGCAATCGCTTCACTTGCCGGGTATGATGGGGTGGTTTTGGCTGGCATGGGCCTGGGCCATCTTCCTGTCAATCTTTCAGGCGACAAGCTTGCCATGCCAATACTCAAAGAGGTTGCGCAGCTGGTCAACTCAGGCATTCCGGTGGTCTTGGCCTCGCAATGCATTTACGGCAGGGTGGATATGGACGTTTACACAAACGGGCGAGTGCTCAAAGAAGCCGGCATCATAGGCAATCTTTGCGACATGACTCCTGAGACTGCGTATGTCAAGCTCATGTGGGTGCTTGGGCGGGAAAAGAGGATGGGAGAGGTTAAAAAGCTCATGGAAACCTCCATCGCAGGGGAAATATCGGAAAGAAGCCCAATAGCTCCTTATTAGAGGCGGAACATGAAATGCGGAATTGAGATACACCAAAGGATTGCCGGGCGCAAGCTTTTTTGCAGATGCCCCTCTCCTTCTGATCACCCATCCTCTGATGGCTCCAAAGCAGGCGAAGCCAGATTCACACGCAGGCTGCATGCTGTTCTCTCAGAGCTTGGGGAGATGGATGCTGCGGTCCGGATGGAGTCCATCCGGCAGCGCCAATTTTCATACGCCGCCAGCCTAAACGAGTGTTGCCTTGTTGAGGCAGATGAAGAGCCCCCGCACCAAATCAGCCAAGAGGCTTTGGCAGCAGCGGTTGCCATATGCCGCCTCCTGAAAAGCAAAGTGGTGGATGAGCTCCATGTGATGCGCAAGAACGTGATTGACGGCAGCAACACCTCCGGCTTCCAAAGGACAGCTCTTGTGGGCATAGGGGGAGAGGTGGAGACTCCCTTGGGCAAGCTTGCGATACAGACGGTGTGCTTAGAGGAAGAGAGCGCAGGGATAATTGAGGGCAAAGAGGGCAGCGCCGAATACAGCCTCTCGCGCTTGGGCGTGCCTTTGGTTGAGATAGCCACCGAGCCCTCGCTTTCAAGCGGCAAGCAAGCCCAAGAAGCGGCTTTTGCCATAGGCTCTCTTTTGCGCAAGACAGGCTTGGTGCAAAGGGGCATAGGCTCCATAAGGCAGGACTTGAACGTCTCAATTCCAGGCGGCGCAAGAGTGGAGATAAAAGGAGTGCAGGAGCTGTCAATGATTGCAACCACAGTTGATATGGAGGCCGCAAGGCAATCCCAGCTTATCCAGATTTCCAAAGAGGCCCAAAAAAGGCTTTCAGGCAAGCCCATAGAGGAGGTTTTTGTTGACCTGACTGAAATATTCAAGGAGACTTCCTGCTCCATCATAGGCAAAGCCATACGCTCGGGCGGCTGCGCCATGGGGCTTCTCCTGCCAAAGCATGAAGGCCTTCTTGCCAAAGAAATCCTCCCAGGCAGGCGGTATGGCACTGAGCTTTCAGATTACGCAAAATCCGCAGGCATAAAAGGCATAATCCATTCTGATGAGAACCTTTCAAAATACGGGATAACAGACGATGAGGCGCTAGAGGTCCGGGCAGCCCTCTCCGCCAAGCCTTCGGATGCGTTTGTGATTGCGGCAGGGGAAAGGAGAAAAGCCCAAGCGGCTCTTTCCGAAGTCTGCCGCAGGGCAAACTATCCCGGAGTGCCTGAGGAGACAAGGAAAGCCAACCCTGACGGAACGTCCAGCTACATGCGCCCTCTTCCTGGAAAGGCAAGGCTCTATCCTGAGACCGACTTGCCGCCTTTGGAGATAGGCAGCAGCATTTTGCGGAAGGCAGAGGAAGAGGTCAGAAGGATGGAGAAAGAGGAGAAGGAAAAAGCGCAGCTGCTTTCTGCGCTCAACCCGCAGCTTTCATCGCAAGTTTCAAGCGTGCGCGGGCTGATTTCGCACAACGAGAGCTTCAGCCAGGAGTTCTCCTCTCCAGAATTTTCGGTTTTTGCGGCTTGCGTGAAAAAAGGAATAGACGCAAAATTCGCAGCTTCGGTCATTTCAAACACCCTTCAAGCCCTAAAAAGGGAAGGGGCGCCTGTAAGCAGCTTGGATGAGCCGAAGCTGATTGATTTTTTCGAGTCCTTCCAAAAAAGAGTGTTCTCAAAATCAGCCTCGCCTGAGATTTTGCGGGCAATGTGCCAGGAGGGCATCTCCGCCAGCCAGGCAGCCAAAAAGCTCGGCCTTCAGCTGGTGACAGGAGATGAGCTGCTCAGCCTGATTTCAAAAGAGAAGCTTGGGATTTCGGAATTCATGGCAAAGCACAGGCTCAGGGTGGATGCTGAAGAGGTGCAGAAGGCATTCAAGAAAATCACTTAGGCAGCGCATACTCTTTGTTTTCAAGGAATTTTTTTTTCCCGAACCAAAGGATTTCTAGCTTGTCTTTGCTGAATTTCAGCAAATCTTTGTCTTGCGAGTGGACTTCAAGCGTTATCGTCCCGTCATAAAAGGATTTCAGGCGCCTAATCGCATTCCTCATGTCTATTTTTCCTGCTCCAATCGGCAGGTGCTGGTCTGCCTTGCGGTCATTGTCATGAAGATGGACGTGCGCTATTTTTTTCCTGAAAGCCTCCAAATATCCTTCGACGCCCTCTCCGCCATCCATGGAAGCATGCCCGACGTCAAGCGTCATGCCCGCATCCACCTCCTCAAACAACAGTTTGAAGTCCTTTATTGAGAAAGAGGAGGCGCTATAGTTCTCCACCAGAAGCGCCAGGCCCCTATCGGAAGCTTCCTTGTGCAGCTTCTTCACAGTCTCAATAGTCCTTGCGATGTGCACCTGCCTATCTTGTATGCCGGAAGGAAGGAATTCGGTGTGCACAGTGGCTTTTTTTGCCCCCAGCATGGCCGCTGCGTCAAAAGCCAAGCAAAATTCCTCCACAATCGCCTTCTGCACGCGCGGATAGGGGTGAGCCACTGAGAAGTACCACGGGAAATGGCTCAGCACCCCGAAATTGTAGGAGTGCAAAGCATCATGTATCTCCTTTTTGCCTGCCATTATCTTTTCAGGAGTTGCGCCAGGAGCCTCTATGGTGATTTCAACAAAGTCAAATCCCATCTCTCCAAAAAGAGAAATCTGCCCCGCCAGGCTTTCCTTCGGGCTGTTCATAGCCCCGATAATCAACAAATCACCTGCCTATCCTATCTGGATTTCCTCCTCAATCTTTTTTATCCTATTCAAGGCAGACAAGGCTGCAAGCATGGAGGTTTTTGGGTTCTGCCTAAAGGGCACATTCTCAAAAGCCATCTCCATAGCCCCTGCTGAGGAGGAAGCGATTATCTTGTGGGTGTTTCTTTTTGCGCAAGGGTCGCTTATTATCCTGACTTTGGTTTTCCGGAATCCTGCTCCGGCTATTGAGATTGCTGCTGACACATTCACGTTCTTTGGATAAAGCCTGCATGCTTCCTGCGCGCTTCCTTCAAACAAAACCACCCGCCTAGCATCCATTCTCCCAAAGGCTGCAGGCGGCTTGGAGGTCTCAAGGACAACTCTGAGTCCGGCTTTCCTTGCCGCTGATATGGCGTCCAAGCCGCCTATGGCTCCTGACGGAATGTATATTTTCCTCCTATGCTTTCTGGCTTTTCTTTTCAAAAGCTCCAGCAGCTTTTGGTCAGCAAGCGCCCCTACTGACATGACCATCACATCGCAGTGCTCAAGGCATCCAAAAAGCATAGGGACTGCTTGCTGGGAAGCCGCTTCCACCACAAGCTCTGCTCCTCCGCACCTTTCCGGCATCTTGCTGTAGAATGGGCACCTCAGCCCCAGCCTTTCCATCCTTTTTTTGGCTTTTGGATCCGAATCCAACACCCACACAAGCTGCTTTTTTAGCCGCATGGCAAGAAAGCTGCCGATGTTGCCCAAGCCAATCAGGCCAATCCTCATCGCATCTCCTCACAACAGATTGCCCAATCCACTGCCTTCCAACGCTTTTTTCCGCTCGATATATGCCTTATGGAGCTTTTCCACCGCCCTTTCATCTATTCTTACCCTTCCGCCGTGCGGCCTGAGAGCTCCTGAGAAAGTTTTGGGTATGTGCAAAAGCTCGTGTATCAGCACCTTCTCCTTTTCGCTTTCAGGCAGCTTGTCGTAATGCTGGGAAACCACTTCTATTATGTAAAATGCCCCCACCCCAAGCGCCTTCTGCCATATCTTCGGCAAGTTCCATATCCTTGCGTATGCGTTTGCTTTGGTGTTGTATGAGCGCATGCAAAAAATCCTGAACTCGTTTATATGCCCATAGGAAAGCGCGCTTACAATATCGGTTATTTTCCGCTCAACATCAGGAGCCATCTCAACCTGCATGAATGGCTAACCGCAGCCCAATTTTTATATGTGCCCCCCAAAAATCCATGCGGTGCGGCAATGGGGAATCTGGAAGCCTTCTTCAGCAGGTGCCAAGAGGCATGCGAAGAAATATTGCGCATGCAAAATCCCCTCGTAGTCCATCACTATGACTGCGACGGCATAGCGTCAGGCTCAATAGCGGCGTGGTGGCTTGAGCAGAATGGAAAGCAGTATCGCATGGTTTCGGTCAGGAAGCTGGACGAGCTTTTCCTAAGCTCCATCGCCGGCGAGCCTAATTTGGTGTTTGTGGATTTGGGGAGCGGAACCCCTATGGTGGAAGAGCTCAAAAGCAGCATCGTCATAATTGACCACCACCAGCCTGCGTTCAAATCCTGCCTGCAGGCAAATCCCCATCTTTTTGGGTTTGATGGCGGGCATGAAATCTCCGCCTCAGGCTGCGCTCATTTTGTCTTCAACTCTCGGGCAGATTTGGGGGTGGTGGGGGCAGTTGGAGACATCCAATATCCTCTAAAAAGCCTCAACAGGATAATGCTTGACAAGGCAGTGTCATCCAAGCAGGTGGCAGTCTCCACAGACCTGCGCCTTTTTGGCAGGAATTCCCGACCGCTCATCCAGTTCCTCTCATTCTCAGACGACCCTTACCTTCCAGGGCTCACAGGGAACGAGGAGGCTTGCGCCAAGCTCCTCTCAGAGCTTTCCATCAGCCTCAAAGAAGGGGAAAAATGGCGGGCGTATTCAGACTTGTCTTTGGAGGAAAAAAGGCGGCTGGTCTCCGCTCTTGCGGAGATCGTCTCGCAGCGCATCTCTCCAGAGGCAGCTTCCAGCCTCACAGGAGAGGTGTATTCTCTGCTGCAGCAGCCGCAAAACACAGAGCTTTCGGATGCTTCTGAATTTGCCACCCTGCTCAACGCATGCGGCAGGAACTCCCAGCCGCAGCTGGGCGTGGATGTCTGCCTTTCCAGGCAAGGCGCCTTTGAGTCAGCCCGCCTCCTTTTGGCTGAGCATAGGAGAAGGCTGCGGGAAGGGATAGAATTTGCCCTCAAAAACGTGCAGGATTTCGGCAAGTTCTTTCTGATAGATGGCCGCGGAGCCATTCCAGACTCCATAATCGGCGTGGTTTCAGGCATGATTTTTCCAGGAGGCAAAAGCAAGCCTGTGCTGGGGCTCTCCCTTGAGGAGACTGGCGCGATAAAGCTTTCTGCAAGGGGAACTAGGAAGCTTGTTGAGGAAGGGCTCAACTTGGGCAAGATAATGGCAGAAGCAAGCTCTTCGGTCGGAGGGGTTGGCGGAGGGCACAACATAGCGGCAGGAGCCACCATACCCGCAGACAAGCTTGATGCGTTTGTGCAGGAGTTCGCAAGGAGGCTATGACTTCTTGGCTTTTTTGGGCTTCTCAATGCTTTCCTGCATCTCCGCGCTTTCCTGGACTTCCTGGCTGACCAAAGAGGAGAAGACTTTTTGCCATTCAGCATCCACCAATTTCCAATCCACCTCTCCTTCTGATGCCTCCAGCCTCTTGAGCAGGTTGTTTGCTTGCGTGGTGCATTTGAGGACAAAGTCAAGCTCCAAAAACTGCGGGTGGGAATACTTGCGGGAAGCCTCGAGTATCTGAGAATAAAGCTTGCCTTTGAAAAACGCCTCCATGATGTACTGCGCAGGAGGAATTCCTGTCTCCTCGCATCTTCTCTCAAGAGCAGGAGGGATGAATTCCAACTTCAGACTCTTTGAGATTTTGCCCAAATCCGCATCAGCAAGAGACTTTGCCTCTGCTTCTGGGAGGTTGGTGAAAAGGCATTTCAGCCTGGTGCTCTCTATGTCTTCTCCCCTCTCAAGCCTGAAAACCTCCACAAATTTCCTCTCCTTCAAATCAGTCTCATACTGGAAGCCCAGCATCCTGTAAACCTGCGCCTTTCTCCCAAACCTCACTTTTTTGAGGAAAGAGTACCTGTCAGTTGAGAACATGGAGGCAGCCGGCACCCCAAACACCAGCTCAAGCCTGTCCTGCACGTCCTTCAACGACTGGGCATGGAGGTTGTAAAGAAGGAATATGCCTGGCTGCGTGTTCAGCAGGTTGATCACTCCCTGCACAGCAAGGCGCGAGCGGATTTCATTTATTATGACGCAGGCATCTCCCATGCGCAAGGCCGCATTGGTCATGGAGACCAAGTCAAGCTCGCTGCTCCCTATGTCTTCCCTGTCTGAAGACTGGACTTGCACTGCGCCTATGTGGAAACCGCGCTTCCGGTAGGCTTTGGTAGGAATCTCCTCAATATCCTGTATTGGCAATATCCTCTTCTTTGTCCCTATGGCGGCGATTTTTGCTGAGGTGAAGGCGGTTTTGCCCACTCCTTTTAGCCCAAGGACAGCCTCAGAGCAGCCCAGGCTGACCATGACATCGTCATATCCTGCAAAAAAAGGGCTCATGGAGCCAAGCTTAAGATACATGGGGTAGGTGAAAGGCTGGTCCCTCATTATCCTAAGCGCAGCTTGAAGCTCCCCGAAAGTCGCAGGCGGCCTTTGCAGGTGGCATCTCATGGCAAGCCGGGTGAGGACCACATCAATCACCGGCTGGTTCTTGTCAAACCGCTTGGTTCCTTGCGATGCCGCCACTATGTTCTTGAACGCATTCTCCATCATCTCATGGTTGTATCTCCAAAGCGTATGGCACAGGCCGTACTTGGCATGCTCTATGTAAATGGGAGAATTCTCGCCATCGATGTAAATGTCAGTTATGTTGTCCCTGTCCAAAGCCATGTTCTCAATAGGCGCGCCCAAGCCAACCACCCATGCGGCAGCTTCTCTGCCCATGGCAATTGCCTGCTCTTGCGTTATGGGTATCTTCTCCAAAGTGGCTCGGTCTATGAACGATTGCGCATACTCGCGCGAGCGGTCATCAAAGACAGTCGCATAATCCAACGTTTGCCGTATGTCTTTCAAGCCTTCCTGTATTGTAGCCCTAAGCATCTCCTGAAGCTTGGCAGGCAGGTTCTCTATGGTCGGGTTCTCAATAGTGTAAAGGTGCGCCTCTCCGCCGGGTATGTCGTAGATTTTCACTTGCAGCCCTCCTGGAAGCTCGTATTGGGCATCCTTTGAGTCAATCAAGACAGCCTCCTTTGGGACTGAGAGCATGAAGTTTTGTATGAAAAGCAGGCTCTTGAGCCCAAGCAGCGCCAAAAAGGCCGCCCGCAAATCCCCTGTCTTTTGGCAAAGAAGATAAAGGGAAGACTTGGTGTAGGCTTCAAGTATCCCATTCACCCAAGCCTTGAAGTTCCTGTGCCCCTCAACAAAAACCGCCTTTTCTGGGTAAGGCTCGCTGTATGACTTCAGCACTTGCGCAGCCACCAGCGGATTCATGAACATGAATTCGTAAAAGTCTTTCAGCGCCTTCTTTCTCTGCTGGTAATAGTCGTCCTCGGGCCTGCCATAAGTCTTTGGGTTGAGCATTATCGCCTCGACCTGCCTCACAATAGCGTTGTACTCAGAAATTATCGCGCTTTTTTCAGCATCCAGCTCCACCACTATCTCTTCTTCATATCTCATGGTTTTCCAAGGCTTCAGGAGCTGCGAGGTGACCCTCAGATGCGAGTTTATGCACTGGGGGGTGGTCAATCCAAGGCCGCAAGTGGGGCAGTCCATCACCAGGCGCATCCCTTGGTATGAAGGTCGGCAACCCATGCTATCTGCAACACGTCTCAGGTTTTTAAATTATGATTAAAGAAGGGAAAAGCGCGGCTTTCAAGCCGCGCAAAAACAAAAACTCATGCATTCTTCAGCTTCGCCTTGTAGACATATCCGTCCTTCCCAAGGTAGTACATGTACCCTTTCTGCTTCTCCACCTTCTCAGTGCCGACCTTCTTTTTCCTTCCGCCTTTGTTGTGCTTCATCGGGGCAGCCCAAACATATCCGTCCTTCCCTATGTAGTAAAGGTAGCCGTCCTCGCGCTTGATTTTCTCGCTCCCAATCTTTTGTCCCATTCAGACACCTCCAAAATAGATATCGGGATTTTCCCGCCGTGTCTTCGTCGGCATAATTTATAAAGATATGTCTGCGCCCTTTGGCAATAGGTTTAAACGTTCGCCCTGCATTAGCTTAAAGGCGTGATTGGATGGATTTGGGAAGGAGCCTGCGCGCCGCTCTGGCGAAATTCACAGGCGCTCCGCTGGCAGACGAAAAAGCGGTCAAATTGCTTTGCCGCGAGCTTCAGCGCATACTCATCTCCTCAGACGTGAATGTGCGCCTGGTTTTTGAGCTGACCAAGAAGATAGAGGCAAGGGCTCTTGACTCAAAGCTTGCAAAGGGCTTGTCTTTGAGGGAGCATGTGGTCAAGGTGGTTTATGAGGAGCTTTCCTCTCTTATGGGAAGCCAATACGAGCCAAAAATCAGCCCCCACAAGATTCTTCTTCTCGGGCTTTACGGGAGCGGCAAGACCACCACAGCAGGCAAGCTTGCTCACTTTTACAAAAGCAGAGGGCTTTCGGTAGCGCTGGTATGCTGCGATACCGACCGCCCGGCAGCATATGAGCAGCTTGAGCAAGTGGCGAAATCCTCCGGCTCCGCATTCTATGGCATCAAAGGAGAAAAGGACGCGCTGAAAATACTTGGCTATGCGATGCAAAAATGCAAAGAAGACGTGATAATAGCGGATTCTTCGGGAAGAAGCGCGTTTGACGAGGCTCTTGTGCAGCAGCTCAAGCAGATAAGCCAAGCCTTCAGCCCAGACGAAAAATTCCTGGTGATATCTGCCGACATAGGGCAGGTGGCAGGCAAGCAGGCTGAGCAGTTCAACCAAGCCGTAGGGCTGTCTGGCGTTGTAATCACCAAGCTGGATGGCAGCGGAAAAGGGGGAGGGGCGCTTTCCGCAGTTGCTGCCAGCGGGGCGAAAGTCGCATTCGTCGGCACAGGCGAAAAGATGGACGCTTTGGAGCCTTTCAACGCCCAGAAGTTCGTGGGCAGGCTTCTTGGCTTTCCTGATTTGGAGGCGCTGATGCAGAAAGTCAAGAAAATCTCAGAGGAAGAGAAGCTGCAAGAGGGATTGGACGAGAAGCTTACCCTGAGGGCTTTCTATGAGCAGCTTCGGGCAGCCAAAAAGCTCGGGCCGCTATCAAGCGTGTTCTCCATGCTTGGCATGGCTGATGTGCCTGACGAGCTTGTGAAAAACAGCGAAGAGAAGCTGAAGAAATTCGAGAGCATAATAAACTCCATGACGCCGCAAGAAAGGGAAGACGCGCAGCTTGTCAAGAAAAGCCGCTCCAGGATAGAAAGGATAGCGCGCGGCTCCGGAACCTCTGAAAAAGACGTGCGCGAGCTGATTTCCCAATTTGAGAAAGTGGAAAGCATGGTCAACCAATTCAAGCACAACCGAAGCCTGAGGAAAAAGATGGAGAAGCTTATGCGGGGCGCAAACATAGACTTGTCAAGGCTTGGAGGCTGACCTCAAATTCTTGGCTTCATGAGCGCAAGCTCTTTTGCAGCAAGCTCCTCAATCACTTCTTTGGCAATGACCCGCCTGCCGCCAATTTTCTCGTGCGGTATCCTGTTCCTGTCCAGCCTCCTCTCAAACGCATTCCTCTTTATCTTCACTCCCTTGGAATTCAGCACCTGCACAGCCTCAGCCACATCATAATAATTCTTGCATACGTGTATCATGCTTTCAATGGCGGACTTTGGCACCCAGCGCTGCGTCCCAATCTTGAGGGACGGGACAGAGTTTTTCTCTATTCTTCCGATGAAAGCGCGGAGGTTTATCTTCTCGTATTTCTTCAGCTCATTATATGCCTGCTTGACTGTGTAAAACTCATTAGCAAGGGACACCCAATCCTCAACAACAGGCTTGGGTATGAGGCGCTTGTTTCCAATCTTTTCTGAGCGGATTGACCGCCTCTCCACGCGCCCTCCAAAAGCGCGGAAAGAAAGGTCCACTCCCCCTTTCCTCAGCTCTTCATATGCCTCCTCAAGAGTGTAAAGGCCCATGCTTTTCAGCTGCTCCCTCTCAAGCTTGTCTTGCGCATGCATCTGCTTGGCTTTCTCCACAATCTCGCTGATGCTGTCATGAATCTCTTTCTCAACGCTTGCCCGCTTGGCTTTGAGGTCGGATATTTTAAGCGATTTCAGCTTGGCTACAACAGGGTCCTTGACAGTCTTTTCTATCACAATTCTTCTCCCGCGAGGCATATGGTCACCCACTCCTTTTACTCATAAATACACATTTTACCATAATTTTTTGCCACCACTCATTTATAAGCCTTCCCTTCTGCTTTTGGCAAGGCTTCCCGGCTCTTGCCTACAAGTTAGCCGTGCAATATTTAAATACTATTTCAAGAACCACATCGTGCGCCTCTTCCAGCTGTGCGCATTGTGCGCAAAAAGATTCCCGAAAAGCAGACACATCATCGCAGCCAAAAGAGCCGAAGGCTGCTTCATATGCAGAGGGCTCCTTTCCGCAATAGGCGCGCTTTCAAGGCAGGCAGTTGAGCTTTCGGACGGCTTTGAGTGGGGCTCTTTTTCGGTGGCCTCTTCCTTCCCCAAAGATGCGCTTGCGCGCGAGCAGGATGTCTGCGACCTCTTTTCGCCTCGCGAATGCACCTCAATGAAAAATTCAGCGAACGCGCTTGCGGCAACCGCCATAAAAAACCTGTCTGGCAAGCCGAACAGCCAAAGGGAAGCGGACGCGAATTTTCTTCTTGATTTCTCCATCCAGAAGGCTTTTTTCCAGCCAAGCCCGATTTTCGTTTTTGGCAGATACCTCAAGCTTTCCCGCTCGCATTGCCAAAGCAGATGGCAGTGCTTCAAATGCGGCGGGCGGGGAGGGGAGTGCTGCAGCGGAAGCGGAAAAAGCTACCCGTCAGTTGAGGAGGAGCTCGGCAAGGTCTTTGCCCAAGCTTTTTGCGCCAAGGATGCCAAGCTGCATGCGAGCGGCAGGGAAGATGTGGATGTGCGCAACCTTGCAGGCAGGGCCTTTGTGATGGAGCTTGCCAGCCCGAAAAAAAGGAAGGCGGATTTGCTTGCCATAGAGAAGCAATTCGGGGAAAGCTGCGCAGTCAGGGCTTTCGGCTTGCGCATGGCAAAAAAATGGGCAGTCGAAGCAGTCTGCAATTCGCATTTTGACAAGGAGTATGTCGCCATCGTTTCAGCTGATCGCGAGCTTTCGCAGCAAGATTGCCAGAAGATGTCCTTTCTGGAAGGGGCGGAGATAGAGCAGCAGACTCCTTTGAGGGTGCTTGGAAGGCGGGCGGATTTGGTGCGAAAAAGAAAGGTGCTTTCAATATCTTGCCAGCCGGAAGGGAAAAAGCTCAAGCTGAGGATTCTTGCAGAGGCAGGGACCTACATAAAGGAGCTGGTGAGCTCGGATGGCGGAAGGACAAAGCCAAGCGTCGCCTCAATTTTGGGGTGCAATGCGGTTTGCGAAGAGCTGGATGTGGCAGGCATACGCGATTATTTCTTGGAGACTATAGAGTTTGATTAAATATTTTGCGGGAAAGGTTTTTGCATGCTGGAGTTCTTCCAAGCCCCGCCAGAAGTTCCTGGGATAGAGGCAAGGATTGCTGTGGCAGTGGCTTTCACGGCAGCTGCGGCATACTATGACATGTTCAACAAAAAATGGGTGCCAAACGCGCTCCTTTACGCGTTCATCCTTTCCGCCATCGCCGTCAACATAGCTTTTTTTGAGGAGAAGGTTTTCATGCAAGCAGTTGCGTTTGGCGCAGCTGCATTTGCGGTTTCCTATCCTTTGTACAAAATGGGGCAGCTTGGAGGGGCAGACGTCTATGCTTATTCAGGAATAGCCCTCTCCATTCCCTATCTTCCTCAGCCTATTTTTGGGCCTGCCCAGCAGATTCCATACCCATTTCTTTTCTCAGCGCTTGCCCCAACCGGGCTGGCTTTCATTGCCCACATGCTTGTCAGGTTCGTCCCATACATAGCGGCAAGGCTCAAGTCAGGAGAGGTTCGGATAAGCGCGCAAAAAGCAGCCCCGGCAGCCCTGATTTCGCTTGCGTTCCTGTTTTTCATCTATTCGCTGTCCAGCCTGCCAGTGGCTCTCCCCGCCCACTATCTTGCCATTCTTGGCTTTCTTTTTTCAGCGCTGGTTTTCTTCTCATTGTTCAAGGAGGAAATCAAGGAAAGCATGATAGAGTACCTGCCGCTTTCAAAAATCCAGCCAGAAGATGTGCTTGCTGTTGAGAAAATGGACCAAAAGGCAGTCTTGCGCTTGAGGCTTAATCCGCTGCTTGACCAAGGAGCAATCAGCAGGATGAAAAAAGCGAAGCTCAAAAAAGCCCCAATATTCACCAAGATGCCATTTTTCTTGCCCTACCTTCTCTTCGGGCTCATCATCAGCATCCTTTTTGGGGACATGGTGCATTTCTTCCTCAATTCCGCCTTATAGCCTGAAGAATTTCCTCAGCTCCGCCATCTTTGTGGAATTCTCTTGCGCTTTCAATCGCTGCCTCAAGATAAGGCCTTGAAGGAAGCGCATCTGCCGCTTCCCCTTCCAGGACAAACGCAGTCGCCAAGACCTCGCTTCCATCAGCAAGCTTCGCCTTCACAGGCATCCTCCTCCAAAACCCTGCCCAGTGGGATTTTTGCAGAGCCTCAAGCTGATGCTTTGCCATCCTATATACCGCTCCGCGCGCAATCCCATTTTCATCCGGCACCAAATTCGCAACGCCAAACTCTGTTTTTTTGCTGGTCTGGAAAGCAATCCGGTAGCCCTCCACAACCGCAGGCTCGGCAGAATCAAATCCTCCTGCTTTTTTTGCAATCGTGCTTTTGCTTGCTGATGGGCCGTAGGCAAAAAGCGCAACAGAAGACCGGCTGTCTATGTGGAGGAAAGCCATAAGCAGCAATCCTGCGCAGGCAGCGCAGAGAATGATGAAAGCCAGCCTAACCCAGTCCATCCAACCACTTCTCAAAAGAATGAGGAGAGGCTTTTTTGCTCCCCGCCAAACCTCAAGTCCTCCTCCCGATACCCAAGCTCATGGAGTATCTTCAAGACTGATGGCAGCACTTGATTGTCGATGTAGTATGCAGGGTCATAGTCTTTCGCAAGCTCAACAGGCTGCGCCTTTTCGGATATGCTGCTTCCTTTCTTGGTTATCACATAGCCTATTATGTGCCCTTTCTCCACCGGCATGCCTGCGGCTATGGCTTTTTGGGCGGCAGAAAGCTCGGGAGATTTCACATCATATTTTCTTGGGTCTTTCCTTATCTGCGTGTAAATCGCAAGCTCCTCAAGAGGCACCTCGCCGCTGCGCAGCCTCTCAATGACTTTCCGGACTTCGCTTACTGCCTTTTCCTTGCTTCCGTATTTGAGTATCGCCTCCAATACTTTCCTCTGTGTAGACTTTGCGATTGCGGACCAGTCTCTTCTGACAAGCTCAAACCCGCGTATTTTTATCTTCCCATCCTCGCCAATCAGAGCGTATTTTTTCTTTGCTCCGGTTTCCTCCCCGGCGCCTTTTTTCGTGACAAAAACCCCCCTTGGATAAAACCCTTCCAGCTCAAGCTCCATGTCCCCTGGAAGCTCCTCATTTATCTTTTTCATGAATTCAAGCGCCTCTTGCTTGGTCTTGCCTCCCATAAGAAGAAAGATGGAGTCAGTGTCCCCGTATAGGACCTCAAATCCGGCTTGCTCTGCTTTTTGGATGGTCTCCTGGATGAAGTGCCTGCCCCAAGCCGTCACCGCCTCCCCGCATTCGCGCGAGTACCACCGCGACCTTGGGTATGCCAGATATCCGTAGTAAGAGTTGGCAAGGATTTTCAGAGACTGCACTCTGGCAAAAAGCATCTCGTATTCCGCAGTGTCCTTCTCAATTTCTTTGAGCCTCTGCTTCATGCTGCTTCTGGCTGCAATCAGCTCTTGAAGGACTGATGGAATCAGGCCACGCGGGCTTTTGGCGAATCTGCTTCCGCTTGGGGAAACATAGCACTCAGCATCGCCTGCCCCGCTTGGGGGATTGAGCGTGAATGGGTCAATGTTGTGCGAGGTTATTATTGAAGGGTACAAGCCGCGGAAGTCAAAAACCACCAGGCCCTCGTATATTCCAGGCTGCGGCAGCTTGACAAACGCGCCTTTTATCGGGCCAAGCTCGCGCTCACGCGCCAAAGCCTCATCGGGCTTGTTTGGTATTATTGCCCCTCTCTCAAAGCTTTTGTGCATCAGCAAGGACTCCACAAGCTGCCCCGCAGTGGCGTTGGCGGCGTCAAACAAAGGCAGCCTTGTCAGGCGGCTCATCTCCATCTCCAAAGGAAGAAGCATCTTCCCAATCTCCATGGTGGCTTGCGCGTCAAAAAGGGAATATTCGGCAAGCTCGCCCACAAGGGAGGGGTTTTCCCACATCTTCCATATCTCCAGCTTCCGGACCATCAGCTTCTTCTTGCCAGTGAGCTCCTCGTAAGCGTTTTCAAGGCTGTACTTTGAGACTTTGAATGCCCCAATAAAGCCCATGAACCGGACAATGGGGTAAAGGTCCAGATGTATGCGCCCAGTGATTTCCGCCACATCGCGTATCCCCTGCCGCCTGGTCCTGAAAGGCTTCCCATCCCTGCCTATCGGAAAGTCCAGCCCATTCGCATCTGCCCTGGCTTTCAGGTAAGGCAAATCAAAGGCAGTGCTGTTGTAGCCAAACAAAACCTCAACATCATTTTCTTTTATGGCCTCAAGGAATTTCTTTATCATCTCCCTCTCGTCTTTGCACACAACCGCAAAGCCTTTTCCAACCTCCTTGCTTGTGATCACCTTCCGCTCCCCAGTTTCCCCAATCTCGTAAGAAATCATGATTATCTCGTCTTTGTCTGGCCGGGGCATTCCTGTAGGGTTGTAGGTTTCAATGTCAAAAGACATCGTCCTCAAGCTGGCCGCCTTCTGCATGCGCTTGACAATCCTCTTTATCCATTTTCCTTGCCGCTCATAGACTATTGTGGAGAAAGGCGCAAGCCCCTTGTCTATAAGATATCTCCTGCCAAATGGAATGTCCTTTTCAAAGGTTGGATATTTTGAGAGAGCAGAGCTTAAGGCAGGGACATCATAGGGCATCTGGCAATAAACCTTCCAAATCTTCTTCCTTTTCCCAAGCACTTCGCGCTCCACAAGCTCGGCTTTCGTAGGGGAAGCCACCCTCCCTCTGCTTTGCGCTTTGGCGGAAAGGATCTCCTCCAAGGCGGACTCTGGAGCATCAGCATAAAAATAAGGCTCGTACCAGTCGTACAGCCTGAAGAAGCGCTTTCCTTTCATAAGCAGGCGGACAGCGGTTTTGCCATCCACTATCGCGTAATCAGCGTCAATCAGGATAGCCTTTCTTCTGGCAAGCACGCTTTCATCTTCCATCTTTATCGTAGGTTTCTCCACGGCAAGCATTAAAGAGGTTTCAACAGAGCCTAGTGCTTGGATTTTAAATTTCACTCGCGTTTTGGCTGACAGGTGGTTGCATGATAAATGTGGCGGTGAACGGGTTTGGAAGAATCGGAAAGCTTGTTGTGAGGGCGGCTTTTGAGCGCGGCTTTGTGGGCAAAAAATTCGAGATAGTTGCGATAAATGACACCCACGACCCAAAGCTTTCAGCCCATCTGTTCAAATACGACTCCACGCAAGGGAGGTTTTCAGGAAAGGTGAGCGCAGAGCCAGGCAAGATGCAGATAAACGGCTATGACATAAAGCTGGTCTCATCGCGCGACCCCTCAACAATCAAGTGGGGCGAGATGGGGGTGGATTTGGTCTTGGAATGCACAGGCGCATTCACAGACAGGGCAGGAGCCTCCAAGCATCTGCAGTCAGGGGCAAAAAAGGTCCTGATTTCCGCCCCATGCAAAGGAGGCGAGGCGGACGCCACCATCGTCATCGGAGTCAATGACGAAAAATACGACAAAAAGAAGCACCACATAGTGTCAATAGGCTCATGCACCACAAACTGCCTTGCCCCAGTGGCAAAGGTGGTTGATGACGCATTCGGGATAGAGGCTGGGTTCATGACCACCTGCCATGCTTACACAAACGACCAGCTCATACTTGACGCAAACCATAAGGACTTCAGGCGCGCAAGGGCAGGCGCAATAAACATAATCCCCACCTCCACAGGCGCTGCGAAAGCCATAGGCGAGGTGATACCGAAGCTGAAAGGGAAGATGGACGGGCTGGCTCTTCGGGTGCCCATCCCAGTTGGCTCAATAAACGACCTTTCTTGCCTTCTTTCAAAGGAGGCAAGCGCAGAGGAGCTGAACGCGGCTGTCAAAAAAGCCGCGGAAGGAAAGATGAAAGGAATACTGGAATACACCGAAGACCCGATTGTTTCCTCAGACATAGTCCACAATCCAGCAAGCTCCATATTCGACGCCCTTTCCACAAAGGCAATCGGCAAGACGGCGAAGCTTCTGTCATGGTATGACAATGAATGGGGCTTTTCCAACAGGATGGTGGAAATGGCGGCAAAGATGTTCTGACGATGGGATTAAAAATTCTCGGATGCCCAATGGCATGCATTCTGGAATTTTAAGAAAAGTAGGCCTGCGCAAAAAAGCGCGCAGGCAAGGCGACCAGTTTTCTGTCCAAGACAGAAAGAAAAGACGGGCATTTCATAATGTTAGGTGTTGCATTATATATAAATGTTTGCATGCATTTAAACATAAAATACAACAAGAGGGTAATTTCTTGGCGGAAGAGAAAAAAGAAAAGCAGGCGCTTTTGGAGAGCCTTCCAGACGGCTTGAAGGAGATAGCGGATATACCTCAAGAAAAGCTCCTCACGCTGCCTGCGAAAGAGCAAGAGAAGCAAGAGCTCCTGCCCTCTCAGCAGCAAAAGCCTGCGCTTCCTGAAAGGCCCCGCACCCAAAAAGAAAAAGAGCTGGACGAGCTTATAGCCGCCCGCCAATCCATAATTGAGCAGCTTAAGGAGAAAAACCCAAAGCTTGCCGAGGCGCGCAAGCAAATAGCCTCCCTTCTGCCATCCCTCAAAGGCAAAGGAGCTGGCAAAGCAGTGGAGCTTATGCGGGAGGAAGAGAGGATAGAATTCTCAATCGCAACCGAAGCATACACTCCCAAGCAGGAGCGGGAGCTTCTCAAGCGCCTGAGAGCCATAAGGGCAGAGCTTTCGCAGCACAAGGAGCTTGACGCGATAAGAAAGCAGGTGGAGGAGAAAAGAGCAGAGGTCAGGGCTTTGGCCTCTGAGATAAAGGAGTTGGAGAAAAAGCTTGCCGAGGCGCGCGCCGCCTGCGACGCAAAATACGCAGAAGTTCTTGCGGAAAGGAAAGCTGCTTATGAAAAAAGGCAGCGCGAAAGGGCACAAAAGAGGCAGGAGCGCCTTTCTAGCCTTCTTGAAGCCAGGAAGAGAAAGCGGGAAAAGGAAATGGCAAAATACATGAAAGCATTTGACGACACAGTCTCAATGGATGAGATAGTGCAGATAGAGCGCAAAGAGAAAAAGAGCAAAAAATAATCATTCAAGATTCAGCCCATCCAAACTAATAAAAATAAGGAGGCAGTATAAAAGGTATGCGTGGCTACTCCTTAAAAAAAGCTCAAGGAAGCACGGAATACCTAGGTATAATGATAATCGTCCTGGTGATCGCACTTGTTTCTATATCAATAATGAACGATGCATTTGTCAAGACATCAGATGTTAAGGTATCCGAAAGCTCTGCCTATTGGCAGTCTGCTTCTCCGATTGCAATTCTGGAATCTAGGGCAGATGCTTCTGGCTTGACATTTAAGGTTAGGAATAATGGGTTAGAAAGGATCGAAATAAATGGGATTCTTTCTTCTGGCTCGCAAATTCCCCTTTCACCTGCCATTTCTCTTTCCCCTGGCGAAGAAAGATTGATTTCTAATATAGCTGGATTGAACCTTACAGCAGGCAGAAAAAAGGTAGATGTTTTTTCACTCGGTTTTTCCTATACGGTTCGCTTCGGCTCAATGTCCATGACCAAGATCCAGACAGGCCCCCCAGTCACCTCCATAGTATGTGGTGATGCCGATTGCTCTAGCCTCGGCAGCTCTTCTGGTTGCGGAATAGGGTGCGGATTTGGCTATACCTGTTGCAGCTATGAGCCTGGGCAGTATGCCTGTCTATTTGCAAGCGGAGGGACACTATGCAGCGGATTTGAAGTGTGCAGCGAAGGAAAGTTTTACTGCGAGCCAATGGGCCAGTGTGTCCCCCTAGGAACAATCTGCAATAATTGCATGGGCAGCTGCGGAGAGGGGCAAGTGTGCTGTGTTTGCGATGCCCAATGTGTTCCTGAAGGGCAGTGTGCTTGCGAACACTGCTTGGAAATCCAATGCTCAGGCGGGAACTGCATCTGCGTTTCTCAAGGATGATTTTCGAATAGCAGCAAACAGCCACAAGTGCAGATAGAGCGCAAAGAGAAAAAGAGCAAAAAATAATCATTCAAGACAGCAGAAGCCTAAGGTAAAACAGCGGAGAGGCATATCCCTTGCGCGCCTCTTCGTCCGAAAATGTGCTTGCTATCGCTTCCCTTGCTTTCTGGCTGCTTGAGGCTTTGGCTATCACGAAGTTCAGCAGCCACTCGTGCCTTCCAAGCTTTTGCATCATGTAGCTTCTTTCAAGCTCGTCCCCCACTTCTTTCCAAAGCCTCTCAGGATACCTGGCAAGAAAGCTTTCAGAGGTGTCTCCTGCCGCAAGAGCCTCATCTGCAACCTGCGCGGCTATTTTTCCTGAAAGAAGCGCATTCCCGATTCCTTCGCCTGAAAAAGGATCGACCAAGCCTGCCGCATCTCCGACCAAAAGCACGCCGTCCGAGTGCACTTTTCTTCTTTTTGAGCCAAAAGGCAAAGACCAAGCCTTTATTGGCGTAAGCTGCTTGGCGGACTTGAACCTTTCGGCAAAAAGCGGGTTTTTCTCTATCACCTCAAGCATGGCTTTCTGGAGGTTGACGTTCCGAGCCTTCATGTCCTCCATCACCATGCCAACGCCGACGTTCGCAAGCCCGTTCTCCAGCGGGAAAATCCAAAAATAGCCAGGCATTATGGAGCGGACGAAATGTATCTCCAAAGCATTGCCCATGCCAGAAATGCCGGAGTAATACGCCCTGTAAGCTATGCACGTGTGGGCAGGGTCAACCTCTGAGCCCCTGATTTCCCTTGCGACAAGAGAGGACACTCCGTCTGCGCCGATAATTATTTTGCCGCGGAACTCCTCTTCCCTTCCGCCTATTTTTGCCCTCACTCCGCACACCTTCCCATTCTCCCGCAACACTCCGACAACCTCAGCGCCATCCCTTGCCTCGGCTGCCTTTGCAGCCGCTTTCCAAACAATGTGGTCAAAAACCTGCCTTCTGCAAACATAGCCTTTCTTGATTCCTTTTTCCTGGCTTGCGAACGTTATGGAGGCGACCTTGCCGCTTGGCGAGGAAAATGTGACTCCCTCAACCAAGGCATGGTCTGCCCTCTCAAGCTCTCCAATAAGCCCAAGCTCCTCAATTATCTTTATGGATTTTCCGGATATGGCATCCCCGCAGGTCTTGTCTTTGGGCCATTTTTCCTTCTCCAAAAGAAGGACCTTCCTCCCTTTGCTTGACAGGAATGCGGCGGCAGAGCTTCCTGCGGGCCCTCCGCCAACCACTACAGCGTCATACATGGTTTCTGCCACAAAACTCACCAGCCTTAGCTAAATTTCCAAAACAATAAAAAAAGCTTCTGCCAACTTTATTTGTGGCAAGCAGCACAATTTTCTCTGGAGTGAAGGTCACATGGCTTGGGCATGCCAGCATACATCTGGAAGGCGATGGCATGTCGGTTTATGCAGACCCATATGTTCTTCCAAAGGCTCCCAAGCCGGCAGATGTCATACTTTACACTCATGGACACTTTGACCACTGCGTAGCCGCCCCTTCAATAACTACCCACAAGACAGTTGTGATTGGGCACGGGTGCAAGCTGCCTTGCAGGGTGATACAAGCAGGTGGCATTGAAAAAATCGGCGGATTGCTTGTGGAGGCAGTTGAAGCCTACAACATCAGCAAGCCGTATCATCCAAAAGGCTCAGGCGTGGGGTATATAGTCAAGTTCAAAACCGCCTCTGTGTACATAGCAGGCGACACCGATTTCATACCAGAGATGCGGAATTGCAAGTGCGACATAGCGCTGGTCCCTATAGGCGGGACTTACACCATGGACGCAAAAGAGGCTGCCTTGGCGGTGGCTGCCATCAAGCCCAAGCTGGCAATACCCATCCACTTCAACTACCTTGCCGAGACCAAGGCCGACCCTGAGGAATTCCGATCAGAGGTGGAACGGCTCTCTTTGGGGAAAATAGAAGTCAGGATATTGGCTCCTCAGGGCAGGTAGGTTGTCTGGAAAGCGGAAAAGTTTTTGATTTGGCTCAAGCAGCAGCCAAAGGCTTTCTCTCAGCGCTCTTTGCCTTTTTGCTTGCCTCCGGCTTATCCCTAAGCGTCATGGCGCAAAAGCTGCTTGACGCCGAAGCCTATATGGCTTCAATTGAGAAATACGCTTCCTATTCTGAAATGAGGAATCACTTGGCGGCATCCATCGCAAGAAGCTTCCCGCCAAATTTGAGGCAGGGCGCGCAAGAAGAGATAAGAAGCGCCATAACTGAGGATTATCTGCGCAGCCAAGTGCGAAATGCAGTGGGCTCTGCCCTCGACTATCTTTCCTCAAAATCAGACAGGCTTTATTTGCGGATGGACCTCTCTCCAATCAAAGAAAAGCTGAAAGAAAGCCAGCTGCCTGAGTTGAGGGTTGCCTCTCAAGCCTTTCCTGCCAGTCTTGATTTGGCTGAGGAAGAGGGGAACTTGGAGCAGATGAAGCAGCTGGAAAGCGCGCGCCAGCAGATAAGCCAGGCAAACAAAATAAAGCACCTGCTTGTCGCAGCCTCTATCCTGCCTCTTGCGTTGCTTTTCTTTTTCCATGAAGGCTATAGAGGCTGGCTGCATGGGTGCGGAAGCCTTCTTTTGAAGGCAGGCGTATCTTGCCTATCTTTAAGCGCAGTCCTTTTTGCCATGCCTTTTGCTCTGCCAGAAATCCTTCCGTCCATGCAAAATTCATCGCAGGGAGCTGAAACCGCCCGCCTTGCCGGGCAGATATTGGGGGAAGTTTTTTCGCAGGCAGGAGTTGAGCTTGCGCTGCATTCCGCCCCAATCATTTTGGCAGGCGGAGCCCTCATGCTCCTGCTCAAGAAGCCCGAAACGAATAATAATCCAAGCTCCGAAGCTTCTGCATGATGATGGGGTGTCCAAAAAGGCACCTTGCCTTTCTTGCGAGCCTTCTTCTTTTCGGCTTAGCTTTCCCATCCGGGCTTTCAGGCTGCTTTTCCCCATCGCCTCTTGAAAGGTTCTGGGAGAGCCCAGGGTATTTCGAGTCCAACCCGCACGTTTCCAATTTGGGCATTTTCAAGTTCTATTCCTACGCATTTGACAATTCGACAAAAAGCCTGGAGCTTGAGCAAACAGCGCTGCTGTCGCAGCAGGAAATCTTTTCTGCCCTAAGCCTCGAGCAAAGGGAAGAATTCTTCCCAGCCATAAAAGAGCTTGAGGCATCGCAAAGCCACCTTTCGAAGGCAAAAGCGCATGCCGCAGAAGCCCAGAGGCTTTCCTCAGAGTCCCAAAAGCTCGCCTCGCATATTTTTGACCAAACCCAAATCGCCCTCCTTTACCTCCCCTATCCATTTTCCAACTTGCCGGCAATATGGCTTTTTCTCAAGTCCCAGGCAGCCTCTGAGTATATCTCAAAATACCCTGCAACTCTGCAAGCCGCATATTCCCACTCGGCAAGCGCCTATGACTCTGCCCAAAAAGCAGCCTATCTTGCAGCCTCCCTTGCGGACAAAAAAGCCTCGGCATTGCTGTTTGCAGGGGCAGGAGACGCCAAATACTCAGGGAAGGCGAAAAGCGCCTATTACCGCTACCAGGAGCTTCTTTCCTCAGGCAGGCTTTGCGGCAAGCAAAGGGCAGAAAGCATACGCGGCTATTTTTCATCCAGCCCCAGCATGCCTGACTTTTCGCAGGCAGGGTTCGGCCAGCATCTGAGGCAGATTGCAGGCAAAGGCAACAATTCCTCGCTTTTCCAGCTTGCTTTGCTTTATTCCGAGCTTTCCTCTGCCCATGCCGCCATGCAAGAGGAGTACTTTGAGATGAGGGCAAGCGCGCTGGAATCCCAAAGGCAGCTTGAGCTCCACATTTCCCTGCTGGAGTCCGAAAGGCTGGACCTGATAGACAGCCTATCAAATGAGGCTGGACAAAAGAGCCTTTCAGCAGGGACAGGCTTTGCCGGGCTCTCCAGCGGCCTGAAAATAGCCAAAGACAGGCTCTTCTCATCGCAGCACCTTCTTTCGTCATCCGAATCCATCGCAAAATCAAAAGATTACCAAGGCTACCTTTCGGATGCAATCCACAAAGCCTCGCAAGCCAAAGAGCTCTCCCAAAGCTCGCTTTCTTCTCTGTCCAAAATAAGGCAAGACGCAATTTTTCTTGCGGACGGCAAAAGAAAAGAGGCGGAGCAATCCATATTAGACGCTGAAAGCTATTTCTCAAATGGAAGCCAGGCAAGCTCAAAAATGCGGGCGCAGTCTCTTCTCATGCTTCAGGATGCGAAAAAGAAGTTCAGCCTTGCGTCACAGGCAAAGCGGATAGGGGAGCAGTTTGTCCTTTATTCAGAGGCAAAAGCCATGGCAGAAGCTTCGCGCCAGGCTTTGCTCACTGGAAGCCTGGCTTCCGCGAAAGAGCAAGCCTTCAAGGAGGTCCAGGCGCTTTCTGATGCCATCTTGAAGGCAGAAAAGGACGGGCTGGATGTCTCCTTTGAGAAGTCCAAGCTTGCAGAGTACCAGCAGCTTTTGCAGCTTGTTGATTCTGCGGAGGCAATGCTTGCATTAAGCGAAGCTTCCAGAAGCGAGCATCAAGGGCTGATTTTGAGGCTTTCAGGAAAATACCGGCATCTCTCCGACGGATTCCCGCAGCTGCAAATGCTTGTGCTGGAAATAAGAAAAAAAGACCCGCTTTTCTTGCCGGAGTTTGACAGCGTGTCCAAATACTTCAAGGAGGGGGGTTTGGACGCCAAGGAGGCTGCAGGCAAGCTGAAGGAAATAGAGGCTTCCATCAGCGAGCTATTATCCAAGGCAAAAAGCAGAATACCTCAGCACCTCTCGCAGGTGCTCTCGGAGAATGCAGAAGCCATAGAGCTAAGGGAGCCGTTCTCGATAGGCAAGCCAAGCAAATACAAGGCAAGCATCCACACCCAAAACACAGCAGAGATTGGCTACAGCGGCACTGTGGTGTTTTTTGCCAGGACTTCCTCTGCCCTCTCAACCCAGGACTTTTCAGGAGGAAGCCCAATCAAAGACGCTTACCAAAAAGAAGGCAAAACCGCAATAGAGATTTCCGGAGTTTCTCCAAAGCAAACCCTGTCTTTCTTCTTTGAGAAATTTGAGCAGCCGGTCCAGGCAGTCTCCCTAAAGCCATTTTGCCATTCCGCTACTCAGGAGGAGGCTTCAGCAGGGGCAGAGCTTCGTTTTGTGTCAGAAAAGCCGCTGGAATCGGCTTTTTTTGCCCTGCCTGCCCCAGAAAGCCTGGCAAGCCCATCAGCATCATATCTTGGCTTCCCTGCTGACTACATAAGGCAAGCCCCAGGAGGGATGCTTGAGGGGAGAATATCCCAAATCCAAAAGGGCGATGGGAGGCTGGAAATAAGCTATAAAGTCATGAAGCCATTTGATGCCAAAGTTGTCGAGGAGAGCTCCAAAAGCCTAGGGGCAGGAAGGCAAGCCATCCGCATGTCTTTGGTGGTTGAGAACGCGGCTCTTGATTGCGCACAAGCTTCAGTCTCTTTCCAGCTTCCTTATTTTGGGATTGAGAACTTCTCCGTCGCAAGCCCAAGCGGCAGTGCCATATTGTCCAAGCAGGTTGCGCAAAACTCCGCAGGCTCTGAAGCAAAATTTGCCTTTTCCCCTCTTGCCAAGGGCTCAAAAGCGCATTTTGAGCTGCATTTTGAGGTCCAAAACAAATCTGAAGCTTTAAGCCACGCTATCCGGATGCTTGAGCTTTCAGCTTTGCACTCAAACAGCACCCTCCAGCATTTGGCTTTGGAGCAAGCGCGGCTTCTTGCAGAGGCAAACAAGACTGATGAGGCGCTGCTTCTTTCCCAGTCAGCCTACCGCCTTCAAAGCCAAAGCAGCCCTCTTGACATCATCTCCTACCAAGAGAGCCTGGAGCATGCCCAAGCTCTCCTCTCTTCGGCAAAATCCTCCCAAAAAGCAATGCGCCAATCCTCATCAATGCATCTTGAGCTGTCAAAGGCAATAGCAGACCTTGAGTCTTCAATCTCGTCAGCCTCTTTTCTGGCTGAGCGCGGAAGCTACTCAAAGGCGGCAAGCCAGCTTAGGGAATCTTCTGGCAGCTTCCAATCTTTCATAGCCCAGCTTGCCTCAAAATCCGCAAATGACGCATTGGAAGGGTATTCAAAGGCAAAAGAGAGGCAGGCGGACCAAGCGCTGCTTTCATCCTGCTCGCAGGCAATTTCCCAGGGAAGCCGCCTGTTTTCCCAAGGCGAAATCCTAAAGTCGCTTGAGCGCTTCGCAGAAGCCCAAAGCATCCTGTCTGAAATTTCCGGCATCCAGGAAGCTCAAGAGAAAGAGCTGGCTTTGCAGGCAGAAGAGATAGGGAAAAAATTCCAAGCCCTAAAAGAAGAGTTTGAAAGCAAGCTTTCGTCATATTCTCCGCAGTACTCCTCATTGTCCCAGCAAAGCAGAAGGAAGCTTCCAATAACCCCAAGCGAGGCGCAGGCAAGGCTCGCGGAGGCGCAAAGGAAGATTTCCTCAGCCTCAAAATACAAGGATGCCAAGCAGCGGCTGCAAGAGGCGAGCCAATCCTACATGCTTTTGGAGTCTGCGGACAAGTCGCTTTCAGATGCAATAAGCCAATTGCGCTCCTCAGCAGAGTCATCGCTTAAGGTGGCAAGAATAGCTTTGGCTGAGGCGCAAGCAAAGTCCTCAAGCCAGGACAGCTCCCTGCTGGCTCAGATGGAGAAAGAGGCTGAGAAGGCAGAGGAGGCTTACGCCAACGGGCTTTATGCGGATTCCCTTTCGTCTTCTGACAGGGTGATAAGCGCGGCAAACGCGCTGTTGTCATCAAAAAAGCAAGATGGCATCCCCAAGGCAGAATTGCTTGCAGCCATCTCCGCCATATTCATTATTGCGGCTGCCTATTTCCTGCTCTCAAAAGCCAACAGGGGCAGCCAGAAAAAAGAGAAGAAAAGCATCCCCAAGTCCGATTAGCCTAGCCTGGCAATCTCGGATTCTATGGCTTGCTTGAATTTCCCAAAAGGCTGCGCACCCATTATCTTGGTTTCCCCAATCTTGAAGGTGGGCGTCGCAGCAATCCCTTCCTTTTCTGCCTCTTCCATGTCTTTAAGCACCTTCTCCCTCCCCCTGCCGGATGCCACGCAAGATCGGAATTCCTCCATGTCAACCCCAATTTCTGATGCGTGCTTTTGCAGGTCCGAGTCCGAAAGCGCATGCTGGCTTGAAAAGAGCCTGTCGTGCATCTCCCAGAATTTGCCCTGCTCCTCGGCGCAGGCAGCCGCAATCGCAGCAGGCATGGCTCGGGGATGGATTCCAACAAGCGGATAGTGCCGGAAGACCAGCTTCACCTCATTAGGATAAGCCCGCAACACCTCCTCAACAACAGGCTGCGCTTTAGCGCAGAATGGGCATTCGAAGTCCGAATACTCATAAATCACGATTTTCGCACTCGGGCTTCCGCGGTATGCTCTCCCATTTTCCATTCCTGCGCTTATGGGCGCGGCTGCGCACCCAAAAAGCAAAGCTGCCATAAGAGCCAGCAGCGCAAAATTCCTCATGCATGCAGATAGGGCAAAATCGATTAAAACCATTTCTGCTAACTATTTTGGTGGTTTTATGTATCAGGCAAAGCTGATAAAGGCAGATACCATCCCTGAGGCTGCCGAGCAAATAAGGAAAATAGACGTCGGAGAGGAGTGCGTCAGGATAATGAAAGACAAGGCAGTCTTCCGCCTCGTCAAGCTGCATGATGTGCGGAATGCTGTCGCCAACATAATAAAGCAAGAGATGATTTCGTGCGGCGGAGACGCCACAGTCTCGCAATGGACTGTCAATTGCACGCACCCAAAAACAGATGTTCTTCTGATGGGCACCATAAAGCAATACAAGCTTCTTATTGCCAAGATGAGGATGCAAGGCGCCTACAGGCCAAACGAAGAGAAGAAAAAAGAATACAAGGCAGTCTGCGACGAGCTTTCTGAGATCCTCAAAGACGACTTGAAGCCAAAAGACTGAGGGCTTGCCCTCTTGCCCAGCCTGGCAATTATAAAACTTAGCTGGCATATGTAGTTGGTGTGGGCGTGCGGGACCTCATTTCAATCCGCGACCTTGGGAAAAAAGACATAGAGTCCTTCCTTTCAGAAGCCTCCAGGATGGAAAAGCTGCTGACCAAGCCAAAGCACCTGCTCTCAGGAAAGATAATCGCCAGCATGTTCTTTGAGGCATCCACCAGGACCAACATGTCTTTCCAGACTGCCGCAAAAAGGCTGGGCGGAAAGCTTCTGACTTTTTACCCTTCCATAAGCTCCGCAGCCAAAGGAGAAAGCCTGGCAGACACGATAAGGATGATGGATGGCTATGTGGATGCTATTGTGCTGCGCCATCCTTACGAGGGGGCTGCCCGGTTTGCAGCTGATTTGGCGGAGCATCCTGTGATAAATGCGGGGGATGGCGGAAACCAGCATCCGACTCAGACGTTGATTGACCTTTACACAATCAAGAAGCTCAAAGGAAAAATCCAGGGCTTGAAAGTGACGCTTATGGGCGACTTGAAGCATGCCCGCGCAATGCGCTCGCTTCTTTACGGCCTTTCGATGTTTGGCGCAGAAGTGGCTCTTGCCTCCCCGCCTTCGCTTGCGATGGACCAGGACATAATAAGCGAAGTGAAAAGCAAATTTGGGGCAGAGCCCGTCCAGTCGCAAAAGGCTGAGCTTAAGGACTGCGACGTGCTTTACGTGTGCAGGATACAAAAGGAGCGCTTCCCAGACCAGTATGAGGCTGAAAAGATGCAGAGGGATTTCCGGGTGGACTTGGAGCTGCTCAGCCACGCAGATGAGTCAATGGCAATACTCCATCCTCTGCCCAAAGTCGATGAGATACCGCCAGAGGTGGATTCAGACCCCCGCGCAAAATACTTTGAGCAGGCGAAAAACGGCGTGCCTGTCCGCATGGCGGTCCTGAACAAATGCATAAATGGAAGGTAATGCTATGCCGCTGACAGTCCAAAAGATAGAGGAAGGGACAGTGATTGACCACATCACCGCAGGAGCCGGCACAAAAGTCCTGCAAATGCTGTCCTCCTCCTATCCAATATCAAAGATGTGCGCGCTGATAATAAATGCCCCAAGCAGAAAGCTTGGGAAAAAAGACATAGTCAAAATAGAGGGCGTGTTCCTGGAAGAGAAGACGGTGAACAAAATATCGCTTGTCGCCCCCCAAGCAACTGTCAACATAATAAGGCAAGGCAAAGTCAGCGGCAAGCAGAAAGTCAGCCTGCCGCCTGTGTTGTCAGGGGTTGTCAAATGCCCCAACCCCAAATGCATAACCAATCTGGAGCGCGCAGAGACCTGCTTTTTACAAATGCAAGATGGGCAGCTCCGCTGCAAGCACTGCGAAAGGGTGTTCAAGCCCTCAGAGCTTGCCTGAGGGATGGATATGAAAGAGCTTTTTTTGAAAATCAAGCCAAGCTCAATCCTTCTTTTGCTCAAAGACAGCCAGCAATCCTGGTATCCATCCAAGCTTGCCAGGGCATCAGGAGCATCCTATGTCCACACGGTCAATCTCCTTGGCAAGCTCAGGAAGGCAAATGTCGTGTCTCTTGAGAAAAAAGGCAAGCAAACCTGCTACAGGCTCACTGAGAAAGGGGCGCATCTTGCCCTCTCGCTTGACGACTTTTCAAAAAAATGCGACTCCCTTGCCGCCGATTCGGAAAAGGCTGCGCCACAGCAGCAGCCATCGCCTCAGCCGCCCCAAGACAAGCCTTTGCAGCAGAAATGAATTAAGTATTTATATCTTGCACAAGCTTTTCATTTGGTGATACTCTTGCCGTCAGCAAAGCAAGCATCCGCATCAACGCAGGCGCCCCTCAAGCCCATGCTTCATTTTTTGCCTGAGGGCTTGCCCAGGAAAGCTGCCGAGTTTTTGGTTGCAATCATCCCAGGCGCGATTTTGCTTTTCGCCTTTTTCATAGCTGCTGAGGCAACGGTGGCGATTTTCACGGGAGAGAAAGGCAACAGCTTCATGTCTGTGATTTTTCTTCCTGTCATCTGCTTGCTCCCCCTGCTTTCCGGGGTGGTGTCTGCTCTCATTTTGGAGAAGCTTCGCAGAGCCCAAGTCAGCGTTGTTGATGGGGCGGTTGCAGGGGCAGCCTCAGCAATGGCAGGCTCAGCCGCCTCCTCGTTCGTGCTTGTCGCCCTTGACATCGCCTTGAGGCTGCACCCATTCGGCAATTCAATAACCGGGCTGATGCTGGCTCTTGTGATGGCTTTTGTGGTTGCCATGGACACTCTGCTTGGAGCTATCGGCGGCGGGATGACCGCGAAATTCCTCAAGGATTTCTGAGCCATGGCGCCTCCTCTGGATTTTTCAGGGCAATCCTTCGCATTCAGCGCAGCCATTTTGGCTGCAACCATCTCCATACTCTTGGGCGGCATGCTTTTTGGGGTGGGGCTTGCTTTTGGGCTCAGGAGAATAAGGCTTGCCGGGCAGGAGGAAATAGCCCAAGGCATAATATCGGCAGCAATGGCAGGCGGCATCATATCATTTGCTGTCCTTTTGGACTCGCTTTCTGCGCAGGCGGCTTTCGGCTCTTCCCTGCCAGTCTGCCCATCGGTCCAAAATCCCAGCCAGTCTGCCTTTTCGGCATATCTTTGCCATCTTGAAAGCAGGGCGCAGGCTTATCTTAGGCTGGCAGGCGCGCTTTCAAGGTCCTCGGACATATGCGGGTTCGCAGGCTCGCTTGTGGTTTCAGCAGGGGCAGTGCAAGCCCAGCCTTTCTTCTCCCTGGAGGCTGCCTCAAAGTCTCTCTTTGGCCTTTCGCAAGATGCCTACTGGCTGCATGCAATCGCTTCCATGCAGTTTCAGGCTGCTGATGCCTTGAGGGCAGGCGCCCTGCTGGTGTTTCTTCCTGCTGGGCTGCTCTTGAGGACTTTTTTTGCCACCAGAAAGATAGGCGCAGCGGCAATGGCTGCCGCAGTCTCCATATACATGTTTTTTCCGCTTCTCTTCCTTTACACATTTCCGGCAAGCAAAGCCCTTGCCGAGTCCCAAAGGGCAGCTGAGGCTTCGGAAGAGTTCAACTCGCAGTTTGCTTCCATCCCTCTTCTTGACTTGGAGCAGCCTTCTTCCGTCAGGAGCAAAATGGACTTCATGGCGCAGCAGGATTTCAGCTCCCGCCTGCAGCCCATCTTTTCGCTCTCCTCCCGCGCGGTTGCCTTAGGATTCCCAGACTTGGTCCTTTACCCAATCCTCTCTCTTCTGCTTTCTCTTGTTGCTGCAGCCCAGCTTTACAGCATATTCTCCATGCAGATATTTTTGCCAAGATACGATTTGATATGACTAAAGGCTTTTTTCAAAAAGAGAAAGCGCCTTCCTTATTTTCTCAAAGGAGGTCTCCATCCTCTGCCTGTAGATGTGCGCCAGCGCCTCAGCCAAATCGTCGTTTTCCTGCTGGGGAGCCAGCACGAAGCGGTATTTTCTCCTTTTGCTTTCTATAAGCCCCAGCTTCTTGAGCTGAAGAAGATGGTATCTGACGGCTTTTGGGTTGGGCTCGGCTTTTTTCACCTGCCGAACCTTCTCAAGTATCTGGTGTATGTCTGGCTCGCTTCCGCCCTGCCTCATCTGATAATGCAAAGCCAAAAGAGCCTCCAGAACCTCAAGAAGGCCGGTCCGGGATTCTCTTGGCGAAATCAGCCCCAAAGACAAGGCAAGATATCTCACCAAGCCCTTTCTTGTCAGCTTCACATCCTCTGTCAGCTGCAAATCGCGGACGAGGCACTCCCCTCTTATAAGCGCGCTTTCAGGCATTTGCATGCTTTAGCCTGCTCACACAAGATTAAAAAGTTCCACGGAATTATCATTGTGGTGAAAGCGTGCTCAACCCCTCCACCCACTTTTCCCCCATACGCATGGAGGCTTACGTGAGAAACGAGGTTGAGATGGAAGTTTCGGTCAAAAACGAGGGCAACGAGCCTCTTTGGGTGGAGGCGGACGTGGCTGTGCCTGAAGCAATATCTCTTGCCCCTGACAGGCTGCTTTCACGAGGAAGAATGCGCATAGGGATAGCGCTTCCGGGCGAAAGGATATCAAAGAAAGTGAAGATTTTCGGGGGAGCCAGCTCTTATCCTGACACATACGCCATCCGCATCACATTTTTCGGCTATGGGAAGGACGGCACAATCGCGCAAAGGTGCGAGCTTAGGTCTGACTTGCGCTGCGAGAGGGCAGGGCATGCCTGATTCATCCATCCAGCATTTGCAAGCGCGGCTGCTTTTTCTCTTCAGCCTCTTTCTTGGCGCAGCCTTCTTTTTCCTCGGTGTGCTGGACGGCTTGTTTTTCCAGCCTCCTGAGTATTCAAAAAGCGCCTTTGGGATGGCTTTTTCAAGGGAGGACCTATATTACGCCTCCCTGACCTTGTCGGTTGCGCTTTTTTGCGCAGCCTTTGCCTTGGCAGCCGAGATAGGGCGGTCCATCAAGCCATCTGCCCTCAGGTTTTTTCTTTTCGCCTCAGCTAGCTCAATCCTGTTTTCTGTCTGGATTTGGGCTATTGGGTGGATGCAAATCTCCCCGACAATGTTTTCAGGGGCAAACAAGCCTCTTGATTTGTGGCGCTTTGGAGGCACAGCAATCTACATAAACACATTTGATTTTCCTCTGCTTATCGCAGCTTCGCTTGCCGCCCACATCCTGCTTATCTATCAAGCCTCAAAGACAAGCTGGCTTTCGCAAGGCTAATCCCATCCCTCAGCTTTTCTTGCCACAATAGGCTCAACTTGCGCAAGAACATGCGAAAAAACCTCGTCCTTTGGCTTGGAGGCATCAATGACTGCGTACTTGTAGGACAAGAAGCCCTCCCTGGCCATCCGAAGGTAGTTCTTGCGGACTTTCTCCAAGAATGCTACATCGCGCTCGTGCCTGTCAGGCGATTTTTGGCTTCTTTTCCTTGCCGCCCCTTCCTTTGCAGCTATGTCCATCACCAAAACCAATTCAGGCACAACCGCGCGGCTTTCCAAAAGCATCTTCTTGACTTTCCCATAGCCAGCTGATGCGCCTTGGTATGCCAGCGTGGAGTGGAAATACCTGTCGCACACCACCACCAGCCCCTGCCTGATCTCCTGCATTATCTTGCTTTGCTCTTTCAGCATGTCCTGCGCAAAAATTTCGGCAAGCCGGCAGGCAGGGACCTCCTTCTCCCCATAAAGATGCTGCAGAGCCTCTTTGGCTTTTCTTGTTGGGTATTTGTGCACCTTGTGCCCTATCCTGCTCTGCCTGAAAAACCTGGAAAGCATGCCCACCTGGATTCCCTTTCCTGAGCCGTCTATGCCCTCAAAGACAATCAGCATGCATCTTCAATCGCCTGCATCCAATTTAAACGGTTATCCTATAACCTTTACCATGGGCACAATATTGGTCACAGGAGCAGCAGGCAGGCTGGGCTCGCTGGTTTGCTCTGCTCTCCTTTCAGAAGGCTATTTTGTGCGAGGAATCGTGAAGCCGGGCTCAAAAGCCTCTCTTCCAGCTGGCGCTGAGAGGGAAGAAGCAGATTTGGTACTTCCCATTCCAGCCTCCGCATTCTCAGACGTTGAGGCGGTGGTTCATTGCGCAGGGCTTGTGGGCGAAAAGCCATACGGCCAGCTTCTGGTGCACAACGCTTTTGCAGTCAAAAACCTTCTTGCAAGCTGCCCTGAAAGCGTTGAAAAAATCATCCTGGCAAGCTCCATATCAGTCTATGGGCAGCATCCAGGGGTGGTGGCAGACGAGTCCTTTCCGACCAATCCTGACACCAACTATGGAAAAAGCAAGCTTCTTGCGGAAATGTTCGCAAGAGACTACAGGGACGCAAAATCCATCTGCTTGCTCAGGTTTGGCATGATATACGGCTCCTCTTTCACAGACGGGTATTTTCAAGTCCTAAGCATGCTGCAAAGCGGAAAGATGAGGATTGTGGGGGATGGGCGCAACCGCCTGCCTCTTTTGCACCAAGCGGATGCGGTTTCTTCTGTCTTTGAGGCGCTGAATTCATGCCGCCCTGGATGCCATGAGTACAACATCGTGGGGTGCGAGCAAAAGACGCAGCGGGAGCTTCTTTCAATAGCCGCAGGCTTTCTGGGCGTGCCTGCCCCGTCCAAGTCTGTGCCTGCTTTTGCCGCAATCCTGGCTGTTAAAGCCCAGAGGGCTCTTTCTTTTTTGAGGCTCGCCAAGCCGCCCAGCCTGACAGAGGAGAACATAAGGCAGCTCTCATCAGACAGGGCATACTCCACAGACAAGGCAAGGAAGGAGCTGGGCTTTGAGGCAAAGGTTAAATTAGAGGATGGCATCAACGAAGTGGTGCAAAGCTATCTCTCCTGGAGGAGAGGGAGCAAGTGATTGGATGGGCAAGGTTGAAAATTACATAAAAGAGGGCATCGCAAGCAAAGGCGGGCTTCTTTTTGCCCTAATAGACCCGGTGGATTACCCAAGCCCAAAGCAGGCGATTGAAGCAGGGATAAGCTCTTCTGAGGCAGGGGCAGACATTGTGCTTATTGGAGGAAGCATAGGGGCGCAGGGAGAGCTTTTGGACAATGTGGCTTGCGGGATAAAGGACAAATCCAGCGCCCCAGTCGTCCTCTTCCCAGGCAACATCTCCACAGTCACAAAGCATGCGGATGCGATTTACTTCATGTCTCTTCTCAACAGCAGAAACCCATATTGGATTTCTCAGGCGCAGGCGCTCTCCGCCAGGATAGTCAAGCAGATGGGCATTGAGGCTCTTCCAGTTGGATATATAGTTGTTGAGCCAGGAGGGACGGTGGGGTGGGTTGGCGATGTGAATTTGGTCCCCCGCGACAAGCCGCACATAGCGGCTTCTCTTGCGATGGCAGCAGAGCTCAGCGGCTCGCGCATGGTCTTGACTGATTGCGGAAGCAACCCCAAGGAAGGGCATATCCCGCTTGAGATGGTATCAGCAGTGGCAAAATCCATATCAGTCCCATACATAGTGGGCGGCGGCGTGCGCACTCCAAAAGAGGCAGCTGCTGTGATATCTGCCGGCGCCGGAGCGGTGCAGGTGGGGACTGCTCTTGAAAGAGGGGGGAATGTGGGAAAAAGGGTTGCCGAGCTTGCCAGAGCCGTGCTTGAGGCAGGCAAGAAAAAAATCTGATTCAGGCAAATCCCTGTGGTTGAGATGGAGATCTCGTTTGGCAGCCTCAGGATTTCTGTCTGCGAGTCAGTCTATCAGCCTTCAGAAGACTCCTTCCTTCTTGCTGCATATGCCTCCTCGCTGTCTGGAAAGATTTTGGACATGGGGACTGGCACAGGCATCGTTGCCCTTGCGGCAGCATCCTCCAATCCGCGCAATGATGTTGTCGGGCTGGACATCAGCCAAAAAGCGGTGGAGTGCGCAAAAAAGAACGCCGCAGCAAACGGAGTCTCCAACGCGGTTTTTTTCCAATCAGACCTTTTCTCAGCCACCAGCGAGAAATTTGACGCCATCCTTTTCAACCCCCCCTATCTTCCGACAACAAGGGAGGAGAGGCTTTTGCTTGGGGATGAGAATTTGGCTTATGATGGCGGCGAATCCGGGCTTGAGGTATTCCGCAGGTTCGTTTCCCAAGCCCCAAGCCATCTTTTCTTGGGCGGCAAAATCGCAGTCATAGGCACTTCTCTTGGGGATGGGATAGAAAAGGCAATGGAGGAGCTTGAGTCAAGGGTGGGGCCCGCATCCGTGCTTGCGCAAGAATCCTTCTTTTTTGAGAAGATAGCCTTGATTGAAGCGGTGTTGAGATGAGCCAAGGGAGATTCCGCATTGTCTTGGTTGAGCCAGAGTATGAAATCAACGTCGGCTCGGTTGCCCGCGCCATGAAGAATTTCGGGTTCTCCGAGCTTTTTTTGGTCAAGCCAAAATGCGACCACCTGGGATTTGACGCAGTGAAATTCTCCAAGCACGCTCGGGATGTTTTGGAGGGCGCAAAGGTTGTGCAGACTTTGGAGGATGCCTTCGCAGGCTGCAAATTCCGGGTGGGGACGACAGGCGTGCTTTTCCGCCACTGGGACAAGACAATAAGAAGCCCAATCCCAATAAAGTCCCTTGCAAGCAAGCTGAAAGCCGAAAAGGAAGGGCGGGTGGCGATCCTATTCGGAAATGAGGGGACAGGGCTTTCTGAGCAGGACATTTCCGCATGCGATTTTCTTGCCACCATCCCGACAAGCAGCCAGTACCCTGTGCTCAACCTCTCGCATGCCGCAGCCATTGTCTTATATGAGCTTTCAGGATTGGAGAGCCAGGCATTTGTGCCTGCAGGCGAAAAAGAGAAGGAAAAGCTCATCGAAACCTTTTTCCTTTATGTTGAAAGGTATGCCCATGCCATGAGAAATCCCAGAAAGGCAAAGATAGCATTCAGGCGCATGGTTGGCAAATCCATGCTGACTGACAAAGAGTGCGCCTCTATACTTGGGGTTTTGAGGAGGGCATACCGGGAGCTTCCAGCTGTTGAAGCCAAAAGGCAAAAGAACAGATGCCATGCAGGCAGAAAAGCCCTTCCTTAGCGCTTTTTGCTCTTGACAATCTTGACTTTTGAGGGCGTCAGCAGTATTTTGTCATTGTCAATCCTGGCGATGTCTCCGTTTATCTTTGTGATGAACATCTTTATGTTGTCAATGGTCTGCCTCAGCTTGTTTGGCTGCTTGCTCATGGGGGAGACATTGAGAAGGATTATGTTCTTGGCTTTCAGCTCATCCATTATCACTGAGACATCAGCTTCGCTTTCCAAAGCAATAGGCTTCACATAAAAGTCTGCTGCCTCATGCAGAACATCCACATTCTCCATCTCAACAGCATTCATGTATTCCTCAAGGTTCATCTCTTTGGATATGCCTATGCTTTTGGTAATCTTTTCAAGTATGCCCATCTTACCACCTCAAGCCTGTAGAATACAACAGCATTGCTTTTTCGGTGTATACCTTAATAAGCCTTTTCTCGCCATGAAACCTTCCTGCGCCAAGGCGAGCTTATGCCGTCCTTTTCGGAGATTTTGAGCAAACCAACCGTTTTTGCAGACCGCAACGTGCTTTCGCCCCACTATGTGCCAGAGACGCTGCCATTCAGGGAAAAAGAGATAGAGCGGATAATGGTCTGGCTTTCTCCGGCTTTGAAAAATGAGCGCCCGCGCAACATATTCATCTACGGCAAGACTGGGACAGGGAAAACCTGCTCGGTCAAGCACGTGTTGTCCAAGCTCTCCCAGCACAAGTCAAGCGCCTTCTCCTGCTACATAAATTGCAGGATGTACAATTCCAGGTACCGTGTCATACAGAAGATAACAAAAGACCTGCTTCCAAGCTTGGACTCCATGGGCTTTGGGCTAGCCATGCTTTATGAGAAGATGATGCACTCTGTTGACTTCGGAGATGCGCAGGCAGGCGCAGAGAGCGGAGGGCAGGCTGGCAAAAGGCTCATTGTGGTCCTTGACGAAGTTGACATGGTGAAAGACCTGGACGACTTGCTTTACACCCTGACCAGGTGCAACGATGAGCTCAAAAGAGGAAGCGTCAGCCTAATAGGGATATCAAACAAGCTTTCATTCAAGGACCAGCTGGGGCAGCGCTCCAAAAGCTCCCTGTGCGAAAACGAGATGGTCTTCGCCCCATACACCGCAAACCAGCTGCAGTCAATAATTGCCCAGCGGGCGCAAATCGGTTTCAAGCCAGGGGTGGTGGAGGAGTCCGCAATCAACCTTGCGGCTGCCATAACTGGCCAGGATGTTGGGGATGCAAGATATGCGCTCAAGCTTCTTATGAAAGCAGGGGAAATAGCGGACGAAAAGGGGCTGTCCAAAATCACAGACAAGGAGGTGGATGAGGCGCGGCGCTCGGTTGACAGGGATGTGGTTTTTGAAGCCATCTCCACCCTTCCTGACCATCAGCAGCTGGTTTTGCTGGCTGTTGCCAATTTGGCTTTGGACAAAGGAAAGAACACCCGGCTTGCGGAAGCAGGCGAGGAGGATGCTCAGCTCCTCATATCAGGCGAGGTTTATGAGGAATACTCCAAAATGTGCAGAAGATACCGCAAGCCAAGAAGAAGCGCAAGGTGGTACCGCGAATACCTCAACGACTTGGAGATGCTTGGGCTGATAACCACCATAGAATCCGGGGCAGGAATGAGGGGAAGGACCAGGCTCATACGCATAGGCTATCCTGCCTCTGATGTGAAAAAGATAGTGGAGAAAAACTTCCAGATAATAGAGTCTCCTTGAGGTGAGAGCATGCCCTCCCAGCAAAAAACATTCTCCCTTCTTTTTGAGTCGCTTTCGCTCAAAAAGCTGCCTCGGATGGGCTGGGTGGCAGAGGGCGCCCCAAGGGAATCTTTGGCGGACCACTCGTTTGGGGCAGCTGTTATTGCTTTGGCTTTGGCTCGGATGGAGGGGCTGGATGAGAAAGAAGAGGCAAAGCTTGTCCGCATGGCATTGCTTCATGACATGCACGAGTGCAGGATAGGGGACCTCTCCCGCCTGCAAAGGCAATATGTTGCCGCTGACTGCGTTAGGGCAGAAAAAGAGCTTTTTGGGGGGACGCATCTTGAAGGCGAGCTGGAGCTTCTGCAGGCAGGCAAGGCAAGCAGGCTGGCAGCGCTTTGCAAAGACGCAGACAAGCTGGACATGCTTTTCCAAGCGATTGACTATTCCAACAGGGGAAGCTTGGGGATGGGCAGGTTCATCCGCTCAGCCCTAAAGCAGATAAAGTCCGCCTCCGGCAAAAAGCTTGCCCGGATGGCGCTAAAGAAGCTGAGAAGGAAAAGGATTTAGGATGGAGCTTAAAGAGGCAGTTGGATTTGCGGCGGCGATAGCCACCACTTTGGGGTTTCTTCCAAAGACCTATCATGTTTGGAAAAGCCGGTCAGCCAAGAATATAGAGTGGTGGCTTATCGGGGTTTTCTGGCTTGATGTTGCGCTTTGGTTTGCCTATGGCATGCTGATTGCAAGCAAGCCCACTTTGGCAGCTTCGGGGCTGATAGGCATTCTGGTCGGATGCATAACCGCTGCGAAGCTCAAATTCGGCTGAGGCTCACTGGTCCATAAGCTCAAGGGCTTTTTTGACAGACATGCCCTCGCGTATCCCCAAGTCGTCAGCCCAGGTGGTGAATGACTTTATCTTCGCCTTGAAGAACTCATCCCAGTTCTTGACTCCGCTGACAAAAGCAGCCACGTCGCCAAACCTTTCGGCAGCCTCTTTTGATATGTATCCGCAGGCGACATACCCTTTTTTTGCCTTCACAATAAGCAAAGGCACGTTGCCTAATGGAAAGCTAACCCCTACATATTCCCTTCCTTCAAAAGTCAGCTTCTCTTCCATGGCATCACCTTTCTTGTGGGCTGATGGAGGGCTACCACCTGCGCCCGCTGTTCCACCTTTCAGAAGGCTGCCTGGGCTGCCTGCCGCCTCTCTCGGCTTGCCTGGCAGCTCGGCTTTTGAGCTTTTCGAATATCCGCTTGGCTTTCGCGCAAGATATGCAATAGTGCTTCTCCACAAATGTGGAGGTGCGCACATCATCTCCGGTTTTGAGGTCTGTGGAATACACATTTGTGGTGGTGTAGGTTATCATCTTGTCCCTTGGGATAGTCCTGCCGCAAGCATCGCATGAGCTTGGCCTCTCCCTTCCCCGAGTCCTGCGGACCATTCTAAACACCCTGCCCCTGTATCTTTATGGCATACCTTCCCGGAGCCTTCACCTCCAGCTTTTTCCCTATCTCTGAATTCTCCGGGTCAATCACGACAATCTGCCCCATGAACTTCTCCGTCAAGTTCTTGGATTGGCAAGAGGGGCACTCATCAGCTTCCTCTACAATCAGCCTGCAATTGGCGCATGCTCTCATAAAACCATCTCAAGAAGCCTTCTCCTCCTTCTTCTTTTTCGCCTCTTTCGGCTCTTTCTCCTCCTCTTTCTTTGCCGCAAGCCATTCGTCTTTCCCAAGCCCTTCTGGCCGCATGGTCAGGCCTATTTTGGTTTCAGGTATGGTTGCCTTCATGCTTACCGTAGATATCTTGGCGAACACATGGTCGCCTTTCTTGAGGGATTTTTTGCTTTCCCTTCCGACAAAAGACATTGTTTTCTTGTTGAAGCTGAGGAAATCGTTTGCTATTTGGGAAAGATGGACCAAGCCCTCCATAGGCCCAAGCCTCAGGAAAACCCCGAACTCCACAACCTCGGAGACATCGGTCTCAACCACCTCGTTTATCATAGGGTGGTATGCAAGGACATCAAAGGAGACATCATAATAGGCGGCATTGTCTCCTGGGACAACCAGCCCGTCTCCTTCAGCCTTCACATTCCAAAGCGCAAGGACCACTCCGGCATCCTTGTCAATCCTGCGCTCATACCTTTCCCGCAGCATCTGGGTCAGGGCATCCTCAAGCTTAAGGCTGAAAAGCTGGGCAGGAAGCCTGACTTTGTCTTTGCATGAAAGCACAAAATACATAAAGGCACCTTCAAACCAAAGCCCATAAGAAGAGCCGCCCCTTTATATTTCCAAAGAAGGTTTAAAATATGAGCGGAAAGGCCTACCTGGAATCATAAATCCTCTTCATCTCCAAAGCGTCCTTTTCCAAAAGCGGCGATTCGCATATCGCGGTTCCTGCCCAGCCGTTTTCTTTCCATGCCTGGGCAAGAGGGGCAAAAGGAGGGGAGCTTGAGGAAATGGGCAAATGGCTTCTTTCCCCTTTATCGCTGTATTGTATGCCTGAGAAATGGCAGTGGAAGTTTTTTGAAGCCTCAGAGCCCAGCCGCCTCTCAACTTCCGAGAGGATGCGGAAGTAATCCTCTTTTGCCTCCAGCCTTTCATGGCGTGCATGGTAGTGGGCATAATCCAGCACCGGAACAACCTGCTTTATGCCAAAATGCTCCGCCAAATCAATTATCTCATCAAGAGAGCCATAAGCGGATTTTTTCCCTGTAAGCTCTGCCCCCAAAGCCACGCCTTTCACCCCCAAAGCTTCCATCTCCTCTATGCATCGGCTGAATGTGGCATAAACAAGCTTGCGGCACTCTTCAGCTGGCCTTGACATGTAATGCCCGGGGTGTATCACTATCACCCAAGCCCCCAGCCAATAGGCAGCCTGGGCAGTTGAGACGATTTGGCGCACGCTTGACTCTATTTTTTGCTTCTCCTTTGCGCAGCAGTTTATGTAATACGGGGCATGGCAAGAGAGCCTAATGCCGCTTTCTTCCGCGGCTTTTTTTGCCTCCTTTGCCTTCTCCTGCCCCAAATTAACGCCATGCACAAACTCCACTTCCATAGCCCCCAGCCCAATCTTCCTGCAGTACCTTATGCCGTCTGCGGTGCCTCCTGCAGGAGCGCCAATCGGTATTCCAGCAGGCCCGAAAACCACGCCTCTTTCCATCCCTATCCCCTCATGCCCATGTGCTTGTAGAGAGCCAGCTTGAAGACTTTCAGCGGCAAAAGGGCGCATTTCAGCCTAACAGGGCCAGGGTCTATCCCAAGCATCCCCAGAATGTCTCTTTTGCCTATTTTCTTTGCCTCCTGAATGCTTTTCCCCTTTGCCTCCTGGCTTAGCATGGAGGCTGATGCCAGGCATATTGCGCATGCGCTTCCGCTGAATTTAATCTCAGATATTTTCTCCTCGGAAAATTTGAGGTAGAATGCTATCTCATCTCCGCATAAAGGGTTGGAGTCCTCTGCCTGCGAGTGGGCATCCTCAAGCTTTCCGAAATTGCGCGGCTTTTTGTAGTGGTCCAATATGTTCTCCCTATAGAAGCTTTCGCCAGGCATTTTTTCACCCCAGCTTTCGCCAGGCTTTTTTCGCCGCATCCGCAAGCCGAAGGGCTTCTTCCTCAGTGTTGTATATATAAAAGCTGGCTCTGGCAGCCGAAGACTCCCCCAGCACTCCCATGAGCGGCTGCGCGCAGTGGTGGCCTGTCCGTATCGCCACCGCCTCCCTGTCAGCAAAGCTTCCCAAATCGTGCGCATGGATTCTGCCTATGTTGAAGGAGACAATGCCAGCAGGGCCTGGCTCACCGTAAAACCTCGCCTGCGGTATTTTCTCAAGCTCCTGCCTGCAAAAGCTTGACAGCTTTTGCCCGTGCTGGCAGACAGCAGCCATCCCTATCTTGCCCAAATACTCAACCGCTGCAGCAAGGCCCACTGCTGCTGCCACGTTGGGAGTTCCTGCCTCAAACTTGTGCGGAGGGCAATTCCACGTGGAGCCGCCAAAGCTCACGCTTTTTATCATATCCCCCCCTCCAAGAAAAGGCTCAAGCTCTTCTTGCAGCTCTTTTCTTGCGTAAAGAACGCCAATGTGGGGCCCAAGCATCTTGTGCCCTGAGAAAGCAAGAAAGTCGCAGCCAATCCTTTTCACATCCATTTGAAAATGCGGGGCGGACTGGGAAGCATCCACGCAGGAAATCGCGCCGTATTTTTTCGCCAGTCTGCAAAGGAGCCTTGCGTCATTTTCCACCCCAAGCACGTTTGAGACGTGCGCAAAGGAAAAAACAGACGCCGCGCCATCCTCAAGCAAGCTCTCGGCATCATGGCAATCAATCTTCCAGCCATCCATTTTGGCGTATTTGATTGCAGCCCCAAACCGCCTGCCTGCAAGCTGCCAAGGGACTATGTTGCTGTGGTGCTCCATCTGGCTTAGCAGCACCTGCCCAATCTTCCTGCTTGAAAGGCAGCACCAAGCCACAAGGTTGAGAGCTTCAGTTGCGTTTTTTGTGAAAATTATCTCTTCGCTCCTTGCATTTATGAATAAAGCCACTTTTTTCCTTGCTTTCTCATACGCCTCTGTCGCCTCTTGCGAAAGGGAATAGGCTCCGCGATGGACGTTGGCGTTGCAGGCCTGGTAATATTCCGCAATCGCCTCAATCACCTGCTTGGGCTTTTGGGAGGTTGCCGCATTGTCCAGGTAAGCAAGCGGCTTTCCGAAAAACTTTCTTGCCAGGATTGGGAAGTCTTCCCTTATTCTATCCACATCAAGCCTTTTGACCATCAAAGACCTCTTTTGCCCTCTTCCTGATGCTTTCCGAAAGCACGGCTGCAATTTTCGGGTTCAAGCCAGCGGAGGCTATCAGCCCTGAGAAAAACCCTTCCAAAACCATTCTCCTCCCTTCGCTTTCATCTATGCCCCTGCTTTGCAGGTAAAACAGCTCTTCCTCATCCACGCTTGAGACCGCAGAGCCATGGCCTGCGGAGACCTCGCAGTTTCTCACAAAAAGCTGAGGCACAATGCGGAATCTGGGATTCCCCAGTATGGGCATGCTTTTGGCAAGAAGGTGGGTGTCGGATTGCGGGGCAGGCTGCTCTATCACCACCTTGGCTTCAGCCTCAACCTGCGAATTTCCAGCAGCCCCGAAGTGGAAAACCGAGCGGGAATATGTGGATGGGGCAAGATGGAAATGCTCTGATTGCAGCCTCATCCTCTGCCCGTCCCCCATGAGGCTGGCGTTGTAATGCTCGCACCGGCTTTGCCTTTTTGCCTGCAGGATGCAAAACGAGTCCTGCTGGCTTTTCCCTCCGATGTTGGAGCGAAGGATTTTGGCTTTGGCTTTGCCTTCGGCTTCAACCACTGCCCCCAGCTTTCTCTGGGCATGGGGCGAATTGGCTTGGGCAAGGCAAATTTGCGCCTCTGCCTCATTTTTTGCGGCTGCGAAAAGCCCGGAAACCCCATCCGCGCGGTGCTTCTCGGAATAAATCAGCGCAGCCTTGCTTTTTTCAGCAAAGACCACAGCATCAAAGGCATAGCCTATGCTTCCGTCCCTTTCAAGAACGGCTGGCGCTTCCTCCTGGCCGGAAATCCAGGCAGCAGAGCCGCTGGAAAACAGGGCAAGGGATAGCAGGAAGTCGTTGGGGGAAAAGCCTGCTTTTGCGCAGAAGGACAAGGCTCTTCTGAAATCTTTTTGCCTGCAGGCTTCCGCAAGGCTTTCGGCTTTGCAGCCTCTTTGGGAAGGCATGCTTTGATTTTCAGGCAAGCCGGAATCAAAATCCTCCACCTTTTCCAATCCGCGCTGCCTGAGTGCCGAGGCTGCCTGCAGCCTTATTTTCAGCAGAAAGTCCGGCTCGCCAAGCTCTTTTGATATCTGCCTTGCCTTATCTATGATGGCGATTTGGCTCATCCGACCGAACCCTCCATCTCCATCTCAATAAGCCGATTCATCTCCACCGCATACTCCAAAGGAAGCTCCTTGACTATCGGCTCTATGAAGCCTCTCACTATCAAGGCAAGAGCCTCCTCAGCATCAATGCCTCGGCTCATAAGGTAAAACAGCTGCTCCTCTGATATCCTTCCTACCGATGCCTCATGCCCTATCTGGGCGTCCTTTGAGCGTATGTCCATGACTGGCACGGTCTCAGCCTTGGATTTTGAGTCGGATATTATGCTGTCGCAGCGGACATTGGCTTTCACCCCGCTGCATCCCGGAGCCACATAAAGCATCCCCCGGTAGCGGACCACTCCTCCTTTCTTGCAGATGCTTTTTGATAGGATTTTGGAGGAGGTTTGGGGAGCCATGTGGAAAACTTTGGCTCCGGTGTCTTTGATCTGCCCCTCGCCTGCAAGCGCGATGCTCAAATGCTCCGCGCGCGCCCCCCTGCCTGCAAGGATGCTGCACGGGTAAATCATGCTCACCCCTGAGCCAAGCGTTCCGCTTACCCACTCCATGACCGCGCCTTCCTCCACAATTGCCCTTTTTGTGTTGAGGTTGTAGACATTCCTGCTCCAATTCTGGATTGAGGTGTATCTTACTCGGCTGCCTTTGCCTGCGAATATCTCCACAACCGCAGAATGCAGCGAGTCTTTGGTGTAATGCGGAGCAGAGCAGCCCTCAATGTATTGCACCTGCGCGCCCTCCTCAGCTATTATCAAAGTGTGCTCAAACTGGCCGAAGCCTGGATAATTCATCATGAAGTAAATCTGAAGGGGGGTGGGGACTTTGACTCCTGCTGGGACATAGACAAAGCTTCCGCCTGACCAGAAAGCCCCATGAAGAGCCGCAAACTTGTTGTCCTCCGGAGGGACGCACCGGGTCATGAAGTGCTTCCTCACAAGCTCGGGGTAATCTTTCAAAGCGGTGTCCATGTCGGTGAATATCACCCCCAATTCCGAGATGCTTTTCCTGAGGCTCTTGTAGAGGACCTCTGAATCGTATTGGGCTCCAACCCCTGCCAAAAATTTCCGCTCAGCCTCAGGTATGCCAAGCCTCTCGAAAGTGTCCTTTATCTCCTGCGGCACTTCATCCCAGCTGTTTGGCTGATGCTCCTTGCCTTTTGGGCGCACAAAGCCGGTTATGGCTGAAAAATCAAGCCCTGACAGGTCAGGCCCCCAGGATGGCAGGGGCTTGCGCTGGAATATCTTGAAGCACCTTTTCCTGTGCTCCCTCATCCAATCCGGCTCGCCTTTGACATCAGAAATCTCGTCTATCAGCTCCTCGCTGAGCCCTTCTTTTTTCGCCTTGTAGCCAACGACCCTCTCTTCCTTTGCCACCATTCTTTTTCTGGGCAAAGCGTCCCTTCCAAACAGCCTAAGCGTCGCATTGTCCATAGCAGCACCTCAGGAATAATCCCCTATCCACGCATAGCCTCTCTCCTCAAGCTTGTACGCAAGCTCAGCCTTGCCTGAGGCAACGATTTTTCCATTCTTCATCACATGGACAGCATCAGGCTGCAATCCCCTAAGCATCCTGGCATAATGAGTGACAATTATGAATGAAGCGTCCTTTTGCCTTATTTTCCCAAGCGCAGACATGACTTTGGCAAGGCCCTCAATATCCAGCCCAGAGTCCAGCTCATCCAGCAAGGCAAGCTTTGGCTGGAGGACTGCAAGCTGGAGTATCTCGCTTCTTTTCTTCTCGCCCCCAGAAAAGCCCTCATTCACCCCCCTTGAGGCGAAAGCCTTGTCCATCCCTATAAGAGACATCTTCTCTTCAAGCAGCCTCTCAAATTCGGCTACAGACATCTCCTTGCCATGGCAAGCCGAATAAGCTTGCCTCAAGAACGAGGATAGCGGAACTCCGGAAACCTCGTTGGGCGTCTGGAACGCCAAAAATATCCCTGCTCTTGCGCGCTCATGGGGCTTCATGGAAAGCAAGTCTTTGCCCTCAAATTCCACCTTTCCTTCCACGGAGTATTTCGGATGGCCTGCAAGAGCGTTGAGGAGGGTGGATTTTCCAGAGCCGTTTTGCCCCATTATCACATGCACTTCCCCTTTCTTTATGGAAAGAGAAACTCCCTTCACAATCTCTTTTTTGCCTGCAAACACTCTAAGGCCCTCAATTTTCATAATCTCCATTCAAGCACCCTCTGCCATGCAAATCATGCATGGGTCTTTTCTTCCAAGCCTGGACTTTTTGGCAAGGACAACTATTTTTGCCACCTCTGCTTCAAGCTCGGCTTGGCTCCCAATCCCAGAAGCTATCTTTTTGGCAAGCTTTCTGCATGCCTTCCTGCATGCTTCCGGAAGCCTTTCTCCCCCTCTCTTGCCGCTTATGTATTGCGAGATGGCGGCAGGAGTTGCCCCAATCGCCTGGGCTATCTTTTTCCGAGGCACTTTCATCTTGTCAAGCGAGAGCGCAAGCTCCCTGCTTATTGCAGGCAGGATTTTCCAATGCACTTGTGAGCATGGAAGCAAGCCAATCCCTCTTGTTTAACAATTGTTAACGCTGAAAGGTATTTATTTGAATACCTTTCCAGTCTCCTCAGACCAAAAAAGAAGGTCCAAATGCGCCATCGGAATTCTCCTTTTCCTGCAAAATTCCTCCATCTTTTTCTCTATCAGAAGGTATTTTTTTGCGGTGAGGGTTTTTGGCATGCTTCTGATGGCGTTGTGCTTTTTGAGGTTTTTCAGTATGTGCCTGTCCAATATTGCGATTCCATCTCCCCTGCCTATGTTCCTAAGATAATGGCTGGCTTCCTTCCAGCCCATGCCCTTGACATTCTTCACCAGCCACTCCCGAGCCTGCATGCTGTCAGGCAGAAAGGAAATCTCCTCAAGCTTCCTGAAAAAGCCTTGCCCAAGCGATTCTCTTGCAAGAACAAGATACTCTGCCTTTTTGTTGTGGAATCTCACCTTCTTTGCAAGGGCTGCCGCAATCTCTTCTGCAGACCCTCCATAAAGCAGCCCTCTCCTTTTCAGCTCCTTAAGCGCAGAATCGCAGGAGAGCGCCTTGCTTTGTGGCGTCAGAAGGCAAAAAGCAAGCTCCTCAAACAGCCGCTTGCCGCCCATTTTCCCTGCCCTTTTGAATAGGTCCAAGCGAGCCTGGATCTGCTTCTTCCTCTTCCGATAGCTTTCAGCCAGGCTGCTCCGCATTTCTCTCAATCTCCCCGTGCCCAGGGCAAAGCAGGCGGTAAGGCAGGCGCCTTATCTTTCCCAAGCTTTCCTGGATTTGCTCAAAGCTTCCACCCAAATCCGTCCTGCCATGTACTCCTTGAGCAAAAAGTGTGTCTCCGCTGAAAAGCAGGCCGGTTCTTCTGTCAAATACGCATATGCTGCCGTCTGTATGCCCAGGCGTATGCAGGAATTCAAGCCGATGCTTCCCAAAAACCACATCCTCCATCGGATTCTCTTCAGCGTTTTCAGGTATGCTTATGTACGGCCCTTTGAACCTGAATTCAGCAGGATGGATAAGCACCCGCTTCCAGCTTTTCCGCACTCCGCCTGTGTGGTCAAAATGCCCGTGAGTCAGAATGCACAAATCAGGCACAAAACCCAGCTCCACGCCGCCGTCTCCTGAGTCTATGGCAAGCCGCTTGCCTTGGCTTTCTATGACATAAATGGTGCCGCATATCCTCTCATCCACCCTGAGCATGAAAGTCTCCTCCGCTATTTTCTCAAGCAAAGGCTCACCTTCGTCTGATGGAAAACTTGCCTGACGGAAGGGCAAGAAGAACCTCTTCCGCCTTTGCGCCCAAAATTTTGGCTATCTCCAAAGCCGCAGACCCCTTCTGTATGCTGCCTGGGGAAATTGAAACCGGAAGCTCCTTTGCCTGCGGGCTTGCTTCTGGCACGCAAATCACCCTCTCTTTCTCCATTCCCAAAGACAGGCCCAGCCCCACGCTTCTGAACCATTCCCTTTGCCCAAAGATGGCAAACCCTCCCTTGCCAACAAATCCTCCATGGGAATGCTTTGACAGCTGGCTTTTCTGCGCGGCATAGACATCCACAGCCGAAGCTCCAGCTTTCCAGGCTGATGAGTGGCAGGCAGCAAACTGCGCAGCCTCTGCCTTCTCCTGCGCCAACGCTGCCTTTCCCCCAACCAAAACAACCGCAGGCGCACCCTGTATGTCCGCATGGAAAAACAAATCCTCCTCCTTCATCACCTTCCCAACCAGCATGTCGTTCTGCTTGGCATCCCTCCCAGCCAGCACAAGCTTTCCGCAAGAGGTGAAAAACCAATGGTATTTTTCATACCACTCCCTTTTTCTTTTCATCAAGGCAGGCTTCTTTTCCGCATTTTCAGAAATTTTGGAAAGAAGCAGGCTTTGCTCTTTTTGGCTTTCAGCCAGCGCAGCCTTCGCCCGCTCTTGCTTTGAGGCAAGCTCCTTTGAAGCCTCAAAATAGGCTTCTGCATTCTCAGTCGCGCTTTTTCTTATGTCCAAAACGATTTTCATGCGCTCAAGCTCCTGATTCTTCTGCAAGGGCTGGATTTAAAAACTGTTTCAGCATTCATTTTAGCGGTGCTACAATGAATGCTAAGAATGGATTGTTTGTGCTCTTTGGGCTTCTGGTTGTTATTGGGGCAGCAGGAGCCACCCCTCCAACCTCTGCTCTGCAAGCCGCCCTTTCTGAGCTTTGCAGGGGCCTCAACTCTCTTGTGCCTATTGCAGCCATGCTGATGATATTGCTTGCCTCGGTCATATACTCCACTGGCCAGATGATGGGCGCTGAGACTCGCGCAAGGGCGAATGTTTGGGCAACTTCTTGCCTGACTGGAGCGCTGATAGGCATCCTCATATCTGTGATTGCGCCAGCGGTCCTGCAAACCATATCCGGCAGAGCGATAGTCTGCTGATTCTAAAGCCATTTTAAACCTAAAGCGTTTGCTTATTTCATGGAAGCTGCCGCGGCAGTGGGGATAAGCATAACTGTTATTATGCTGTCTGCCATCATTTTCGACAGGCTGAAGCTTCCAAACATACTGGGGGCTTTGGTGGCAGGCATGCTGGTTGGGCCGTATAGCCCTCTTGCCAGCCACAGCTTTTTTGGGATAGATTTCAGAAGCATAATAATCGCAGAGCCTGCATTGGTGGAAGTTTTTGCCGTGCTTGGCGCGGCTCTGATACTTTTCGGCATAGGGCTAGAATTCTCAATAATAAAAATCGCCCAGCTTGGCGTCTTCACTTTCTTCGCAGGCATTGTGAAGATAGGCATAGCATATGCGGCAGGCTACGCGCTTCTTTCCTTCTTTGGCCTTCCTCCGCAATCCTCTGCGCTGGTGGCTCTTGCGCTCTCCTTCTCCTCAACGCCGATAATGATAAAGCTCCTTGAGGCTTCTGGAAAAATCCGCAGGGCAGAAATACCATTCATCATATCAATATCTGTGATAGAGGATTTGCTTGCGGTCTTTTTCTTGGGGCTGATTGCCAAGCCAGCCTTCCAAATAAGCGAATATGGCTTCATACTCTCCCTGATTCGCGTTTTCCTGACCTTCATTTTCACTTACCTTGTCCTATTCAGGCTGGTGCGGTATCTCCTTTCGGCAGTCTCGCACAGTGATGAGCTTCTTTTGCTTTCAACAGTCAGCCTGGTGCTTGTGATAGGCTACATTTCAGAAGGCATCGGGCTTTCATTCTCAGTGGGCGCATTCCTTGCAGGAAGCATACTTGCAGGCTCGCCAGAGTCAAAAAGGATAGAGGAGAAAATAAAGCCTTTCAACTCTCTCTTTTCAGCATTCTTTTTCTTCTCTATCGGGCTTTTTGTCAGCTTTTCAGCAGTCATGTCGAACATAATGCTGCTCTCCTTGTTCATCATAATAGGGTTCGCCGTCCGCTTCATAGCCTCTGGCGCTTCTGCGTATTTTGTGGGCTTTCCTGGAAGGGGCGCCTGCTTTTGCGCGGCAGTCTTCCTTCCAATCTCCGAGCTTTCGCTGCTCCTCATGAGCCAAGGAGTGGCAAGCGGCTTGGTCCAAAGCGAGCTTCTTGGAAGCTTCGCCTTCGCAATAATAGCCTCCTCTTTCATCTCCGCCTGGCTTCTGAACCGCGAAAACGAGATTTACGGCTTCCTGCAGGCAGTCTCCCCCCAAATAGCTATCAAGAACTTCAGGCTGATGCGCTCCACCATCCTTGGCATGAGAAAGGCGTTTTCAGAGACCGCCCGATACTACCGCGTTGTTGAGAAGCTGCCTTCAATATCCCATCAGTACGATTCTCTTTCTACAAGGGAGCAGATGGTGCTTACTGCAAAAAACGCCGTCATTCTGCTGTTTGCATCAAGCGCCTGCTTTTCCGCGATATTCTTGATGCAGGTTCCTGGCTGGGAATTCCTTTCCGATTTCTTCATATTCGCATTCGCGGCTTTTTTCATCTCCGCTGCCCTGTTTCAGATAAACGCGCACTCATCTGCCGATTCGCTAATCAAGATGATAGCTCGCTCAAGCAACGGGGAAAAATACGTTTTGCTTGGGCACATTTTCTCAGCAGGGCTGTTCTTCTCTTTGGCCGCAATTTTCGCGTTGGCCTACTTTGCAGTCCCAGCTTCGCTGTCAATTGTCCTTTCCCTTCCGGCTTTGGCTTTCATGGCAAAAAGCATCCTCAAAGCCGCAAGAAAAGCGCTTTCTGGGAACATGCCTCTAAAAAGGTACTAGGCTTTGCTTTGGGCGATAGATATTTTGAGAGGCGAAATAGGAGGCGGAAAATTGATTGCTCGAGTGACAAGCACGGCATTGGTGCTGCATGTGTAGTTTATTGCGTTCAAGACATCATCGGCAAAGAACTCAGGAAGCCTTTTCTCCTTCCCCCATCTCTCGCCTATTTCCTTTGCTATCTTCAGGTCTTCCAAAGCAGAAAGCTTTCCGCCCATTTTCACTTCCCCAACAATTGCCGGATTCTTCCCATCTTCTTCAAGATAGTCTGCGGTGTAGTCAAATTCCAGGCTGATATTTCTGCCATCCACGCTCAAATTCAAAATCTGAATGCCAATCTTGATGGCTTTTATTTGGCCGTAAGACTTCCTTTCAGCTCCAGCTTTAGTCAGCTGTATTTCACTTATCATTGAACCAACCCCGAAAATCGTTTGAGCGAACAATTTTAAAGGCGAATTTCCTGCCCAGGCTTAAGCGCAATCCCTTTGGTCATTCCCCCCAAATCATCAGTGAACTCGGCAGGGTCCTGCTCTATCCTTGCGTATGTGTTGTAGCACATCGGAATGGCAACTTTCGGGCGCATTTCTTTGACTGCCGAATTGGCGGCAAAGGGGTCCATCATCGAGCCGCCGCCAATAGGGACTAAAGCGACATCGCACCTTATCATGCCCATGTCGGAAAACGAGTAGGTGTCTCCTGCATGGTATACGCTCAGCCCGTCTCCTTTGACCAGATAGCCTACAGGATATTGGGACTGTGGATGTATTGCCTTGATTACCTGAACGTCTATCCCTTTTATTGAGAACTTGTCCCCTATCCTGACATCGACCTTGAATCTTTCGGAAACGGATATTTTCGCCAGCGCAGGCTTGGGGGCAATCACTGTGGAATAGCACCTTTCAGAAATCTCCTTGACAGTCTCAGGCTCGCAGTTGGCAGGCTCCTCGTTTGACAAGAATATGAAATCGCATTCCCTCACCGCGCGGGGATTGAGGGCAGATTTCACAATCCTGGCGTTGCCTGCGATGCTGTCTGCAACCGCAGGGTTGAAAAGCATCACGACATTCCCAAGCTTCACCTGAAAGCATGAATGCCCCAAATATGTGATTGAGCGCATAGGGAAAAAATTCGCTCCTCACATTTAAATACATATTACCCGAAAGCAAATCATGGACGCGCCTCCAGCCAGATGGCATGCGCTTTGCCTGTCTTTGCTTGCTTTTTCCAGCCTTTTTTTCGCGGAATTCTCCATGCGCAGCCTTTCAGTCATGATAAGCATAAACAAAGACGGCTCTGCCCATGTGGAGGAGCATCTTGCCATTTCAATTTCCGGCAAAATCAGCAAGGAGCTTTACGAATCAACCCGGGTGTCTTATTCTGATTTGGCAACCTGGAAAGAAAGGACCCAGCTTTCAGAGATGCGCCATCACGTGACGCGCGCCAACACAGAAATAGTCAATCTGAGGGTCTTGCCACAGCCGATTGAAAGGTGCAACTCCCTTTTGGATATCTGCTATGCCACCGTGATAATAGATTACAACATCCCTCTGGGCAAAAACGGCACTGGGCTGGTGAGGGTTGAGAATTACAAGCCAAGGACTTCCAGATATTCTCTGGCGCCTGAGGCTCTGTCATTTGAGCAGACCAGGACAGGCGATTTGATTTTGCCCCAAGGGACAAAAATCTCAATTTCCATCCCGCAAAATGCGGAGAAAATATTCATCTCAAATCCTCCCCAGGAGCTGCTTGAGTCTCCGGAAAATTTCAGGTACGACGAGCAGGAAAACCTCCGGTTTTATGTTGGGGAAAAAAGGACATTTGAGTGGCAAGGCGACACCCTCTCAAAATTCCAATTCAGCTACGAGATAGAGGCTCCGCTTGAAAGCGAGGTTATCGAGTTCTTCTCCTCTTGGCAAAGGAGGGTGGCATCCTTCATGTTCAGCCCGCAAGGGCCAGCAGCAGCAATAATCTTCTTGGCGGCAGCAGCCTCCATATTTTACATAAACAGATTCGGAAGCAAATGAGGTTTTCCTATGGCGCTTCACCCGTCAGAGGCAAAAATCCTGTCAGTCCTCCAGCAGAAGATGGAGGCCAAAGAGCTTGCGGAGATTTGCGGAATGAGCCAGGACTCCCTGATGTCTTTTGCCCAATCGCTCAAAGAGAAAGGATTTGTGAGGATATTTGAGGAAGTCCGCTTCAGGCTGGAGCTTTCAGAGGAAGGCAGGCAGGCTGCAAGCCAAAAGCTGCCTGAGATTAGGGTTTTGTCCAAAGCCATCCTCCAAGCCCCTCTGTCTTCACTTTCAGGGGAGGAAAAGGCGGTTGGCTTGCCCTGGGCAATCCGCCAAGGTTGGGTGAGGGTGGAAAAAGGGGTTCTGCGCTCCAGCCTCACTTCCATCCCAGCTTATGATTTGCAGGATGCTCTTGGGATGGTCTTGGAAGGCAGGCAGCCTAATGAAGAAGCCTGCCAGATTCTTCTTAGGAGGAAGCTTGCTCGCCAGGTGCAAGAGAGGAAATTTTTCATAGAAAAAGCAAGGGACGCCCCTGCGGAAGAAAAAGAGGGCCAGATAAGCGCACTCACAAGGGAAATCCTGCTGTCTGGCTCTTGGAGAGGGGCAAAGCTTCGGCCATATGATGTCCATGCTCCAGCAGAAGTGCCATTCGCCGCCAAAAGGCACCCGATAAGCAAGCTCATGCAAAAAATATCGCAGATATTCTCAGAGATGGGATTTGAGCAGATGGAAGGCGAAGAGCTGCAATCCTCTTTCTGGAATTTCGACGCTCTTTTTCAGCCCCAAGACCACCCTGCCAGAGACCTTGCGGACACTTTTTATGTCAAAGGCAGCATCCCTCTTCCAAAAGATAGGGGGCTGGTGCGCAGGGTGAAGCTTGAGCATGAGAGGTGCTGGGGAGGGGAATGGCTTGAGGAAAACGCCAAGAAAGCCGTCCTCAGAACGCACACCACTGCGATATCCGCAAGGTATCTTTATGAAAGGTGCAGAGGCAGCGAGCCGAAAAAATACTTTGCCATAGGCAAAGTTTACAGGAACGAGGCAACCGACTACAAGCACCTTGCGGAGTTCTTCCAGGTTGAAGGCATCGTGGTTTGGGAAAAAGCCACCTTCCGAGACCTTCTTGGATGCTTGAAGGAGTTCTACAGGAAGCTTGGATTCCATAAAATAAGGTTCCAGCCATCCTATTTCCCATACACCGAGCCTTCGCTTGAGATATCGGTATATTTTGAGAAAAAGCGCCAGTGGCTTGAGCTTGGGGGAGCCGGAATCTTCAGGCCAGAAGTCTCAATTCCGCTGTGCGGCCGCTACCCTGTTCTTGCATGGGGGCTTTCCCTTGAGCGCCCTCTCATGCTCCTAAATGACATGGAGGACATACGGGACTTTTACAAAAGCAGCATAGGCTGGCTGAGAAGCCAGAAAGCCATGGTTTAAATATCCCTATATCAATTAACCATGCATGGCGGCCAAGCAGGTTGTGCTCTTTCTTGCTTTGATTTCAGCAGCATTTTCCCAGCCAACCCAGGAGCTGAATGTCAGCCTCACCTCGGTGGAGAAGCTGGTCGACTACAGCCTCCCTTTGCAATCCAGCCAGCTTATCCCTGGAGTCCGCTATGACAGCTCAATACTTGTAAGCTGGGCAGCCCCTGACTCTTCCCTTTCTGGCTTGGAAGGGCGGACCATTCTGGTGAAAGTCTCAGCAAGCATAAGCAACGATTCTGATGTGTTTTTTGTGGGCGCATCAGGGGCAAAATCCAAATCAGCAGAAGCTTACCTCAAATGCGCAGTGAAAGGCGGAATCTGCAGCAACGGCTCTGTGCTGAAATCCGAAATTCCTCTCCAACTGAAGCTGAAAGAGAACGAGAGCCTGTCCTCAAAAATAAGGCTGAAGGCTGAAATTTTGGAGGACGAGGCGCCTGCCCTAACGCAAATAAGCATAAGCGAGCAGAATATCCAAGAGTCAGCAGGCAGCATTTTCGAGTCCATAAAGAAGGCGCTTGAGAATTCAACAGAAGCAAAAGCCTCCATGAATGAGGCAAAGGCGCCTCCAAAAGATGAGGGCAAGGGCGATGGGCATCTTCCCCAATTGCAAAAAGATAAGGATTTGCTATCTGAGCTTAAGCCAGAGGGCAACGCGAAAAACCCGATGGAGTTTTTGCAGGCAAACCCTGTAATCTCAATTGCCGCTTTTGCTGTGGTGGTGATTATAACAGGGGCCTATCTTCTCAACTCAAAAGATTAAGGTTTTATATTCCAGATGGCTTTAGCGCTTTCATGTTTGAAATCACCTTTCTTGGGACAGCATCCGCAGTCCCCACCATAGCCCGCAACCTCCCTTCTATTGCAGTAAGGCACGAGGGCGATTTCTTCCTTCTTGACTGCGGGGAAGGCACCCAGAGGCAGATGCTCATGCACGGAGTCTCCTGCATGAAGGTTAAGGCAATCTTCATCTCGCATCCCCATCTGGACCATCTGACTGGCGTTTCTGGCTTGGTTGAGACAATGGCGCTTGGTGGCAGAACCGAGCCACTGGCAATCTACTGCCCAAAAGAGGCAAGCCGATTTTTCGTAAAGAAAAACTTTGTCCAGATAGTGGAGATTGGCGGCCATCTTACGTGGGATTTTGGAAAATTCGAAGCCAGGGCATTCCCCAATCTGCACACCAAGCCCAGCTTTGGCTTTGTTTTTGAGGAAAAGGAGAAAATAAGGTTTTTCGAGCAGAAGGCAAAAGCAGCAGGCATCCGCGGGCCCATGTTCTCGGAGATTATGCGGAAAGGTGAGATTGCTGTGGGGGGCAAAAAAATAAAGCTCAAGGATGTCACATACCGGCAGGCAGGCAAAAAAATCGTCTATTCCGGGGACACTGCGCCCTGCCAGGCTGTGGCGAAAGCCGCAAAAGATGCGGATTTGCTCATACACGAGGCCACTTTCTGCTCAGACAGGCAAGAGGAAGCCAAAAAGTCGCGGCACTCGACTGCCATCCAGGCAGCAGAAGTGGCAAAAAAAGCAGGAGCCAAAAAGCTTGCCCTGACGCACATATCCGCAAGATACCCTGACCCATCCGCAATCCTTGCGGAAGCCAAGCAGGTTTTTGAGAATTGCATAGTGGCAGAAGACGGGATGAAAATCAAAATCTGACATGATGCGCAAGAAGAGATGATGACCAAGCCTTTTAACGTTTGGGCAATCATTTTGCTTTAAAGAGGTGTTTCCATGGTGGATATGGCTTTGCTGTCCAAGCTTTCTGAGTCTTTTGGAGTCCCAGGGCATGAAGGGGAAGTGGCAAAAATCATGGCAGGGGAGCTGAAAAAGGCAGGCTACAGGGTGGAAATAGACCGGTTCGGCAACGTGATTGCCCGCTCGCCATCCGCGAAGGAAAAGCCGCTTATGCTTGGAGCCCACATGGATGAGATTGGGATGCTGGTCAAATTCATAAATGAAAAAGGGTTCATAAGGTTCTTGAAGATGGGAGGAATAGACAACCGGGTCTTGGTGAACCAGCGGGTGGTCATACAGACTGCCAAAGGCCCAATATACGGCGTCATCGGCAACAAGCCGCCGCACATGCAGAAAGCAGAAGACATGAAGGTTGCGATAGACAACAAAAACCTATTCATTGACATTGGGGCAAAAAGCAGGAAAGAGGCGGAAAAGATGGGGGTCAGGATAGGCGACCCGATAGCATTTGACATCCAGACAAAAGTCTTGAACAAAAGGCTGGTTACTGGAAAGGCGCTGGACAACCGCGTCGGCTGCTACATCCTGCTTGATATTGCCAAAAAAATAAAGCGCAAGAATGTGGTTTTGGTGGGGACTGCGCAAGAGGAAGTCTCCACATTTGGCAAAGGAGCCATGGTTGCAGCATACAACCTTGAGCCGTCTGCCTTCATAGCCGTGGATACCTCCATCGCAGGGGACCACCCAGAGATGAGCGAGGACGAAGCGCTCATTCACCTCCACAAGGGGCCTGCGCTCTGCCTGGTCGAGGCGGCAGGGAGAGGGAATGTCGCTGACACCAAGCTGCGCGAAAAGTCAATAGAGGTCGCAAAGAAATCCAAGATTCCTTACCAGCTTGAAGTCATAGAGGGCGGCGCTACCGATGCAGCAAGCGTCTATGGGGAAAGAGGGGGAATCCCCTCAATTGCAATATGCGTTCCGACAAGGTACATACACTCAAACGTGGCAGTCTGCTCCATAGAGGACATAGAAAAAACATGCAATTATTTGGTGAAGCTGGTTGATGAGCTGGCATGAAAACATGGGAAGAAAAGGCTTCCTTTCGTTTGTTTTGGCCTCTGTTTTTGTTTTTTCCATCCTATCTGCTGCCTCGCTTGTCCGCTCCAGCCAAGAAGACTCCTCTTATGAGAAATACCGGTATTTTTTTGTCGAGGAAATCGCAATAAAAAGGGCTTTCTACAAGGCAGCCTCTGAGGCAGCCTCAAGCGCCCTTGCCTCAAGCCAAGGCTCTCCATCAAGGGAGGAGATATACCAGAGGGTGCATTTGAGGATAATTGAGCTGGAGAGCTCCTTGCGGCAGCTGGGCTATGACGTGCGCTTTTGGTGCGGCTTTCCATCTGAGGAGGAAAGGCAGGAGGCTGCTGAGGAAATGGCAAAGCTGAAAGGGGCGGCCATCCCAAAAGGCGCAATTCCAGTCGCTTTTTGCGCAGCAGAGGCAGACAGCGGAATATTTGAGAGGAAGCTGCATTTTTTCAGCATGGGCTTCTCATATTATTCGCATCCGCTTGGGCTTGGGAAAGCAGTCGCGCTGCCTAGCGAGTATGAGGTGGATTTCTGAAAAATCTTATGAGAGCGCAAATCTCCCTTGAGGCGCTTGCCTCTCTGGCAGCTTTGCTGGCAGGAATTGGCGCCCTGGCTTTTGCCGCAAACCAGCTATCCTTGCCATTTCTGGAGTCCGTGCGCTCTGCCAGCATCTCAAACTCCCTGTCCTATTCCGCTTTGTGCATCGACACTGCCGCCTATTCTTTGCAGGGGGGAAGGGCAGAGCTTAAGCACAGCGTAGCAATTGTTCTTGAGGGAGAAAGCGCAAGAGTGGCGCTGGGAAACCGCTCATTGCCGCTTTTGCGCAAGGCGACATATTCTCCAAAAGGTGGTTTTCATGTGCAGTCTCCAAGCCGCCAGCCAGTCTAAGGCATATTTCTCAATAGACGCGCTTTTTGCGATGTCGATATCAATATTCGCGTTCTTCGCATTCTCAGGAATGCTTTCAGCCTTCGCATCTTATGCCCATCAGAGCGCAGATGAGAACGCCAGAAGCCTTTTGGCTTTGCGCATATCCGATTACATTGTTGCGGAGGCAGGCGAAAGGCAATCCTCTTTTTACTTCTCAAATAGGCTCAGCAGAGAATCACTCGGCAGCATCAATCCGGAAAAAATCCGCTCATCTTTGGGCATCGGATACCTTTCTGTTTCGCTTGCTGATGGCAAAGAGCCAGCCCTCATTTTCTCGTCCGGCGAAATCCACAAAGAAGCGCATTGCGCAAGGAGGCTGGTGGAATATGAAGGCTCTGTTTCTGTTTTGGAGGTGTGCGCATCATGAGCTTCAAGCAGGCATTCTTCCTTTCCTTGGAGGCATCCGCTTCCCTTCTGCTTTTGGCTGTCGCCTCTTCAGCGTCTTATCTGATGGTCTTTGAGACCCAGAAAGCCCCTATTTATTTTCTTTGCACAGACGCTGCGATAATCCTTGCAGGATGGGAAGAAGAAAGCATTCAGCAGGCTCTTCAAGAGCTTTCCTCCAAATCCAGCCTCTGCCTGAAGCTGTCTGGGGATTTCGGCGCTTTTGAGGAAGGCTGCCTTATGAATGCTGGAAAAGAGAGGTTTGCTGTCACATTCCCGCTTTGGCTTGAGGGCAAAGCGCAAAAAGCCACGCTTCTTTGCCATGAAAACTGAAAGGCAAGGGGTATTCTTTTTATTGGTTGCATGAGGTTTGCTAATCTGGTGGTGCCCAATGAAGCGTTTGCTTTTGCTGTTCTTGCTTTTCTTTCTTTTCACGCTGCAGAATGCCGGGCAGCTCAGCCTGCAAATCACCGTCTCAGAAGGCACAAAAGCAGTGGGCACCAATGTTTCTTTGGTTTCAGGAGGGGTGGAGATAGAGAGCAAGAGGGCAGACCAGGCTGGGATGGCGTCATTTGAAGTAAGCGACGGGAGCTATTTTGTGCTTCTCAGGAGATACTCTTATCCTTTGCATGTTTTTTTGGTCGAGGTCAAAGGCAGCACTTTCATTCCTCTGACCATGCGCCAAAAGATATCATATTCCAGCGCATATGGGCAAATCATAGGCCCAAGCGACTTTTCGAATGCCTCGGTTGCCGCATACTCTGGAGGCGAGATAGTTAGGCGGGCAAAGCCTAACAAGGATGGTTATTACCTGCTTTCCTACCTTCCGCAAGGAAGCTACACCCTTGTTTTCAGCTCCCCTGGTTACCATGACAAAACCTTTGAGATTTTCCTGCCAGAGTCAGAGTTTGTCTATGCTGATGCGAAGATGGATAGGATTGGGAAGGACGACCCTGAGGAAAAGCTCCATTCTCCATCCTCAGCCAAGCAGTTTTCTGACATTGTGGTCCAGCTCACAAAGGGCGGGGCTCCTCTGGCAAGGCAGGCGATAGATGTGCAAACCCCTTCCGGGCTTGTCCAGATTGAAAGCGGAGAGGACGGCAAGGCAGCCATAAATGCGGCTGAGGCAGGAGTGTTCATCTTCAGGTGGAAGAACCTTTCAGCATCAACCACCGTTGAGCCTGCAGAGGAATTGCCTCCTGCTCCAACAAAGCCGCGGCCAAACGAGCCCCCGCAAACTCCCCAGCCTGCCTGGAAGCCTGAGGAAGCCAAAAAGGAGAGCCCAAGCGCAGGCTCTGGCGCTCTTTTGGTTCTTGCAGGCGCGGTTGTGGTTTTTGGGGCTCTATCCGCGCTGCTTTTGCTTTTCCCAAGAATTTTCAGGCATGAGGAAAAAAAGCGCAAAGACAAAAAGCATAGCAGAAAGTGGTGAAGATGAAGTTTGACCCAAGCTCATTTTCGCAGTCCGCAATCGAAAGCATGCGGAGGCAGGTCGGCAATAGCAATGCGATAATTGCGGTTTCTGGGGGCGTGGACTCTTCGGTTGCGGCAGCGCTTGCAAGCAAGGCCCTTGGAAGCCGCATAAAGTGCGTTTTTGTGGACACAGGGCTGATGAGAGAGGGCGAGGCGGAAAAGGTCAAGGAATCCTTGTCTTCAGCAGGAGTGCAGGTTGAGGTGATTGACGAGAGCAAAAAGTTCCTCTCAGCCCTGAAAGGGGTGTCCAATCCAGAGAAGAAAAGGAAGATAATCGGGAAGCTTTTCATAAGGGCATTTGAGAAAGCCGCAAAATCCTTTAGGGCAAAGTTTCTGGTCCAAGGCACCATCGCCCCTGATTGGATAGAGTCAGGCTCTGGCTTGCGCGACACCATAAAGTCGCACCACAACGTGGGCGGGCTTCCAAAAAAGATGGGGATGGCGGTGGTTGAGCCCTTGAGGGAGCTTTACAAAGACGAGGTCCGCCAGCTTGGGGCGTTTTTGGGGCTGCCTGAGTCCCTCTGCCAGCGCCAGCCGTTTCCAGGGCCAGGGCTTGCGGTGCGCGTGATGGGCAGCATAACCCCCAAGAAGGTGGAAGTGGTCAGGAAAGCCTGCGCAATTGTGGAGGAGGAGATAGAGGCTGCCTGCAAAGCAGGGAAGATGGAGAGGCCTTGGCAGTATTTCGCTGTCCTTCTTCCGGTCAAAAGCGTGGGAGTGCTTGGAGATGCGAGGGCTTACGGATACACCATAGCCATACGGGCAGTGGAAAGCATTGACGGAATGACTGCGAAAGCCTCGGCAGTGCCTTTCGAGGTCATAGAACGAATCTCTGAAAGGATAACCAGGCAACTGAAGGAGCATGTCAACAGAGTGGTCTATGATGCAACCAGCAAGCCTCCTGGGACAATAGAATGGGAATGAAGTGGTTGCATGAAAGTGGCAATAGTGGATTTCGGCTCTCAATGGACGCACAGGATACACAGGACCATCAGCTATCTTGGAAAGGAGTCAAAGATTCTTCCAGTCAAAGCTCCGCTGAAAGAAATAATGGCTTACGATGCCCTCATTTTTTCAGGCGGAGCAATTAGGGTAGGGCTTGGGGATGTTGACCAGACTGGCAATGCCAGAAAATACCTGGACAATTTCCAAGGGCCCATTCTTGGAGTATGCGCTGGGCAGCAGTTCATAGGGCTTCACTTTGGAGGAAAGGCCCAGCCATCGCCAGGCCCAGAATATGGAAAAGTGGAGCTTTTTGTGGACGACAAGGACGAAATTTTCCAAGGCCTGCCTGACCGATTCACAGTCTGGGCTTCGCACAACGATGAGGTGATAAATACTCCTGGCTTCAAGATTCTCGCCCACTCAAAAGACTGCTCCAACCACGCCTTCAAGTCCCTCTCCAGGCCAATATGGGGATGCCTTTTCCATCCAGAGGTGGAGCATACAGAATACGGAAGCCAGATTTATGCGAATTTTTTGGGCATGGCAAAGCGCTAAAAGAATCAGAAAATGCAGAGGGGGAGATTTCCGGCTTTTGTTTCGAACTCCCGATGACCTAAGTCACCAGATTGCTTATTGCCCAATTGCCGCAAGCAATTGGCGGATCTTGAGTCTGGCGCGTTAAACCTGGCTCCGCCACCTCTGCGGATAGTTGTTGGCAAGAAGCAATTTTAATTCCTATGGAAAAGTCAAGCAGGAGGCACAGGAGGCGGCTTGGGCTGCTGAGAGCGGGGGCCAGCCTGCCTATTTCTCAGGTAATAGAATACTCCAAAAGTCACTATGACAAAAATGAGCAAGCCGACCGCTAAAGGCTCAATCCCTCCTTCCTGCTGCTTTGCTGCGGCAGGCTTGGGAGGCAGGCTCTTGTTCTGCTTTGGCTCCTCTTCAGATGGCACAAAATAGCTCCCTTCGCTTAAGGCGATATTTCCCTCGCCATCAGCCACCTTGATGAAGTATTTCACAAGAGTTTTTGGGGCCTGGGGAGGAATTTTTGCCTCAAAGGTGTTGTAGCCTATCGCATAAGCAGGCACTTTGTTTTCCACCCCGTCAACCTCATAGGAAATGGATAGCGAGTCTATTCCCGAGGATTCTCCTCCAGGGTCCTCAACAAAGACGCTAAGCGTGGCTGCGCCTGTTTTTGAGAGCGACACGTGCGCTTCTCTGACTACTGGAGGCGTCAGGTCAAAATGCACAAGCAGCAGAGGCTGCCTCTCCAAATCCATGCTGAAGCGCTTGAGGGTCTGGTTGTATCTCACAACAACCTGCGGAAATTGGTTTGACAGGTTGTAAAAATAAGCTTTGCCATCCAAGCCGGTGTGGGCTTTTTTCCCCTCAGTCTCAACAGCTGCGATAAGAGGCTTTCCTGTGTCGTCGCTTACGCTCACCTCCATGGTGTAAAGCCCTATCCTCAAATCCACCGCAGAATCTTCCGCAAGGGTTATCTCTCTTGTCCTAACTGCTCCTCCAGCCTCGGCTTTGACGGTGAAGTTTCCTGGAGGAAGCTGGAAGATTGCGCTTCCTGCGGCATCCGCCTTTTTGCTTTGTCCACCCACTGTTATGGTTGCCGGAAGGGCTGCGCCCTTTTGGTCAATAACTTTCACATTAAGAAAATATGATTTCATCGAGGTTTCCGAAACGGTTTTCACATCATTTATGTTTCCGGTCGATATCAGGCTATAAGTTGACATCTGCCCTCCATATTTCACATAAACCCTGTATGTGTAGTCCACCTCGCTTTCAATCTGCTCATAATTTGTGAATGTTATCTCCGCAAATCCATTCTGGTCGGTCAGCACCGGCTTGGTCTTGACATAGCCTTGCACATCATTCAGCTGGTGCTCCACATAAACCTGCGCCCCTGCAATCGGGCGAAGCTTCTGATCAAAGACTTGCACTCGGACCTTTTGGCTGAATGCTGGAAAGAGCATCCCTGAAACAATCAGCCAGACTGCGCAAAAAGCCAAGATTTTTTTCATGCGAAAAATTTAGCCAGCATCCCTTTTAACATTCTCCCCGCCTCTCCAAAAAGCTTTTATATTATAACCCCGTTGCTATACCCAAGCATATAATTACAGATTTGGTTCGTGCGACCGGAGGTTGTATGATGGGATTT
>JAOAJY010000001.1:204656-219173 GCA_026413965.1 Microcaldota archaeon
TTTTTTTTGCAGATTTTTCCCGCTCCTCATAAGGCTTTTATATTTCAGCTGCGCTAGGAAGGCATTCTTGGCATGATGGTTTGCGCTGGAGGTTGTATGATGGGATTTCGCAAAAAAGGGCAAGGCGCAACAGAGTATCTTGTTCTGTTGGCAGTGGTGCTGATTATAGCGCTGGTTTCAATTGCGCTTCTTGGGTTTTTCCCAGGGCTTGCATCTGACGCGAGGATAACCCAATCAAACTCCTATTGGAGAGGCGAGGCTCGCCCAATAGCAATATTGGAGCACAGCTTCACCCCAACAAGCGGAAGAATGGTAATCCAAAACTATGAGGCTATGGGCTCACTTTCAGGAGTGGTTGTGAATGTCGGCACCTGCCTGCAAGCTATATCTCCATCATCAATAGGGCCAGGAGAAACCAGGACAGTCAACTTCAGCTCAAACTGCGGCCAGCCCACAACCCCAGGCTCGGTTTATGACCTGAATGTCTCATTCAACTACACAACTCCAAACGGTATATCCACCAGGCAGTTTGGCGCCAAGAACATAGTGGGGAAGGTCTCCTGAAGCCTTCCTTTTTCCTCTTTTCATTTTTGCTTTTTTTCCTCGCTTATTTTCACAAACTCAAGCTTTCCATTTTTCGCAGCAAAAACAGCATGCTTTCCGACCGCGCTGGCGCCTTTGACAAGCAAAGCAGTGGATGGCAAGATGCCCGACGGAACCTCTGCTATCCCAAGGAATTGAAGGGATTGGCCCAATGAAGCGCGGAATTCTGATCCAGATATCCTCCAGACAACTCCCTCGCCATCCTGATTTATTGCCTCTATGGTCCCTTCTCTTTCCTTCAAAGAAGATTTCCTCACAATCCTGCAATGCCTGTTTACATGAAGCTCGCTGCTTTTGAACAAGGCATTCTCAATCCGCAGGAAATCTCCCGCATTTGGCTTTTTTGCGCCTGGAGGATACTCCCAAACCACCGCTCTTCTGCATATGCTCCCATCGCAGATAAGAAAAGAAGACAGGCTTTTTGCCTGCCCGCTTTTCTTGTCGATATACGCATAATCAGGCTCAACCTCTCTGACCACTCCCTCCACCGTGCAAATGCCTGCCGTAAGCTGTGAGACTTCCAATGGCTTGGCGCGCGAGACTATTTTCACAGAGCCTCTTCTTGCCACAAATATTTCCGAGCCTTTAAGGTATGCCCCGCTGCAGAATATGGTGTCCCCTGGGCAAAGCTCGGCGCTTGCAAAATCAGCCTGCTCATTCCACAAAACAAGCGTGGAGCTGCCGGTGCTGTCGCTTATCCGGACACGCAAGGAGCGGTCCCCACCTCCATCATAGGTCTGCATAGGGTAAATCCTCTCCACTTTCGCTGTGAGCGAAAAAGGCAAGCCGCAAGGCAAAGCCCCAAGGGAAGCAGGCCTCTCAACCTCTATTCCATGCTGCCTGCAAAGCAAAGACAAGGCGGCTTTGCGCGTAAGAAGCCCGCCAAATTCCCTGATTTTCCCATCCACAGCCTCCTGCAGCCTTCCTCCAAGCTTTTCCGCAAGAAGCCTTTCCAGCTCCTCCATGCTGCACTTAATTTTGCCAACGTTTAAAATCCATAAAGCAAAAAGAAGAGCATGCCTGACATAGTCTCAGTTGGCCACTGCGTTTATGACATAAGGAATTATGTTGAGAGCTTTCCAGAGCCTGACCATACCGCCATCATGCGCATGCCCCCAAAAGTAAGCGGAGGCGGTTCTGCTGCCAATGTTGCGGTCAACCTGAGGAAGCTTGGCTTTTCCTCAGGGGTGATCGCAAATGTCGGGCAAGACAGGCACGGGAAATTCCTTCTTGAGGAGCTGCGCAGGTTCAAAGTGGACGCATCCCAAGTCCGGGTTTTCAGAGGAATGACTGGGCTTTCGGTGATAATAATAGACGCGGCAGGCGAGGTCCGGATAATCCAGGATTATGGAGTGGGCGACAGGCGCAGGGCAATAGACCCAGACTACATCAAAAGCGCCAAGTTCCTTCACATAAGCGGCTGCGCTCTTCATCTGATAGAATCCGCAAGCAAAATGGCCTACTCTTTCGGCTTGCCGATATCCTTTGACCCAGGCAGGGCGGCTTCCAGGCTGGGTGAAAGAAGGCTGGCAGAAGCTCTGAGGAGGTGCGAGTATCTCATAATAAACCGCAAGGAGCTTTTCGCACTGACAGGCTCACGCGAAGAGGCAGAAGCAGAAAGGCTGGCAAAAAAATACAACGTGATTTGCGTCATAAAGCAAGGCAGCCGGGAGATAATCGTCAAGACCAAGGAAGCCTCCTCTTTCACGGTTGAGCCGTTCCATGTGAAGCCTGTGGACACTTTGGGAGCAGGCGATGCTTTCTGCGCAGGATTCATAGCTGGGATAATGGAGAAGCGCTCGCTTTATGAGGCTGTCCGGTTTGCCAATGCAGTTGCTGCCGCAAAAGTGCTGCGCAAAGGCGCCCAGTCCCTTCCGTCCAGAAGATACATAATGGAGAAATTCAAAATCTGACGCCGGTGTGCCCATGGAATTCAAAAGAGCGCTGGTGGTTGCCAATGAGAAAAAGCCGATAGCAAAGGCCCTCAAGCGCCAGGTGGAAGGCTTCCTTTCGCAAAGAGGCATAAGCTTGGGCCCATCCAGGCCGCAGCTGATAGTAAGCATAGGCGGAGATGGGACAGTCCTTTTTTTCAAAAAATACTACGGAGTGCCTTTTTTTGCGATAGGAAGCAGCACAAGCTTCATTTGCCAGGCAAGATTTTCGGATTGGGAAGAAAAGCTTGCGAGGGCTCTTGCCAATCCGCATTTTGACAGGAGGCTGCTTTTGTCATGCAGCCTGGATGGAAAGCCGCTTCCGCCTGTCTTGAACGAGATTGGGATAAGGAACCCCCAGCCGCGCGTCCTGTCCATTTATCTTTGGGCTGACGGGAAAGATTATGCATTCAGGGCGGATGGGGTGCTGTTCTCCACCCCTACAGGCTCCATGGCTTATGCCTATTCTTGCGGAGGCAAGCAGATGAGAAAGGATGACAGCAGGTATCAGGCGGTAGCGATTTCGCCTTTCCGAAGGCTTTTCAAGCCCATGATTCTTGGGAACTCCTCTTTGTGCAAAGTGAGGATATCTGGGCAGGAAAAAGCGCAGCTTTTTTTGGACGGGCAGGTTGCAGGGGAATTCACGCAAGAAAGGGAGCTTTTGGTCCGCGCCTCAAAAAAGCCCTTTTACTTCCTCAAAGCCTAATCCGAAAAAAGCATCTTCATATAGAAAATCGGGTCTGCGGCCTTCTTTTTCGCTTCCCTGCTTGCAATCATGGAGGCAAGCTCATGGCGGACTTTCTGGCTTTTTTTTGCCTTGCCTATTATGAAGTCAAGCAGCCAGCTGTGCCTGCCAAGCCGCTGCATGAGGTAGCTGCTTTTCACATCGTTGCCTATGCTTTCCCAAAGGGCTTTCTCATATTCCAAGCAGTCCTCCTCCGAAATCTCCCCGCTTGCCAATTTGCTTCCCAAAACCTCGGCAGCCACCGCCGCGCTTTTCATCCCGTTCCCTATGCCCTCGCCTGAGAACGGGTCTATCAAGGAAGCAGCATCCCCCACCAATATGAACCCGTTGCCTGCGCAGCGCCTCTTGGCAGAAGCCAAAGGGAGGCTCCAGCCCTTAAGCTCGCCTTCAAGCCTGGCATGGCTGAATCTTCCTGAAAACCTTGGGCTTTTCAGGCATTCCTCAAAAACTTTCCCCAAGCTTTTTTTCCTTGAGATTATCTCGGACAAAAGCATCCCCACGCCAACATTGGCTTCTGAGGCAGAAAGCGGGAAAATCCAAAAATAGCCAGGCATGGCTTCAGGAAGAAAGTGTATCTCAATGTTGCCGCGCAATCCCGAAACACCGGAGTAATAGCCTCTTATTGCGGAGCAGTAGTGCCGAGGTTCTATTTTTGCATACCCTGCCTTTCGTGCAACCATTGAATTTGCGCCATCCGCACCAACCACAAGCTTTGCTTTGAATTCCAGAAGGCTTTCTCCCCTCCTGACCTTAACCCCTGCTGCTTTCTTTCCCTCAAAAATCAAATCCACAGCCTCCGCGCCCTGCATCGTGTCGCACAAGGAGGCTGCCTTTTCAAAAACAATCCAGTCAAAATCCCTCCTTTTGCAGACAAATCCTCCGCTCATGTCTTTTCCGTCAGAAAGAAGAGGTATCTCCACCTCGTGCCCGCAAGGGGAAGAGAAAACAATGCCTGAGTTCCTCAAAAATCCTTTCTCCGAAATCTTTTTCTCCAGCCCAAGAAGGGAGAGCACGTTCAAGGCTTTCCCTCCAATCGCATCACCGCAAGGCTTGTCTTTGGGGAAAAATTCCTTTTCCAAAAGCAGAACCTTGCATCCTTTGGCTGCCAAAAGAGCTGCGCATGCCGAGCCTGAAGGCCCTGCCCCCACCACAATGGCGTCATATCTCATGCGGCTTTTTGCCCTCCTCTTATTTATTAATCCATTCCAGCCTTTGCAGGCGTTTTGTGGTTGTTTGAGGATAAGCATTATAAACCATTTGTGTCAAAATAAGAAAAAAAATGTATGCATCTGGCTAAAGCTAAGAAAAAGCAGAGCATTTAGCAAAGAGGTGGAAATATGTTTCAGAGATTGGCTTTTGCGTTTGCCTACGCTGTCTTTTTCCTAATCGCATCCGTAAGCGCAAACCCAGCATTGCAGGAGCAGCAAGCAGTGGTTGCTGATGGCGAATCCCCTCCTTTCTACGATGTCCATTACGAAATTCCGGCTTATCCTTATGAGAGAGAAGGCGGAAAAAGAATCTCTGACAACCTTCCGCCTGTCATAACTGCCATAAGCGGCCCGTCTTCTCTTTCGGTTGGGCAGAGCGGAACGTGGATAGTGTATGCTTATGACCCTGAGGGCGGGCAACTGAGGTACTATGTGCGATGGGGAGACGAAAACATGTCTGCCTCCATAGTTTATAGGGAAAGGGAAGGGGAGTTGTTCACGCACGCTTATTATGTCCCAGGCACGTATTATCCAACTTTCCGCGTATTTGACAATCAAAACGCAAGCGCCTCCGCTTCAATCAGCGTGGTGGTGGTCCAGCCTTTCACCCCATACATAATGCCGCAATCCCTGCCAAACGGCACAATCGGCATTCCTTACAAAGTCACACTTTGGACCAATCTGGACACTGCCAACTGGTCAGTAAGCGCAGGCTCTCTTCCTCCAGGGCTTTATCTCAGTCCAGACGCCTCAACTGCGAAAATACAAGGAGTTCCCAACTCAACAGGCCTGTATTCCTTTGTCATCACTGCTGTGAAAGGAGGGCTATATGCCTCCAGAAGCTACACGGTAAGGATATCTCCACAGGCATTCTCCCGAACAACTTGCGCAATCTTGCCATCCTCGCTCAGTTTGCCTGTCAATTCCACAGCGAGGCTGCAAGTCAAATGCTACGCGCGCTATCAAAATTCCTCAACAAGCGAAATAGCATGCCCAGAAATGTTTTGGACATCCAACATAGGCGTGGTTGAAAGAGAAATCCAATCGAACGGAACTTATGCCAATTTCTTCTCCGGCAGCTTGCCAGGCTCAGGAGAGGTGGTGGCTTCTGATGCGAACAATCTTCTCATGCCACTCTCCTCAAACTTCGCATGCTCCATCCCTGTTTTTGTGTTTGCTGCTGCAAACAACTCCACAGGAGGAGGCAACGGCGGAGCCGTTGGAGCTGGCGGAGGGGCTTCCCCTGCAGGCGGAGGAGGCGGAGGGACAGGCGGCTCCACCAGGGTCTCTACCCAACTTTCTGTAGCATGCGCAGGCCAGCCTTCAGCGATAAAAGTAAATTACTACTCAGCTGCCCCATCCTCGCAGGTTGAGATATACCAGATTGCGAACGGAAAATACAGCAAGGTCTTCTCCCAGACTTTAAGCGGCGCAAGCGAGATTCCGTTCATAGCTCCTTCTGAAGGCGAATACGAGCTTCGCCTATCCATCGGAAGCGAGCAAAAAACCTCAACCTTCACAGTGCCGCCATGCTCTCCCCAGATAGCCAACACAACCCAAACCGTCACAGTCAATCTCGCGCCCACACGCGAGCTTGTCCTTTCAAAATCAGTGGATTATGGGAACGGCTTCACAAAGGAATTCAAGGTTTTCCGCACAACCTCAGGCTCGGATGAATCATTCTCCACCGAGGTTTTGCTTTCATTCATAAACAAAGGCAATTCAACTTTGCAAAACCTCTCGATTGCGGATTCTGTCCCGCGCTCAGTGGTTTCAAGGATTGAGCAGATAATCTTTGACACCTATCCCTCAGAGATTCTTCCAGGCGCAGACCCGAGCTTTTCCTGGAAAGTCAGAAGCCTGCCTTCTGGAGGAAAAGCCACCTTCTCTTACCGCTTCAACCGGGCAGTGACCGAGCCCATGCTTGAAAGGTTTGCCGCCCCATCTGCAGTTTCTGCAGGGCAGCCAGCCCGGGCAGTCTTGGGCGGAGAGCAGGCGCCTGCGGACTTGCTTGCGGCAAACGTGAGCTTTGCTGGGCTTAGCATCCCAGTCTCAATTCTTGCAGTGGTCCTGCTCTCGCTGGTCCTGATAGCCCTGATTGTGCTTTTCATATTCAGTGGCAAAAAGGAGCAGTAGCCATTTTTCTTTTCTTTTTTTGTTTTTCCGCACAATCTTAGAGAATGGGCTTGCCGACAAATCGCAGGTGGAAGTAGCCATTTTTCTTTTCTTGTTTTTTTGCCGCGCAAGGCAGGCAATCCGTGTGCGGGTTTTTAAGCCTTGGTTGCCAATAGCATTCGGTGGCTTATATGAAGGCGTTTTTGGCCTGCTTTTCGGTAATGCTTTTGCTTGGGGCAGTGGAGGCAGCAGCCCCAAGGTCTTGCTCCATCCTGCCTAGCCAGTTCAGCATTGCTGTTGGCGAAAGCCTGCCAGTTTTGGTCTCCTGCTTCACGCAAAGCGGGGAAAGCGTGCCTTGCCCATCAATAAGCTGGTCCGCAAGTATAGGAAGCCTAAGCTCGCAGGCAGGCGCAAGCAACGTTTTTTTGGCAGGGACAAAAGCAGGCTCAGGGACAATATCCGCAACCGGCACTTATGAAGAGCTTTCCCCTCTTCCCTCAGCGCAGTCAGGAGGAGCTCAGGCCGCAAGCACAAGCTCAGCAGTCGGCGCGATAAAAAGAGAGCAATTCACATGCAGCGCCTCTGCGAATGTCCTTCCAGGAAAGCCGGCTTCAGCCAAAGTTTTTCCATCATCAATAACCCTGCCAGTGGGAAGCTCCCAAAAGTTCAGCGCTGAGCTTTATGATTCATATGGAAACAAAATTGCGCAAAGCCACCAGTTATCATGGTCCTCAACTGCCGGGATAGGCTCAATAGACAACACCGGGCTGTTTGTAGCCAAAGCGCCAGGCTCAGGAAAAGTCACTGCCACCTACCACATCTATGCTCCCCAATTTTATGAGCCAAGCAGCCTGCCTGAATACCAGGAGTCCTACAATAAGATTTCAGGAAGCGCCTCAGTTGAGGTGATAGGCAAAGCTGCGAATGCAGCAAGCTGCCGAATATTCCCAAGCGAGGCTGCCGTGAAGGCAGGAGAGACGCAAAAATTCTCAATAAAATGCTACTCTTCCCCACCCGAAGCTGAAGCCGCCATGCCAAAAGAAGTCCCCTGCCCAAAGATGTCTTGGCTTTCCTCATCGCCTTCAGAGAGAATAGTCCCGTCAGATGATGACAAAGGCGCAGCAGTGCTTTTCGCAGGAGAAAAAGTCAGGGAATTGAAGATAACTGCTTTGAGCAAAGACGACAGGGAAATGCCCTCTGTGTCTTGCTTTGCTTCAGCAAAAATAGTCCCTGGAAAGCTTGCCCGCATATCCATAAGCCCGTCAAAAGCCAACCTGCGAGTGGGCGATGAGCAGCAATTTCTTGCTTCAGGCTCAGACCAATACGGCAATGCCATTCCATCGCCTCAAGTTTCATGGTCTTCAGACTCCATAGGAAAAATTGACAATTCAGGAGTCTTCAAGGCAATTGCCCCAGGCTCTGGAAAAGTGAGGGCTTCTGCCCAGCGCTCGCCATTTTCTGAGGAAGCAGGCGTGCCCTCGTCTGAGGCAAGCGTTTTTGTTTTGGAGAAAGACAAAGCCAGCCAGCCTTCATCGCCCTCCTCAGGAGGGGGCAGCGGGGCAAGCGCCACAGGAGGGGCTATGTTCTCCTCAGTCTCCACCATCAGCTACACATGCGCAGGCAGGGAAGCCAGCCTGGAAATAAAGATTCTCAAGCCAAAATCGTCAGCCGTGGCTGAGCTGTTCTTGCTTTCATCCGGCAAGGCATCAAAAATATTCTCCTACACCGCCAAATCAGACTCAAAATTCCCATTCACTCCTCCTGAGCCAGGCGAATACGAGCTTCGCGTCAGCGTAGGGACCGAGCAGAGGACAATAAGCTTCAGGGTTCCAGAATGCCTGCCTTCTGGAACCGATGCCCCAAACAGCGTGACCATATCCCTTTCTCCTCCAAAAGAGCCGGTTGATTTGCCACAATCAAGGGAAGCTTCAGGCAAAGGCAAGAAAGAGGCAGAAGAGGCTGCGCCTGCTTCTGCAAAGCAGGAGGCATTCTTCGGAATACCCAACGATTTGCTGCTCCCCATAGCCGCAGTTTCAGCCCTGCTTGTGGCTGCAGTTGCGGGGTTCGTGCTGTTCATCAAAAAGCCGGAAGGATGATTAAAGCTCATCTTTGGAGTAGGTGAGAGGCTCAAGGACTCGCCGGTAGCTGTGAATCTCCTCAGGCTTGAAGAAACGGGCAATTTCCTTCTCCGCAGTTTCAGTAGAGTCTGAAGCATGGATTACGTTGCACTGCATAGAAAGAGAGTAATCTCCCCTTATGGTGCCGCTTGCGGCTTTTCTTGCGTTTGTGGGGCCGCACATTGCCCGGACAACCTCCACCGCGTCTTTCCCCTCTATCACCGCGACCACCACCGGCGAAGAGGACATGAAAGCCTCAATCCCTGGGAAAAAAGGCTTGTCTGCAATATGGGAGTAATGCTGCTTTAGGACATCTTTCCCCAGCTTCACCATTTTCATGGCAGCTATGCAGAAGCCTCTTTTCTCAAAGCGGGAAAGGACCTCGCCGCAAAGCCCTCTTTGGACGCAGTCAGGCTTTAGAATTATCAAAGTTCTCTCCATATCCGCTCACTTCTTCGCCTCTTTCTTCTCAGCAATCTTCTTCTCTATCTCCTTTGCAAGCGCGGAATCTTTCTTCTCTTCCTCCTTTTTCTCAGAGGACAGCACCAAGCCTTTGTTGGTCCATCTGACCAGCCTGCCCTCCCGCTTCAGCTTGACATGGTTCTTTTTGCATTTGCCGGAGCAGAAGGCGAACACTGTCCCGTCATGAAGGACATAAAGCTCGCCTGTGCCTTTGGGTATCTGGTTGTTGCAGAATGTGCAGTGCATAGCATCACTTCGCCTTTATCTCCTTCGCCTCCCGCTCAGTCTCCAAAAGCAGCAGGACATCTCCTTTCTTCACAGGGCCTTTGACATTCCTCCTTATGACCCTGCCTTTGTCTTTGCCTTCAAGTATCTTGCACAAGACCTGGTAGACTTCTCCGTGGATTCCGGTTTTGGTGACAATCTCCACCACTTCCACCGGTGTGGAATCCTGCACGCTCATGAAAACACCTTACTTTTTCTCCTCGCTTTTCGCCTTCTCTTTCTTTGCCCTCTGCGGCTTCTTTTCCTTGCCAGCCTCCTTCGCAGGCTCAGGCTTTTTCTCCTCCCTTTTCTCCTGCCCTGCCTTTGCCTCCTTGTGCTCAGGCTTGCCCTTGCCCAATTTCTCCGAAATATCTTTCACAAGCTCGGCAGCGTTGCCTGGCTTTTCAATAGCCACCGCAGCGCAGGGAACAGAAAGCCCGGCTGCAGCGCCAAGCTCTTTTTTTGTGGGGACATAGCAGTAAGGCACATTCTTCTCGTCGCACAGCATCGGAAGGTGCATCACCACCTCTTCAGGGTCAACATCTTCGGCAATGACCACAAGGCTGGCGTTCCCTGCCTCTATCCCTTTGGTTGTCTCGTTGGCTCCTTTCCTTATTTTTCCAGTGTCAGCAGCCACTGTTATGGCTTCCAGAGCCTTGGCCTGCACATCTTTCGGAGTCTCAAACTTGACATAGCTTTTTGCCATAATTCCACCTCATTCCGGATTTCCGGAGTTTCATAGGCTCCTTTGAGAAGAGCGGTTGCTAATAGGCAGTAATGGGTTTAAAAGGCATATTGTCTGATGCCGCGCCACCTTTTCAAGCCTCAACAGCAGCAGCACCCCGGCTTGTGGCTTGCAAGCTCAACAGATATTCTTATGGTAAGGGTGGCATTGCCCTTCCCGTCCTCTTCATACACCGCTTCTTTCTCCACAGCCTCAAAAACAAGGCGCGTGTCGTCCGCGTCTTTTGGGTGCTCAAAGAAATGGCGGTTTATGTCAGAAATCAGCCTTCTTCTGACTGCCCCTCCCAAATCATCCTCTCTTCTTCCTGAAAGGACGATCTCCCCCTCGCGCCTGTCAATATTGCCGCCCAAAAGGCCTTCTGGACGGACCTTTGGGGAGAATTTGGAGTAGCCTAAAAGGACAACTGAGGCATCTGTCTCATCCAAGGAAATTCCTCCTCCACGCAGTTTTCATGATGGCATCCCCCAAGTTGCTTCGGTTGTCAGATAAGGCAATATCCATGGCTTCTTTGGCAGCTTCTGAGTAGTCCGGATCGGGCTTGCAGTCAAAGTTCTCAAGCAGCCTGAGAATCCTCTCGCCCAGCCCTCCTGGAAGCCTATCCAGGTTGCTTTCGCAAACATACTTGGTTGAGTCTGTTATGTCCTCGTCAAAAGCCAGGTACATGTTCCTCACGCAATCAAGCTCATTCTCAGACAGCGCAGAAAGCCCAAGAAGCTCAGGCGGCAGCCCTATTGAATAAAGGGCAGAGCAGAAAGGTATGGCTCTAGGCAAAGAGATGCCATTCATGGAGCGCGCATACCCAAACAATCCGATATGCAGTTTCCTTGCTCTTCTTGATGGGTTGTGCTTTGAGAGCACAGAGATTAGAGGAGACAGCAGGAAAACCTCCTTTTGGTATTGCGCAATGGTCTTGTCTATTATGCGGTTGACTTCCGCCTCATCCACCTGCAAGGGCCTTCTTCTTTTTGCCTCGGATATCTGGGCTGTCCCCTCCCTGACCACGCTTTCAGGATAGTCGTATTTGAAGGATGACTGCAGCGTGAAGGTCTGCACAGAAGGATATTCTTTGAGGCAGTTTTGGACATTTGTCGGCTTCAAATTGCCCCTGAACGGAGCTGAGCCAACACCTATTATGGGCAGTATCTCCACAGAAGACCTTTCTTGCAAGGCATGCAGCTTCTGCAGGCAAAGCTTGTTCAAAAGCACCGCGGCAAGAGAGCCGTAGTTTAGCGCAGGGTCTGAGCGGGCAAGAAAGACTCTTTGGTATTCGGGCTTTACGCTTTGGATATACTGCCCAACTATCTCGTCTGCGCCTGAAAGGGAAGGGCGGTCTTCCACAAGAGGGATAAGCTGTATTTTTTCAGGCAGGAAGTCTCCCACCCATTCCCTCACCGCAACCCTTCCGACCTTCATATCCTTTTTCCCAACCACTATTTTTGTGTAGTAATCATGAATCATCTGCAGCTGGTCTGCTGATGTGCACATTGGAAGTATGACTTCCCATATCGGAGGTATGCTGTCCCCTGAGAGGGAAGCAATGTCGTAATTCCTCGGTATGCTCTCCAAAGCCTCCAAAAGTATTTTCCCTTGCGCCTTCTCAACAGCAGGGTTTGGAACCCTCAGGGTTAGGTAGCAGTCCAGCCCAAGCTTGTTTTCCGCGAAGAACTTCGGATAGCGGGAAAGCAGCTTCTCAACGACATGGTTGTCAACTTCTTTTCCCTCGCAGTCCCACATCTGCTCAGCTATGCCAAGGTGCGAAAATACGTAATAAGCCTCCTTTATCTCAGTCTCGCCAGCAAGAATCTCGCTGTCTGAGAAGAAAGGGGAATTGACATTGTCCGGATGCTGAGTGCTCATGCACCTGGATACTTTTGGCTTTGGCATGCTGCCCCCTCCACAAAATCAAAGCCTCAGCTTAAAAACCAAGCGGAAAATTTTTTTGGTTGGGCAGCCAAAGGGCTATTGGATTTGCGCAGGAGGGGCTTGCGGGCTTTTCGGGCGGAGAAGGAATGCTGCTCCTGCAATCACAGCCAAGGCAAGCACAGCTGCTCCAGCATAAAAGATGATGCGGTTGCTTTCATTTTGCTCTCTGGAGAATATCTGGATGTCTTGCTTTTTGGAGTACAATTCCCACACATCGTAGCTGACTGACATGCCGTCATCGCTTATCTTGCCCCCAGGCGCGCTTTCTATCTTGGCAGGCATGTGCACCACATAGGTGGCTTTCAGGAAAGAGCTCATCATTGCGATATTTGCGTTTATGCCGTCTTTGAATTTCTGCTTGGGAGCTATTTGCGCCATGCCTCCGCTTCCATATTCTTGCGCCATGCCCCCGCTTCCATATTCATCCATAGTTTCTTGGCTTACGATGGTTGGCATGGAAGTTATTGTCACATTGTAAGTTCGGTCAAAGAAATTTTCCTCTGCCTTGAATCTATAGTTGTCGTTTGGCGAAATAGTTTTTTCCAGAGCAATGACTCCGTCATTGAAGCTGCACTTCAAAGAAGGGTCTTGCTGGATCAATTTTAGGCAAATTTCGGAATATTGCCTTTCTATCTCATATGAATAGTTCGCCTCAAGAGACTCCTTTTCTTTTACCTCAAATTCCACGGTCTTTGCGACCACAATGTTTTCCTTGCCTCCTCGGTCAAATGCGACTGTCACTGTGATTGGATACCTTCCAGGCGTCACATTTGCAACCTGCCCTGTCAGCATGGCAGTCTCGGTCTGCCGCTTGGCTATCTCGTTATATAGATAGTCCTGCATTTTGCTTTCAAATTCATAAGGCACAATCGCCTTGCTCTTCGCCTCAACCAACACATTCCTCATTTTTTCGTTTGCGTTGTTAGTCACATGAACATCCAAGGTGACGCTTTCGCCTGGGGAAAGGTTAGCCAAGCTTTTGGAGTCTATTACCACAGAGACAGACTCAGACTCAGGCGAAGCCATCTTCGAATAGTATTCTGCCGAATAGGTCAAGTCTGGCTCCGGAGCAGTATTTATCGAAAGATAGGTTTCTCTGGCTGTTTTGCTTAGTTCAACCAAGTCTTTCATATCAATAGTCTGGATGATTTTTGCTGTTCCGTCCTTGGCTATCTTCTGCTCAGTTTTGACAGTGATGGTGCATCCAAAAAGCATCAATAGAAAAAAAAGCAAAGCCGCCAAGCAAGCATGTCTCCAAAACCTCAAAAAATCACCAAAGTTGGTTTTTTTGTAAAAAATAAATAATTTGCCTTCCTTTCCGCGCCCAATGCAGCAAAAAGAAAGCCCCCAGCGTTCTTTCCAACAAGGCACAAATTAAAAACCCTTCCAGAGAATCTCCTTTGGGTGTTTGCTTGCTGCTATTCCAGCTTGCGGAAAAAAGGCAGGAAGAAAAGGCGCAATCCTCCAGGAAATCTGCGCAAAAGGCAGTGCTTGGATGGTATTCAGACCTTCGCTCAAGGGTGCTGAATTTCCTAAGCAAGCTGTTTTAGGCGATTGCTGTGGGCATTGATTTGTCTAAGCTTAAAGCTCGCATAATCTCAAAGTTGCGCAAGCTGACAGGCGAGCTGAGCCTAAGCGACAGGCAGAAGCAGCTGCTCAAGGACCTGCTTTCTCCTGACGAGCCAAAGCAGATGGAGGCTGCAATTGAGCTTGGCAAGGAGGCAGACCTGCAGCTTTTTTGCATGCTCCACTTCTATATGCAGGATGATTTCCTTGATGATTTCATGATGAGGATTTCAGGCAGGGAATTCAGGTATGAGTTTGCCCAGAAGAAGATGGTGAAATTTTACTCTCTGGTGGCTGCCTCAAACATGCTTTCGCAGGGGGCTTTTTTTGAGGCTTTGGTTGGCGCAATAAAAAGCAAAGGAGAGCCGCTGCAGGAGAGGTGCGACATAATCTACATGATGGGGAAAGTGTTTGAGGCTTTCGGCAAGGACATCCATGCCCGCGAATCAGCATTCACCTCGGAAAAGATAGGCGGGCTTTTCATCCAATCTCTCCTTGGCATCCTAGGAGACCCTTCAGAACCGACTGAAATAAAGATTGCATCCGCCATGGCTCTCAGCAACACAGTCCAAAATCCATCCATAAGGACGGATTTGCCTCAGAATCTGGCTTCAGAGGTTTTCGGGAAGCTTCAGCAGTATTCCGATGTTCTCAAAGGATGAGGAAGGAAAAGAATAGCAATTAAGCATTTCTAATCATTTTTAGACACAGGCGGTTCTTTTGGCTCAGCCTTGCGAAAAGAAGGCAAAGAGGCAGTCTTGCTGGCCGCAAAAAAGATAAACAGAATTGTCAAGGACCCAAAACAAACCTCTGAGCTTATCGCAAGCGTGTCCAAGTT
>JAOAJY010000020.1:0-828 GCA_026413965.1 Microcaldota archaeon
CCATAATAGATCGTTTATCTGCCTCATAAAACCACCATTAGCCCCTCAAATCCAAAAACTTCCAGTCGCTTCCAAGGTTTGCCTTGTCATAGCTGTAATTCTCGCTGTCATTATACCTGCAACTGCCGTCCTTGAAAACAACAATTCCGCCAAATAGCTCCTGCTTGCCCCTGCGTGCGTTTTCCTTTTTGATATACTTTGCTAAGGCTTCCGCCTTTGGCTTTGCGTCTTCGGCAGTCCTGCCCTCCTTGGTGTCAAATATGCCAATTCTGCCATCCTTCATCATAAGGATAAAATCGGGATAAAACGCGTGCTCCAAGCCATCTTTTGCGTATTTTATCCCAAAAAACTTCGGCTCGCTCTCGCCGTTCTTATACCACCATTTAACCTCATTCTTCGGGTCCTCCAAGATAGCAATAAACTCCTGCTCTGGCTTGCTTTGAGCCTTGGCATAAGGTGGCTGCATAATTGACTTTTTGTAGTCTTTCTTCTCGTATTTGCTGTTGTAGCTTTGGCTTATCGGGACATTCCAGGTGCTTGCGATTATATCTTTCTGTTCGTCTAACTCGTCAACAACTTTGCGCTTATACTCCTCCTTGGCTTTGTTAATGTAGTCTGTAATGATTTGGTTGTTGCCTTCGCTTAGTGCAATTATCTCCGCCTTTGTCTCATCATCTACCTTTAGCACGTCCCTGAAGAAGGCGTAAAGCAGCGTGTTTTGTATTATCTCGCTTGACCTTGTGGGCGCATAGGGGGAGCACATTTCACGGCAATACAGGTCAAAATAATACTGCAATTCCGTGTCTTTCATGTTTACTGACAATTCAC
>JAOAJY010000020.1:838-1082 GCA_026413965.1 Microcaldota archaeon
GGGGCTTGTCCAGCTTCTTTATTACGCCATCCACAATGATATGGCTTACAAGCTCCTTGGGCTTCAGGTTAATCCTTGGCTTAATTAGCTCTTGCTTTGCGATATTGACGAATATCTTCCTAAATTCGCCTGAAAGCCTTGTCCTTTCTCTCTGCCTTTTGAGGTATATTGAGGGCAAGTCTACATTAGTGTAAATATCGCTGCGCCTTGACTCATACACAGTAATGTATTCCTTTGCTATATC
>JAOAJY010000021.1 GCA_026413965.1 Microcaldota archaeon
TTCTGGCGTATTTCTTCTTCGGGCTTGTTGCCGCATCCGCATTTTCCATAGGCTACCTTTCGCACCTTCTTGCTGACAAAAGTTATATATATAGGTCAAAACAAAAACAAAGAAAGTAATGAGAGGCGTATATATGAGAGAGGTGTATATATGAGTCCAGTTAAGTTTTATGAATCTCCACAGGACAACACGAAAGTATCTCAAGTATCTCAAGTATCTCAAGTATCTCAATACTTATCAGAGATGAAAAATATAAGAAAATACATTAATTGGATTGACCATCTTCTTGGGCAATATCTAAATTCGAGGCAATTCGAACCTAGCATCGAACCACAGATTGTAGAGCCTACAGGTGTTACTGTTAAAAACCTCAAGGCTCTTTGGTTTAATATCGGATATCTTTACACAATAGTGGAAGAAAGTCCAAATATTCCACAAGATAAAAAAGAAGAAATTCTTAAACATTTGGATAATCTCAAATATAGTCTATTTGACGCGACTACAAGATTCGAGGTGCTTTTTACTGGTGGTTATCTGCTCCGTTTTAAAAAGGCTCAATCGAAACGCAAATCAGGGTTAATTAAAGGAGATCCTAACTATGACTGGTCTAAAACAAAAGAACTGCTCCTTCCTTACTCTGGAATTGAAGAAAAGAAAAAAGATCAAGACCAAGGGGAAACCTCGCAAAATGATTCTAAAAAGAAAGAAACCGCGCCAGGGACCAAGAAAAAGGATAAGCAAGAGCAGAAGCCAGAAGAAAAAAAGCCTGCGGAACCCAAAAAGACGGTTCGCTGGTCAGGAAAATACCAGCTCAGCCAATTTCCAGAGGAAATACAAGATCTTCTCAACAACTACTTCGACTATCTGGAAAGATTCTTCCAGATAAAGTTGTCAGCAACAACCAGGCAGCGGATGCTTGACAATGCGATAAGCACTATGCT
>JAOAJY010000022.1 GCA_026413965.1 Microcaldota archaeon
TGCTGAGCCTGATGACAAATGGCAAAAGAATGAGCCAAAATATGGAGACAAAAACACTTATAAACACTTTTAGACACCTGTTTATAAAGCTTTGTGGGGATAAGCATTAGCATGAGCCAAAAGCAGCAGATTACTCGCCCCCACGCCCCCCAGCTTTTCAACCGCAATAGCTGGCTTAGGATTCCAACACTGAAAGAGGATGCTTTTAAAGAGCAAAACAGCGCGCAGAAAACCACTATAGACATCGATGAGACTCGCCCGAACATAAGCAGGGAAATTGAGAGGATGCTCAAAGAGGCGAATGTTGAGGAAGTGTTTTTCGTAAAGCGAGAAGACAAGAGGGCGAACGCCTGGATTACGAGCATGAACATTTTTCTTACCTCAACGCTTCTTGAGAAAACCGACGACCGCCAGCTTCTTGCAGTCATAGCGCATGAGCTGGGGCATGCATATTTTGGGCACCAGCGAAAGCGGGAAGCAGAAAAAAGAGGAATGCTTCTTGAATTGGACGAAAGGAGGCTGGCCATCGCTAGGCTAATGCAGGGGAATTTTTTTCACAAGGCTTTGGCGTTTTGGGAAACGCTTAGGATGAAATGCTTTGGCATAAGGCAAAAGATTATCCTCAGCAGGCAGAAAATTGAGGAAGAATGCGAAGCTGACTGTTTTGCGGTGAGGATGGGCTATGGCAAGGAATTGGCTGGCATGCTGGAGCTTCTTTGGAAGCAGGAGGGGCTCCTCAAAAGGGCTTTTTACTCTATTTTTTCAAAACGCAGCAGGCTGCTCCAAGCAAGGATTGACAAGATAAAGGAGCTTGTTGGGCAGCAGGAAAGCCGGGCGCAAGAGTGATTTTATTCTTTAGCCAAATTGCTTGCCTCAATGAGCGGCTTTTATGCGGCAGACCCTATTGCCTGTCTCTTATACACA
>JAOAJY010000023.1 GCA_026413965.1 Microcaldota archaeon
CGGACCTGAGGACTACATAATAGGAAAGAGATACGGATTGGAAATCTTCTGTCCGGTGGGTTCGGACGGAAGATACACGGATGAGGCCGGGCAGCTTAAAGGAAAGAGCGTTCTTGAGGTTAACGACGAGATAATTGAAATCCTTAAGGACAAGGGTACGCTGATTAACGCCTCAAAGATAAAGCACAGCTATCCGTGCTGCTGGAGATGCAAGACGAAGCTCATCCACCTTTCCTCCAAGCAGTGGTTCATAAAGATAACGGAAGAAAAGGAGAAAATGCTGTCGGAGCTGGCAAAGGTCGTATGGATGCCCGACTTTGCAGGAAAATGGATGTCTAATTTCGTAGAGGATGCAAAGGACTGGTGCGTTTCAAGGCAGAGATACTGGGGAATTCCGCTTCCGATATGGAAGTGCGAAAACGAGGCATGCGGGGAATTAAAGGTCATAGGGTCGGCAAGCGAACTCGGCCAAGAGATTAAGGACTTCCACAGGCCTGAGATAGACAAAATAGAATTCGGGTGCCCGAGATGCGGCTCAAGGATGAAAAGAGTGCCGGACGTGCTCGACGTCTGGTTTGATTCCGGAAATGCGATATGGGCCGGGTTGAGAGACGGGGAAGAAAATTACTATCCCTCGGACATGATCATAGAAGGAAAGGACCAGATCAGGGGATGGTTCTATTCTCTGCTCGGATCAGGAGTTGTGCTTAACGGGGAGATTCCGTACGAATCCCTGATCATGCACGGCTATGTTGTAGATGACAAGGGAAACGCGATGCACAAGTCTCTCGGCAATTACGTCCCTTGGGAGGATGTCATATCCAAGTATCCCGCTGACGACGTAAGGCTTATGGCATTGAGCAACACGA
>JAOAJY010000024.1 GCA_026413965.1 Microcaldota archaeon
CTATACTCCAGGGGCATACGAGCAAACCGTAATAAAAGATGCGGACTTTGACCGGCCTTTCATCCCGATATCTTTTGGCCAGCTCAAAACCTCAGTCCAGAATTTGCATGAGTTGGACCTCAACCCCATCTTTATAAGCCAGAGCAAACAGGAAGATACTCAAAAAGAAGAGCAGCGCCCTGAGCCAACAAAACAGGAAACTCCAACAAAACAGGAAACTGGCAGGCAGGAAACTGTCGAGCACTATGGAAAAATGAAGGATCAGGGAAACCCGCTTTCAACACTCACCTATATACCAGGCAAGACCGGAATTTCACAGGAATTGCTGGATAAATGGGGCGGCGTGAAGCATAAGTCGCTTGGCAAGGGCACTCAGGAGGAGTACAGCAAAGAAAGCGCTAACTTTCTTTTAGAGAATGGGCTTGCCGATAAATCGCAGGTGGAAATATTCTTGAAAAAACAGCTGAGTTGGAACGAAAAGAAGAAGGCGTATGAAATTGTCCGCGGAGTTGAGGGAGGATTCAGCGATGAGCAGATTGCAACATGGATGCACCACAACACGACCCGCTCGATAAGAGGAGAGATATTCGCTGACGCCATGTTCAGCACAGCCTTGAAGGAAATAACTGGAAGCACGCCTCAGGAAAGGGCAGAGTCTTTCATGAGATTTGCGATGAGCAATGAAAGGCAGCTGGTTGAGGACCAGGATATACGATATAGATACAAAGACAGCGAAACAGGAAAGTACAAATACACCCGCATGAGCGAGAAGAACAAGGAAGTTGTGGAAGACAGGATTGACTACATAAACAAGCTTTACGAGTCTTGGAAAAAATAAAGCGTGAAGGGAGCGGCTGAAGAC
>JAOAJY010000025.1 GCA_026413965.1 Microcaldota archaeon
CGGGCTGCAGCGGCGTCCGTCGCCGTGATGAGCGAGGAGCCGGTCGTCGTCGCACCGATGGCCGTGCGGGCTGCAGCAGCGTCCGTCGCCGTGATGAGCGAGGAGCCGGTCGCAGTGGCGCCGATAGCCGTGCGGGCCGCGGCGGCGCTAGCCGCCGTGATGAGCGAGGAGCCGGTCGCGGTGGCGCCGATGGCCGTGCGGGCCGCGGCAGCGCCAGCCGCCGTGATCAGCGAAGACCCAGTCGCGGTGGCGCCGATGGCCGTGCGCGCCGCCGCCTCGTCGGCCGCAGTAATGAGCGACGAGCCGGTCGCCGTCGCGCCGATGGCCGTGCGGGCTGCAGCGGCGTCCGTCGCCGTGATGAGCGAGGAGCCGGTCGCCGTCGCGCCGATGGCCGTGCGGGCTGCAGCGGCGTCCGTCGCCGTGATGAGCGAGGAGCCGGTCGCCGTCGCGCCGATGGCCGTGCGGGCTGCAGCGGCGTCCGTCGCCGTGATGAGCGAAGACCCAGTCGCGGTGGCGCCGATGGCCGTGCGCGCCGCCGCCTCGTCGGTCGCCGTGATGAGCGAGGAGCCGGTCGTCGTCGCGCCGATGGCCGTGCGCGCCGCCGCCGCGTCGGCCGCCGTGATGAGCGAGGAGCCGGTCGTCGTCGCACCGATGGCCGTGCGCGCCGCTGCCGCGTCCGTCGCCGTGATGAGCGAGGAGCCGGTCGTCGTCGCGCCGATGGCCGTGCGGGCGTCGGCGGGCGTAAGCGCGCGCGCCAGCTCGTGTCCGGTGTCCCCGGGCACGAAAGCGTTGCGCCAGAACCAGAC
>JAOAJY010000026.1 GCA_026413965.1 Microcaldota archaeon
AGGACGAAGGAGATAGGGATACTGAAGGCTATTGGGGCTACAGAGGAGGACATACGCAACATTTTCCTTTTTGAGTCTGGCGCTGTTGGGGCAATAGGAGGGATAGTTGGAGCCCTTCTTGGGAGCTTTTTGGTCTATGCTGGCTCTCTGTTCGGCGTGCCAGCGGCTATGAACCCCTCAGTGGCGCTCTTTGGGGTGGCGTTCGCATTTGCGATTGGGATTGTTTCAGGATACCTTCCTGCAAAAAGGGCATCGGACCTTTCCCCGGTAGAAGCCCTAAGGTATGAGTGATTTGATGAAAATGCTTGACCTGGCTTATTACTCGTATATCGGGCTTAAGCAGAGGCAGGGAAGGTTTTGGCTCACCATAATAGGCATTGTGATTGGGATTGCCTCTGTTGTGGCTTTGCTGACCATCGGCGAAGGATTTAACGCAGAAGTCAACCGCCAGCTTTCAAGCCTCAACGGAAACACGATTTACATCCTTCCGATTGCCGAATCGCAGCTTCAAGGAGGAAGCTTTGGGAGCATCAGCACCACCCCTTTCACAGGAAAGCTGACTGAAAAAGATGTGGAGAGGCTGAAGAAGATTCCTGAAATAACTGCCATAAGCAGGCTTTCTGAAAGAAGAGCCACCCTTGAATACAAGGGAAAGCGGCTGACAGCTGCTGTGAGCGGATATGAGCCTGGAGTTTTTGAGCAGATAGCCACGCTTGACATAGGCGAAGGCCGCACCATCGGGGAATCCGACAGAGGAGTCGTTCTTATGGGGGC
>JAOAJY010000027.1 GCA_026413965.1 Microcaldota archaeon
CCTTGGATTGCATTCAACCAGAAGAACTATAGAAAATGCAGCAGCTTGAAAAAAGAGGAGATGATAAAGGAACTGGAAAGGATATTGGTGGGCAATGTCTTATCTTTTTTGAAAGGCTGCAAAATAACTGCTGATTGCAGAATTGTGGCGAAAATCAAGTGCATTAGACCTGTGAAAGTAGTTGCCCATAGCAACGCCTTCATGTCTTTTAGAGGTTGTTTTACTCTAAATTTATATCTTCCAGACCATATCGGACTTGGAAAAAGCGCCTCAAAAGGATTTGGAACTATAAGAAAAGTAGGTCTTTATAAAGGACCTGCAGAAAATCAACTTGCTAATCACCATGCCCAAAAGGAGCCATTAGAAGCCTCCGTTTGCCAAAAGAAGTAAAATTTTTGGCTATTGCAACTCAACATCCAGAAAAACAAGGATTGAAACAAAAGAGCCAACGGTATAGTATATATATTAGTGAGCACATTGCAACTCAACATCCAGAAAAACAAGGATTGAAACGGGAAGTGTCTTTACTATTCCGCTTTCTTATAAATTTTAATTGCAACTCAACATCCAGAAAAACAAGGATTGAAACGAGGCAAGCAAATTCGCAAAAGTTAATGCGAGAAAAATTGCAACTCAACATCCAGAAAAACAAGGATTGAAACACCACTTCAG
>JAOAJY010000028.1 GCA_026413965.1 Microcaldota archaeon
CGACATTAGCGGCAAGAATATAATAGTAGGAGTTCAGCCTGGAGATTAGCAAGAGGAAGAACATGTTTATTTTTCAATTAAAAAAAGAAACATTTCCAACCAAAAACAAAAAAGGCAGTGGAACAGAAGCCTAAAAAATGTCAATGAAAGATGAATGCTTAATGAGAGGATAAAAGAAAATAAAGACTTATTTATGCAGTTATTCTAAAATTTCAAAGAAAAGTTAAAAAAGCAAATGACTATGATTAGAAAAAATTCGTGAAATTAGTGGCTAAACCAGAAGCCACGAATTACACTAATTTCCACGAATTATTTAATAACCCTCAAAAATCTCACAGAAGATGTTGTAAAATTAACAACAAGAAAGCTTTGAAGTTGTAGAAAATACAACAAAAGAATTCAAAAATTTTAGAAAAGTGTTAGAAATTGAAAAACCACAAGAGAAAAAAGAGATAAAAAGTAAAAATTTAGGATGGTATATAAATTGGATTAAGAGATAAAAAACAGGTTAGCCAAGATGAAAATAAGCGTATATAACCTACGAATAACAAAAGGAAAGTTAGTAGAATTTTTGATAATAATGATATTAACCATAGCCACTGCAAACGCGCAGGAGAAGCCCAAGCCTCCGCCAACTCTATCAGAAAAAGATATGAAAATAGTAAG
>JAOAJY010000002.1 GCA_026413965.1 Microcaldota archaeon
CGCTGAAGACGATGCTATCCTCATGAACCTCCACATCGCAAAATCTTGCTCCCCTCACCTGCACCTTGCTCACATCTATGCCTTTGTGGGATGGGAAAATGCCGATGTAGTTGGTTTTTGCGCGTTCAGCATAAAGCTGTTCAAAAGTCAATACTGGCCCTATTTTTTCCAGCTCTCTTACTATTTTCATATCTTTTTCTGATAGAGTTGGCGGAGGCTTGGGCTTCTCCTGCGCGTTTGCAGTGGCTATGGTGCCTGCAATGACCAAAGCCAACGCCGCATTTTTGGCTGCTGATTTGCCCTTTTCCCAAGTTTCTTTCAATGCCCTTGCGAACCTTGATGGATTGCGCGGGATGCTGCTGCTTTCATCATGCGGACCAACTTTCTGAAGCTTCACAAGAATCACCTTTTCCATGTTATTCTATTTTCAACTATTTTTAACCTTTTCTACTGCTGCCTTGCCAGCTTTATGTCCTCAGCAGTCACCGTTTTCCTTCCTGCGTGCTTGGAGAGCTTTATGGCTTTGGCCGAGATTTCAATCCCGATTTTTTCAAGGGTTTCGGCAAGCTCAATCGCCGCTCCGTCGCTTACGCGGGTGGCTCCTGCCTCTCTTATGAGCTTCTCCACAGGGGCTTTCGGGAGTATCATGGCATCAACCGGCATTCTACCGAAGGCATCTAATTAAATCCTATCTTTCCTTTTCCTTGCTCATGGGCATTTTGAGGAAGGAAATTGTGCCGCGCTCATACCAGCTTGCCATCGCCCAATCCGCGCTGCAGAAGGGCAACACCTTGGTTGTCCTCCCGACAGGAATGGGCAAAACCCTGATTGCCTTCCTGGTGGTTGCGGAGAGGATTGGGCTTGGGCGGGTGGTTTTCCTTGCCCCCACCAAGCCCCTTGTCCAGCAGCACCACAAAAGCTTTCTTGAAGCCGCAGACTTTCCTCCTGAGGATGCTGCCTTGATAACAGGGGAAATAGCGCCAAAAAAAAGGCAGGGGCTTTGGCAAAAGCGCATCTGCTTCTCCACCCCTCAGTCATTCAAGAACGACATTCTTGCAGGAAGGGCAGATGCCTCCTGCTCGCTTTGCGTGATTGACGAGGCGCACCGGGCAGTCGGCAACTACGCCTACACTTTCATTGCCTCTGAGGTCGCCAAGAAAGGCGGGATGATTTTGGGGCTTACTGCCTCGCCCGGCGGCGACAGGAGGAGGATACAGGAGATTGTGGATGCTCTTGGCATCCAAAACATTGAGATAAGGACTGCCTATGATGCGGATGTTGCGCCATATGTCAAGAGGCTGGACATAGAGCATGTCAAAGTCCCGCTTGGAGGCAGGTTTTCCGAGGTCCGCCGCCTTCTTTCAGCCATGCTTTCCGAGCACGCCGAGCATCTTTCCAGCATGGGCTTTCCCCCTCCCCTCAAGTCCAAAAAAGGCTTGGTGGAGCTGAGGGCAAGGATAATGAAAGCGTCAGAGAAGATAAGGTATGGCGCCCTCTCGCTTTACTCCACCATCTTCAACCTTGCGCACATGCTTGAGCTTATTGAGACGCAGGGGCTTTCCACCTTCCTTTCCTATGTTCAGAAGCTTAGGGCAAGGGAGGAGACCAAGGCAAGAAGGAGGATTTTCTCCGACCGGAGGTTCGCCGAGGCGCTCAGGCTTTGCAAGGAGGCAGAGGAGCACCCAAAGATGGGCAAGCTGCTGGAGATAGTCTCAGCAAGAGGCGGGGAGAAAATACTGGTCTTCACGCAATACCGCGACCAGGTGAAAGCCATCGTGGAGGCTCTGCGGAGCAAAGGCGTCCTTGCTGAAAGGTTTGTGGGGAAAAAGGAAGGGGTGACTGCTGAGGAGCAGAAGAGGACAATAGAGCGATTCTCAAAAGGCGAGTTTGATGTCATGGTGGCCACCTCAATAGGCGAGGAGGGGCTGGACATTCCATCAGTGGACACAGTGGTTTTCTTTGAGCCCATACCCTCGGAGATACGGACAATACAGCGCAGGGGAAGGGCAGGGAGGCTGAAGGCAGGGAGGGTGGTGGTGCTGATGGCTGAGGGCACTCGGGACGAGGCGCACTTCCACTCATCAAGGAAAAAAGAGGAGAGAATGCGGAGGATAGTGGGCAGGATGCAGGCTCAATTTTCGCGCAGCATGGAAAGCCCAAAGGCTAATCCGCCCAAAAGAAGGGAGGAGCAAAAGAAGCTGACTGACTTTTAGCCTGCCTTTTTTAATCCTGCGCAAAATTATTTACAGGTGTTCCCATGCGCGGCAAATGGCACTCTCTTCCCCTATCTGCTGTTTTCTTTGAGCTTGGCTCCTCTCCTTCCGGCTTGAGCGAAAAGAAGGCGGCAGAGGCGCTGGCGAAATTCGGGCCAAACAAGCTGGATGAAATCAAGAAAGACCCCTGGTATATCCTGTTCCTTGGGCAATTCAAGAGCCTGCCCATAATTTTGCTTCTTGCGGCAGCCGCAATCTCCTTTGTTCTCGGGGCGACTGTGGATCCCAAGAAGATGATTGACGCTTTTGCAATCCTTGCCGCAGTCATGATCGCAGTCTCGTTCAGCTTCTGGCAGGAATACAAGGCTGAGCGCGCGCTTGAAGCCCTAAAAAAAATGGTGGTGCAAAAGACAGTCGCCATGCGGGCAGGCAAGGAGCGGCTGGTGGATTCGTCTGAGCTTGTGCCAGGCGACGTGGTCATTCTTGAGGAGGGCAGCCGAGTCCCTGCGGACATGCGTATAATAGAGTCAGTCAACCTGGCAGCCGACCAGTCCACGCTCACAGGCGAGTCCCGCCCGGCTGAAAAGTCAGAGGGTAAGCTTGCAGCAAGCGCAGTGCTTTCCGCCCAATCCAACATGCTTTTCGCAGGCACAACCATAGTGCGCGGGCATTGCAAGGGGTTGGTGGTGGAGACCGGCATGCGCACCGAGTTTGGCAAGATAGTGGGAAGGGTGGCTGAGCCTGAGGAGAAGGAGACCAGGCTCCAGCGGGACATATCCGAGCTTTCGCGCACTCTTGGGTATGCTGGAATAACCCTTGCGGCAGCCTTCTTTGCCATAGGCTTGGTGAGGCACGAGCCTCTTGCGGACATGTTCGTGGTGGCAGTCACGCTTGCGGTGGCGGTGATTCCTGAGGGGCTTCCCACAGTGCTTGCCATCACGCTTGCGCTGGGCGTGCAGAAGATGGCGAAAGAGAACGCAATTGTGCGCAAGATGGCGTCTGTGGAGACTTTGGGCTCAGCCACTGTGATTTGCACCGACAAGACAGGCACAATAACCCAGAACAAGATGACAGTGCAGGAGATTGCGCTTCCGCAGAAGACCTACTCCATAAGCGGCGGAGGGCTGGACAGGGGCGCAATAGCGCGCGACCCCTCGCTTGCCAAAGCAGTGGAGATAATGGCATTGTGCAACAACGCCTTGAAAGTCAGCGAAGGGGGAAGAGAGAGGATAAGCGGAGACCCCACCGAAGCCGCGCTTTTGGAGGCGGTGGAGGCATGCGGCGGCGATGTGCGCAAGCTGAGGCAAAGCCACCCGCAGGCAGGCGAGGTGCCATTTGACTCAGACAGGAAGATGATGAGCTCCATAAGGCTTTACGGCGGCAGGCGTTTTGCGCTGGTGAAGGGAGCTCCGGAGAAAATAATCCCGCGGTGCTCCAAGATTTTCGTTTCCGGCAAGGAGGCTCCCATGGGAAAGAGCTGGAAGCGCAAGGTCTCCTCAGACGCCCGCTCACTTGGGCAGTCTGGGATGAGGGTGCTTGCGCTTGCTTACAGGCAGATAGGCAAGCTCAAGAAATACTCCTCGGCAAACACCGAGCGCTCGCTGGTTTTTGTGGGGCTGTGCGGCATGGAGGACCCCCTGCGCCCAGAGGTCCCCCAGGCGATTTCCCTCTGCAAGCAGGCTGGAATACGCGTGGTGATGATAACAGGGGACTCCCTTGACACTGCCAAGGCTATTGCGGCGAAGGCAGGCCTGCTTTCTGCTGGGCAGGCTGCGATGGACGGCTCTGAGCTTGACGGGCTTTCAGACTCGCAGCTTGACTCAAGGCTGGACAAGGTGGCGGTTTTCGCAAGGGTCACTCCTGAGCAGAAATACAGGATAGTCAGCGCGTTCATGAGGCGCGGCGAGGTGGTGGCAGTCACAGGGGACGGAGTGAATGACGCGCCTGCCATAAAGAAGGCGGACATCGGGGTTGCCATGGGCATAGCAGGCACCGATGTCTCCAAAGAGGTCTCCGACCTGGTGCTCACAGACGACAATTTCGCCTCAATTGTCAATGCGGTCAAATACGGGCGCTCTATTTTCAGCAACATAAAGTCGTTCGTTCGCTACCAGATTTCCACCAACGTTGCCGCCTTGTCGCTGATGTTCTCCGCCCCTGCCCTTGGGCTTCCGCTTCCCCTCAACCCAATCCAAATCCTCTGGATAAACATCATGATTGACGGGCCGCCTGCTCTTGCGCTTGGCGCAGAGAAGCCGGCAAGCGACATAATGCAGAAGCCGCCGCGAAACCCGAAAGTCAGCTTTGTGACCAAGAACCTCGCGCTCTCCATCCTTGTGCTTGGGCTGACCATGGCGGCAATAACCCTTGCGGTCTTCGGCTACTACCTGTCATTTGAGCCTGCCAAGGCATACACTGTGGCATTCACCCTTTTTGTCTTCCTCCAGCTTTTCAACGCCCTCAACTGCCGCTCGGCGCACCAGTCTCTTTTCTCCAATTTCTTCTCCAACCCCTCTATTTTCGCAGCCATACTGCTCTGCCTTGCCATCCACTTTGCGATAGTCTATCTTGAGCCTCTCCAAGATATCTTCAAGACCGTCCCGCTGGGCATGCAGGACTTCGCAATCATAACCGGCTCCTCGCTCATCATCATACTTCTTGAGGAGTTCAAGAAGAAATTCCTGCCCTCAACAACCGCCTATTGAGTGGTCGCATGGACGAGATGATTGCCGCAAGCAGGATTGCGGAATTCATAAGGGGCTATTTTTCCTCAGCAGGCAAAAAGGCCGCTGTGCTTGGGGTTTCAGGCGGCGTGGATTCAGCAGTAGCCCTTGCGCTCTGCGTCCGCGCTCTTGGGAAAAAACGCGTGCTTGCGGTCCTTATGCCCTCGGATGCCACGCCTGAAAACGACATGCAGGATGCCTTGCTTTTTGCCGAAAAGCTTGGAGTGGAATGCGAATCCATCAGCATACAGCCAATCCTGGACGCGTTCGGGAAAATAGCGAAAGGCAGGCTTGCCAAGGGGAACCTTTCGGCAAGGATTAGGATGGCAATCCTTTACTCCATCGCATTGCGCAGGAATGGGCTGGTGGTCGGCACAGGAGACAAAAGCGAATTCCTCCTTGGCTATTTCACAAAATACGGGGACGGGGCTGCTGACCTGTTTCCTCTCGCAGGGCTTTACAAGACAGAGGTTGCCAGGCTGGGGAGGTTCTTGGGCATTCCAGAAAGCATCCTGCGCAAGCCGCCTTCGCCTGCCTTGTGGAGGGGGCAGACCGCGGAGTCCGAGCTTGGCTTCTCCTACCAGCAGGCTGACGCCATCCTTTCTGGGATTGAAAGGGGGGAAAGCAGGGGCTTGCTTGAGAAGAAATTCGGCAAAAAAATTGTCGCAAAGGTGATTGGGCGCATGCAGGAGAGCCTGCACAAGAGGCTTCCTCCCCCAATCTGCCTATTCTGATGCCTTCATCCTTTCCAGTATGCCCTGCGCCTTTTGCCTTATGCTTCCGCCAAGCTCAACCATCACCATTCCTTCTCCAGGCTGCCCATAGACAAGCGTCCCGCCCTGCGCATTTGCCATCACCAGAAGCGCTGACAAGTCGTCCTCGCCTATCACAAGCACTGCTCCCTTGCCCTCTGAAAGCATCCTCAAAATTGCGCTTTCAAGCTCATCTGTAATTACGCCAGGCGGCGAGAAGGCGAGGAAAGCGCTTTTCGCAAACGGGGCAAAAGCCCGCTTTATCTCAAAAGGCACCTCTGCCCTCCTTATCTTGAAGTCAAAAACCAGCATGTCAGGGGCGCAGCCTGCGCTTATGAGGTCAAAGCCGCACTGGTCCCCCACGCTCACAAGAGGGCGGGCCGAGCTTTTCGCAGCCTCAATTGCTTGCTGCCCAGCAAGGACCTTGCCAAACGGCTTGCGGACCTCTTCCCTCATGCTTTCAGGGAGGACACGCATCCTTACACCAATATCTTCGCTCCGCTTTGCGAGCCTACCACCACCGCAGGCTTTTTGCGGGCGAAAATCCCGTTGTCAACCACGCCAGCAATCCGGTTTATCTCCTCTTCCAGCTTCCTTGGATTTTCAATCTTGCCGAACTTGGCATGGATGATGAGATTGGAATTGTCTGAAAGGAATTTCCTTTTCCCGCTCATGCGGGTCTCAGCAGACAAAGCCCCCATGCCCAAAAGGTCGCGCTTCACAGCCTCCTCTGCCATGGGTATCACCTCAACAGGGACAATGCCTGAAAGGCTCTGCGCCAGCTTGCTTTCGCCCACCATCACCACGAATTTCTCCGCGCGGTAATCCACTATCTTTTCGCGCACAAGAGCCCCTCCCAGCCCCTTGATGAGCCGCAGCCTGCAATCAACCTGGTCTGCCCCGTCAAACGCCGCATCCAGCCTGCTTATGCTCTCAAACCCGACCAGCTTCAGGCCAAGCCTTCTTGCCAGCCTCTCGGTTGCCGAGGAGGTGGCTATGCAGGACAGCCCCAGCCTTTCCTTCCGGTCCTTTTCTGCAAGAAGCCTGACAAAAATCTCCGAGGTGCTTCCGCTCCCAAGCCCGACAGTTTCCCCCTCTCCAACAAGCCGCAGAGCCTCCTTTGCCGCAGCCAGCTTTTGCGCATCCATGCTGGACTTTCGGCAAAAACGCTTATATGCATTTGAGCAGGTCAGCTTTGGTTATTATCCCCGCAATCTCTCCCTTCTCAATTATCAGCACAGCTGGGCAGTGCCTAAGCAGGGAGGCTATGGCAGAGAAGGGAGTGGAGGCAAGCGCAGTGGGGAAAGGCTCATCCATGGCTTCCCGCACCGGAGTCTTAGATATGCTCTTTTTGCCTTCAGCCATGCGCAAGATGAGCAGCTGCTCGGATATGCTCCCGACCATCCTGCCCCCCTCAATCACCGCAAGCTGCGAGATTCCCTTTTTCCTCATCAGCTCCGCAGCCTCGTGGAGAGTCTGGCTCGGGCTTACCGCATGCACTCCGCGGTGCATAATCTCGCCTGCGGTCTTCTCCTTTGACAGCTGCTCGCGCTGCAAGGCATCCATTATCGCCCTTGCTTTCGAGTAGGCAGGGTCCACTTCCCCACTCTCAATCTTGGCGACAAGCGACTGGGAGACTCCTGCCCTTTTGGCAAGCTGCGCTTGCGTCATCCCCAGCCTTCTCCTCATTTCCCGTATTAGCCTCAGGTCGTCCATGAAATTAATATACAGAAACGTATTTTATTCCTTTTGGAATTGCCTCCTCCTCGCGCCTCCATCTCTTCTGCCCTTGGAGAAAAGGAGAAGAATGTGCCAAGGGCGCGAACGTCGGCGAAAGCCGGCGTGATTTTGCCAGAGGCAAAAAAGCCCTTGGAGAAAAGGAAAAGAATGTGCCAAGGGCGTGATGTGCTCCTTCTTTTTCAGAAGTTTGAACACGCGGCTTCCAGATTTCCCTGGCTTTCCAAGGCGCAATCGCCCTGCGAACGCCATTTTTCATCATCGCCCAAAGGCTCATCACTCATCTTGCAGATGCTGCCTGCGCAGCTTCTGTTTATGAGTCTGGCACTCTAACCAGGCTGAGTTACCTTGGCACAATTGGCTTATGCGAAGAAAGGCATTAAAACATCTCGCAGAAGCCGGCATAGCCGAAAGCGGCGGGTGGTAGCCTGCCTTCAGTTTCAGATAGCATTTGACTAAGCGGCTTTCGCCTTGCACCGCGCATGCTGCCCCAGGGCCGGTCGTTTCAGCCGCGCTCTTTTGTCTCCTTCCGTCATCCTCATCCAAAAGGCGCGGTGCCGTTTCTGTTCCGTCCCCAATGCCTTAAGCAAAGAGGCTCTTGCGGTGGGCAGAGCTTCCTCCCGGCATCAGCCAGGTCAGCTATCCTCCCGCCACTTTGCTTATGTTTTGCCTCTGCCCATTTAAATTCCTTTCCCGCCTGCGCAATCCATTTAAACTTGCGCGCGGCATCCATTTTTGGTGGTATGATGAACATAAGCCTAAAATCCCTGGCAGGAGTGGTTCTGATTGTCGGGCTGATTTATGCTCTCAGCACGTGGGCTCCAAACAAGCTCATGCTGCAAATTGCAGTCTATGTTCTTATGGGAATTTTGATATATCATCTTTATTCGCAATTTGAGGAGCACAGCGCAAGAAGCAATCTCAAAAAGCTGGTGGGCAAGCTTTATTCCAGCTTCCCGGAGAGCCACCTTACTGACGAAGACCTTCAAAGATATGGGATTTCAAAATCCGCGGCAGCTGGCCTTGTGAAGCTTGGATGCATGGCGCCTGAGGGCAAAGGCAAATATGTGCTGGGCGAGCGCGCGCTGCACATAATCAGCATGTGGCAGGCAGAGCACCTCAACCGCCAGATATTCGTGCTCACGGTTGCGCTTTTGGTGGTCTCAATAATACTTGTATTGAGCCAGCTTGCCTAGATTCTTCCTTTTAATTTTTCTCCCCCTCTTTTTTCCATATGGATGAGATTGAGGCTGAGGCAGAAAGGCTGCATTCGGCTTTGGGGAAGCTTGGCTGGAGCAAAAGCGCCTGCGAAGCCTATGCGCCACTCACGCTTGAAATAATCCGCCTCAAAAAAGAGAAAAACGCCGCGATTCTTGCCCACTCCTACCAGACCCCGGACATAATCTTTGGTGTCGCTGACTTCACAGGAGATTCTTATGGGCTTTCAGTGCAAGCCAGCCGGTCAAATGCCGATGTGCTTGTTTTTTCAGGAGTCAAATTCATGGCTGAGACCGCCAAAATATTAAATCCCAAAAAGCGCGTTTTCATCCCCTCGCTTGAGGCTGGCTGCTCCCTTGCGGACGACATATCCGCCGAGGATGTGCGTGCCTTGCGCAGGATGCATCCGGGAGCTCCTGTGGTCTGCTATGTCAACACCTCTGCGGAAGTCAAGGCAGAGTCAGACGTCTGCTGCACAAGCTCAAACGCGGAGAAAATAATCTCCTCTTTCCCGCAGGATGAGATAATATTCATCCCTGACGGCTTCATGGCGCAAAATCTTGCCATAAAGACAGGCAAGAGGATAATAGGGTGGAAGGCAAGATGCGTGGTGCACCAAAGCGTGGACAAAAAGAAAGTGATGGCGATAAAGCGCCACTTTCCAGGCATAAAGGTCCTCGCCCACTCCGAGTGCCCGCCTGAGGTGGCGCAGGAGGCTGATTTGGTGGGAGGCACAACGGACATGGAAAAATTCGTCCTGTCCTCTCCCCACTCCCGCTTTCTGCTTCTTACCGAGTGCGGGCTGTCGGACCGGCTTCGCGCCAAGGCAGAAGGCAAGGAGTTCGTCGGGCTGTGCTCGCTTTGCCCCTACATGAAAAAAAATTCGCTTGCAGCAATATTGCGCATCCTGCAAAATCTTCCCAAAGAAAACGAGATAATCCTGCCTGAGCCTGTGGCTGCCAAGGCAAAAAGGGCTCTTGACAGGATGTTTGAGCTTTCCTAGTCCCCTCCGCTTTTGCTCATTTTTGAGAGAAGGAAGAAGACCATCACAGCCACGACCAAGCCGGCCGCATAGGGAATAAGGGGGACAGAGTTTCCGAGTATTTCATATTCAGGGTCCATCCCTGCCCTAGCCTCGCTCCATATGGTCACCATGGCATAGCCTGCGCCTATTGCGACAGCTATTTTCGCAAACGAGATAAGAGCCTTTGTCTTGTCCGAGCCCATGCATGGATTTTGGCAATAAAAGTTAAAAGCCTGTTTTTTCTTCTCTTTGCGTGGGAAGGGCTGGGCAGGATTATGCTGGCGTGTTGGAGCAAAAGATACGGCAGCTTAAAAGCAGGATTGCCGAGGCTGAAAGAAGGGCAGGCAGGCAAGAAGGCTCCACCAAGATTTTGTTTGCGACAAAGTATGCCACCGCGCAGCAGATTTCTGCCTTGGCGCAAATTGAGCCTCGCCTGATAATAGGGGAAAGCCGCGTTCAGGAGGCAGAGGAGAAATTCTCAATCTTGGAGTCAATTTTAGGAAAGCAGAAGTTTTCAGAGATAGAAAAGCACATGATAGGCAACCTCCAGTCAAACAAGATAAAGAGGGCAGTGAGGCTTTTCTCCTGCATCCAAAGCGTCTCCTCAGCCAGCATGGCTGAGAAAATAAGCCAGCATGCGCAAGCCTATGGGAAAGAAATAGAGCTTTTTGTGGAGGTGAACAACGGAGAGAAAAGCAAAGGCGGCGTCCCTTTTGATTTGGCAGAAAGCATATGCGGCAAGATATCCTGCCTTCCGAATGTCAAGCTTGTGGGGCTGATGGGCATGGGCATGCATTCCGACAAAGCCGCCACTTCTGCCTTTTACCGCCTGCTGAAAGCCAAGGCAAGCTCCCTCGGGCTTCAAGCATCCATGGGCATGTCGGATGATTTTGAGATAGCGGTGGAGGCAGGCTCGGACATGGTGAGAATCGGCAGGGCTGTTTTTCTGGATGAAGGCGTTTAAAGGGTTTCGGGCATAAATTTTTTTGGTGATGCTCTGAAAATAGCGGCTGCTTTGGTTTTCGCATTGATTTTGCTTTTCGGATGCGCAGGGCAGGCTCCACAAATCCAGCCAGCCAACAACTCCTCCCTTCTTTTGCCTCAGGCAGCTCCTCAAGGCGAAAGCCAAGAGTTTGCGGCGCGGCAGCAGCCTCCAAAAGAAAACGCCACTGGCAAGCAGGCGCAACCCACTCCCCAGCCGCGCCAGCCTCCAAAGGAGGCAGCCTCAGCCCATCTTCGCGCAGGCTCGTCCCTCAATTTCTCCGAAGGGGCCATCCGGCTGCTTGATGTCTGGGCTGAAAGCGAGAGCCTTCCAGCCAAGCTTTCGGTTTCTGATTTGCAGAGGAGAAATTACTCAGAGTTCCAGCTGGTTGCAGGCCAGGCAAAAAAATTCGTCGCCCCCTCAGGCAGGCAATTTTGGATATATGCCAAAAGCACTGACGCAGGCGCAGCCTCCGGGGCAAAAAGAGCGCATATTTTCGTCTTTGAGGCAAAAGAGAAAGGCGAGGCTTTTGAAGAATCGCTGTATGGCGATGCGCTCGGAGGCGCAGCAGCCAGCCTGCCTGCAAGCCAGGCTTTCTTGTGGAAAGCCTCCTCCTCAATACTCAACCGCTCATCTGTTTTGAGGGCAGGCAGCCTGAGCGTGGAGCTTGAGGATTTGCGGGCATACCCCAAGCCTCCCAGTGTTGCCATGGTGAAAATATGGGACGGCTATTCTGAGCCGCAATACGCAAGCATACCTTTGGGGCACGCCTATCTTTTCGCCTCGCCTTACCGGTCCAAGTATTTCATTTACAATGCGGCAAGCGGGCTGAGCAGAAGCGGCGAGCCAAAATCCGAGCTCCATGTCTTTGCGGCATCTGGGGCTGCGGAAGGCGGCTCCAGGCTGTATAGGATAGATGATTTCGATTCGCCTCCAAGCCAGCAAAGCCTGGTAGGAAAATTCAATTTGAGGATGGGGCAGCCAGTCTCGGTTGCCAGGGATTTTTACATGCGGCATACTTATCTGAGGCTTTTGGATTGCAGCCCAGGCTCCAAGGGATTTGCCTTAGCCTCAGCTCAAGATGACCAGTTCCTTGAGGTTTCTGAGGGCATGATGTCCCCAGGGCATCCCTTGCGCTTCAAAGACAAATTCAACCGGACCTATTCTGCCTGGCTGGAAAGCCTTGCATGCGCCTCAGGCGAGGCAACAGTTTCGGTGTACAAAGACTAATTTTGGCAGCGAAAGCTTTGCAACGCAGGGGGCTTTTCGGATATTCTTAGCGCCCCCCAACAAACCCTTAGGTTGCATGTTGGGGGTGAGCCCTTAGGGGGCTTTTCGGTTATTCTTAGCGCCCCCTAGGGATGGGGGAACTGAGATTTGAACTCAGATCGCCAGGTCCCAAACCTGGTAGCATACCAAATTAGCCCATTCCCCCCTCTAATCTCCTTGCCATGAAAGTTAAATAAGGTTGGGGGTTGGAAAAGCAAAAAAGATGTGTCCAAGTATGGAATTAGAAGGTCAAAAGCATGGTCTTATTTTAAATCCTGCTTTTGCTTTATTTTCGGATTTCTATGGCGTGCAGGATAGAGGTGGGCATGAAAAAGGATTTGCCTGATCCTGCAGGCGAAAGCCTTCTGAAAAGGATAAATTCTGAGCTTGGGATTGGCAAAGTTAAGGCTGCGCGCGTTGTGGATATTTACACTATTGAGGAGGATTTGAGCCAGCAGGAAAAAGAGCAGATTGGGCAGGAGCTTCTCTCCGACCCTGTTATACAAGACTTTTCGGTGGATGCCCCTCTTATGGGCGCATCCGAAGGCGGATTCTCATATGCCATCCATGTTGGCTTCAAGCCCGGCGTGAAGGACAATGTGGGGGACACAAGCAAGGAGGCAATAGGCGAGCTTTTGGGAAAAAAGCTTTCAGGCGGAGTCTACACTTCAAAATGCTTTTTGCTTTGGGGGGAATTGGATTTTCAGGGCGCAGAAAGGATTGCCCTTGAGCTTCTGGCAAACCCCCTCATACACCGGTTTGAGATAAAAACCGCGCAGCAGTTCGCAAGCTTGGGATTTGCGGCTTTTGCGCCAAAAGTTGAGGCGGTTGGCGGCGGGCTGGTCTCTGAGATTGACCTGAATGTTTCAGACAAGAAGCTTTTGGAGATATCCAGGCGAAGGCTTCTTTCCTTGTCTATTGAGGAGATGAGGCGCATAAGGGATTATTACGCAGACCCGGACACTATTGCGGCAAGAAAGCAGATGGGCATGCCCCTTGCGCCCACTGATGTGGAGCTTGAGGCAATAGCCCAGACTTGGTCCGAGCACTGCAAGCACAAAATATTCAACGCAAAAATAGCCTACAAAGACGGGAAGAAAAAGAAGGCGATAAATTCGCTTTTCAAAACTTACATAAAGGCAGCAACCGAAAAGCTTGCGCGCAAGAAGAAATGGCTGGTCTCAGTATTCAAAGACAATGCAGGGATTTTTGAGTTCGTGCCAGGCTGGAATGTCGCCATGAAAGTGGAGACCCACAACACGCCCTCTGCGCTTGACCCGTATGGCGGCGCGCTCACAGGGATACTGGGCGTAAATAGGGACGTGCTTGGCTGCGGGCTTGGGGCAAAGCCAATCTTCAACACCGATGTGTTCTGCTTTGCGCCGCCAGACTACCAAGGCAAAATACCGCCCAGGCTTTTCCATCCCAGAAGGGTGATGGAGGGGGTGCGCGCAGGCGTGGCAGCAGGAGGGAACGCCAGCGGAATACCCACAATCAACGGCGCGCTGTTTTTTGACGAAAGCTACCTTGGCAAGCCTTTGGTTTATTGCGGCACAGGAGGGCTGATGCCCTCTGAGATAGCAGGAAGAAAGACTCATGAGAAGGGAGCAATGCCAAAAGACAGGATTTTCATGGCAGGCGGGAGGATTGGCAAGGACGGAATCCACGGGGCGACTTTCTCCTCAGTTGAGCTTCATGAGGGCTCTCCTGTTTCAGCTGTCCAGCTTGGCGACCCTTACACGCAAAAGAAATTGGCTGATTTCCTTTTGGAGGCAAGGGACTTGGGGCTTTTCAATGCGGTCACCGACAACGGCGCAGGCGGCCTTTCCTCCTCAGTAGGAGAGATGGCGCAATCGTGCGGAGGCTGCATTTTGCACCTTGACCGAGCGCCTCTCAAATACCCTGGGCTTGACCCATGGGAGATTCTGCTTTCAGAGTCCCAAGAAAGGATGACGTTCGCAGTCCCGCCTTCAAAGGCAGGGGAGTTTGTCCAGCTTGCGAGGCTGAGGAACGTGGAGGTTTCGGATTTGGGCGAGTTCAACTCCTCTGGCTTCATGCATGTGAAGTATGGGGCAAAGACAGTTGCTTATTTGGACATGGATTTCCTGCACAACGGGCTGCCGCAGATGGAGCTTGAGGCTGAGGCAAGCCCAAGAAAGCTTTCAGAGCCGCCTCCCATCTTGTCATCAGACCCCAAAGAAGACCTGCTCTCTCTCCTTTCGCGGCCCAACATACGCTCAAAGGAATGGATAATCCGCCAGTATGACCACGAGGTTCAAGGAACCTCTGCGGTGAAGCCTCTGTGCGGAAAGAACGCAGAGGGGCCGTCTGATGCGGCGGTGATAGTTCCGCTGCCTCAGAGAAAAGAAGGCTTGGTGGTTTCAAATGGGCTTTGCCCAAGGCTTTCTATGCTTGATGCTTACCAGATGGCTGCAAATGCGGTGGATGAGGCAGTCAGGAACTTTGTTGCCGCAGGGGGAAGCTTGGAGAGAGCCTGCGCCCTGGACAATTTCTGCTGGCCTGACCCCGTCTATTCTCCGGACAATCCGGATGGCAAGCACAAGCTCGCCTTGCTTGTGCAAGCCTGCCAGGGCCTCCATGACGCCTGCATGGCTTACGGCATTCCGCTAATATCCGGAAAAGACAGCATGAAAAATGACTACCGGCATGGGAAGTGGAAAATATCAGTCCTGCCCACCCTTTTGGTGAGCATGGTGGGAAGAATAGATGATGCGTCAAAAGCAGCTACGACCGACTTCAAAAGCCCAGGAGACCTGATTTATCTTCTCGGGCTGACCAAAGACGAATTGGGAGGCTCGGAATACTATGCGATGAAAGGAATCCTTGGCGCCAATTTCCCCAAGGTTGATTTCAAAAGGAACGCCAAGCTTTACAGGAAGCTGGAGGCTGCAATAAAAAGAGGCATGCTGGCTTCCTGCCATGACTGCTCAGAGGGAGGGCTGGCGGTTGCGCTCGCGGAATCCTGCATGGGCGGCATGCTTGGCGCCCAGATAAGCCTGGATGGAGCTTTGGGCAAGATGGTCCCATCGCATTTCCTATTCTCCGAATCTGCCGGCAGGTTTGTGGTCTCTGTCAAGAAGGGCAAAGAAAAAGCGTTTGCGAGGCTCATGCGCAAAGTGGGATGCTTCAGGCTGGGCAGGGTTTCTGAAATCAAGCAGCTTCACATAACCTATAAAGGAAAGCCTATTGTTTCTGCAGGAGTGGGAGAGATGCTTGAGGCTTGGAAGAAGTGGTGATTGCCTTGGCAAAAAGCCAAAAAGTCTCGGTTTGGATGAAAAAGGGCGCAGACACCCAAAAAAAGCCAAAATGCCTGGTCCTTTCAGGCTTCGGCTTGAACTCCGAGGCTGAGCTTGCGCATGCGTTCTTTCTTGCAGGAGCAGAGCCGCGCATAATCCATTTCTCAGACATATCCTCAGGAAAAGCCAGGCTTTCTGACTATGAGATATTCGCCATACCAGGAGGCTGGTCCTTCGGGGATGACATAGCCTCAGGAAAGGTGCTTGCCAACAAGCTCAAAAGCACCTTCCGCAACCAGTTTGAGGAATTTGCCCTGTCAGGAAAGCCAATCATTGGGATATGCAACGGTTTTCAGGTTCTAGTCAAGCTGGGCGCCCTTCCCAACCTATCATCCGATTTCAAGCAGCAGGCAACCCTCGCAGGAAACGCAAGCGGCAAGTTTGAGGACCGGTGGGTTTATCTTAAGCCCCAAAAAAGCGTGTGCAAGTATTTCGAGGGCGTGCCTTTTGTCCTCTGCCCAGTGAGGCATGGGGAAGGCAGGTTTGTGGCTCCAAGCCATGCAATCTCCGAGATGGAGAAAAGAGGGCAGGTGGTCTTGAAATACGTGGATGAGAAGATGGAGGAGGGAGGCTATCCGATAAACCCAAACGGCTCAGCCAAAAGCATCGCAGGCATATGCGACAAGACAGGAAAAATTTTCGGGCTCATGCCGCATCCTGAATGCTCGGTCTTGCGCTTCCACTTCCCAAGATGGCCTGAGGGCATAACTTATGAGAAAAACAGCCTTAGGTTTTTTGAAAACGTGGTCAAAGCAGGAAGGGAGCACCTCTGATTATGACATGGTGGCGTCTAGGCAGTTGAGGATTATCGGCTTTGCTCCGTATTGCTTTTTTGGGATTCCTGGCTTTCCGTCAATTATCTGCCTGTAATAGAATGTGACCGGAGGAAACTCAATCCAGCTTTTAATCTCAGGCACCTGAGAATCTGGTATTGCCATGAGGCAGACTGCTTTCGGATTATATGGGCCATGGCCAGCAATGCCGTGTAAGACATTGTACCCCACGGTTATTTTCTCGCCAGGCGCGATGTAAATCCGATCGTTTCTTTCTTGGAACCCTGTGCCATGCGGAGGGCCGACATATGCAATATAGGATCCAAGGTACTCTGGGCTGAAGTAAGCCCATGCCTTGCTTCTTACCCCTTCCTCAGGATCTCCTTCATTATTCACATTTGCCTCCTTTGAGATTGCCAAAAGCTCAATTGTATAAGGCCCGTTGTTCTGCAAAACAAATTTCACTCCCCCGTTGTTTTCAGGTCCTCCCAAAGTTGCATAAGCATACGCAGTTCCATCCACTATTGCAATCGGAGTCGCGGATCTCCAATAAGCCTGGTATTCTGCTCTTGCCGCATCTGAAGCCATGCCTGGAAAGAAAGCAAGAAGGGCAACTGAAACCAAGGCAATCACAAGCACAATTGAAAGAAGAACCAAGTATTCTGTCCCGCCTTGCCCAAAAGACTTCCCCTTCATGAGGGCATTTGGCAATAATGCATTTTTATAGATTTCCAAAAAAAGCGCTCCCATCGGGATTGCCAGGTTTTCCTTTTGAACCCGAGTTAAAGCCTTTCTCCAGCATTCCGAACGCTGTGAGAGGGCTCCGTCCTTGACCGGGTTGTCCGGCTTGCAAGCGCACAGTCGCGCTTGAGTCAGCCACTAGACTATGGGAGCGCGAATTGGATTAGGAGAGAAACCAATAAAAACAAAATCGGGAGCCTAGGTTTCTTCCTCAAAAGATTTCGACAGATGCTTTGAGGAGATTTCCTGCATCTTCTCATAGGCTTTGTAATACCTCTGGGTTGCTTTGTAAAGGACGGCAGATATGCCAGCAAGAATGAAGCCTGGAAGCATTTTTGGGCTGCTGAATGCCTCAAGCGCCTCCCCTTTGGAGAAGCTCAGCAGCCCAGAGAAAAGAAAAGAGCACATGCCGGCATAAGCGGCTAGGAAAGCCGCCTCAAGCCTGTTTCTTGTGCGAACAAGGCTTCTGCCCAAAACAAAGAAATCCTCCACCAGCCTTTTTTCCTCCAAAGCCTCCATCTTCAAAATTTCCTGCGCATCCTCCTTGCTTATAGGCTGGGCTTTCCTTTCTGCCTTCCTTTCAAGCTCAGAGAACTTTTTCTCAAAAGCCTGGTACTCTTTGTATTCCCTGAAAAATCTGCTCTTCACGCTTTCCTTCCCCAAATCCATGAATTTTCTGAAGCTTTCTGCCATCTGCCTTTTGGCTTTCTGGGCATTCACAAAATTCCCTCCTTCCTGCATCCATGCTGCTTTTTTTTATTATCACCATTGAGGACAGACTCGCAAGGTTTTGGGCGCGAAGCAAAGCGAAAGCTTTGCAACGTAGGGGGCTTTTCGGATATTCTTAGCGCCCCTCAACAAACCCTTAGGTTGCATGTTGGGGGTGAGCCCTCAGGGGGCTTTCCGGTTATTCTTAGCGCCCCCTAGGGATGGACTCGGGGGGATTGGCGGCTGTGCCAGAAATTCTGGCAAAGCTTTCGAACCCCCAGCCTCCTGCATTACGGAAGGCTGCTTTTTTCAGGCAGCCTTTGCCATGCAGGCGCGCTACCGTTGCGCCACAAGCCCAAATCAAGATGGAGAGATGTAAATCACAGAGTCGCCTCGCACAAGCACTGTCCCTATGCCTCGCTTGACTTCTCCGTCCTTCAGCTGCTCTGCTTTCTCAAGAACCAAATTCATATGCACATCATAGCTGACCATGATGCCCCTAAGCTCGGTTCCGCCTTTCAGCCCCACTATCACTGTGTTGTTGAGCGCGCCATTGAGCACATCAAAAGGTCTTTTGTCAGGCATTTTCCCTACCTCCTAAAAAAACAAACTTGCAATTTGAACCCAAATGTTTTAAACATCTACCTACATGTTTTGCGCTGGTGGGCAGGTGGCAGAAGAATTCAGCGAAAAGGAAAAAGCCATTCTTTCCCAATTTTGCACCAACACGGACTCTGATGTGTTTGCCCTCATAAACCTTCCGGAAGTGGTAAAAGGCGCGCTTTTTTCCAGATATTCCCGCTCATCAAAATCCCTGCGCAGGCTTCTTTTGGACGAGTTCATTCTCAATCCAGAGTCCGGCTTTGAGGCTATTGTGGGCGAGGCCAAAAGCAGAGGAGAGTCTCAGCTTATCGCCATAAAGAAAGCGGAGGAGTTTTATGACCGGGTGCTTGTGGGATACGGGGATGATTCGGTGGCTGAGCTTGGGGGCGCCCACCTTGCCGCAGAGAACATCTCCAACCTTGCCACAAAAGCGATGCAGGACAGCAGGATAGGAATCTCGCCGCTTGAGAAATCCACCCGCTATGTCTTCTTCGACCAGAAGGAAAGCGGAAATTACCGCTACTTGCGGGAGCAGAGAATAATGGAATCGCGCTTTGCCGATGATTATCTTCAAGCCTGCGATTTGCTTTTTGACACATACTGCAAGCTCATACCTGAAGTCTCGAAAATGCAGCAGGAAAAATTCCCGCGCCAGGAGGATGTGAGCGAGAGGGCGTATGCCTCGACCATAAAAGCCAAGGTATGCGACATTTTGAGGGGCATCCTTCCAGCCTCCACCCTCACCAACGCGGGCTTTTACGGAAACGGCAGGGCTTTTGAGTACATGCTTGTCAAGATGTACTCCTCTCCTCTTGTCGAGGTCCGCCTGCTTGCCTCAAAAGCCCACCATGAGCTCTCCAAGGTCATCCCCTCGTTTGTCAAAAGGGCAGACGACAAATACGGAAAGGAGCAGCAGGAATACTTGGCTGCAAGCAGGCAAGAGGTTGCACGCCTTGCCGAAAAATACAGCTCTTTGGGGAAAGCCAGGGAAGAGGCGGCTTCGGTTCAGCTGGTGGATTTTGACGATGGAGCGGAAGACAAAGTGGTCGCTGCCATCCTGTTTCCCCATCTTCACGCCAGCCTGAATGAGATAAGAAGCGTGGTGGCTTCCTTGGGCATGGATGAGAAGATCAGGATAGTGGAGGCTTACGTGGGAAAGCGCTCCAACAGGAGGCACAAGCCAGGCAGGGCTTTTGAATCCGCATACTGCACATTTTGCATAACCGGCAATTTCGGCATGTACAGGGACTTGCACAGGCACAGGATTCTCACGCAGGAAAGGCAGCTTCTCACCACCAAGCATGGCTTTGACATGCCTGCTGAGCTTGCAGGCACAGGGCTTGACAAGCTGGTGCAGGAGGCGGTGGCGGCGGCAGATGAGGCTTATTCCCGCATCTGCCAAGAAATGCCTTACGAGGCGCAATATGTTGTGCCCCTTGGATGCAGGATGCGCTGGTATGCCAAGATGAATCTTAGGGAGGCTTACCATTTCTGCGAGCTTCGCTCCATGCGGCAGGGCCATCCGGACTACCGGAAAGTCGCCCAGCAGATGCACAGGCTTCTTTCCAAAGCCTTCCCCCTTCTTGCGTCAGGCATGAAATTTGTGGATTACTCTGAATACGATTTTGAGAGGCTGGAGGCAGAGAAGAAGATAGACAGGAAGCTCAGCCAGCTTAGGCAGAAATGAACTGCCCGCTTTTGAGCCCGAAATATTCCCCCAAAATGCTGCCTGCAAGCCATCCTGCTATCGCCGCTGCCATGCCCACAAGAGCCATCTCAAAGCCGCTTTTCCACCAGCTTCCGACAGTTATCTTTGCTTTGTATGCCCCGACCGCAAAAAGCGCAGCAGTGGAGAGGGCAAGAGATAGCCCTACTGCCTCGCCCACGGGCGCAAATATGAATGGAATGAGAGGAAGAAGGGAGCCTAATATCGCAGAAAAGCCCACCAGGGCTGCTGAGCGGAGAGGCTCGCCTTTCTCCACAGGAGATAGGTTCAGCTCCTCGCTCATCATGAAAGAAAGCCAAAGCTGCTTGTTGGAGGTTATGGCTTCAACCGCCTGCTTCAGCCTCTTTCCGCGCAGCCCCTTTTTCAGGTAAATCAGACGGACCTCCTCGCGCTCTATTTCAGGGAGGTTCTCTATCTCCCATTTCTCCTGCTCAAGCTCTCTCCTGTAATGGTCCTGCTGCGCCCTTTTTGAGGAGTAAGCCACTGCGGACATGGAGATGGACTCTGCGAAAGTTGCCACCAGCCCAGCCACCAGCACGAAAAAGCCGCTTGAAGTTGCGGAGGCAACCCCAAGCACAATGCCCAGCACGTTCACCAAGCCATCCTGCCCTCCCAGTATGATTTCCGCCAGGATTCCAGAAGGCTTGCTTTTCCTCTCCTCCTCCATATGCTGCTGGACTTTCCTGCTAAGCTCTGCCAAGTCCCGTTTTTTTGGCGGCATGAGAGCACCTATATTGCCTTCAGCCTGCGCCCCACTCTCTCAAATGCCGCAAGAGCGTCCTCAATGTCCTCTTTTTTGTGCGCTGCGGTTATCATGGTGCGTATCCGCGCCTTGTCTTTTGCCACCATGGGATAGACTATGGGCAGCGCAAACACCCCCTCCTCAAAAAGCTGCCTGGAGAATTCCTGGGCAAGCTTGCTTTCCCCAAGCATGACAGGGGTTATTGGCGTTTGGCTTTCGCCAATGTCAAAGCCAAGCTTTTTCAGCCCGCGCTTCCATTTCTTCGCGTTGCGCCAAAGCTTGCGGACAAGCCGGTCGTCTTTCTCCAAAAGCTCAATTGCTGCCTTGCAAGCCGCGACAGTGGCAGGAGGCGCAGAGCCGGACAGCAGAAAAGAGCGCGCTTTGTTCTGCAGAAAATCATAGAGAGCCTGAGAGCCTGCCACATAGCCCCCCACCACGCCGAAGGCTTTTGAGAAGGTCCCCATCTCAACCTCAATTTTTCCCTCAAGCCCAAAATGGGAGACTATGCCGCGCCCATGCTCCCCAAGCACCCCGTCGCCGTGGGCGTCATCCACATAAACAAAAGCGCCGTGGCTGTGCGCAAGCTTTTCAATCTCGTCAAGAGGGGCAATGTCGCCATCCATGGAGAATACGCCGTCGGTTATCACCCAGATTTTCTTGTAGCCTTTTGAGCTTGCCTCTTTAAGAATCCTCTCCAAGTCCGACATGTCCTTGTGCTTGTATATTGCCCGCTCGGCTTTGGAGAGCCTCACCCCGTCAATTATGCTTCCATGGTTCAGCTCGTCTGAAATCAGCAGGTCCCCTTCCACGCCAAGCTGCGGCACTGAGCCCTGGTTGGCAGCAAAGCCTGTCTGGAAATAAAGGGCGGCTTGCGTTCTCTTGAAGCGGGCGATTGCCTTCTCAAGCTCAAGGTGCAGATCCATGGTGCCTGCTATTGCGCGCACTGAGCCTGAGCCTGCGCCATGCGACCGGACCGCCGCAATGGCGGCTTTCTTGAGGGCCTTGTGCTCAGAAAGCCCAAGGTAGTTGTTGGAGCAAAACATTATGACGTCCTTCCCATCCACATTGCATCTTGGCCTGCTCCCTCCTGCAAGCCTCCTGAGCTTCCAGTCCAGCCCCTTTTCCCTAAGGGAATTCACCTCTGACTCAAGGTATGCGTCAAGATTCATGCTACACCTCTGCAGACACATCAGCAGCAAGATTAAAACGCCTATCGGCATCGGCAAGCAGCTTTGCCTAAATATTTAAACTGCTCGCGGCAGAAATTTTGCGGTGCATATGCTCCATTTCATAAGGTTTTTTTCAGGCGGAGGCAAGCCGACCATCCTTTTCCGCAGCGCAGAGGGGCTGGGAGGGCATGAGCTTGAGGCAGGAAAGCGCCACAGGCTTGCCTTTTCAGACAAGCGCGCGTGCGTGGGATTCCGCTCGCCCTCTTCCCTTGCCCCCTGCCCCAACCACGCGGTCAATGTGAAGCAGTGCCCTGCATGCGCCCTGCTTGACATATCAAAAGCCTATACAGTGGGGGACTTCACAGGCCACCCTGAGCTTTATGAGAAGGCAAAGGAGGAGGAATACTGCCTTTATCTTGCTGGCTTTGGGGAGGACATAATCAAATGCGGAGTCACAAGGGCAGAAAGATTTGAGGAGCGCATGCGCGAGCAGGGGGCGGATTTTGGCTGCATGATTGCGTCCCAAAAAGGGCCTGACGGAATTTATGGCGCCGAGGCAGCAATACAGGCGAGGTTCAATTTCGCCAATTCTGTCCGCATGGAGCAGAAGATGCGGAGGCTTGATTTTGACGCGAATTTGGCAAGGGAGAACTTCAAAGCCGCGGTGGAGATGGTGAGAGGCTCAGGATGCCTGCCGGATTTCTCCCCAAAGATATTGGAGCTATCCGCATTTTACCCCAGAGCCTCTTGCCCCCAAAGAGCCGGATTTGTGGATGGGAAAATACTTGGGGCAAAAGGCGAAATACTTCTTTTTGAGGCAGAGGGAGGAAGGCAGATGGCGGCAAACATGCGCCAGATGATTGGGCTTTTTTTTGAGCCAAAAGAGCCCTACCTGTAAGGGATGTATTTTTTGTATTTCAGGAATTTGCGGAGAACGGAATTGGGCATGTGCGTCATGATTTCCAAGTTGGCGTAATACTCTATGGAGCTTATTGTCCCGCCTTTGAACATTCTGCGGGAGGAGGTGATTACGTGCGTTTTTGGGCAGAAGACCACCTTGCCTATCTTGTGCAGCCTCCGCGCCATCGCGCCATCCTCAAGAGGCTTGTTGGGGAAGCCGCCGACCCGCATGAAGTCCTTTTTCCGAATCACGCAATTGAAGCCCTGAAGCTCCCCTATCCCCAGCCTGCCTAAAAGGTGGAGGTACTTGTTTGAAAGCGTCTCGATTATGCGCAACGCATTGGTGTGCCGGTCAAACTTGAACGCGCAGGAGAGGCCTGAGATTCTCCTGTCCTGCATCGCCTGATAGACAACATCAAGATAATTGGGCGGGATTATGGTGTCTGCGTCAATGAAAACCAGCAGCCTGCCTTTGGCTTTCTTCGCCCCCTCGTTCCTTCCAGCCCATATGCCGCTTTTTGGGCTCACCACAATCTTGTCTGCGTATTTGGAGGCAATCTTCAAGGTCCGGTCCGAGCTTTTTCCGTCTGCGACTATCAGCTCAAACCTCAGGCGCGTCTTTTGGGACTTTATTGAGCGAAGCGTCCGCTCTATGTATTTCTCCTCATTCAGCGCAGGCACAATGAAAGATGCGTCAATCCTACTTGAGCTCATCGTAAAACCTCCCCACTTTTGAAGCGACAATGTCCCATGTGAATTCGCGCAGCACGCGCTTGCGAGCCTCCTTGCCGATGCGCAGCGCAAGCTTGCGGTCAGAAAGAAGAAGGCATATGCTCTCATGAAGCTGCCGCGGGCTTGCGGGCTCTGCCAGGATGCCGGATTTCCCATGCTGTATTATCTCCTTCAGCCCGCCAATCCTGCTTCCGATGCAAGGCTTTGCGCATCCCATTGCCTCAAGCATGGCTATTCCGCAAGGCTCGTAAAGCGAGGGAAGGACAAACAGGTCGATTGAATTGTAAAGCCCGGCAAGGCTTTTGTCGGTTATCCTGTTGGAGATGAAATGGATGTTGACTCCGTTCGCTTTCGCCTGCGCCCTCAGCCTGTCTTTCAGCGGGCCTCTCCCCAAAATCACCAGCCCTGCGTCTATTCCCCTCATGGCATCCACAAGATGGTGCAGCCCCTTTTGCGGAAGGAGGCGGGCGTTGCTGAAAACAACAGGCAGCTTCACCTCATTTTCGGCAAAATACTCCATCCACTCGCGGCTCGGCTTTGCCGGCCTGTAGAACCTTTCGTCAATCCCGTTGTATATCACCTTGGTCGGCTTGCTGAAGCCTTTCGGGAGAGTCATGTCCAGCGTGTCCTGGCTGACGCCCATCACCCCAGTGCACATGCGCATGAGCCTCTTTGCGAACCAATCATCCCAAAGGCAGCCGAAGAAATCAGTCATGAGGTCTATGCCCACCGGGCGGGAGTTGTGCAGAGTGAGGAAAAGCTTCTTGCCTCCGTCAACTGCCAGCTTGCCAATATCCGGCCCGAAGACGAACCGGTTGTGTATGTGCATGGCTTCAGCTTTCGCAAGCTCCCTTCTTATGTCCTGGACAAGATTGGGCATTATGGGCATGGGCGGAGGCAGGGGATGAGGCAGGCTGTAGAGTATCTTCGCTGGGGTGCGGACCACCCTCATGCCAAAAATCTCCTCTTGCGGCTCGGTGTTTTGCATCTGGGCCGCAAGCACTGTTATCGCGTGCTTTTTCGCAAGCCTTTTCCCCACCTCAAGGATGTGCTTTTCTGTCCCGCCAGGGTAGGGGTAAAAAAAAGGATTCAGCATCAAAATATCCAACCAAACACCCTTTCAAAGAACCTCTGCCCCTCTTCCTGAAACTTCTGCCTCAAGGCAAAGCCGGGGCTTTCTTGCCGAAACTATTCTGCTTGCGGAAAAAAGAGTCTTGCCAAGCATCGCCATGCTGGCATGAGGATTTGCATCCAGCTCGCCTTTGCACCAATCAGCAAGCCCTGTGTTCTGCGCAAAGCTTCGTGAGGCGGAGATGAATCCTTCCCAGCTTCTTTGCGAAAACAAACGGTCAAGCGCCTTTTTGCCATGGAAATTTACCTTTCTTTTCCACCCTTTTTGGAGTATCACAGAGGAGGTCTTTATGGGCGAAAAGAATGCGAAGTGGGCTTTTTTCCCCTCTGCCTCAATCCTTATCGGCTTTTCCCCCACTCTTCTGAGGGCAAGCAGCCCCCCAAGCGAGGCAGCATCAGCCCCGGAAAGCCCGGTTCCGCACTCCACTTCGCAGTCATGCGCTATCTTCACGCACTGGCTTCTTGGAAAGCCGCAGCCCAAAAGCTCATTCAAAGCAAGCGAGAGCGAGAGGGCTCCTGCTGCGCTCATCCCAAGCCCGTAGCCTATTGGGACAGCTGCCTGGTGCCTCACCTCGAGCCGCAAGCTTCCTGCGTGCTTTTGGAACTTTCTTATGACCGCGCGCGAAACTTTAGCCAAGCTGCGCTTGCCGTTTATGAAAATCTTTCCGCTGGGGCTTTCTGAAACCACAGTGGTCATGCCCTTGCTTATGCAAAAGCCTGCTCCTGCTGCGTCTCCCTTCTCTATTGTGAATATGCCTGTTGCGTAAGCGGGGCAGAATGCCGAGGCTTTGCGCATGGTTGAACTCCTCTGAAAATGCATTTAAACTTAAACCCCTGCCCTCCTTAACCATTTAAATATTGCCAATTAGAAAACCAAAGGTTTGGGCCCATAGTCGAACGGCATTTTCCAGAAGGCAGGTGCCCGGCAATGGTTAAGACGTCTGCTTGACGTGCAGAAGACTGGGGGTTCGATTCCTCCTGGGCCCATCCCTAGGGGGCGCTAAGAATATCCCAAAAGCCCCCTGAGGGCTCACCCCCAACATGCAACCTAAGGGTTTGTTGAGGGGCACTAAGAATAACCGAAAAGCCCCCTGCGTTGAAAACTTTTCCAAAATAAGAATGCAAAAAATCTATCGGCTTTCTTTTCTGTATTCCTCAATTGCGTGCCGTGCAAGCTTTTCCATCATCTGCCGGTCTTTGAAAAACTGCTTTATCATCTCGTAGGCTGCGCGGCCGTTGGCCTTCAGCTTGCCGCCTTTGGAATCCACAAGCCCAGCGCGCGAGATGCCTCCTATTGGGTCCAAGCATCTTTCTTCAAGCAAGCCTCCGTCCTTTTCTTTCAGCATGCGCTTGCCTACTTCCTTTGCCCTGGCTATAAGCTCCTTGAGGTTTGCGCGCACAAGGGTTTCTGCTGCCTGATTGCCCCAGTCGCACAGCCGGACATACCGTTTCCCATCCACCACTGCTACAGTTGCCTGGCGGAAATCTTTTTTCAGGCGAGCCTTTATCATGCCGTCTTCTTCTGAAAGCTTTATCCCCCTGGGCTTTTTGCGCGCAGGCTTCATCAAGTCCTCATTCAAGACCTGCTCAAAGGAAGAGAGGTGCCTGCTTGGGGGGCTGGGAATTCGCGCGCGCTTTTGCCTCATCATGCCAATCACGTTTTGGTGTATATCAATACCGTCTGCGGCTTGCGGAAGACATTGCCCAGCTTTATGCCCACAAGGCATGCAACCTTCTTGTTTTCAGACAAATCAGCAAGCCTTTGGGTTATTATCCCGTCAAATACAATGGCATAGACCTCTTCTTGCTCCTCCAGGCTTTTTATCATGTCCCTCACAGGCATCTCTTTGATGACTTCCAGCTGGGAATTGTAAAATCTTGCCCTAAGGGTGTTCTCAAGCTCCTCCAGGCTTGCCAGAAGCTGGGGCGGAACCTCTGAAACTTGCAAGGATGGGGCAGGAGCCTCCTCGCGCGCCTCAGCAGGCGGGATTGGCACCTGCACTTCTTCTTGCAAAGAGGAAGGCGCTGCTGGTGGGGAAGCAGGAGAGGAATAAGGCTTCTGCTCCTCATACCTTCTTCTCTGCCTTTCCTGGCTTTCGTACCTTTTTGCAGCCTTCCTGTCATTTTCCTGCTTCTCTTCCTTTCCTGCCTGCTCAAACGGGACTTTTGCCCGGAGGCATTTGATAAGCTCCTTTCTTGAAAGCTCCTCAACCTCCTTTCCATCAGGCGCCCTGGCGACAAAATCAATGTCTGCCACCCTGGCAAGCTCGTTGAGGATTATGTCTCCCCCCCTGTCGCCGTCCAAAAACACGGTGACTTCTTTTTCTCGGGCAAGCTTGGCTATGGTGCTGGTGATGTTGGCGCCTCCCACCGCCACCACGTTGGTGATGTCGTTTTTCAGGAGGTTGAGCACATCAGCCCTGCCCTCAACAATTATTATGGAATCCTGCTTTTCTATCGCAGGCCCGCAGGGGAGCCTCTCAGGTCCATATTCTTCAATTTCGGCAATCTTGACCTCTTGGCGGACCATCTCAGAAATCTCCTTGCTTTCCGGTATCTCATTTGTGAGCAGGCTTTTGAGCAGGCTTTTTGCCCGGTCAACAAGCACTTTTCTTTTCGCGTTCCTGGTGTCCTCTATCTTCTCAACAGATATCCTGGCTTCGCAGGGGCCTACCCTATCCACTGTCTCAAGCGCAGCTGCAAGTATGCAGGTTTCCACCATGTCCAATGATGAAGGCAGCTTTATCTTTCCGCTGCTTCTGCCTCCTCTTGGCTGAAGGTCCACCTCAATCCTGCCAATCCTGCCGTTTTTCTGCAAGTCCCGAAGGTCAAGCTCGTCTCCAAGCAGCCCCTCGGTCTGGCCAAAGATGGCTCCAACCACATCAGGCTTCTCCACCAATCCGTCTATCTCCACATTCGCATACACAAGGTACTTGACTGTGTCAATGTAAGTTTTTCCCATATTTTCACCTTCGCAAAACAAGACTCACGGCTTCAAGGTTGTGGTTGCAGCTGGCAGCTAGCCTAGGCATCAAAGCAGGCGACTGCTTGCCTGCAAATCCTGGCAGAAAGCCATGCTTTCCATCAAGCCCAACCTCAAAAAGATTGCAGCCCTTGCCAAAATCAAATGCCTGCAGCCTTGCTGCCGGCATGGCAACAATGAGCATGAATCTTTATGACAACCTCCGCACAAGCGGAGCCGTGAATCTTCTGATGTGCGGTGCGCTGTTGACAGGGGATTCATCGCTTAATGCTCCTGCTGCCATCCACGCACAGCATATCCCTTATGGCTTGATGGCTATATAAACCTTGCCCTGCAGAAGGCGCAGGAGCCTCAATCCTGCTGGCTTGCAGGCACCTCGGCTGCAAACACTCTCTCTGCGCTTCTTCCTTCTGCATCCTCCACCCTTACAACAAGCTTTATTTTTGGCGGCAAGTCTTGGGAAGGAAGAGGCATCCCATAAATGCGCCCGTCAGAGTCAAATTTCAGCCCATAAAGGTAGTCTTTCGTGGAATATGTGTAGGGCGGAACGCCGCCTGATGCTTTGAATTGGAAAAAATATTCCTTTCCAGGCACAATTGGCGGAAGGAAATGGCCGCTTTCGAAGTGGAGCCCAAAGCTGCCATCTTCTGCTGTCATGTTGCAGGCGACCATCAGCTTCCGGGCGCTTGCCTGCGTCCCCTCGCGCGGAACTCCCATGGGGACAAATGGGTCTTCCTTCCGGTAAGAAATCTGCACGCTTGCCTTCTCTTTCTCTCCAGGAACGCAGCCAACAGGCTCTGGCATCTCTATTCCCACAAGCTGCCGTTTGCCATTGGGAGCAAGCACAGGCCCCACTCTTCCTGTAAAGGCATCGCAGATTGAGGAAGGCTGCTGGCCGTCTATCTGCATTCCGGTTATTGAATATGTTCCAATCCAGACATTTTCCATCTCCAAGACATACCCGTTGCTGCTTCCTCCGCATGGCGAGGCTTGGGGGGTTTTGCTTGCGTAATGTATCCTGAAAGGCACAGCTTGGGTCGACCAAAAGACTGCAGATTCTGACGAGCCGGTTTCATCATAAATCCAGGTGGCTATCGCAGGCACATATATCAGCGCGTTTATGAAAGAAAGCACAACTATCATGATTAGCGCAAATATTATGCCATAAATGCTTATGTCAAGCTCATTTTCCAAGCGGCTTTGCATCGCAAGGCATTTTTGCGCCATCCTTATTATTTCTAACTGGCTCCAAGAAACCCATTTAAGCTTTTTTCCTCCAAAAAAGTTAGGTGTGTTTTTATGGAAAAAGCAGTGAAGAATGCGAAGAATGAGGAAAGGAACAAAGCCTATGGCTTTGAGGACAGGGCAAACAGGATAGGGATTTCCCATTTTTACTCGCGCATCCTCAACCGGGATATTGCCGTATTGTCATCCGACAACAAGAAAGGAGAGCCGGTCACCATATTCGGCGAAGCAGTCTCATTTGGAATGCCTCTCCCGAAAGCCAAGCTTGAGGAAAACGAGTGGCAGCTCAAGGTGACGCACTCCAAAGACTATGTGTATTATTGCGTCTACATAAAGCTTCCAGAGCTGGTTGAAAGTGAGGCTAAAAAAATCCTGACAGATAAGGCAAAAAGGCAAGACCTTGGCTCACGCTAGTTGCTTTTGAAAATGTAGTATGCCAACACAAGGGCAATCAAGCCAAGCAGGACTCTGGAATAAGGCATATAGGGCAAAGTTATGTCCACGCTTATTCCTAAGACAGGCATGAGCACCTGAAGGCCAATCAGAAAAAGCATCCCTGCAATAAAGCTTCTCAACTCCATTTTCCCACAGGCTAATTTTTGGAGCCTCATTTTAAAAGCTTTGATTTTGAATTTTTATGGGAGGTGGGAAGAATGGAGATAAAAGTTGGGCAGTGCATGACCATAGGGGTGTATACTCTTCCTGCTGACAAAACCGTCCAGGATGCCTCAAAGCTTCTGAAAAAAACCGGAGTGGGCTCGGTGATAATCACGCAAAAAGGGAAAGCAAAAGGAATAATCACTGAGAGGGACATTGTCTGCAAAGTGGTTGCCGAGGGCAAGGACCCAAAGAAAGTCAAGCTCAAGAACATAATGAGCAGGCCCTTGAAGGTGATAAAAGCAAGCGACACGGTGGAGACTGCTGCTTCTGCCTTGCGCGCCAACAAAGTCAAGCGCCTTCCTGTGCTGGACAAGAAAGGCAGGCTGGTTGGCATAATAACAGAAGGGGACCTGCTTCGCGTTTATCCAGGGATTGTGGATGTGATTTTGGAGACTGCAAGCCTGCGCGACTCCAAGCCAAATGAGTACATGGCAGGCGTTTGCGCAAGCTGCGGCTGCTTTTCCGAGGAGCTTCGCATGGACCAAGGAAAGCTCAAATGCGACGAGTGCATAGAAGAGTCCGAAATTTGATTCACGAAAGCAAACCCACTATCGCATAAGCCAGAATCAGCCCTGCGGCAACCCAGGCAACCGCATCCCTTGGCTTTCCGTGGGCAAAGGCATCAGGCAAAAGCTCAAACAAGGTGACAAAAACCATTGCGCCTGCGGAGAAAGAGAGCGCCAGCGGAGCGATTGCCGAAACTGCCGAGAGGGCAGCATAGCCCAAGGCAGCTGCGGCTGCCTCAACTGCGCCTGAGAATGACCCCCATAATATCGAGTCCTTCTTCCTCACCCCGTAAGCGATAAGCGGAGCGGACACCACCAGCCCCTCTGGGAAATCCTGCGCTGCGATTGAAAGCGAGACCAGCCAGCCAAGCTGCGAAGAGGAGGCAAAAGAGGAGGCTATTGCAAAGCCTTCAGGAATGTTGTGCAAGGTTATCGCGCCTGCTATCATAAGGGCCTTCTTCTCATGCCTGCCAATTCCTTGCTTTTTGAGGGCAGCATGGGCATGCGGAATCGCCCTTTCAAGCAAAAGCATGGCAGCCATGCCTGCGGCAAGGCCCATCAGGGTTTCCTGCATCCCTGACGAGGAGTATGAGCTTTCCAGCATCTCAATTGAGGCAAAAAGCATCACTCCTGATGAGAAGCTGAGCAAAGCAGCATGCTCTTGCCTGCCAAGCTTTCCTGCGAAAGCCAAGCAAGCCGCCCCAGCAGAAGTTGCCAAAAAAGCCAAAAGAGCCCCAAAAAACACAGGCGGGATTTCCATAAGCTTGGGCTTGCGAAGGCATGATTATTATTTTTTTGCTGCATGCTTTTCCCATGGCGCTTGGGACCTACCGCAAAGGGGCGCGGGCAGAGCGCGAGCTTGTCCATTTTTTCTCAAAAAATGGCTTTGCGGTGATAAGGGCAGCAGGCTCAGGGGTGAATTCAATTTCGCCTGACCTTCTTGCGTTCAGGCAGGCGCGGCAGTATGCTATAGAATGCAAAGCCTGGGACTCAGGCAGGCTTTCATTTGGCAAGGAAAAAGTGGAAAAGATGAAGGAGTGGGAGGATGCCACAGGCATAACTTATCTTATAGGATGGAGGCTTCCGCGCCAAGGCTGGCTGTTTTTTCCGCCTCACGTGCTTGAGGAGCAGGAAAAGTCATTCTCAATCTCGCTTGAGAAAGCAAAGCTGGCGGCAAGAAAGCTTGAGGAGCTGCTTTAGGGAAGGCGGTTGCCAAATTGCGCTTAGGCAGATGATGAGAAGTGCGACTCGGATTTGCGGTGAAGAGGTGACTTGACTCTGATGCCCAATTTCAGCCTCATTTTGCCTGGCGGCAAATGCCGCGAAAGGAAGGGCTGCGCAATCTCCGGGCAATTCTTCAAGCCCAGGAAAAAATAGAAACTGAGGATGCGCCAGCCTCAGTTGTCTCTCATAGGGGGGAAGCCTATGTGCGCAAGAAGCTCATTTTTCTCTTTCTTGGAAAGCTTGGAGTGGCGCATTATTCCCTCTTTGAATATCCTTTTGTAGTCTTCTGCCTGCGCAGAGGACCACTCGTTCCTGCTGTGCCTTTGCTCCTGCAATGCCAAATGGCGGTTCCAAGCCCTCAATATCTCATTTTTCACTTCTTCGCTCATTCACCTCACCTAAATGCGAAAGCCTAAGCAAGTCAATGCAAAGCGCTTGGCATAAGCCTTGAAACCTATCAAAAGGCGCAAGCTAGCTTATGGATAATCAAATTTAAATTACTTTTTGCTTTGCACAAGCCGCAATCCCCATGCGGCAAAAGCAACCTCTGATATTGCGAAGGCGCCAAATAGGGCAAGATAGCCGTAGCTTGAGGCTATGAATCCTGCGGCTGCTGTGGATATAATCATTGACACATATGCAGGCGTGTTGACCAGCGCAAGCTCGGTGGCGCGCTTTTTGCTGCCTTTTATCGCAAGGTAGTTTATTTCCTCCCAAAGCACGCCCAAAAAGCCGTCTCCTGCCGCCATAATCAGGAAGAATATTGGGATGGCAGGCTTTCCAAAAGCCAGCATTCCTGCTATGCCTGCCACAAACCCCAAAGCCCCAAAAAAGGCGGAGTGCTGGCTTGAGATTCTGGCGTGCGAAAGGATGTGGAGCATAATCCCGTTGGCTGCAAAATAGGCAAAATACAAAATCCCTATTTCAGACAGCGTAAAGCCCTGCAAGCTGAGGTAAATGGGCATGAGCATGTACACCATAGGCACATAAATCCAGCTTCCAACCGAAAGCACCAAGGCAGCCTCATAAAAAAGCTTTCCCTTGCCTCTTAGCGAAAAGTCAGAAAGGCCGGGCTTCTCAGCCGCTTTGTGCAGATTTTTCAACTGCAAGGAGGAAAGAGCCATATAAAATGAAAGGCAAGCCATGGCTGAAAGCATCAAGTCAAATCCCGAGACAGCCGCAAGAGCCCAGACCGCCACTCCTCCTGCCGCATTGTAAAGCAGCCTTCCTGAAAGAAGAGAAGATGAGGCATAATGCTTCCTGTGGGGCTCAAGAGCCATCACAGATATCCGGTTCACCGAGAAAATCAGCGATTCCCTCAGCCCATCAAAAATCTTGCCTGCGGCAAACCAAGCCGGGCTGCTTCCCACAAGATAGCAAACCGATTGCAGAAGGTTGCAGCAGGCATTCCCAAAATAAACTGCCCTCTGGCCTGCAAAATCAGCAAGCCATGCGCCAGCCAGCCTCACCGCCAATTTGATGAAAGGGGAAAGCGAAAAGGCAATCCCTATTTCCGCAACCCCTATCCCCCGAGACTGCATCAGCAGAGGGATGAGCACAGTGGTCATGCCTGCGATGAAGGCATCCAGGAAATTCAGGGTGTAAATCCTGCGAAGCATGCGCTAACTTGGAAAGAAAAAAGTAAAAAGCTAGAACAAATCCAGCCCAAACTTCTCAGCGGTTGTTCGGATGTTTTCAATCCTCCTTTTCCCAAGCGAGTCGTTTCCTTTGCAGGCTTGCCAAAGCTCAGAAAGCAGCTTTTTTGTTGCTTTAAGGTTGCCATTTTTTCCGTCAAATACATACTGGTCGGCTTGCCCTGTCGCCACAAGGTCAAGCCCCTTAATGAATCTCCCCAGCGCTTCCTTATCCTTCGCCTCCAATGATTCTCCTTCTCTTAGTTTCTTCAGGCATCCTGATATTCTTTCTATGGAAAGCCTTGAGGCAAGTCTTTCCCGGGAGTCAATAGGCGCTGAAAGCCTGGCTTTGAAGCTCATTCGCTCCGACTCCATGCGTGTTGCTGTCAAAAGGGAATCTCTCAGACACTCTATTATGCTTTGGATGGTTTTTGTGTCTTTAAGGATGGAGCAGTCTGCATTGCGTTCTGCTTGTGCTTCCAAAAGAGGCTCTTTTTTCTGCAAAGGTGCGCCTCTTTTTCCTTCCATCCGCGCCTGCTTTTCTCCTTCTGATTCTGATAAAGAAACATTCCTGCGACTCAAAAACACCACCTCTCAACTAACTTGTTAATTACAATTTTTATACGTATCCATTTTTATATACCCATTTGCTTGCTGGCGCCATTAGTCTGATTTTTATATCCATCTTGCATAAATTTGATTCTGTGGCCACGGTGGTGTAACGGTAGCACGGGGGCCTGTGGAGCCCTTAGCCCGAGTTCGAGTCTCGGCTGTGGCCCTGCTGTCTGCGCTAAAGCTTAGGCGCCTGGCAAAATCTCTTAAATCTCACAGGTGAAATTCTTCCATGAAGGCTCCGGTGCTTCTGGTTTTGCTGCTTGCGGTGGCAGTCGCAGTGGCATTCTTCATCTTCTCCAAGCCCTCCTACCCTCTCACAGAGGAAGACGCCAAGAAGTATTTCATGGAGGACCTTGCGGAAAAATATCCGGATGCCGATGTGCGGGAGATAGTTGAAATAATCTCGCTTAATTCAAGCGATGGCGCTCATTTTTACCAGCTTAAGGCAAGGGTGACTCGCGGCCTTCACACACCCTGCCCTGAAAGGCTGGATGTCCATTATGACTATCCGCCCAAGAATTTCATAGCCCAGCCTCCTGCCTACATCACAAAAGGCTGCAAAATCTGCATAGGGGTGGAAAAATGCGTGCTTGCTTTTCCAGAGGAGGCAATAATCGCCTCGCACACCTACAGCGGAGCCGAAAGCGTCGCCTCCTTCATCAGGCAGCACTCCGACGCAAAGCCGAATGCAAAGTTCATGGAGAGCTTCAGGGGGTTTTCGGACGTGTGGCTGGTCAGCTGGTCCTCTGAATCCTCGGGCAAGTCCTACTTGGTGGTCCTCTCAAAAACCCAAAACAAAATCCTCTCAGTCGAAGAGCTTCAGCCTGCCTGAAATGAATAATAGTATTCTCCTGCCTCCTTCTGCTCCCTGTCCAAAGCCGAGCCGGGCTTGTTTATCCTAGGCCTTTTGGAGTCCTTGTCCCTCCTCAATGTTATCCCCACTGAGCGAAGGAAGCGGTTCATTCCCTCCCTTTTTTCGCATGGGGCGAAAGCCGCCCCTTCCTTGCCAGGCTCGCCCTGGAAAACCACCATCCTGGAGGAGATTGCGTCAAGAAGAACCAAGTCGTGGTCAATGACAAATGCGCATTTTTTCGTTCCGCTTATGGCAGACTGCAAAAGCGAGGCGAACTCCAGCCTCTGCTCAATGTCCAAAAATGCGGAAGGCTCGTCAAAAAGGTACAGGTCTGCCTCTTTCGACAGCGCAAGGGCTATAGCCACCCTCTGAAGCTCCCCGCCTGAAAGCGAGGATATCTTCTTGTCCATCAGGCTGTTGATGGCAAGCCTCCTTCTAGCCTGCTCCAAAATGAAGGCGTCCAAGCCTTCCTTCCCCAAAAGGCTTCTGACTTCCTCCTCGCCCTCAGCCTTGACATGCTGCGGCTTGTAGGAAACCCTAAGAAGAGAAAGCACCTCTGCGTTGTCCGGCTTTTCCGCCCCTGCAATCATCCTCAAAAAGACGCTTTTTCCAAGCGCATTCTCCCCCAGAATGCCTATGATTTCTCCCTCCATTATGCTTCCAGGCTCGCAGCGGAAGCTGAAGCGCGGATAGCTTTTGCTCAAGGAAGGGTAGGAGAATCTCGCCTGCGCTTTTGCCTGCGGCGCAGAGGCGCAGGAGAACTCAATCTTATGGTCCCTGAACCTCACATTCTCATCAGTCAGGAACCCTTCCAAGTATTCGTTTATTCCTGCCCGCGCGGACTTCACTCCTGACACCACCCCATACGCATTCTCCTGGCCGTAGAATATGTGCACATAGTCTGAAAGGTAGTCAAATATCGCCAAGTCATGCTCCACAACCACCACGCTTCTTTCCTCAGAAAGCTTTTTGAGGGCGTGCGCGGCAGAAAGCCTCTGCTTTATGTCAAGATATGCGGCAGGCTCGTCAAAGTAGTAAAGCTGGGCGTCCTTGCAGTATGCTGCCGCAATGGCAAGCCTCTGAAGCTCGCCTCCAGAAAGCTCCCCAACATCCTTGTCCAAAATCCGCTCCAGGCCAAAAAGCTTCGTGGCTTCCGCTGCAGCCTTGCGCTCGTCATTTTTCTCCAAAAGCTCACGCGCCTTGCCTTTGAAGGCTTCCGGTATTTTGTGTATGTTCTGCGGCTTGGCTGAGATTTTGAGCTTGCGGTCTGAAAGCATGCGGAAGTGGTTTTGCAGCTCAGGCGGCAGCCTTCTGCAAATCTCCCGCAACGGGCGGCTCTCTCCAAACTCCGCGAAATTCGGCTGCAGCTGCCCTGCCATCAGCTTGAGCGCAGTGCTTTTCCCAATCCCGTTTTTGCCTATCAGCCCCACCACCCCGTTTTGCGGAAGCGGCAAGCCATAGAGCCTGAAAGCATTGATCGCATACTGGAAAATGGGAGCCTGCATCTCGGTTGCGAGGTTGATGATGGTTATGCAATCCACCGGGCATTTTTTCGGGCATATGCCGCAGCCGGTGCAAAGCACCTCGGATATGACAGGATAGCCGTCAGCATCTACGACAACAGTCTCCTCGCCCATGCGCACTCCAGGGCAAACTTTCATGCATATGTAGCCGCACTTTTCCTTTATGCACTTCTGCCTGTCGATTATGGCTATCCTGGTCTTGCCCATAAGCTCCATATCAATCCTTCCTGCTTTGCGCTTCTTCGCTTTTATTCCTGCCTTCTTGAAAAAAAGGGAGAAGCCCAATTTCTTGTTGGAATTAGTGTAAATACAAGATATATTTAAATAGGCTTGCTGGCAAAATCAAAAGATTGGGGAGGAGAATGGAGCAGCTTCAGCCACAAGGAAAGCAGGCGCCGGCTTCAAGCTCAAGCACTCCTTGCAGAGGGGCGCTGCAGGAAAGCAAAAGGGCAAGCGCATTCATGAAAGAGCATCCCCTTTCAAGCAGGTTTCTTGCGGTTGCAGACTGGGGGCAATCCCCCTGGAAAATACAGCACATAGTCTCCGAGGCGGTGCTTTGCTTTGAGAGGAACTCCTCTGACCCTGAGAAAAGAAAGATAGCCGCGGACGTGTATGCAACAATCAACCTTCGGATTGAGGCAGCCAAGGAGCTTTACAGCTCCATCCTTTCTGAAAACGGCGAGAAGTCTGAGATTGCTGCCAAGCTGCGCAACGACATTTCATTCATGGAGAACATGCGCAACGTCATTGATGCGCAGGTCAATGGGCTGATATCCCGGCAAAACAGCTGGAAGAAGCGGGCAGAGGATGTGCAGAAAAGATACGATGAGCTTATAAGGATGAAAAGCTGGTGGGACAACGTCCGCTCCAGATTTCCATGGGTGTATATTCCGGTTGGCGTTGCGGCAGGCGCAGTCGCCTCCTGGTTCACTGACGGCTGGAACGCCGCCACCAGCCTCACGCAATACCTGTTCCATCTTGCGCACGGAAGCAAGCTCATTTTGGACAGCATGAAGGCGATAGTGGATTTTGCATTCGGGGCAGCAAGCGCGGCAGCCGGGGCGCTTGCCGCAAGCAAAGCCGCAAAATCCGCCTGGGCGCAAAGCCTTTGCGATGCGCTTGCAAAGCCAAAGGAGGAGATCAAAAAGCGCCTCCCAGCGATAGGCGGTTTTGCTGGGGCAGCTGCAGGGCTTTTGGTTTTCGCCTCAGGAGCGCTTGATGGCGCCATTTCGTTTTTCAGGGAGGTTGCGCAAAAGCTCCACACAGACCCGCAGATAGACAAATTCATAGACCCAATAGTCAAGCTTGGCTGGAATTTGGGAGGCATGTTCTTCTTTGGCTGGTTTTTGCAGAAAATGGACCAGAAAGCATTCGCAAGGAAAGAGAGGCTTCTGAATGAGTGCGAGGCAAAGCAGCTTGAGATAGTCAATGAGGAGAAGGTTTTCCGCAGGAAGATAATTGCCATAATAAAGCAGAAGGCAATAGAGCTCCATGCCAAATACGGCTACTTCGCCGAGCTTGACAAGGAGGATGTTGAGGCTCTGCGCCTTGCCGAGGCAGGCGACTGGCAAGCCCTCAACGCTTTGCACAAGGAAAGGATGAGGAGAATATTCAAAGATGAGAACATCCCAGACGAATACCTAGCTGGCGCAGAAGCCGACTCCCGCTCCACAGACTTGGTGGTGCAATCCCCGCAATCAAAGCCCAGCCCCCAGCAGCAAAGCCAGAAAGAAAAGGATGATGGCTGAAAGGGGGATTTTTAATTTGCTTCTTTCCTTGAATAACCATGCGGATAGGCAAGCAGGATGTCAAGGAAGGGGAGATTCGCCTTACCCCTGAAAATACCGAGGATTTGTGGCACATAGATAGGCTGCTTTCGCCAGGGGACCGCATACTTGCCGCATCTTTCAGGAGGTTCAAGGCAAATGAGGGCGATGCTGGGGAGAAGAAAAAGGTCACTTTGAAGCTGCTTGTGGAGAAGGCGGAATTCTCAAAGCACGCGAACCGCCTGCGCGTCACCGGCAAGATACTTGAGGGCACTCCTGAGGAATATGTCCAGATAGGCTCATACCACACAGTTGACATTGAGGCAGGCTATCCTGTCTCCATATTCAAGGACAAATGGCTTTCGCACCATCTTGCGCGCATAAAGCAGGCGATTGGCGAGACCAAGAGGCCAAAAATAGGCATGCTTGCGATGGACGAGCACAAAGCCATCTATGCCACCCTGCGCGGCTACGGAGTGGAATATGAGCTTGAGCTGGAGAATTCAGCAAGCAAAAGGGACGGAAAATTTGAGGAGAAGACCTTGGCTTTTTTCGAGCAGATAATAAAGAAGCTGCAATCCTCTGAGGCAAGCAAGATAATAGTGGCAGGGCCTGGCTTTGGAAAGGAGAACCTCATGAAGCTGATAAGGCAAAAATTCCCTGAGCTTTCCAAAAAGCTGGTGCTGGAGCACTGCTCTTATGCCGAAAGGTCAGGCATAAACGAGCTTCTGAAAAAAGGAGTGGTCAGCAAGATTTCGCAGCAGGAGAGGGCAGAGCGCGAGCTTATGCTGATGGACAAGTTCTCAGCCGAGCTTCGCAAGGGCTCAGGCCTTGCGGCATACGGCATAGAGGAAGTCCGGCAAGCCGTCTTGTCCTCCGCAGCCTCCATCCTCATGGTGGTCGATGAGCTTCTGCGGAGCAACAAGCAGGTTGAGGAGATTGTGGAGGAAGCTGAGAAGCGCAAGATTGTAGTAGCGATTTTCTCCCATGATTCTGATGGCGGGCGGGAGCTTTCAGGATACGGAGGCTTTGCTGCTTTGCTGAGATTCAAAATAAGCTGAGGCCTTGGGCAGACGGCAGCTTCCGGTCGGGTGACTCCGCCTGCTGCCCATCTGCCTCAAGCGCGAAGCTATCTTTGGTCCAAAGGAAATCTCCCTGGCATTTCCGGCAATCCTGCTTTTGCGATGGCTCTCCAGACAGTCATGTGCGAGACGCGCATGGCGTACGCAACCTCCCTTACAGGCATGCCCTCTTTGTAATAAAGCTCAACTGCCATTGAGATTTCTTCTGGAGTAAGCTTTTTCGGCCTTCCAGGCAATCTCTCATATTCCCTTCTCACATTCCTCACCTCATTTTCTTTTTCTTTCCCTGCCGAAAGCCAAAAAGCAAAAGCGCGGCAGGCATGGAAGTCAGGGGGCCAAAGCAGTTTGCCAGCCACCTCAGCCCAAGCCTATTTGGGACAAATAGGCGCAAGAAGGGAAAAGTGGATGCTAGCTGCAAGCGGAAGAAGCTTCTGCCTGTAGCCAAGCGCCACCATGCTTTCCTTTTCTTTCTGAGAAATATATATATCTTTGTATCAATTTTGCAGGCAAGCCTTGGGCTATTTCACCATAAGAAGCTGGGCAAGAAGCGCCTCTATCTGAAGCATTTCGTTTGCCCCCTCAACCAGCCTGAAGTTGTACTCGCCAATCTTGTCAAGTATGAGCACCTTTTCCCTCTCAGAAACAGGCAGGAAATCCACTGCCTTGTACATCTGCAAAAGGACATCCTCTCCTGACATGCCATACTCAAGCATGAGCTTGTGCAGCCTCTTTCTTGCCTCCAAAAACTTTTTTGAGAGGGCAAGCTCCATCATCTCCTTTATCTCAGCAGGCTCTGCCCTGCTTGAGCTTTTGTAGACCAGCTCAGGGGTTATCTTCTCGGAGTGCAGCGCAGCTGCCTGCAAGGCGTTGATCGCCCTGCGCATGTCCCCTTCTGATACGTAAAGGATTGCCTCAAGCGCCTGCTTCTCAAGCTTGAGCCCTTCCTCTTTGGCTATCCTCTCCACCATCTGGGAGCACTCCTCAGCAGAAAGAGGGCGGAAGCGGAAGACGCTGCAGCGGCTTTGTATCGGCTCTATTATCTTTGAGGAATAATTTGCCGAAAGGATGAACCGTGTGACATTCACGTAAAGCTCCATGGTCCTCCTCAGCGCATTTTGGGCATCGCTTGTCAGGGAGTCTGCCTCATCCAAAAATATTATCTTGAAGGGCGCCTGCGCAAGCGACACCGTGCGCGCAAACTCCTTTATCTTTCCCCTCACCACATCAATGCCCCTCTCATCTGAGGCATTCAGCTCCAACAGGCTGTCCCTGTAATCCTCTCCGTAAATGTCCCTTGCAAGCGCCAAGGCAGCGGTGGTCTTTCCTATCCCGGGCGGCCCTGCAAAAAGCAGGTTGGGCATGTTTTTCTGCTTGGCGTAGGCTTTGAGTATCCCCACAATCTCCTTTTGCCCAACAATCTCAGACAGGCTTTTTGGGCGGTATTTCTCGGTCCAGGGAATATATTCATCCATCCTTTCTCCTCCTGTCCTACTTGCAGCTACAAATACTTATATAGTTTTACCAGCGCTAATTTGCAGGCGAAAGCTATGGGCAAGGATTTGGCGATTTCCGCTGGCGTGTCGGCGTTTGCGGTTGCCCTAGCCAGCGCCACGCCGCAGCTTTCTGGCTCCTCTCCACTTTTCCTGCTTTCCTGGCTTGCCCTTTCATTTTCTGGACATTTTGCCCTTGATGCGATGGCCAAGGCAGGGCTTTCCAGGATGGGCTGCGCGCTGGCTTTCGTTTCGGCAGTCGCCTCTGCCTGGCTTGCTGTTTCCATCCTCTCAGGCTCAGCCTCCAAAATCCTCTCCTTCGCGCCTCTGGCAGCCTGCCTTTGCGCGCCTGCAGCCGCGTTTGCGGTTCGAGACGCTTTTGAAAGGTGATTTTGCGTGCATGACCAAGTGAAGCTGGAGCAGGAAGTGCTTTCATTTTGGAAAAAAGAAAGAATCTATGAGATTGCCAAAAAGGCATCAGAAGGCGGCAAGCTGTTTTATTTTTGCGACGGCCCTCCTTATGCGACCGGACAGATTCACCCAGGGACCGCATGGAACAAGTGCATGAAGGACGCAGTCTGCAGGTACAAGAGGGCCTCTGGCTTTTGCGTCCGAGCCCAGCCAGGCTATGACACGCACGGGCTTCCGATAGAGGTGAAGGTGGAGCAGGAGCTGAAGATTTCCAACAAGCGCCAGATTGAAAAGCTGGGCGTGGAGAAGTTCGTGGAGAAATGCAAGTCATTCGCCACGCAATACATAGGCATAATATCTTCGCAATTCGAGCGCTGCGGGGTATGGATGGACTTTGGCAGCCCCTATATCACCTACACCGACTCCTACATAGACGCCTCATGGAAGACAATAGAGGCTGCGCACCAGAAAGGGCTTCTTCACGAAGGAGTCTATGTGGTGCCATACTGCAGCAGGTGCGAGACCACCCTTGCCAACTATGAGCTTGAATACGGGGAGCAGACCGACCCGTCCATCTACGTGAAATTCAAGTCGCTTGAGGCGGAGAACGAGTATTTCATAATCTGGACCACCACTCCTTGGACCCTTGTCTCCAACATGGCGATAATGGCGCACCCGATATACTCTTACGCCAAGGCAAAGGTCGGGCAGGAGACTTGGATAGTGGCAAAGGAGCGGCTGGACCACTTGATGGAGCTTGTGGGGCAGCCTGCCGCAATTTTGGGCGAGATTTCAGGAAAGAAGCTTGAGAAATCCAGATACGAGCACCCCTTGAAAGGGAAGATAGGCAAGGACTGCGAGCGGAAGGTTGTGCTTTCAGACGAGTTTGTCAGCTTGGAGGATGGGACTGGGCTGGTGCACTGCGCCCCAGGCCACGGCCCTGAGGACTTTGTGATAGGCAAGCGGTTTGGCATAGAGATATACTCGCCCATAGACTCTGCCGGGAAATTCACAAGCGACTCAGGGGCGTACCACGGGCTGCATGCAAGGGAAGCCTCAGCGAAAGTGATAGAGGACTTGAAGGCAGCAGGCGCGCTGGTGCATGAAAGCAAGGTTACGCACCGCTACCCCCACTGCTGGAGATGCAAGACGCCGCTCATTTTCATAGCCACCAACCAGTGGTTCATCGCGATAACCAAGCTCAAGGACCAGATGCTTTCCCAGATAGAGAATTGCGAGTGGCACCCTCCATTTGCCAAGACCCGCTTCCGCGAGTTTGTGGCTTCTGCCCCTGACTGGTGCATCTCGCGGCAAAGATACTGGGGCATTCCGCTTCCGATATGGAAGTGCGGCTCCTGCGGGCACATAAAAGTGGTGGGCTCAGCCTCGCAGCTTCCGAAAATCCGCGAGCTGCACCGCCCATTCATAGACGAGGTGAAGTTCAAGTGCAAAAAATGCGGCTCAACCGCCCACAGGGTTCCTGACATACTTGATGTGTGGTTTGACTCAGGCAACGCTGTGTGGGCCTCGCTTTCTGAGGAGGAGAGGAAAAGGCTCCAAAAGACAGACTTCATAGTGGAGGGGAAGGACCAAACACGCGGCTGGTTCTACTCCCTGCTTGGCTCAGGGGTGGTGCTCAACGGCGAGATACCCTACAAAAGGCTTCTTATGCACGGCTTTTTCGTGGATGAGAAAGGCGAAAAGATGAGCAAGTCCTTGGGCAACTTTGTCCCGCTTGAGCAGATAGTGGACAAGTACGGGGCTGACGCCTTCAGGCTCTGGTCTCTCTCAAACACTGTGTGGGATGATTTGAGGTTCAGCTGGGCTGAGGTGAAGGAAGCCCACCGCTCGCTTGGGACAATCTACAACCTCGGGCAGTTCCTGCAAAGGTTCTGCTCAAGCCCGCACAAGCCGGTCCTCCCAGAAGATTCTGAGCTTGCGGTGGAGGACCGGTGGCTGCTCTCCAGGCTGTCTGCCACCATATCAGAGTGCACTGAGGCATTTGAGGGCTACAATCTCCACGCTGCCGCCAAAGCCGCCAGGCATTTCCTGCTTGAGGACATAAGCCGCTTTTACATGAAGCTTGCCAAGCAAAGGATTGATGAGGAAGGGCCTGGCTGCCCTGCCATGGCTGTATTGTACCACTGCATTCTTGAGGGGCTCAAGCTGCTTTCCCCGATAGCCCCGTTCATATCCGAAAGCATCTACCAGTCATTTTACAAAAAGCGCGAGCGCAAGGAGTCCATAAGCCTATTCCCATGGCCATCCGCAAGCAAGAAGCATCAGGACGCATTGCTTGAAAGCCGGTTTGAGATTGCGCGCAAAATATCTGCAGCCATCGCAGCAAGCAGGCAGAAGGCAGGGCTGCCTTTGCGCTGGCCGCTTGAGGAGGCAAGGGTGGTATCAGATTCCACCGAGATTCTCTCCGCAGTGGAGCATCTTTCGGCGACCATAGAGGCTCTGTCGAATGTGAAAAGCGTAAGGATATCCAGGCAGCCGAAGACAGAGTTCCTGGTCCAGATAAACAAGGCAAAAGTGGGGGAGGCTTTCAAGAAGGAGTCGCCGCAGGCAATCGCGGCAATAGAGAGCATGCCTGCAGAAAAGCTTGCCGAGTGGCTAGCCAGCGGAGGCAAGGGGCTTTTGGCAGGCGGAAAATACCCAATCACCCCTGAGATGGTTAAGGTGGAGGCGAAAGCCGAAGGCTTTTCGACAGCTGAATTTGAAGGAGGCAGGGTTTATCTTAAAACCGAGATGAAAAAAGAGCTTTTTGAGGAGGCGATGGTGCGTGAGGTTGCGCGAAGGGTGCAAATCATGCGCAAGGAGCAAAAGCTTGTGGAGTCCGACAAAATCTCCCTGCACATTCAGCTTGAAGACAAGGAGCTTCTCTCCATCCTCAAAAGGAGGGAAAAGGAGCTTGCCTCCCAAGTGAATGCTGAGCTGGTTGGCTTTGGGCGCTCAGAAGGATTTGCCAAGGATTGGGAGATAGGCGAATCCCAAGTCCGAATCTCCATCCAGAAAAAAAGCTAAATTTCAAGCTTCTTGAGCTTCTCCATAAGCTCAAGCATCCTCATGAAAGCCTCTTCCTTCTCTTTCCTGCTCACTTCCTCAAACACCTCAAAGCTGACTGGCGCATCTTTTCTTCTTGGCCACTCGGCATCTTTCCTTATCCAGTATTTGCTGCCGTCTTTTGAGCGGACCATGATGACCCTTCCGGCAGGCATCCTCTCTATCCTTCCAAGCTCATTTTCCGCAAGATTCCCCAGCCACTCCTCAAATTCCTTTTTCTGAAGCGAGCTTAGCAGCCACCTGTTCTTCATCATCGCAGTCATCCTTGCTTTCTGTATCTGCATGTCCAGCTCCCAGATTTTCATGAAGCCCTCCCTAATCTTCTCCTTCTGCTGCTGATCCAAAGGCTCCTTCATCAGCGGACCAAGCTTCTCCTTGTAGGCTATGTGGTGGCAAGGGTCGTTGAATTCCAAAATGGCGGCTTTCTGGAAGCTCATCCTTTTTCCTTCAAGAATGACGCTCTTGCCTGAAACTTTGTATTCTCTCCAGCCTGCCATAGACCAATTTGGCAGACTTGCTTTTTTAAACCCAAATCCCGATTCTTTTTCGGTGATGGCGTGTCCAAGATAGTCCGCGTGGTTGCGCGAGAGGTGATTGATTCGCGCGGCAACCCGACGGTGCAAGCTGATGTCTTTTCCGAAAAGGGCTTCGGCAGGGCTGCTGCCCCGTCAGGGGCTTCCACAGGCAAGCACGAGGCAGTGGAGCTTCGCGACGGCGGAAAGAGGTTTCATGGCAAAGGCGTGCTGAATGCTGTCAAGAATGCCAGCCAAAAGATAGCCAAAGCCATCAAAGGCATGGAGGTCTCTGACCAGCAAGCCATAGATTGCGCCATGATTTCGCTTGACCAGACGCCCAACAAAGCCAAGCTTGGGGCAAATGCCACCACCGCGGTTTCGCTTGCGGTTGCGCAGTGCGCGGCAAGCGAGGCAGGCTGCGGGCTTTACCGGATTCTCAAAGGCAAGAAGCTTCTTCCTGCCCCCATGCTCAATGTGATAAACGGCGGCAAGCATGCCTCAAACGGGCTGGCGGTGCAGGAGTTCATGGTTTTTCCAGCAGGCTTCAAATCGTTCTCCGAGGCGATTCAGGCAGGATGCGAGATTTACCATTGCCTCAAGCGGAAAATATCCGCAAAATATGGCAAGGGGGCGGCTGGGCTTGGCGATGAGGGCGGCTTCGCGCCCCCATGCAGCAGCACCCGCGAGGCGCTTGAGCTTCTGGAATGGGCAATCTCCGAAAGCGGCTACTCCAAGAAAGCCTGGCTTGCGATAGATGCCGCAGCCTCCTCTTTCTACAGGCGCGGGGCATATCAGATAGATGGCAAAAGCCTCTCTGCTGGCCAGCTTTTGGACTTTTACCTTTCGCTTTCCAGGGAGTTTAGGCTCGCAAGCATAGAGGACCCCTTCCACGAGGAAGCTTTCGAGGATTTCGCCCAGCTGCGCAAGAGGCTTTCTGGCAAAGCGCAGGTTGTCGGCGACGACTTGTTTGTCACAAACTCCTCGCGCATCAAGCAGGGGATAGGGCTGGGTTCTGCCTCCGCCCTGCTTCTGAAAGTCAACCAAGTGGGGACATTGACCGAGGCTTTGGAATCCGCCTCCTTGTGCATGCGGAACGGCATGGGGGTCATAGTCTCCCACCGCTCAGGAGAGACTGAGGACTGCGCGATAGCCGACATAGCCGTAGGGATTGGCTGCGGGCAAATCAAGGCAGGCGCGCCTGCCCGCTCAGAGAGGGTGGCGAAATACAACCGGCTTCTGCAGATTGAGGAGGAGCTTCCCTCAGGCTCATTTGCCGGGCGCAAAGGCTTGGCTTTTTAAGCATGAGGAAAGAATGCTGATGCATGTTTTTGCCGCAGGAGGAAAGCAAGCAGTTCTCCCTTGTCTCCGCCCTTTTCACCATCTCTTTTTCTGTCCTTCTTTTCGTGGGCTGCCTATCAATGGTCTTCGCGAATTTTTCTCTTGGGGCTCTTCTTTTTTTTCTCGGCCTTGCGCTTGTGGCAGGAAACGAGTATATGCTTTTGAGCAAGGGAGCCAGCCGCCCCTTCCCACAGGCTTCCGCATCATCTGGCATTGAGGGGCTTGTTCTATTTTCGCTTGCCTCATTCTCAGCTGCTGCCGCAATCGCCTATGCGCACTACCTTGCCTATGGGGGCAGCGACAAAGCAATAGTGGCAATCGCATGCGGGCTTTTGGCTTCAGTGGTGAAGATAGCCTCAGCCAGCCTGCAGTTTTTCCTCAGGGAAAAATGAGGCATGCATGCCAAGCCTCTTTGGCTTGCGCTTGCACAAAATCCGACGCGGCTTTTTTCCGGCAAAAACAAGGCAAGCTTATCTTCACTTCATCTTGTACTGCTTTTTTATCCCCACTTCCTCATGCTCGGCAGCGTCCTTCAGCTGCTCTATCAGGAACCCCATCAGCGTCTTGCTCTCAGGCGCGCCTATATACACATTTGAGCGCCAAGCCCACTGCGAGGCAAGCAGGCTCTTTTCCCCTTCCCTGCCTATCTCATACCCAGTGGCTATAACCATAAGGTAAGGCCTGCCCTTCATCTCCTCCATCAGCTTTTCATTTAGCTTGGAGGCTATTTCCCCCAGCCTTTTCTCCTCGCTGAACCTCTCTTTTTTCTCCTCGCTTTTCCCATCTTCAGGCATAAGACAACCTCCAAAGCCGCGCCAAGAAGGCAAGCCAGCGCCCCGGGCAGGATTCGAACCTGCGACCTATGGATTAACAGTCCACCGCTCTACCAGCTGAGCTACCGAGGCATGCCACAGGCCGGATTTGAACCAGCAACACATCGGTTTCAGAGGATGCTGAGCGCAGGCTCCTGCAAATCTTCAGCCGATTGCTCTCCCAGGTTGAGCTACTGTGGCTCAGCTTGGTTTGTGGGTAAAAACGTTAATAAAGCTAAACACTGCCGCCGAGAATCCTCAGCCTCTCTTTCATCATGCACTTGTCCATCACCACAAGAAGCCCGGCGGATTCAGCCTTCTGCGCAGCCTCCGGGCTGACCACTCCCTCCTGCATCCACACCGCCTTCGCGCCAATCTCTATCGCCTGCTCCACAATCTCAGGCGCAGCAGAGGGCTTGCGGAATATGTCCACAACCTCCACTTTCTGCAAGACAGAGCGCAAGTCAGGAAAGCTTTTTTTCCCCAGCCATTCGCTGATGCCAGGATTGACAGGAACCACCTCGTATCCGCTTTCCATCAGATGCTTGGCGACCGCAAAGCTTGGGCGCTCAGGGTTGTCTGATATGCCCACTATCGCTACAGATTTCATGCCGAGTATCTTCCTTATGGTCTCCTCCTCATTCATGCCCTCACCAGCCTCAAAATCTCCTCATGCGGAGCATCCGCCCTTATGGCTGTGGGGCAAAAATGCGTCCGCGAGGCTTTGTAGCCAGCATCCCGAAGGCTCTCAATTGCCTTCTGGATAGGGATTATCGGGCGCAGGGTTTTTTTTGCAAGCGTGTGCAAATCCCAGTAGAAGCATGAGCCGACCGCAAGCTCCTCATTTATCGCGCCCAAGATTTTCCCAGCCTCCTCCCAGCCATGCAGCCCTCTTTCTTTGTTGAGCGAAAGCATCTTTTGGGCAATTTTTCTGTCCCAAAGCTCTCCCAGGTGCATGGGGCCTGCAATCTGAAGGGCTCCTGCGCAAGAGGGGCAGCGCTTGCCTTCCGGAAATCTTTCTGCCTGCCTCCAGCAGCAGGAAGGGCAGTAGGAGACAAACCCCAAGGATTTGATTGAGGAGGCTGCCTTCTGCGCGCCTTTTTGGACCAGAAATACAATCTTTATGTAATGGCGGTGCGAAAGGGTGAATATCGGGGTGGCTGAGAGGCTGAATGGGGCGAACTCCATCGCTGTCCTGCCTATAAGTATTCTTGCGGCATTCTCATGGCAAAATTCGTTGTTGAGCGGATTCGCTCCGTAATTTTTCAGGCATGCCAAAAGGTGCGCGCCGCACAGGACCGGCATGTCTGTCGCAGTGACGGAAAAATAGCTCTCCTTTGCCTTATGCAGCATATGGGCTGCGTCATGCAGGAAGGGCTGGGGAGAGCCGAACGGGTCCAGCTCAAGAAAATCAAAGGAATTTTCCCGCATGAACTTTTTGGCGTCTGCCCTGCTCACCTTGCACTCCAGATTGTTGAGCTTGGCATTCTTCCTTGCGCATGCGGCTGCCTTCTGCGAAATGTCTGACAGCGAAAGCTCATCCACATTGCGGTTCTCCAGCTTGTACCTTATCCCCCTTGCTCCGGTTGCGCACATCACATCCGCTACCGAAATCCTCTTGCCAATCGCGCCTGCGCAAAGGCTGGTCAAGTCGCGGCAGAGGCGCATGTGGGGGTTGTAGAAAACCCCGCCGCAAATCCTGATTTTGGCTTTGCCTTCCTCAATTTCCTGCCTGCTTCCCACGCTTGTCTTTTTGGATAAAGGGATAAAAACCATTGCTCAGTAGCATCCTCATGGATGTTTTGCTCAGGCGCTCCATAGTGTCTGGAAAGTTCAAGCCCCCTCCCTCTCCTGCTGCGGCGCACAGGGCGCTTGCAGCATGCTCCCTTGCGTATGGCCAGTCTGTCATCGCCAACCTGCCTGAAACCCAGGATGTGCAAGCCACAGTTTCCGCCTGCAATTCCTTCGGGGCAGACATTCTGGTCCAAAACGGAGTTGCGGACATTTTCGGGGCAATGGAGCTTGATTTCCCTCCAATCCTTGACTGCCAGCAGTCCAACACCACCCTCAAGCTGATGCTCCCTCTGGCTTGCCTTTCAGGCAAGAAGGTGGCTTTTTCAGGCTCAGGCAAGCTTGCTCAGCAACTTCAGGCGCCATTCTGCGCTTACCTGCAAAGCCTGGGAGCAAAAGCAGAATGCCCTACTGGCTGCCTGCCAATAGAGGTGCAAGGCCCAATAGCCAAAAGCGAATTGGTGTATTTCGCCGAGCTTGGCTCGCAGCTTCTTTCAGGAATCCTGCTTGCCTCCCCATTCTCGCCTGAGGCGGTGGAGATTGGCATAGAGGGCGAATTTTATGGCTGGGAGCATGTGGAGGCAACCAAAATGATAATGGAAGCCTGCGGCATAAGGTTCCAGGCATTCCAGAAAGACTTCATAATAGTTGAGCCTGGGCAGGACTACTCAGCAAGCACGCAGCTTGAGGTTCAGCCCAGCCTTTACCTCTCCTCCTTCCTTCTTCTGGCGGGCGCTCTTTTGGGCAAGGTTGAGGCAGAAGGCAGGATGCCTCAGGAAGAGGCAGGCAGATTCAAGCAGATTCTGGAGTCATTTGGAGCGCATGCCATTTTGCATCAGGAAAGCTTCTCAGCCTCAGCTGGCTCCCTTTCAGGCGCAAGCTTCCTTGCCCCTCAGCTTGGCGAATTCCTTCCGCATGCCCTTGTGCTCTCTGCTGCCTCTGAGGGGCAAAGCCGATTTGAGGGAATGGCTGCCTTAAAGCCGCGCATGAGAAGAAGGGCAGGCATAATCGCAAGGCAGCTTTCCAGGATGGGCGCAATGGTTGAGGAAAGCGGAAACTTGCTGGAGATTGCAGGCGGAAAGCTCAAGGGCGCGCAGCTTGATGCCGAAGGCGACCCTGCCGCAGCCATGGCTTTGTGCTCTGCCGCCTTGTTTGCCTCAGGGCAGTCAAAGCTTTGCGGCGCAGAATGCGCGCTTGAGTCTTTTCCTTCCTTTTTCAAGGAGCTGTCTTCCCTTGGCGCCATTGTAAGATGACTGCTTGCGCTAAGGGCGGTTTTTGCTTCATCATGCTTTTGCCTACAAGTCCCCTACGCGCCTCTTCATTTTGCGCTTGAGCCTCTTGCGCCTTTTTTTGAGCCACTTCCACCGCATTCGGCCCTTCTTTTTCCATTTCCTAGGTCTTGCTCCCAATAAGTCACCTGAAGGCTTTTTGTTGTGTGTCTATTTGGGCAATACGATTATAAAGCCATTCTTTGGAGGCAGCCGAAAGAAAGTGTTTAAAATTGTTTTAAGGTGAATTTTAGGGGGAAAATGCTTGCCGAAAAAAAGCAGCTCATAAGCAGCGCTGCCTCTGCCTGTTCGCCCAGAGTCCGGTCCGGATTTTTCAAGTTCCACCAAGCAATGGAGGAAGCCGGGTTCGGGCTTGCGCGGCATGAGTTCCAAAAAGGGCTTTTGATTTATGACAGGGGGCTGGATTCAGACGGCATCCCGAATGGAAAGTCCTGCTATTCGGTTTTTGCCTGGCTGGGAAAAGGCTCCATGCTTTTGAGGTTCCAAAATCCAGACAGCTCGCCTTCGGCTTTCTTCCTCCTGCCGCATCAAATCTCCAACCTGCACATAGAGACTCTTTTCACTTCCTATTCAATAGAGCGGCTGGTTGCCAAAATAAAGGAGAATTCGGCGAAAAAGCCGCCTCACCATTATTTCCTTGCCCTGCACGACCACATACGCTATGTGGATGGGAGCGATTTGGCGGCAATGAATTTTGACGACGGGCTGAGCGATTGGAAGACCATGATTTTGCACAAGAAAGGCGAAAACATAGACTTTGACTTCGGCTCCTCCTGCCATAACCATTTCCCTCTGGAGCAGATGAAGGCAATTGGGCAGCTTGAGGGGATTTTGGGCATCAGCAAAGGGGCATCAGTTGAGCTGACCATGCCTTTCTCAAAAAAATCCACCAACGGCCCCCACCATCTGCTTTGGTTCTCCAGCTTTGAGGCAGCAAAGGAGTATCATGACAAGTTCCTCTCAAAAAGAATATACAAGTACCCCGCATATGCGCCAGATGCTTCGCCAAAGAGGCTCAAAAAAGAAAACCAGCGGCTGCGCCAGGAAGGGCTTTTGGCTGTCGGCATAGCCCACCCTGCCTCAGGCTTGCGCCTTCCTGTTTTCGGGGTGCCTCCTGTGGGGCTTTTGGACATGGCGGCAGAAGGCATCTACCCTCTTGATTATGTCTTCGGCTACGTGTCAGAATACGCAGACAGCGTGGCAGGGTTCAACTCCCTTGCAGGCAAGGACATCAGAAAGTTCGCCAACCCATCCGAAGGCAGGCGCATGCTTGAGCTTGTGGAAAAGTGGGGCGCTGGGGGCAATCTTTTCCCCAACGCGCTGAACATGGCTTTCTCGCTTGAGATGAAAAGCCGCTTCGGCACTGCAGTGCATGCGGACAACGACACGCACAACTTCCACCTATTCCGCTTCAAGCACACCATCCACGGCTACGGTAAAATACGCACGGTTTTGGATGCCTCTATTCTTCCCTCATTCAGCCAAGGCTCAAAGCCCACCGTGCAGCAGGTGGTGGAGGCTTTCCGCTTGCCTGGCATTAGAGCCGCCATAATTCCATTCATCCCGTATTCTCCTGCCGAGGCGGACATTGCCAAGGCAAGAAGGAATGAGGCCCTTCTGCAGAAGGCAGAGGATTTTGCCTCAGAGCTTTGGTTCCACCTCACCAGCACCATCCCGAAAGTGCTGTCGGATGTCAAGACAAGGCTTGCAGGGCTTTTCCACTAGCCTCTCTTCATCTTCCGCAAGGCATCAATCAGCCCATGCGCGTAGTTTATGCAGCCGAAAGCGGTCACAAAGTCCTTCTTTGCAAGAAAATACTTGGCATCCTCGCAATATCTCCTTGCCAAATCCAAAATCTCCCTGTTCTGCTCGCTCTCCTCAATTTCCTTGGCATTTTGGTAAAACTGGATTATGTCCGACTCAATCCGCTGCCGGTCGCTTTCTTTTTTTGCCATCAGCCCCTCTCCATGTATCTTGCCCTTTTCTCTATCTCCAAAACCAAGCGGGCAGCCTCTTTGCTTCCGCCAAGCTTGGCATAAATTTGCGCAAAGTCCTTGCCTTGCTGCCCCAAGGATTTTTTCATGACCAAAACATCTGTCGCCTTGTCCTCAGGGTCGCATGAAATGAAGCCCAAGCCAAAGTCAATCACCGCCATGCCCTGCCGCGTGAGCATCAGGTTCGCAGGCGTGTAGTCTCCGTGGATGATGTCCAAGGAGTGCAGCTTCGCAAGGATTCTTGCAGCCTCAACCACATGGCGCCGGCTTATCCTGCCAGGGCAGCTGTTGAGCATCCTGCCCGCCAAGCGCTTCATGCAAATGGAATAATCGCTGACATGATAGACTGTGGGGCAGAGGACTCCTGCCTCCTTGGCTTTGGCAAGAAGCCGAGCCTCTCTTCTTGTCCTGCTTTTCCTTATGCTTGAGTCAAGCTGCGGGTTTCGGTATTTTTTCTGCAGCCTGGTTTTCTGCACAGCAGGCAAACCCGCGAATGTTGCAGGCGAAATGACCGCCTCTGCTCCCTTCATGGCTCTTCCCTAAAGGCTTATTGCGCTGAACCCCAAGAAAGAGAATGCGAATGAGGCCAGCCATATCCGCCAGTCCCAAGCAAGGACTTTGCTTCCGTCAAGGGGGAAAATGGGGAGCAGGTTGAACATGGCAAGCCCCATGTTTATCCACGCGCCATGCATGGTGACCGTGGCTATTATCACATTGTCATAGAAAAGCAGGTATCCGGCAAAGAATATTCCTGCCAAAAGCCAGTTCATCGCAGGCCCTGCAAGCGAGATTATCCCATTTTCCCTTCTGCTTATGTGCCTCATTGAGTAAAGGTAGACTGCGCCTGGGGCGATGAAGAGCGGAAGGCGGAAGCCGAATATCTGCGGCACAATTGCAAGCCCGAGGGCAAGGGCAAGCCCAAGAGGCCAAGCCCTGAATCTTGCCTTTGCCCCATATTTCAGCCCGTAGTACTTGTGCGCCATCTCATGCAAAAGAAAGCCGCTCCCTATGGTTATTATGTAGGTTGCCATGAGGAAAATGAAGCGCGAGGGCTCAATTGACAGCCCTGCTGTGGCAAACGTGAGCGCAAGCGAGATTGCCAAAATTGAGACCAAAATCTCAAATCCTTCCTCTTTTCCAATGTGCATATGGACCATTTTCCCACCGCTCACCTATACATGAGATTGCCGTCTCCTTTCGCGAATTTCTTTATCTTCTCAACATAAGATTTGGTCACAGAGGGCTTGACTGCGCTGAGGGCAGACTCAAAATCCTGGGCAGTCACCTCCTCGACATCCACGCTTCGCCTTATGGCAGCCATGCCTGCCTCTCGGCAGACATTCTCCAAGTCGGCTCCTGTGTAGCCTTCAGTCTTCTTGGCTATCTCCTGCAAATCCACATCTTTTGCAAGAGGCATGGCGCGCGTGTGTATTTTTATTATCTCCAGCCTTGCCTTCTCATCAGGCGCAGGTATCTCAATTATCCTGTCAAACCTTCCTCCTCTCATGAGGGCAGGGTCCAGTATGTCTGGCCTGTTGGTCGCGCCAATCACCACCACATTCTTCAGCCCAGTCAGCCCGTCCATCTCGGTAAGCAGGGTGTCCACCACCCTTTCAGCCACCCTGTTCCCCTCATCCACGCTTCCCCTGTAAGGGGCTATGGCATCTATCTCGTCTATGAATATCACGCAGGGCGTAGCCATCCTGGCTTTCCTGAAAATCTCGCGGACCGCCTTTTCGGACTCGCCAACCCATTTTGAGAGCACCTCTGGGCCTTTGATGGAGATGAAATTCGCCTCAGTCTCGGTAGCCACCGCCTTGGCAAAAAGCGTCTTTCCAGTTCCAGGAAGCCCTACAAGCAATATGCCTTTGACCGGCCTTATGCCAATCCTGCTGAAAACCTCGGGGTTTTTGAGCGGAAGCTCAACTGCCTCCTTGAGCTCCTTCTTGACATTCTCCAATCCGCCGATGTCTGACCACCTGACGTTGGGCTTTTCCAAGAACACCTCGCGCAAGCCTGAGGGGCGCACCTCGCGAAGGGCGTTCATGAAGTCCTCGCGCGTCACTTTCAGGTTGTCCAATATCTCTGAGGGTATGAACTCCTGCTCCAAGTCAATCTTAGGCAATATCCTGCGCAAAACCTTCATCGCCGCCTCCTTTGTCAGCGAGGATATGTCCGCTCCTGTGTAGCCATGGGTTATTGCGGCTATCTCCTCAAGCTTCACGTCTTCTGACAATGGCATGGAGCGGGTGTGTATCTGCAGAATCTCCAGCCTCGCCGAGCGGTCAGGCACGCCCAGCTCAATCTCCCGGTCAAACCTTCCGGGCCTTCGCAATGCAGGGTCTATGGAGTTGGGGCGGTTGGTTGCGCCAATCACAATCACCTGCCCCCTTGCCTTCAGCCCGTCCATCAGCGTCAAAAGCTGGGAGACCATCCTGCGCTCAACCTCTCCTGTGACTTCTTCCCTTTTTGGGGCTATGGCGTCAATCTCATCCATGAATATTATTGAAGGCGCATTCTCCTCAGCATCCTTGAAAATCTGCCTCATCTTCTCCTCAGACTCGCCCACGAATTTGCTCACAAGCTCAGGCCCGCCTATGTGTATGAAGTTCGCCTCTGATTCGGACGCCACTGCGCGGGCAAGCAGGGTCTTTCCTGTTCCAGGAGGCCCGTAAATGAGCACGCCTTTGGGCGCCTCTATGCCCAGCCTCTCAAAAAGCTCAGGGTGGCGCAAAGGAAGCTCCACCATCTCGCGTATCTTCTGGACCTCTTCTTTCAGCCCTCCTATGTCCTCATATGATATGGTGGCAATCTGCGCGCTTTCCTTCTCAGGCGCCTCTTTGAGCACAAGCTCAGTGTTCTCATTGACAATCACAATTCCTGCAGGCTGCACCATCGCCGCAACCAGCGGGAAAGAGGTTCCGAAAACCCCTATGAAAATGGTGTCTCCGCGCGTTATCGCCCTGCCAATCATCTTCTTTTTCACAAACTGGTCAAAGCCAGGCGAGTATTTCATCGGCTGGGTAGGAGCAAGGACCACTTTCTTTGCCTCCTTGAGCTCTGCCTTGCGCACCACTATCTTGTCCCCCAAGCCCACTCCTGTGTTTTGCCTGAGGTAGCCGTCCATCCTTATTATGTTCAGCCCTTCGTCTTGCGGATGGGCTTGCCAGACCAGCGCCGCAGTGCTTCGCTTGCCTTTCAGCTCCACGATATCTCCGGTTGACACGTCAAGCTCCCTGCGCGCCCTGGAGTCTATCCTGACCAAGCCCCTGCCAACATCATTTTGCAAAGCCTCAGCCACTTTCAGCTCAATGCTTTTGCCTGCCATGAAAATCGCCACCGCATATTCTATACTACAGCCCTAAAAATGCCTCAAATATTTATAAATGACTTGCCCTGGCTGGCTTGTAGGCTAAAATTCGCCAAGAGTGGTCTGCTTATCCTCAGCAGGCTCGCCTTCCCAAAATATGATGATTTTTCCGTATTCCCCGTCATAGCCTGCAATCTTTCTCACCCTGCCTTCCTCCACCCGCCTCAATGCTTCGGCAACCCTTCTTCCAGCCGCTTTTTCAACCTCTTTTTTTTCGGCATGAAGCGCCGCAAGCTCGCTTCCAAATTGCCTCACCAGCCTGAAATACATCTCATCAACTGCCTGCGATGAGGGCTTTTTGCCCAAAGCCTCGCCCAAAAGCTCCTTGAGGGGCACAAGCGACTCAAAAGGCACGGCATTCTTTGGCACAAAGCCAGCAGGCCTGTCGGCAAGCTGCTCCACCCTGCTCATCACTCCTATGGTGAGGGGCTTTTTGCAGACAGGGCATATCCCTTTGTGCTCCTTGGTCTGCTGCGGGGAAAAGCTCACCTTGCATGCCCGATGACCGTCAAAATGGTATTTCCCCTCCTCGGGGTAAAATTCATACGTGCAGGCAAGCTTGCGCTTCTCCTTGTGCCTGATTGCGTCATAAAGCTCGTCATAGGTTATCCTGTCAAGCTCAAACACATTGGCTTCCCTGCCTATTTTCTCAGGCGAGTGGGAGTCGGAGTTGGAAAGAAGCTGGAGATTGTCAAGCTGGGAAAGCCTCCAATTCATGGCAGGGTCTGAGGAAAGCCCAGTCTCAATAGCATAAATCTTCTTCTCATATTCCCCAAAGCACTCCTTTATGGAATCAAAGCCGCTTGCTGAGCCGAAAAGGGAGAACCACGGAGTCCATGCGTGGGCAGGCACAACCAGGTTTTTCTCAGAAACCTCAAACACAAGCTCGCACATCTCAGCTGCGCCCATGCCAAATGTGGGCCTTCCGTCAGCCCTCAGGTTGCCTCTCTTGCCAAGCGCCTCGTTTATCTGGGCAGCCACCTCAAGCGAAGGCGAGAGGATGACCAAGTGTATCCTTCTTGTTTTCCCATCCTGCGAGTATACGCAGGAGACTTCGGATGAAAGGCAAAAAAGCGTTTTCTCATGCTCCAAAAACCCCAAGTCCGTCTCAATGGCTTTCTTCTCAAGCTCTGAAAACCATTCAGGATGGGTGAAGTCTCCGGTCCCAACTATGCCTATGCCTTTCAGCTTTGCCCACTGCGAAAGGCTCTCCAAATCCATTGCCTGCGAGGTTGCCCTGGAGTATTTGGAATGTATGTGCAAATCCGCCACAACTCTTGCCAATTCCCTCCCCGCCCTTTTTTTCCCGCCACAATTAAAATACTCTTATGCTTCATGCAATCCATGGCAAACCTGTTCAGGCAAATCCGCGAGGAGAGGGGGCTTTTCAAAGACGAATCCGCGCTTCTTCCTGATTTCCTTCCTGAGGAGCTTCCAGGCAGGGAAAGGGAGATGCGCGAGCTGGCGTTCTGCCTCAAGCCCGCTGCAGAGGGCAGCCAGCCGCGCCATGCTGCCTTGGTCGGCCCCCCAGGCACAGGCAAGACTTCCTCAGCAAGGCTTGTCCTCAAGCATCTTTGCGAATACAGCAGCCGCCCGCTGGCAATCTACATAAACTGCTGGGAAATCCCCTCCCGCTTCGGGGTACTTTCAGCGATTGCCGACGCTTTGGGCGAGCCCATGCCCAGGCGCGGCATTGCAGCAGACGAGATTTTTTTGCGGGTGGTGGAGATAGCCAAGAAGGAAGGCAGGGTGCCAGTCATTGTTTTGGATGAGGCAGACAGGCTGGTCGCCCAGCCTGGAGGGGAAAAGGTGCTGTATGACTTGTGCAGGGCAGGAGAGGTGCAGTCCCTCAAAACCGGCGTGGTCGCCATAGCCAATGACGAAAGCTTCTCCGCCAAGCTTGATGCGCGAATACGCTCCTCTTTTCCGCAAAGCGTGCTTTCTTTCAAGCCTTATTCCATGCCGCAGCTCAAAGAGATTGCGGGGCAGAGGGCAAGGCTGGCTTTCTTTGAAAGCGCAGTCCATCCAGACGTGGTGCCGCTTTGCGCTGCGATAGCCTACAAAAACGGAGGGGATGCCCGCTTGGCCCTCTCCCTTCTTTTCTCTGCTGGCAAGATTGCGGAAAGGGAAAACGCCTCCTGCGTCAATGTTTCCCACGTCCGCCAGGCGCAGCCATCCGCCATACCAGCCTCCAAGACAAAGGCTGAAAGGGCGGTTTTTGGCATGGATGCTCTTGACCAGGAGATAGTCAAGGCAGTCAAGGAGGCAGGCAAGGGCGGGATTGAGTCAGGCAGGCTCTACCAGCTGCTTTCAGGCATCGCAAAAGAGCGCGCGATAAGAGGAAGGATAAAAAGGCTTGAGGAAAGCGGAGTGCTCTCATGCCAAGACATGCAGCTCAAGCATGGCAGAAGCAGGATGATAAGGCTCAAGGAGCCCAAATAGCCCCGTTTTTCCTTCTGCTTGCTGCAAAAAGGCAAAAATCACGCCAGCCTTTCCTTCACCTTCCTTATTGCCTCCTCAACCCCCAAAAGCTCCTCCTTGCCGCTCTCCAAATCGCGCAAGGTGAGCTTTCCTGCCGCTGTCTCCTTTTCCCCCACAATGGCTATGAATGCGCAGCAGCCTGACGCAAATTCCATCTGCTTCTTCAGGCTCCTGCTGTTCAAGTCGGTGTGCGCCACTATCCCTGCTGCGCGGAAAGCCGAGGCGATCCGGATGGTTTGCGCATAATGCTCATCTGCTGTGCAGGCGACAAATACTCCACCCTTTGCCCTCTTCCCTTCCTTCATCAGCGAAAGCAGCCTCTCTATTCCAAGCGAAATGCCGACAGCATAATCCCCTTGCCCATAAAGCCCAAGCAGCCCGTCGTACCTGCCTCCGCCAGCCACGCTTCCAATCCCCTCCCCAAGCTTTATCTCAAAAATGGGGCCGGTGTAATAATCCATGCCGCGGACAAGGGCCAAGTCAAGCTCAATTTTTATGCTTCTGCCGTACTCCTGCGCCAGACTGATTATTTCAGAAAGAGACTCTGCTGCCTCTGGGCAGTGCTCCTCCGCAAGCTCCAGGCGCTGCTTTTCAGTGGCGCTTTTCTCCATGCTGCCCAAAAAATCAATGAACATTTCTTGGCTTTTTGGATCCGCGCCGCCTATCTTTGCAAACTCCTCAATCATCTGCTGCCTGCTTATCTTGCCTCTCTTGTCAAGAAGCCTAAGCAGGCTGCTTTCCTTGCCCGGAAGCATGCTTTGGGCTATCTTGAATGCAAGCCTGCGGTCGTTCAAAAGCACAGTTGCGCCGCAGAAGCCCAAAGCAGATATCGCCTCATGGGCGCATGCTATAAGCTCCGCCTCTGCCCTCATCGAAGATGAGCCTATTATGTCAGCGTCAGCCTGGTAGAATTCCCGGAACCTTCCCTTCTGCGGCTCCTCCCTTCTCCAAACAGGCCCAATGCAGTATCTTTTGAAAGGCTTTCTGAATGTGTTGGAGGAGACCACCCTGGACAGAGGCACTGTCAAGTCAAACCGAAGGGCGTGCTTGCCGTCATCTATCCTGAAAATCTGCCCCCTTATCTCCTCGCCGCACTTTTTCTCCAGCACCTCAGCCATTTCCATGGCAGGAGTGTCCATGGGGACAAAGCCGTATTTCCGGTAAATTTTCTTTATTGCCTCAATTGCCCTCTCCCGCCTATCCATCTCGTCAGGCAGGAAATCCCGCATTCCTTTTGGGGCAGAGTATTCTGCCATGCATTCATCTCGCGTTTGAGCTTATCCACTCTTTCAAGGCTTCCTTTCCCGAGGCTCCCACACGGTTGGCAACCGCTTTCCCGTTCTTGAACAAGATGAGGGTAGGTATGGATGATATGCCGAATTTTTCGGCAAGGTCCGGCTGCTCATCCACATTCACCTTGCAAAATTTGACATTCTTCATCTCAAGCGAAAGCTGGTCTATTACCGGGCTCAGCATCCTGCAAGGGCCGCACCATGGAGCCCAGAAATCCACAAGCACTGTCCCGCTTTTTGTTTCCTTCTCGAAATTCTCAGAGGTAAGCTCGACCATAAATCCACCCCTCTCCTTCTTCAATCAAAAGTTAAATAAACGCTTCATTTCCCCTCAGGCTGCGCTGCGCCTGCGTTCTGCTCGTTTCCAGAGCCTGCGCCCCCAAAATACATCCTGAATTTCGGGGTGGTGTGCAAAGACTTGGTCCTGCCGTCTTTTTTTTGCGCGACAAATCCCTTCTGCACAAGCTCTGCGACGTCCTGGTATATTCCAGAGCCAAGCTTGCTTGCAAGAACAGACTTTCTTATCCCCTCGTTTTTGGATATGTAGGCAAGAGTCCGGAGGGCATGGCGGGAAATCTCCCCCTGCTGGGCAAAATCCTTGACATGCTGCGCATACTGCGGCTTGAGCCTCATGTAGTATTTCCCATCCTCAAGGGCAATCTCAATGGAGCTTCCTGATGACTCATACCTGGCCCTCAGAGAATCCAGGCGCTGGTGTATGTAGCCTGGAGCAGCCACTCCTATGAGCTTGCCAAGCTCAGAAGCCGCAAGGGGCCTGCTGCTCATGAAAAGCGCAGCCTCAATTATCCTTTCTGCTTCCTTCTCCTCCATCCTGCTCAGCCTCCTGCATCTTTCACCCTTATGAATATCTCGCCGAAAAACTCCTCCTGGAAAATCGACACTTTCCTCGCCTGCGCAAGATGAAGCAGCGGAAGGAGAGTGGAGATCACCTCCTCCGCATCATAAGAGCGCAGGATGCTTGAGAAAGTGGCAAGCCCCTCAGAGTCGCGCGCCTCAAGAAGCCTCTGGTGGATTTCCTTCATCTTCTCCTCAATGTCAAATTCAGGAAGCTGTATGTTTATCACAGCCGGTATCTCCACCCTGCTTGCCCTCTCCTCCCTTTTTTTCTGCTCCTCAAAAACCTTCTCCATCGCAAGCAGAAGCTCATCCAAAGTCACCATCCTTTTTGGAGGTATCCTGGTCTTAAGCTCAAGCATAGGGATGACTTCAGGCTCTCCCCCCTCCTCTGGCACATATGTCTCCTCCACCGGAACTTGCTGCTCCTCCTCAAATTTCAGCGCCTCTGACTTGAAGCGTATGAGTATGGCAGCCGCAAGTATGAGGTTGGCTGGGACGCGCAAATCCAGCATCTCCATGTTGCGTATCCTTTCAATATAGCCTGAGGCGATTTCCACAATGTCAATGTTCCAAGGGTCAAGCTGGCGCGAAGCCACAAGGTCCAAAAGCATCTCTCTCCATGTGGGGAATTCCACTATCTTCTCCAGCCCCATCTTCCCTTTTCCAGCAGCCTCTGCCATCTCCTCTTCTGCCAAATAAGCCTCTTCTGAGCCCTCGCTTTTGCCTCGGCTGCCCTCAAAGCCCATCCTTTCCCCTCTCCCATTTTGCCATCTATTCCTTTTATTCTTGAGCCATTTTAGAGGTGCCTTCTCTTCATGTTTTACATAGATTTAAAATCTGTACCCATCTTTTTATTTCATGGAGATTACAGAGGAACAAAAGATGATAGAGGTCCTTGAAAAAAAGTATTTAGACAATTTCGAGGCTTTTTTGGTTAAAAATCGGCAATGGTTTCTTGATAGGTTAAAGTCTAAAAATGAGATTAAAAAAGATTGGTTAAAGTCATTCAAGGAAACCTGCAGAAGAAATTACGAAAACTCGTCCGAATTGGACACAGGTGCAGAAAGAGTAATTCACAATCTATTCGGGCGATACTCTGAAGAATCTGTGTCAAAATCTAATGAGTACAAAAAATTGCTTGCGGTTAATTCTTGTCCTATAGGCTCGGATTTAATGTTTGAGACTGACGAAGCATTGATACATATCGAAGTAAAAACTGCTACGGTTTCAAATAAATCAGATTTTGGAGGTAAAATTCAAATTTCAAAAAACCAGACCACCTATTCTGTAGATAAAATTGCAACTGGTAGAGCATACAAATTTAAGCCTTCATTGCCAACTATTTATTCAAATAATAAAATTTGTTTAACTTATGTAATTCAAATTATACATAAAAATGAGGAGGATCTACCACAGATTATATTTTTACTTTGTATCCCTAATGGACTATTAAGTTCCATCTATAAAGATGAGAATTGTGCATTGGCAGGAAAACAAACAAAAAAGTTAAATCGCCTTGGTTCAAGAGGAGATATAAGATTTTTTTATAAGAATGCGCAACGCTTTGAAACTCTTGAAGGGAAACCAAGTAGAATAAAAGTAATTCATCCGTACTCATACACAAAAGAATTACTTAAAAAATTTTTAGGTGTTGAGTCTATAGAACCTTAATCTCAGCACATCTCTTTTGAATTATTCTAAGAAATTCTTTTTGCATTTCTATTCCAATAGACCTTCTTCCAAGCTCTTTTGCTACTTTTAATGTTGTCCCACTGCCAGCAAAAGGGTCAAACACAATATCGTTTTTGCGTGTGCAGGATAAAATTGCCCTTCTTGGAAGCTCATCTGGAAATATCGCAAAATGCGCATCCTTCAGTTTTCCAGTCGCAAACTCCCATACATCTCCAGGATTTTTGCCGTTCTCATGGGATTTTACTGTTTGCAATACATAATGCTCTTCAGTCATTATTTTGTCATATTTGTCATCGGCAATGCGCAATATCTCTTTTAGTTTGAGCCAATCGGATGGCTTCGGCAAACATCTTCCACCCCTATCTGTCCTAAACCAATGTCCTGCAGTGTCTTTATAGCCGAATATCTTATCTATTTCCTCTGTTGTTATACCGACTTTATTTTTATGCTCTTTTATGAACTTTATTATTTCAAGTTCCAAATCTGCCCCAATTTTGTGTTTTCTTTGCCGTGAGTAAAACTCCCCATATACAGAAATTCTTGCTCCAGGAGAAGCGCCCATATTGAGCCTTTTAGCATTTCTGAATTTTCCATTATATTCATTTTTTTCAAATTTCAATTCATCCTTCATTTTTTCGTATTCTTCAATAGATAATGTAAGTGGCAAATCGCTTTTCCGCAAAAGCGGTCCTTTATGCGGAATTCTTACAGCATCCAAGTTGAAGTAATATTCTGGAGCTAAATAATTTTCAGTATTTTTCGCAAAGAAAAATATTGGCTCATAAGTATTAGCAAATCTGTCTTTTATTGACGATGGCATAGCATTTATTTTATGCCATATAATCACATTTCTTATTACCCATCCCCTATTCTGCATTTCAATTGCTAATTTAAATGGTATCATCTGCAAATTTTTCTTGAAATACTTGTCCCCTATATTCAAAAAATAAGCTCCATTATCAGCCAAAATCCGCCTTATCTCATCCCCTAACCTTGCCATCTTTCTGATATACTCATCAGGAGTATTTTCATTTCCAATCTGACCGATTTCGCCATAATCTCGTTGCTGCCAATAAGGTGGAGATGTAACAACAAGATTTACTGATTTGTCTGGCAACTCCTTTATTCTTTCAAAAACATCTCCAAGCAAAATCAAAGGGGTTTCATCATCAGGAAGTTTTATCATTTTAATACCTCTCGTCTCCTGTTTTTACGAGGTTTATCCCAGTATGCGCTCTTACATTTTGGACATAAAATCGGATATGTTGGTTTTCGAGGTATCCATTGGTGGTAGCATCTTTCACATCTGTATCCATCAATCTCTATTTTAACTTTCGCCATATTTTTATTTTATAATGTATTATTTATAAATTATTACTTTTACAAATATTAACTAAAGGATGTATTAAGAGTGGCAGCATTCTTTGAGGAAAGCAAGGGCAGGTAAAAGCGCAGAATAAGGAAATATTTTTCATTATTAGGTTATAAATACCTGCGCCAAATATTACCGGAGAGGTTTTTATGGAAAAAAAGTCCATTGAGCAGATAACAGACGAGGCAATCTCGCAGGGCGGCTATCTTGCGCTGGTGTATTTCGATTTGCATGCCAAAAGCGCAGAGGAGGTCAAAAACCTGATGGTTGGCTTCATCGGCAAGCTCACAAAAGAGAAAGGCGTGGTTTATGCTGTTGGGGAGATTGACAAGCCCATGGAAAAGGACGGAGTCTTCTCCACATGGGCAGAGGTGAAGCTTTTGGCTGAGGACTTCGCCACTCTTGCCAGAATCTCTGCCCAGTACTCGCCAATAGGGGTGGAGATACTGCGCCCAGAAAAAGTTTCCCTCACGCTGGGGGAGGCGCAAGGCATACTGCTGGACATTTCGCAGACCTCGCAGAGCTTCACCCGCATGATAATGGAGAGAGTGCTTTCCAAGCAAGAGGCTGAGGAATACCAAAAGAAAATGCTTTCCCGCGCCGAGCTTGGGAAGAAGCTTTTGGAGAATGCCAAGAAGGAGTGAAAAGATGGAAAGCGCCCGCGTCAAGTCAGGCATCCCTGGGCTTGACTTTATGCTTGGGGGAGGCTTCCTGCGCAACAGCGTCGTGGCTGTTGCAGGCGGGACAGGCTCAGGCAGGACGATTTTTGTCTCCCAATTCCTCTACAAGGGGGCTGAGCAAGGCGAGCCTGGGCTGTTTTTGTCATTTGACCAGCAGAAGGACTCAATCTATTCCCAGCTTGCCTCCTTCGGCTGGGATTTCTTGTCGTTTGAGCGCAAGCAGAAAATCGTGTTTATTGAATATCCGCAAAACGAGCTTTCTGCTTTTCCAGAGCAGGAGTCCGCCATACATGACTTGATAAACACCCTTGGGATAAGAAGGGTGGTGATAGACTCCATCACGCCTTATGCCTTGATGTTCCCATCCCAGGAGGAGAGAAGGCTGGCCGCCATGCGGCTGGTGAATGCGGTCAAAGGCTGGAAGGTGACTGCGCTCATCTCATCAGAGACAGCCCACACAAGCCATGACAGCTTCCCCCACACACTTTCAGGGGTGGAGTCCTTTTGCGACGGCTTCATATACATATCTTTCATCAGGGAAAAGGACAGGCGCAGCAGAGCCATTGAGATAGTCAAGATGCGCGGCTGCAAGCATGAGCATGAGATGCGCCCAGCGCACATAGGGGAGGAAGGCTTTTTTATAGGGAAGCCTGAGGATGGCAAGCCTGCGCGAAAAAAGGTAGTTCTTGATGGTTAATGCTGGCATAGACCCCTGGTCATCAGAGCAGCAGATAGACTACTCTCGGCTATTTGAGGAGTTCGGAATGTCAAGGATGGACAGGGGGATTTTGGGCAAGCTTGGTTTTCATCTTGCGGAAAGGGGCATTCTTTTCGCCCACAGGGATTTGGATTTGTGGCTGAAAGAAGCGGAGGAGGGGCAAGAAGTGGCTGTGATGTCAGGCATCAAGCCATCATCGGAGTTCCATCTTGGAAGCAAGCTCACAGCGGACGAGCTGGTGTTTTTCCAGAAAAAATTCAAGGCCAAAGTCTTTTACTGCATAGCAGATTTGGAGGCATACGCGGACAACGGCATCCCGCTTGAGCAGTCGCATGAGACTGCGGTCTCCAACCTTGCTGATCTGCTGGCGTTGGGGCTGGATGAGAAGAACGCCCACATCTACAAGCAGTCCGAGGAGAAAAGGGTCATGCAGATGGCTTACATATTCTCCAAGCGTGCCACGCCTGCCATGCTTCGCGCAATATATGGGGAAAGAAGCCTCTCGCTTTATTTTGCGGCGCTTGCGCAAGTGGGCGACATCCTTCTGCCGCAGCACAAGGATTTCGGGGGCCCAAAAAGGGTGCTGGTGCCTGTGGGCGCAGACCAGGACCCGCACATAAGGTTCGCAAGGGACATAGCGTTCAAAGAAAGGCTGGTCCAGCCATCGGCAGTCTACCACAAGATAATCAGAAGCCTGAAAGGCGAAAGCAAGATGAGCAAAAAAGACCCATCCTCCATGCTTTCGCTTTCTGATTCCTTGGAGGATGCCCGAAAGAAGCTGATGGCTTCCTTTTCAGGCGGCAGGGATACTGCTGAGGAGCAAAAGAGGCTCGGCGGGGACGTAAGCAAGGACATGCTTTATGAGGTGATGAGGTTCCATTTCGGCACAGACTCCCAGCTTGAGCAGATGCGCCAAGATATGGAGAGCCGCAAGCTGCTCACAGGCGAATACAAGCAGAAGTGGGTGCCTGCCATACTAAGCTGGCTTTCTGAGCACCAGGAGAAGAAAAAGAGGCTTTTGCCAAAAGCAAGGAAGATTCTTGAGGAATCCTAGCCCAGCTTGTTTTTCGCTCTTGCTATTCTTGGTACAAAGGCGCAGGCGACCGCTGCTTCAATCTGCTCCCTCCTGTGCATGGCTCCATCTGAGAACCAGCCCAAAGCCCCCTGCTTCCACCCTATCTTCTCCACCCCTGTGGCTTTCCTGAGGGCTTCTGACAAGTCGCTTCCTTCCGCCTTTATCATGCGCACTATTTTCTCAGGCACCACAAAGCCCATCCCAGTCCCGTATGTCTCCTCCTCTCCGTCATACACGCATGCCACTGTGACATCCACATGCTTCCCTTTGACAAGGCTGGAAAAAAGGCCTGACTCCATCCCAATGGAATAGTCGCACTTCCCTCTTGCCCTCTTCCATGCGGCATGCGCTCGGTTGGCTGCTCCTTCGGCTGTCTCTTGGTTGAAAGGATGGGCGGGCACGCCTGAATTTTCGGCGTGGTATTGCAGCCTGAATTTTTCGCCGAAAATCTTCCTGAGCGCCAAGGCAGCGCCTTGCACCTTTGTGGGATTCTCGGTGGCAAGCTGTATCTCAAGAGGCTTTGCCAGCCTGCCTGAAAGGTCGGTTTTGCCCTCGTAAATCGCTGCGCAGGATATTTTCCTCAAATCCTCCCCATATGCAAGGGGCACAGATATTATCTTGAGCAAAGGCAAGCCCTTCTGCCTGCGCATCCTGTTTATTTTTTTTGCTGCAGCCTCAGTCTCCTGGCTCACTATTATGCAGTCTGCCTCAGCGATGCTGTCTGCCCCTCCAATCTCATCATCTATCTTCACTATTTCCGCCCTGCCTGCCATGCCCATCAAGCCAAGCTCCTTTTTTAGCCCTGCGAGCCTTTTGTGGTAAGGCAAAGAGGGGTAAAGCTTGCGCCTTCTGACATAGCTGTCTGAGGTCAAGCCTATGGTTATCTTTTGGCATTTGGCGCACTCTGCCAAGAGCCTGCGGTGCCCCTCATGGACATAAGTGAAGGTCCCTCCCAGTATGCAGTGCCTCATCCTGCTCACCACGAATATCTCATCCCAAAAAGCTCGTGAAGGTATGCCATAAGGAACGTGAATCCTATGAAGAATGGATAAACCCACATAAGAAGCACCAGGGGCAGCATGTGCCGCGGCTGAGGCTCGGTGTTGGATATCTCAAAGCTTTTCACCAAAAAATAAGTCCAGATGGAAAGCGAGAATATGCCCAGTATCCAGCTGGATTGGAAAACCAGCAGCCCCTCTCCCCAGTTTGTGGCAGCTGCGGCAATCCCAGCAGGCAAATTGGCTGCAAAGGGCGCCAGCCAGTCAAAGACTCCCCTGCTCCAGCTCATCAGCGTCCAAGCCATGAAAAGCGCCGCGAAAAAGCCTGAGCCCAGCGTGGTGGGCAGGATGAAAAGCCCGAATTGCCCGTATTTTGGGTTGAAGAAAAGGTCGATGTATTTCAGGATGTTCATCACTCCTCCCCTGTACCACCTCAGCCTCTGGCGGAAAAGCTTCCTTAGCGTTGCAGGCACCTCTGTGAAGACTTGCGTCTCATGGCATGCCCTTATCTTATAGCCGTTCTTCTGCAGCCTCAGCGCAATCTCCATGTCCTCAGTCAGGTTCTGCTCGTCAAACCCGCCAAGGCTCAAAAGCACGTCTTTGCGGTAAAAGGCAGTGGGCCCTGGGGTGACGTAAAGCCCGTCTATGCTTGCGATGGTACGGAAAAAGAACCCGAACGATATCCAATACTCTATCTCCTGTATCCTTTGGAGAAGGGTTTTTGGTCGGCTGACGCAGACGAAAACCACCACAGAGGCGACCTTGTCGTCTTCGTAAAAGTGCTTGACTGCTTTCTGCAGAGCATCCTTTTGCGGGTATGTGTCAGAATCGATGCATGCCACAATTTCCCCTTTGGCGTGCCTTATTGCGTAGTTGAGCGCAGAGGCTTTGCCGCGGTTTTTCTCGTTGCGAAGAAGGGTTATGCCCTTCTCATTCTTCAGCTTCTCATAGGAGCCGTCAGTTGAGCCGTCATCCACCACTATTATGTCAAAAGTCCCGCTGTACTCCATTTTTTTGCATGCAGCAAGGCATTCGAATATCGTGTCCCCAGTGTTGAACGATGGGACCACCACGGTGACATGCGGGTATTTTTTTGGCTCAGGCAGGATGGGCTCGGTTCTTGCCCCCTCCAGCCACATTATCAGGTAGGCTGAGAAAATGAAGAGGGTGAGGATGGTGTATCCTATGAAGATTATCTGATAGGATATGGACAAAAAGACAAAGACTGCAAGCGCTACCAGAATCATTCCGATTATTGCCAGCTCTTTCCTCTCAGGTATGTGGATTGTGGAGCGGCGGTATTCCTTTTTCCCACTTTCCAACTGCTCACCGACCCTCAATCTTTGTCGAATGCTGCCTCTATCTGCCAGTCTGCCTGCAGGCCAAAAAGGACGGTCTTGTCGTCAATCACCAGCGCAGGCACTTGCGTTATGCCGTGGCGCCTGACAAGCGCATTCAGGAAAGGCAAATCCGCATCATGCGGGAAGGCGAAGACACGCAGATTGGGGTGCTTTTCCCTCAGCGCGTCAAGTATCTTGCCTTGCGCGGCGCACTCAGGGCAGCTCTGCTTTATTTTGTAGAAGAAAAGGATGGTGGTGTGGCTGTTTTGCGCGCAGTATTTTTCTGCAAGCCTGAGGTTTAGGTAAAGGGCGGCATTGGAGAGGTAGTACTGGTTCCTTATTTTCTCATACTCCGCATTGAGTATGTTGCTTTGCTCATACTGCCTGATTTTTTCGGCAAGGAGGTATGCCTTGTTCGCCTTGCTTTCGGTCGCGGTGGCGAAATAGGAGCAAAGCTCCGCCTGGCTTCCGATTGTCTGCGAGTAGAGGAACATCAGCCTTTCAGACTCAAGCTGATAAGAAAGCTCATCCAGCTGGCTGCGAAGCTCTGATGCCCTCATGGAGTCAAACTGGCTGATGAAAAAAAATCCAAGGAAGGTGAGCGCGACTGTTAGCAGGGCCGCTTTCAGGTATGGACTTGCCATGTTTTCCCTCTTTTGCCTATGCTTTGCTTCCGCCCTTGCTTTCCTCCCACATCTTTCTTATAAGCGAGCGAAGCTCGTCTCTCTTTCGCTCAAATTCCTCCTCTTCCTCCTTTGTCAGCTTTATCCTTTCTATGAAATTAGATGGGCTGGCAGGAGCGCTGATTTGGGCTTGCTCCTCCTCTCCAGAGCTTGCCACTGCCATGCTCCCTGCTTCCATCTTGATTAGCTCCGCCTCCTTAAGAAGCCCCTTAAGCTTGTCCTCAAGGATTTTCTGCTCTCCTGAAATCTCATTGACAACCATAATGATTTTCTGCAGCTCCTCCGCCTCGCCTGATTTTTCCCACTGCCGCATCTTCTCAATCGCCTTCTTGCGCTCCTCTATCCTGCCAAGCGCATTCTTCTCCAGCAAAGCAAGCTCCTCTCCTGCCCTGCTTATCTCTTCATATATGCTGACATACTCCTCCTTTGCCTGCTGAATCATGCTGCTTATTTCCTTTTGCCGCTCCGCCTCTTGGGCAAGCTGCGCCGCCTGCCTCTTCACCAAAGCCAAGGCATCAGAGAGGCTGTCGCTTATTTTCCTTTTCTGCCTGCTTATGTCCTCCTCAATTCTCCTGATTTCAGCAAGCTTTTTCTTTGCGCCAGCAAGCCCGCCGCCCTCTGCCGCCAGGCTATCCATCTTCTTTTCGGCTTCAGCCAACCTTTTTGACACATCTTTTTGCTCTTCCAAAAGAGCCTCTATCGCGCTTATCATCTCCTCCTTTTGCGATTTGATTGCGGCAAGCTCCGACCGGATTTCCGCTATGCTCTCCTCCTCTTTGCCTTCCTCCACAGCTTTCCTCAGCTCTTTGACCTGCCGCTCAAGCGACTCCGCAAGCTGCTTGGCGTCCTCCATCTGAGTCTTTATGGTGGTCTCAAAATTGCGCAGGACCGCCATGTCTCTCTCGCTTCTTTTTGGGTCCATCGCTTCCGCTTTGCCGATCTTTTTTTCTATGGCGCGCAGCTTCTCCTGCAGCCCCTCCAGCTTTTGCTTGCCTGAATTTATTGCGGTTTTGTACTTTTCAGCAACCTCCTCAAGCTGGCGCCCTATTTTTTCAGCATCAACAGGAAGCTCATCCGGCTTGCTTATGGCTTGCAGCTGCTCCCTTATGCTTTTGAGCTCTGCCCCTCCTTCCTCAACTTTCGCAAGAAGCCGCTCCACCTCTTCTTTGGCATGCTCAGCCTTCTCCTCAAGCTTGCCGCTTCTTTTGCTCACATATTCGCTTGTGGGCTCTTGCCAAACAAGATAGACCTTTGTCAGCTTGTACTCTACCCTAATCAGCCCCTCTTCCTCAAGGACATGCGCCCAGTCCTCAATTATCCTAAGCGGCTGGCGAAGCTCTTTTGCGGCAGCCGCTGCCTCCAGCCTTCCCCTTTCTTTGACCAGGCGGATCAGCTGGTCCACTCCTGTTGATATGAAAAGGTCATCCAAAGGCATGCATTAGCGTTCAAATCCAATCCTTATAAAGATTTGTGCGGTAGTCCTATTCGTAAAACATTGCTTTTGCAGCGAGGAAACTTATGCCAAATTCCGATTTTGACATCAGGCTAAAGCGCGAATCCCGCACATCTTTGCAGGCATACCGAGACCAATCCCTCCTGCAAAGAAGGTTCGGGGACGTGGCAGTCAAGCTGTACAATCTCATAGACAGCGGAAAGACTGCCTCTGAGCTTATGGCGCAGCTGAAAATAAGCGAAGAGCAGTTCATGCAGATACTGGAGTTCATGAACAACAACGCGATGGTCAGCGTGGTGCAGGAGGCTCCGCAAGAGGGGAAAGCCGCCGCAAGGCAAGCTCCGCCTGCAGGCTCAGGCGAGCCTGGCGGCCAGGAAGGGGAGGAGGGGCAGGAAAAGCCAGAAAGCCCTCCAGCAATATCTCCTGAAAAGCTCTCCCCGCTTGAAAAGGCAATTTTCGAAAAGTATGGAGAGATAGGCGTCAGGATATACAGCATGATAGATGGCGAAAAGACAGCCGAGGAGATACTCAAGCAGACCGGAGTTTCTGAGGCAAAGCTTGTGGAGATTCTTGAGTTCATGGACCAGCGCGGTATAATAAAGCTGGAAAATCCAAGCGAAGCAAAGCAGCAGGAGAGCCCCTCTGGCCAAAGCCCTGAAACTGAAAGCCAGACGGAAGAGCCGGCGCTGGAGCCTCGCTTCAAGCCTCTGATTGAGGAGGAGCCAGAGGAAAAGCCCTTTGTCCCTCCAAAGCCGCCCCCCAAAAAGCCTCCTGAGAAGGAGCAGAAGCATGAGGAGGAAGTTCCTGCGGAAGAGATAGTGATGGTGGATGTCCCTTCCATAAACAAGCTTTCCATTATGCAGCATGCTCTTTTTTTCGCTGAGCTTTCCACAAAGTTTGACAAGAAAGCCAAAAGCCTGATGGATTCTGTGGATGGGCAGAAGGATTTCATAGACCTCTCCCTTTCAACAGGCCTTTCGCTTTACGAGATAGATGCGATAATGGCTTACTTTGGGAAAAAGGGATTCCTTTCATTCAGGCAGCTTAGCCGCGAGGAGATAAAGAAAAAGTACGGAGAGGACGGGTTTGCCATCTACAAAAGGTTTGGGAGGGACGGGCTGCTTTTGTATGAGATGATTGGCAAAGAGGCTTCCTTGCGGGACATAATAGTCAAAAGCAAGCTGGACCCTGACCGAGCAATTGACATATTGATTTTCATCCACAAAGTTTTGGGCTTGGACATACCGATAGACAGGAACGTGATTTACAGGCAGCTTGGGCTCAAAAAATGAGCCTCAGTTCCTCAGGCACGAAAGCATGAATCCTTCTGCTTTCAACAGGAGAAAACGCCTCAAAAAATTGAGCCTCAGTTCCTCAGGCGCGAAAGCGCCATTCTCTCAATCCCAAGCTCAGCCTGATAGTACTTGCCTATTTTTCTGCCAAGCTTGCTCAGCCGCGCTCTTCTTGCCTTCTTTAAGGCAAGCCTCTTTCGGAGCTGAGGAAGGGGGATTTTGCTTTTTGCCACAATCAAAAAATCCCCAGGGTCCCTAACTCCGACTTTCCTTGCGGCTGAGCTGAAATTGGTCTCTGATGCAAGGAAAAGCATGGCTTCATTCGGAAGCCTGGAGGATATGTTCTTTCCCTCGCCAAATGCTTTCTGCGCCAAAGCCAGCGCAGCCTCCAGCTCTTTCTGCGTGCCTGCCGCATCCGGGCGAAGAAGGAGGGCTGGGAAATCCTTCGCCCTGCTGACAAGCTCGCTTGCGCTTTTCAGCCCAGAGGAGCATCTGAGCACCATCATAATGGGAACAAGGCAAGCCAAAGTTTATTATCTGCGCCCATCGGCCATGAAACATTTAAAAACACCTGCCAAGATAAAGCCTTATCAAATGGAGGGAATTTATGGAGAATTATCACGGCCCATCAGGCTCAACCATCAAAGGCACTGGAGGAAAAAGAGGAAGGCAGAGCGACAAGAAGCTGCGCTTTGTGGGTGGAGCCTTCACAGCAACCAAAATAGGCAAATCCGATGTGCGCGCAATAAGGAAAGGAAGAGGAGGCTGCAGGAAGGTCAAGCTTAAGATAGCGCGATTCGCCAACGTGCTGACAAAAGACGGCATGAAGAAGGTGGCGCTGCGCACAGTCCTTGAGACTCCTGACAACAGGCACTACGCAAGGCAAAACATAATAACCAAAGGCGCGATTGTGGACACTGAGATAGGTAAAATAAAGGTCACCAACAGGGTTGGGCAGGACGGAGTGGTCAACGGCAAGCTCCTCTGACTCAAGCCAGCATCATGATTGACGGCAGGATTATGATGCCCATCAGGTGTATTCTTCTTACTCCAAGAAGCGGCGGCAATATTCCTATTGCTGCTGCTGCGCAAAAGACCACCAGCCCCTTCCAGCCGCACACCGCCATTATGGCAGCTGCAAGATAAGCCAGCATCAAAAGCCCGAATTCCTTTGAGCCCAAAGCCTGCATCTGCGCAAGCTTTTTTGCTGCTTTCAGAAGAATCACGCCTGCCAGCCCCATTGATGCAAGCAAGACTCCCAAAAGGGCAGGCAGCTGCGGCGCCTGAAGCTGCGCCACTTCCTGCATTATGGCGATAGAGCCCTCTCTTGCTTTTCCGATTGACATAAGCGCGGCAAATGAGAAGACGGCGTGCGAGGCGGCTATTGAGGAGACAAGCGCAAGGAATTGCTTTGGCTTGGCAGGCGGGAGTAAAATTGAGGCAAACGCCGCTATTTGTGCAGGCGCAGCCATCCCTGGAAGCAGATCCGAAAGCATGCCGAATGCTGCCCCAACAAAAACAAACGGGAGGAAATCCAGCTTGGTTTTGGTGATTCTTTGCGCAGAAAGCCACCTTTGCGACCCAGCCGAAAGGATTATGCCGCTTGCCGCAAAAAGCCCGGAGAAGGAAGGGAAAAGCGGGTCCTGCATCCCCAGCCTAAGCGTGGCGAGCCCCAAAAGGCCAGACAGCAAAAAGACAAAGGCAGCAAGCAGTATTTTTTCCGCCTTTTTCTCCTGCATGGCAAGGAAAATAGAGGCTGCTGCCAGCATGGCTGGAATAAAGGGCTCAATATTGCTGTATATTGCAGGAAGCGCCACCAGCGCAGCCGGGAAAAAAAGAGCTGAGGAGAGGGAGGCAATTAGGGCAGAAAGCACGCAGACTTCTATAGCCTCTATCCCTCTGCCTTGCATGGTCATCCTGTGGCCTGGCAGGGCGCAAGCCGCAAGCTGGCTGTCTGGCACTGAAAGGAAAACTGAGGGAAAGAACGAGAATATCAAATGCGCCCCAAGCGCAGCCACAACCACATACGCGAAAAGTTCATGGCTGATTTGGGCAGCCGCAAGAGTGGAGGCTATGGTGTTGGAATGGATGCCTGGTATAAGCCCGGACAGCATGCCAAGCAGCAGCCCTGCAATGACTGCCAAGATGGGCAAAACCAATTCCTCACCGGACCGCCAGCTTTTCAGCCTCCAAATACCTTCGCCCCATGTATTCCTTCACCCTCCCCACCACAGACACCTGCCTGCCTTGGGAAAGCAGCCTTGCCGAAGGGATGTTTTGGTGGCGCACGCTTATGCAAACCCTGTCGCAAAGCATGAATTTCCCGGAAGTGAGGTTTTCGGCTGCCCCCTCAATTTCCACCAATGAGTTTTCCTCCGAAACCATGGCGCCAGCCACGCTTGTTTTCTCCGGGCTTTCGGACAGGGCAAAAAGCAAAGCTATGCCCACCAACGCAACCAGCGCAGACGCCGCGGCAATTCTTCTTTCATCTGCCCACATGGCATAAGGTTTAAAATCGCAAGATTAAAACCCTATCATGCCGCTTCTCATAAAAAGGGCAACTTTGCTTTCCGGAAAAAAAGCAGATGTGCTGCTCCAAGACGGGAAAATCTCCAAAATAGCCCCGCAAATCAGCTTTTCAGGGGACAAGCTTGACGGCAGCGGAAAGCTCCTTTTGCCAGGGCTGATAAACACGCACACCCATGCGGCAATGAGCCTTCTTAGGGGCTTGGCTGAGGACATGCAGCTTTCCGATTGGCTCAAAAAAGTATGGGCATATGAGCGCATAATGTCTCCTGCTTCGGTGAGGGCTGGGGCTGAGCTTGCCTGCCTTGAGATGCTGCAAAGCGGCACAACCTGCTTTTCAGACATGTATTTCCACATGGACGAGGTCGCCTTGGCTGCCAAAAAAAGCGGCATCCGCGCGGTCTTAGGCTACGGCATGATAGACCTTGGGGATGCCAAAAAGAGGAAAAGCGAGCTTGCCTGCGCCGAGCGATTCATAAAAGAATGGAACGGCAAGGCAGACGGGCGGATATCCTGCTCAGTTGCTCCGCATTCAATCTACACCTGCTCTGCCGAGCTTCTTTTGCAGTCGCGCCAGCTTTCTGAAAAATACTCTCTGCCTATGCACATCCACCTCTCTGAGACAAGGGCAGAGGTCTTTGACTGCCTAAAAGAGAAGAAGGCAAGGCCGGCATACTACCTTGACAGGCTGGGCGCAATTTCAGAAAAGATGGTTGCTGCGCACTGCGTGTGGCTGACCAAGGAGGAGGTGCGCCTTCTTGCTCTCCGCAAAGCCTCTGCCTCCCTCAACCCAATCTCCAACATGAAGCTTGCCGGAGGCTCTGCCGCCCCAATGCCTGAGATGCAGGAATTTGGGATGAATGTGTCAATAGGCACAGACGGCCCTGCCTCAGGCGGCTCTTTTTCCATGTTTGACGCCATGAGGACTCTTGCCCTGCTGCAGAAAAACCAGAGGTGGGACGCAAGGGTGGCAAAGGATTCTGATGTTCTGCAGGCGGCAACTTTGGGCGGGGCGAGGGCGCTGGGCGTGCCGGCTGGCCAGATAAAAGAGGGCGCGCTGGCAGACCTCATTCTTCTTGACCTGCGCGCATCCAACCTGATGCCTGCGCATTCCCTTTGCGCAAACGTGGTCTATTCTGCCCATGCCGGCAATGTCACTGATGTGATTGTGGATGGGAAGGTTGTGGTTGAGAGCCGCAGGGTGCTTGCCTTTGATGCTGATAAAGTGGCGGAAAGGGCAGCAAAGGAAGCCCAGAGGCTTTCAGACAAGGCTAGTGCCTTATCCTGATTCTGGTGTGCGCATGGGGTATCCCTGCCCCAACCTTCTGGACAACTTTGGTGGCAAGCATGCACCCTATCTTGGCGCTCCCAAGAGCGGTGTAGCCTCTTGAAAGCCCGTAGAGGACTCCTGCTGCATAGGCATCTCCTGCGCCCGTGGTGTCTATCACCCTTGCCGAAAGGGCGGCTATCTTGTGCTGCCTTCCTTGCAAAAACAGGCGCGAGCCTCCTGCCCCCCTTTTGAGATATACCGGGATTTCCGGCTTAAGCAGGCGCATTTTCTTTTCGGCTCCTGCCCCAAAAAGAGCCTCAGCCTCCTCCTCATTCATGAAAAGCACATCGGCGTATTTCCTTATCGCAGGCAATATCTCGCCCTTCCTTTTTCTTGCCATGGGCGCATTTTCCACCGATATTGCGACCTTTTTGCCCTCTTTTTTGGCAGCCTCAAGATACTTGCGCGCCAGCTTTGAGACAGGTCCGCTGCAGCAGAGCGTTATTGAGGTCAAAAAGAAAATCTTGGAATTCCTCAAAGCCAGCCTTTGGGGCTGGCTGCAGCTTTCAGACACTCCCAAGTGCGCGCAGAAAGTCCTCTGCCCGTCAGGGGTCACAAGGGCAATTATCCTGCCTGTCTGCCCTTTTTTTCGCGAAAGGAAAGAGGCAATCCCGCACTCTGCCAAATTGGACTCAAAAAATGCCCCGTCCGGATCGCTGCCAACCGTTCCCTGAAAGCCAGCAAATCCGCCCAGGGCAGAGAAGCCCTCGCACACATTCCTCGCGTTGTCGCCTGGGTATTTGTGCATTATCTTTCCCCTAATCATGCTTTCGATTTCAGCAAGCTTGCTCCTTGGGAAAAAGTTGGTGGCTCCTTTTTCCAAGCAAAGCTTCCGCAAGGCGCTTTCTTCTGCCTTGGCGAAAATGTCAATAACAGGCGTGCCAAGCGCAAATAGGTCCATGCCCTTCATTTCTGCCTTGGGGTAAATATTGGTTTGCTTTTTTGCTGCCTTCTTTTTTCTCCCATGCCAACCATTTTAAACAATCAAGGCGAAGAACTCTATCAAAGCCTTGGCTGCAAAAGGGTGGAGAGCATATGGTTGAGCAGAAGAAAAAGGAATCAAGAGAGGGCATGATAGATTCTTATGTTTTTGACAACGAAGGCATCCAGGTTCTTGCGAAGATATCCGCAAAGCCTGGGCAGTATGTGCCGCTTTATGAGATTAGCGTGCGGGAGCTTTCAGAAGGCACAAGGCTGGTGCTCAACACCCTGAAAGGCGAGCTGATCACCACAGTCAAGCTTGACATCACCGAAATAATGGACCCCAAGAAGCGCGACGATGTCAAGAAAAAGTTTGAGCAAAGGGCGCATTTTCTCTTGGGCAAGCATTTCCCCACGCTCTCGGAAGCAGACAAGAAAGTCCTGACTGCCTATCTTATCCAAAATTCGCTTGGCCTAGGCGAGCTTGAGCCTCTTATGCATGATGAGCATCTTGAGGAGATTGCCATAAACTCTTCGGCTGAGCCCATATGGGTTTACCACAAAAAATACGGCTGGTGCAAAACCAACGTCCATCTCAAAAGCGAGGAGGCGATATTTGACATCGCCTCAATGATAGGAAGGAGGATAGGCAAGCAGATAAATGTGCTCAATCCTGTGATGGATGCGCACCTTTCAACAGGGGACAGGGTGAATGCCACCCTTTTTCCAGTCTCCTCGTTCGGCAACACCATCACCATCAGGAAATTCTCAAGAAACCCATGGACCATACCCTACCTGATAGAGCTCAACTGCATCTCCCCGCAGCTTGCGGGCCTGATATGGCTGTGCATCCAAAACGAAATGTCGCTTTTGGTTTCAGGCGGGACCGGCTCCGGAAAGACCTCATTCCTCAACGCAATCGCCTGCCTCATCCCCGCAAACCAGCGCATAATTTCCATAGAGGACACGCGCGAGCTTACCCTGCCACACTTCCTGCAGTGGATTCCCATGGTCACCAGGGAGCCCAATGCCGAGGGCAAAGGCGAAGTCACCATGCTGGATTTGCTTGTCAATTCATTGCGCCAAAGGCCTGACAGGATAATAATGGGAGAGGTGCGCAAGCAGAGGGAGGCTGAGATACTCTTTGAAGCCATGCACACCGGGCATTCAGTTTATGCCACGCTGCATGCGGACAACGCAGCAGAGACAATAACCCGGCTCACCACTCCCCCAATTTCCATGCCAAAGGAGACTCTCTCCTCTCTTGCAGGCATCGTGGTGCAGTTCAGGCACAGGAGGCTTAACATAAGAAGGACTTTGGAGTTCGCAGAGGTGCAGAAAGGCGGGGAGATAAACACTCTTTACAGGTGGGATTTGAAGTCCGACAAGATAATTGAGGTCGGGAAAATGGTCTCGCTCTCCTCCACCCTCTCGCTTTACGCAGGCCTCACCCAAAAGGAGATTGAGCAGGATGTTGCAGACAAGGCGAAAATACTTTCTTGGATGGTCAAGAAAGGCTACAAAGGCGTCAATACCGTCGGCACCATTGTTTCGCATTACTATATGAACCCGGAGGAAATCTACTCGCTTGCCTCAAAGAACGCGGAATGGCGCGAATGAATGCTTTGGTTTGGTGTTTTGATGGAAAGCTCCAAAGATGGCGCTTTTCCGGATTTTGCGCAGCTTTGCCAAGAAGCCCGCAAAGTGGAGAAGAACCTCCTTCAAATCTCTCAAGAGAAAATATCCGGCTCGCTTTACCAGGATTCATTCTCAATTTACCCAAAGGAGATGCAGGAATACACCTACGCATACCTTCTTTCAGAGGCAAACAAGATTGAGCGCAAGGTTTTTGCCCAAAGGTACAGCATGCAGCTTCCTCCATTATCCAAAGAAGCCCAAAAGCAGGAGGCTCCGCAGCCATACCCAAAGCAAAGCGAGCCTGCCCCTCCGCTTTCAGCCGCCAAATCCAAGCCAGAGCTTCCGCTTGCTGGCATCATCCCAAACGTCCTTCCGAAAATGCCTTTGATGAAAAAAGAGGGCATAAAGCAAAAAGAGGCAAAGGCTGATTCCTCTCCAATGCCTCCTTTGCCGCCTGCCAATTTGAAAGGGGAGCGGCAAGAGGAGGAAAATGAGCTTCAGCCCCCTAGCCCTCCTGTTCAGGCGCCAAAACCGCCCATTCAGCCAGCCAAAGAAGAGGCAGAAAAGATTCAGCCTGCTTCTCCAAAGATTAAAGAGGCAGAAAGCAGGCACTCTTCCCTTCAATCCATTCCTGAGGAAGAGGAGGCTTTGCCCTCGCTTGAAGAAGTCCCGCTACCAAGCCTTGAGGCAAAGGAGCAGGAGGATGGAGAAGAGAAATCCGGCAAAGCAGCCGCGCCAGTTGCGGCAGAAAAGCAAGCTCCTCCCCAGCCTCCCAAATTGCCCTCTCGGCTTCGCGCGATAATAGAAGAGAAGCTGCGGAAAGAGGAGGAGCAGAAAAAGGAGGAAAAGATAGAGATAGAAATCCCCCAGCCGCCGCAAGAGCCAAAAGAGGAAAAGGAAGAGGCTCCTGCTGTTGCGCTTAGCGCAAAAGAGCGCCTGCTTGAGAAGCTCAAAAAAGCCCAGGCATCCCAGCCGCCAGTGCCGCCGCAAGAGCCAAAAGAGGAATTCCAGCCTGAGCCAAGGCAAGCCCTGCCAAAAGCAGGCAGAAAAGAGAAAGCCAAAGAGGCAGAGCCGCAAGCTGCCCTGCCTGAAGCTGAAGGAGTTGGCGGAGGCATTCTGATAAAGCCGATATTCTCAGAAGAAAGCATTGCCCAGAAAGATGAGGATCAAGAAAGCGAGAGGCTAAAAAGAATCCAGCGCATAATTGAGGAGCTCTCTTCAGACAAGCGCAAGGCAAAAGCCCAAGCCATCCAGCCTGAAAGCAAGCCGCTGGATTTTGGCAATAAAGCCGGCAAAAAGCAGCCTCCGCAAGAGCAGGAAATAAAGCCTGATGAGGAGAAAGCCAAAGAGGAGCCCAAGGCTGCAAAGCAGCAGAAAAAGGAAAAAAGCCAAAGAAAATCGCCCCCTGCTGCTCAGGCTGAGGCAGAAAGGAAGGAAAAAAGCCAAAAAGGAGGAAGAAAAGCCAGCCAGCAAAAGCCCAAGCCAGAAGAGGAAAAGCCGCCCTCCAAAGCGCAATCTTTCAAGCAAGCTCCTGCCTCCAGCCCAGAGGATGAGGGCAAACAGGCGCCATTTGAGCCGCCATTGGCAAAGCCTGCGCAGGCCCCATATGCCCAAAAAAGCGCGCCCCAGCCTTATTCAAGCTCAAGCGAGCCTAAGGCGCAAGGACCCTTCAGGATACTCCCAGGCGGCATAATACTTCCATCCTCCCAATTCGCGAAAACCTATGTTTCTCCTGCTCGCAGGATTTCCGCAGGACAAGAGGCTGAAGTCCAGAAGGAAGAGCCAAAGCCTGCCTCTTCTATTCAGCCCCTGCAAAAAGCTCAAGAAGGCCCGCAAAGCGAAAGCAAATCCAGCCAGCAGGCAGCCAGCATTGCCCCGCAGCCAAGCCCCTCCTCAAAAGAAAGCTCTCCTTCAGCCTCTTCCCCGTCCAATAAAAAAAAGAAGCTTGAGAAAGCCGTCCCAAAAAAAGAGGTCTTGGATGAAGCGGTGGAAAGGAAAAAATCGCCTGAGGAAATCAAAGAGGAAATAAGAAGAAAAAAGAATGCCGAAAAGCTGGCTTCCCTTGCCAACAAAGCAAAGGAGGCCCAGCAACCCTCAAGCCAGCCTCCAAAGCCTCTGCCAAAGACAAGGGAGATTGCAGGGCAAGCTGAGCTTCCCAAAGAGGATGAAAGCGAAATCTCAGTCCCCCTTCCACCAAAGGAAGAGGAGCTTGAGGATGTGCCCATCCCTCCTCCTGAGCTGTATGAGGCGGCAAAGGAGGAATTCAAGGCAAAAGCGGCACTTGAGGAGAAAAAGGAGCAGATAAGCCAGTACGCCAAGGTTGAGACAGAGGAGATGCTTGAGTCTTACGCGAAAGAGAATTTCATATGGCTTTATGAGATATACAAGATGGGCGGCATGACTAGGGAGGACTTCCTGCAAAAAGTCCGCGAAAAGATAGCTGAGGAGAAAGGCGAAAGCCAGGCAAGGCCCAGCCTGCCAGAAGCCTCCAACCCTGCGTTCCAAAAGCTGAACCGGGAAATTGAGAAGGAAAAATAGCCAGATATAAAAAATATATAGTGCTATAGTGTATTGCCTAAAGGTTGTGGTTGAATGGCGCACCCGTTGCAGAAGCCAGAAAGCAAGCCCAAAGCCAAAGCGCCGCAACCTTTCATATCCGCTCCAAACCGCGAGCCAGAAGCCCCAAAAGACCCAGTGTTCCTCAGGAATTTCTTCATCCAAGTGGCATCGCGCTTTCCAGAGCTAAAAAGTCAGCTTGTCCAGGCTGACATGTTCTTCACGCCTGCCGGATATGTCAAAACAGCAATGGTCTCGGCAATATACATAACCGCAGCGGTGCTGGTCGGCTTTGCCATGCTTTTGCAAAAAAGCGAAATGCTCTTGCCTGCGCTTGTTTTCCTTTTGCCGATAGTCTATGTCCTCTCATTTTTTTATGCAATGTCCTACCCGCAGGTCAAGGCTAGGATAAGGGCGAAGAAAATGGAGCAGGAATTGGTCTTCGCAGGAAGGCATATGCTGATTGAGCTCAAAAGCGGGGTGCCTCTTTTTGACGCCATGCTTGGCATAAGCCGGGATTATGGGGAGGTGTCCTCAGAATTCAACAAGATTGTGGAGAAGGTGACCTTGGGGGTTCCGCTTGGAGCGGCTTTGCACGAGGTGGCTGAGAACAACCCATCCCCTTATTTCAAGCGCATGGTTCTGCAGATGGCAAATTCGCTTGCCTCAGGCTCAGATGTGGCCTATGCTTTGGAGTCCTCGCTTGACCAAATCTCCAAAGAGCAGATAATAGAGCTGAAGGCGTATGGGCAGAAGCTGAACCCGATTGTGATGTTTTTCATGATATTCGGGATAATCATGCCTTCGCTTGGCGTGGCTTTTGTGATAATCTTGGCTTCATTTTTGGGAAGCTCCGCATTCCAGTTCAGCTCCTCTGCCCTTTTCGGCATCCTTTTGGTCGTCGGGCTGGTCCAATTCCTGTTCCTTTCAATGGTTGAGAATTCCAGGCCAAAATTCGACATTGTTTAGGGGTTTGCTATGATAGGCGCTTACGAAATCATTGGGCGGCTTTTTTCAAGGCAGCAGATGCGCCGGCTGGGCTCTTTTTTGGAGTCAAGCGGGCTTAGCATCATTCCAGAGGCTTTCGCAGGCTTCATCGTGATAATATGCCTGCTTTCCTCCGCGCTGCTTTACCTTTTGCTAATCTCAATAGGCGAGCTGAGGAACTTCCTTTTCAGGCTTGTGTCTTTTGTCTCTTTTGACTTGGTTCTCTACAGCCCATGGTTCTTCCAAGCCTTTGTGGCGGCTTTCTCCCTTGCGGCAGCAACAGCAGGCATCTGCCTGGTCTCCTATGTGGCGCTTCTTCTCATGGCAGAATCGCGCAGGAGGAAAGTGGAGGAAGTCCTTCCGGATTTCCTTTCGCTTTCGGCCTCAAATGTAAGGGCAGGAATGACGATAGACCAAGCGATGTGGTATGCCGCAAAGCCGGAATTCGGCATCCTCTCTTATGAGGTTTCCATAGTCTCAAAGAAGACCTTCGGCGGCGTGCCTTTCAACACCGCGATAGACTACCTTGCAGAGCGGTTCAACTCCAAGCCTGTCAAAAGGGCAGTTGCTCTCATAAAGCAAGGCATGGCTTCAGGCGGGCAGCTTGCCGACATACTGGAGAGGACGGCAGAGGATTCAAGGCACATGCAGATGCTTCGCAAAGAAATCTCAGCATCTCTTCTGATGTATGTCATCTTCATAATATTTGCAGGCGCGATAGGCACTCCATTCCTTTTCGCAATCTCAGGCAAGCTGGTGCAGATGCTGGAAGGGGTATTTTCCTCCCTCCCGGCGCAGCAGCCTGCCAGCAGCAGCATCGCCTCGCCTTACATCATGCCTTCAAAGCCTCCTGTCTCCTCAGAAGATTTCTTCATCTTCACCATGCTGAGCTCCATAATGACTGCTGTCTTCTCAGCCATGATAATAGGCGTGATATCCAAAGGCGGAAAGAAGGACGGCGTGCCTTATGTCCCGGCCCTAATCATATTTTCTCTGGCTGTGTTCTTTTTGGTCAGCTGGGCTCTTGACAGCATGCTTTCAAATATGTTTGTGTGATAATCAACTGCAAATGCTCAAAAGAGGTGGTTGTTGTGTTGGATTTGGGGAACATGCGCGGGCAGGCAGCAATGGAGTACCTTATGACATATGGCTGGGCTTTGCTTGTGATTGTGATAGTCATAGCGATACTTCTGATAATAAATCCGTTCTCTGCGCCTCAAGGCTGCAGATTTGACCAATTGGGCTTCACATGCTCCAACCCTCTGATTGACACCAATGGAAAGCTGTTTTTGAAGATAACAAACGGGAACAACAACGCAGTCAACATATACAAGATAATATGCACGCAAGACAAATCGGCTGTGCCGCAAATAGGGACTCCTTGGGCATCTCCTGTGTTTCTGGCAAGGAATGCGGAGATGGACACAGGCTCCCTGAGCGCATCCAATGCCATAATTTGCCAGAAGGCATCTGGCGGGGCATTCACTTCAGAAGCAGGGCTGGAGTTCATAGGGAAAGTCTGGGTGTTTTACAAAAATGAGGAGGATGGAGCCAACTATCCATACAGGACCGCAAGCGCAAACGTTGTCACCAAGACCGTGAAAGCCACAGCCACTGGCGGCTCTGGAGGAGGAACAGGGGGAGGAACAGGAACCGGCTCTGGCTCACGCTCTGAGTCGTAACTCCCTTTTCTTTTTTCTATTTTTTTTCGGTGGGATTTTGAAATGGGCTAAGACCAGTCTTGCAATAATATTCCTTATTCTTTTCATTCCTATCCTGGCTTTCACCTATCTTGATTTGTGGGGAGAGGCGCTTTCAAATCCAGACACTCCCAATCTGCCTTACATGGCGTTCCGCTCCCTCCTGCGCATGCTGGCCGCTTATTTTCTTGTGGTCGTGTTCGGCTTGACATACGGAATAATAGCCGGGCTTTACAGAAGCGCAAGGATGCTCATGCTCCCTCTTCTTGACATAATGCAATCCATCCCTGTGCTTGGCTATCTTCCGCCAGCCATACTTCTTTTCTCCAACTCCCTTCCAGGCGAGCTTGGGTATGAGATAGCCTCAATCTTCTTGATATTCTCGGGCATGGCGTGGGCAGTCACCTTTTCGGTCCTTGGCGCAGTGCGAAGCATCCCAAACGACATCCGGGAGGCTTCAAATGCTTTCGGGCTGCATGGGTGGAAATACGTTCGGCATGTGGTCTTCCCAGCCATTTTCCCTGCCTTCATGACAGGCTCCATTCTTGCCTGGGGAGGCGGCTGGTATTTCCTGGTGGCTGCTGAAATGCTCTCATACGGAGGCTCCACTTATGCTCTTCCAGGCATAGGCTCCTTTCTTGGCTCAGCAGTCTTCACCCAAGGCAACATGCCCTCTGCGATATTGGGGCTGGCTGTTTTTGTGGCAATCGTGTTCGCAATAAACGCATTTGTCTGGAAGCCGCTTTCAGAGTACTCAAAGTACTTCAACCTGCAGACCATGCTTTCCGAGGGAACCCAGCCTCCAGTGCATTCCGAATTCGGGCCAGTGAGGCATTTGATTTATTTTTTCGAGAGCCTCAACAAAAGATACGGAGACGCCCTGGACTCTTTGGCTGAAAAAGCCTCGCGGACTTATGGCAGGGTTTTCAGGTTCCTTGAGCATGTCCCGAAAAAAAGGCGCAGGACTTCCCACAGCATCCTGACTTTTCTCATCTATGTTTTCCTCTTCGCTTCAGTCATGTCGGTGTTCGCTTTTTTTGTGGCATATGCCCTTTCTGTCCTGCCTTTGGAGGATTTGTCGCGCGTTTTGGCGACCAGGCAGGAGATAATGCAGCTGCCCATTTTGGGCATCTATTCCATGGCGCGCATATTGGCTGCTTACTTGATTGCGCTTTCTTGGACTCTTGTGGCAGGAATCCTGGTGGCTCGCTCGGAGCGGCTATACAGCATCTTCATGCCCATATTTGACATAGGCCAATCCACTCCTGCTTTGGCCCTATTCCCATTCATTGTCGCCCTTGTGATTGCCTCGCTTGGAGGAAGCGAGCTTTCAGTGAATATTGCGGCGATACTTCTTCTTCTGACAGGCTCGCAGTGGTATCTGCTTTTCAATATAGTGGGCGCAGTGCGAAGCATTCCAGGAAACATATTGGAGGCAAGCAGAGCGTTTGACCTGAAAGGATGGAATTTCTACTCTTCAATAGTTCTTCCTGCCATAATACCTGGCATTCTGCTTGGCAGCATCCAGGCTTGGGGAGGAGCTTGGAACGCGCTTATAGTGAGCGAATATATAAATTACGCTGGGCAGACATATTCCGTTCCGGGTCTGGGTTCTTTTCTCACCAAAGCCACAACAGACCCCAATCCCGAGCCCTGGCTAATAACCCTCACGGTCGCAACCATGAGCGCATTGGTTTTGCTTATGAATTATCTTGTCTGGAGGCCCCTGTTCAATTATGCGGAGAGGTTCAGGTTTGAGAATGTCTAAGGTGCGGCTATGTTTGTCCCTGAGATAGAAGTGCGGCATGTGTGCAAGGAGTTTTCAGAAGGGAGGACCAAAGTGAAGATACTCGATGACATCTCATTCTCAATATCAGAGCACGAGTTTGTCTGCGTCCTTGGCCCGTCAGGATGCGGCAAATCCACCCTGCTTCGCATCATTGCTGGGCTGGAGAAGGCAAGCAGCGGCTCGGTGCTTTTCCGAGGAAAGGAAATAAGCGGCCCCAATCCGCGCATCTCCGCCATGATTTTCCAGACATTCGCTCTTTTGCCTTGGAGGACAGTTTATGAGAACATAGAGCTTGGGCTGCAGTCAATTGGGGTTCCAGCCGAAAAAAGAAAGCCGATTGTCTCCAAATACATCAAGCTGATGGAATTGGACGAGTTTTCCGATTCCTTCCCATTTGAGCTTTCAGGCGGCATGAAGCAGAGGGTGGGCATTGCGAGGGCGCTTGCGGTGGAGCCACGCATACTCCTGATGGACGAGCCTTTCTCCTCGCTGGATGCCATGACTGCGGACCAGCTTAGGCGGGATGTGCTTGAGATTTGGAGCGACTCCAAGATGGCGACCAACACATTTCTTATGATAACGCACTTGATTGACGAGGCGGTATTGATGGCAGACAGGGTGATTGTCCTTTCAAAAAGGCCAGCCAAGGTCATAGGGGACATTCCGATTGACATTCCGCGCCCCCGCCACGATTATGTTCGGAGCAGCGAGTTTTACGAGATGTGCGACATGATAAGGAGGATGATTTCCTACAGCACAGGAGGAAAAGAGGCGGAAAAGAGGTAATCGGCATGAAAGCGAGGATAGAGGAGGATTTCATAGGCAAAGTGGAGGTTCCATCCGAGGCTTATTATGGCATATTCACTGTGAGGGCTTCGCGCAATTTCCAGATATCCGGCAAGCGCCCTCCACGGCAGTTCATACGCATGCTTGCCTTGGTAAAAAAAAGCGCGGCAGAGGCGAATGTGGCGACAGGCTCCCTGCCTGTTAAGATAGGCTCAGCCCTTGCGAAAGCAGCAAGCGAGGTTGCAGAGGGCAAATTCGACTCCCAATTCATACTTGACGCATACACTGCCGGGGCAGGCACCCCGTTCAACATGAACATGAACGAGGTGCTTGCCAACAGGGCAGAGGAGATTCTTGGCGGAAAAAAGGGGCAGTACAAGCTGGTGCATCCGAACAACCACGCCAACATGTCGCAGTCATCAAATGACGTCATTCCTGCTGCCATAAGGCTGACACTGATTTCGCTTTCTGCCCCGCTGCTTCATTCGGCGGGAGAGCTTGCGGCAGCACTTGACAGAAAATCTCGCGCCTTCTCAAAAACAATAAAAGTGGGCAGGACCCATCTGATGGATGCCGTGCCGCTCACAGTGGGGGATGAGCTTTCGGCTTTTTCATCTGCCCTGCGGCTTGATGCCGGAAGGATTGAAAAGGCAGTTGAGAGCCTCAGGGAGCTCAATCTTGGCGCAACGGCAATAGGCTCAGGGATCAACACCCATCCTGCCTACAAGCGCATAGTCGCAAAAAGGGTTGCCCACAACACTGGCATCAGGGTAAGGGAAGGCAGCAATCTTTTCAGGCTCACATCCCAGGCTTCAGATTTCCTGGAATATTCAGCATCCTTGCGCGGCTTGGCAGTCACCATCCACAAGCTGTCAAATGACCTGAAGCTTCTTTCGTCAGGGCCAAACACTGCGATAGGCGAGTACATTCTGCCAGAGGTGGAGCCTGGCTCATCAATCATGCCAGGCAAAGTCAATCCCTCCATACCCGAATGCGCAGAAATGGTCTCCAACAGGGTTTTCGGCAACGACCAGTCTGTTCTTATGGCGGCAGCAGGCGGACAGCTTCAGCTGAATGTACAAACGCCTCTGATTCTGGAGTGCCTATCCGAATCCAGCGTCATCCTTGCCAACGCATGCGGCATGCTCAAAGCCTACTGCATAGATGGTTTGAGGGTGGACAAAGAAAAGATTCGCAAGCACCTTGACGCCTCCCTAATATCAATAACTGCGCTTGCCCCGTATTTCGGGTATCCCAAAATGAGCCAGCTGGTCAAGCGCGCGCAGGAGGAAGGAAAGCCCATAAAGCAGCTGGTTGTCTCAGAAAAGCTGCTGACAGAAAAGCAGTATGACCGGCTCATGTCTCCATCAAGGCTCACCAGGCCAAGCAAAAAGGAAAAGCTATGACCTGCCCCAAACCCGCTTTATTTGCCATTTTTGCCTCTTCATTGCTCTTTTCCTCAGGATATTCTGATGTGCTGGTGGTGTCAAATGCCCAATCGCCCATCTCAATCCAGGTTGCAAATTATTTTTCCCAGCAGCGCAACATAACGCGCCAGCTTGCAGTCAGCATGCCTCTTTCTGACAAGATAAGCTTTTACGAGCTCAACCAGTCCTTGATTGCCCCGCTGAAATCTTATCTTAATGGCTCAAAAGGCGAAATCAACTACATTGTGCTTTCAAAAGGCATACCGCTGTACACAGATGGCAAGGATGTTTTTTCCTCAGGCAACTCAATAGAGGGCGCAGATGCTTCCTCAGTGGACAGCGAAATAGCGCTCATAGATTCGCCATTCGAGCAATACATGGGAAAAGCAGGCGCAGCCCCAAACCCATACTACGGGCAAAGCGAGCCTTTTTCCAAAAAGAAATTCGGGATTTATCTCGTCTCCCGCCTGGATGGATATGGTTTTGAGGACATAAAAGGCATGATTGACCGGTCAGCATCCATAAGCAAAGAGGAGCTTGCCTCAGGGCAGCATGTCTTTTTGGGCTTCCAGGGAATTTATGCCAGGCAGCTTGAAGCTGCCAGCCAGCAGATAGGCAAAGCCGGACTGAGAGCAGAATTGCTCCAGGCTCCTTATGCCGATGAGGTGCGCTCAGGCATAGCGCATGCAAAAAGCAGCCCCGGAAAAATCTCCATCTACGACACGTTCGGCTGCTACAATCTTGGGGGCTGCAACGCAAGCTATTTCGGCATTCCCAATCTCAGCTGGGCAAATGGCTCGCTTGTCTCCATAAAATATTCCTTTTCTTCCAAGACAGCCAGCCCGCCTTCCCAAAGCTCTTCCTGGATGCCACGCTCGCTGATAGCAGATTACATCCATCAAGGGGCAACTGGAGGGTTGGGATATGCTGTGGAGCCCATGTCCAGCCAAGTCTCCAATCCGGAGTATCTGGCAAAAAGCTACCTTTCCGGAAGGAATCTTGCGGAGATACTCTGGAGCAGCGTGCCTTCGCTCTCCTGGTCTGCTGTGGTTTATGGAGACCCAAAGGCGCAATACCCGAAGTTCAGCCAAAGCACCCTCAATTCTTCTGCAAAACAAGCCAAGCCGGCTTTGCGCGCCTGCAAAAGCCTCAGCAAAAGCCAGCCAAATGAGGCAGGCTTGATTGCAGCCCAAAATTACGCTTTTCCATCAGGCGCAAAGACAGAAGATGAAGGGGATATTCTCATCCCAAGCCAGCAAGGGCTTCTTGTCGCGCTTGCCGCCTCTTTGGCAATCCATCTTGTTTCCAGATTTTATTGAAAAAGAAAGCCAGATTTTCTTCTGTCCGAATTTTCAAAGGCATGGCATTAGTCTTTTATATCTTATTCAAGTAAGTAGGGCATGCAGAGGGCTTGGCGCGCTTTCGCTCTTATCTTGCTTTTGGTCTCTCCAGGCTTGTCAGCCACCTCTCCGCCCAACAAAGTCACTGCAGCAATAAGCGCTTTGTGCTCGGACCTCACATCCCTTCTTCCAGTTGTCAGCATGCTCATGGTGGTTTTGGGCTCAGTGGTTTATGCTGCAGGGCAGATGATGGGGGCTGAAACCCGCGCAAGGGCAAACGTGTGGGCAACAGCTGCCCTCACAGGGGCAATAATCGCCTTGCTGATAAGCACAGTCACCCCGCCTGTTCTGAGTGCAATGTATGGCAAGACTGTGAGCTGCACAGGCGCAGCTCCTGCTCCACCACAAAACAACTGCGGGACAGTCAACTGCAGCGGAAGCACACCAAAATGCTGCTCTTCTGGCAGCTCTTATTGGTGCTGCTCTTCAAGCCAATCCTGCGGTTCTTCAACCAGTCCGTGCGTAGGCGCCGAAACTTGAAGCCTGCTTGAAATCAGGCTTCAGTCTGCAAAGCACTCTTCCAGCTTTCCGCCAAGCTTTTAAATACTCCTTTCATCAATAGAGGCGTAATTTGGGAAAAGAGGGGACTTTTTGATGGTCTTCTTTATCTAGAGGTGAAGATATGTATCCTCCGCAGCAGCAGGCATATGACCGGGCAATAACGGTCTTTTCCCCTGACGGAAGGCTATTCCAGGTGGAATACGCAAAAGAGGCAGTCAAGAGGGGCGCGACTGCGATAGGCATGATTTTTGACGAAGGCGTGATGCTTATGGCTTACAAGAATGCGCCCTCAAAGCTGCTTGTCCCGGAATCCATGAGGAAGATTTTTGAGATAGACAAGCACATAGCCGCAACAGCATCCGGCTTGATTGCAGACGCCAGGAGGCTGGTGGATTTGGCGCGCCTGGAATCCCAGCGGCACCGCCTTGCCTATTCTGAGCCTGCCTCGGTTGAGACCATTTCAAAAGAGCTTTGCGACTTGATGCAGGTTTATACGCAATACGGGGGCATAAGGCCCTTCGGGGTATCTTTGCTTGTGGCAGGGATAGACAGCCAGCCGCGGCTTTATGAGGCAGAGCCCTCAGGCGCCCTCACAGGATATCTTGCGGATGCGATAGGAGCAGGCAAGAAGGAAGTGGAGGAATTTTTTGAGAAGGAATACGAGCCAAAGCTTTCGCAGGACGAGGCGATATCCTTGGCGATAAAGGCGCTTAGGAAATCCGGGGACTTGCAAATCAAGCCAGAAACGCTTGAGATAGCGGTTGCGACCATGAAAAAGAAGGAGTTCTCCATCCTCTCCCAAAAAGAGGCTGAAAAATACATCAAGTGAAGATGGTTTCTGATGGCAACGCTTGACAATTCAGTCATTGCCCACATTGACATAAACGGGGAAAGGTACGAGATTGTTGTGGATCCTGACCTGGCTTACCAGTACAGGACAGGCCAGAAAAAGGAGCTGAACAACGTGCTGACTGTGGAGGAAGTGTTCAAGAGCTTCCGGAATGGAGAGAGGCACACCTCAAGCTCTCTTCAGAAGGCTTTCGGGACCACTGATGTGTTCTCAATAGCCGACCGCATACTCAAAAAAGGCGAGCTTTCGCTTACAACCGAGCAAAAGAGAAAACTGCTTGCGGACAAAAAAAAGCAGATTGTGGCAATCCTCATGCGCGAATGCATTGACCCCCGCACAGGGGCTCCGCATACGCAAATGAGGCTGGAGCAGGCGATTGAGGAGTCAGGAGTCCATATTGACGGCATGAAGGACGCGCACGAGCAGCTGGAAGAGGTCATAAAAGCCCTTCGCCCAATAATCCCTCTCAAATTTGAGAGGGTGAAGATAGCCGCCAAAATACCTCCAAGCTTTGCCCAGAAGATATACGGGATGCTCAAAGGCTACGGCATCCAAAAAGAGGAGTGGGCAAGCGACGGAAGCCTCATAGTGGTGATAGAGATGCCTGCTGGCGTCCAAGGGGAATTCTACGACCGTCTGAACAAGGCAACCGGCGGGTCGGCTGAAACGAGGATAATCAAATGAATGGTGATGAATTGGAAGGAAGGATAGTGATGCCTGGCGAGCTTCTTTCAGACAAGCCAGAGAGGATAAGCTATGCTTTCGTGGACAAGGGAAAAACCTACTCCACAGTGGTCGGGCTTTTCAGCAACGGCAAGCTTGTCCCGCTTGAGGGCCCCTATGAGCCTGTGCCAGAGGATGTGGTGGTGGGCATCATAACAGAGGTCAAGTTCGCAGGCTACAGTGTTGAGGTCAATTCGCCCTTCCCAGCATTCCTCTCCTCCCGGGAGATAAGGGAAAAGTTCGAGATGGGCGATGCGATTTTGGCAAAAGTGCTGTTTGTGGATGAGGTGCGCTCAATAGAGCTTGCGGACGCCAAAAAGCTTCCTCCTGGAAGGCTGGTCAAAGTATCCTCTGTGAAAGTCCCGAGGATAATAGGCAAGAAAAACTCCATGATCGACATGATAAAGTCAGCGACAAAATGCGAGATTTTCGTTGGGAGGAACGGCTATATTTGGATAGCAGGGAGCGGCAATGCCAATCTTGCGGAAAAAGCGATAAGGCTGGTGGAGATTCAAGCCCACACAAGCGGCCTTACCGACAGGATTGCCGCTTTTTTGAGAGGAAAGTGATGGTGGTTGGATGAGCTCAGCAGGAAAGCCTGCCCTCTTGGTTGATGGCAAGAGGCTGGATGGCAGGGGTTTGGAGGATTTGAGGGAAATAAAGATAGTCGCCAGGGTCCTGAATGATGCGGACGGCTCTGCCTACATAGAGTGGGGCAAAAACAAGATACTTGCGGGGGTTTACGGCCCCTCGGAGTGCATACCGCGCCACGACCAGTCGCTTTACCGCGCAGTGGTCAGATGCAGATACAACATGGCTCCTTTCTCAGGGATGGAGGAGCATGGCAAAAGCGGGCCGAGCAGAAGGAGCAAGGAGCTCTCCAAGGTCATAAAGGAGGCTTTTGAGAACGTCATAGTTCTTGAGAATTTCCCAAAGACGCAGATTGAGATTTTCGTGGAGGTGCTGCAGTCTGACGGCGGGACGCGGTGCGCGGCAGTCACTGCGGCAGCGGTCGCTCTTGCGGACGCAGGCATTCCAATGAAGGACTTGATAAATGCGGTCGCTGTCTGCAAGATAGACGGGCAGATGGCGGTGGACCCAGCGAAAGAGGAAGACAATTACGGAGAGTCCGACATGCCAATCGCCTTCTCCCCGCGCACAGGCGAGATACTGCTTTTCCAGATGGATGGCATGCTCTCAAAGGATGAGATTGAGAAGGGCTTTGCGCTTGCAAGGAAAGCCTCTGAAAAGATACGCAAGCTTCAGGTGGAGGCAATAAAGAAAGTTTATGAGGAGCCGCGCGAGGAAAGGTTTCTTGTCATAAGCAAATGATTTTTCAGGTGTGGATATGGATTCATTGAATGAGATAAAGCGCGACAGCCTAAGCGCCCTGCTTGCCGCAGGCAAGCGCGCAGACGGCCGCGGGATGCTGGACTACCGCAAGATAGCCATCCAGCCAGCCCCTCTGCAGAATGCTGAGGGCTCGGCGATTGCCGCAATAGGCAAAAGCCAAGTCATGGCTGGGATAAAGTTCGACATAGCCGAGCCTTTTGCCGACAGGCCAAATGAGGGGGTGCTTTCAACCTCCGCTGATTTGCTGCCTCTGGCTTCCCACCTGTTTGAAAGCGGGCCTCCAGGAGACGACTCAATAGAGCTTGCAAGGGTGGTTGACCGGGGAATCCGCTCTGCCAATGTGGTGGATTTGGAGTCCTTTTTCATAGAGGACGGCAAAGTCCTTGCCCTATACCTTGACATCTACGTGCTTGACCACGACGGAAATCTGATAGACTGTTCCGCCCTTGCCTCCATGGCTGCTCTGCTTTCCGCAAGAATGCCCAAGATAGAGGGAGGCAAGATAATCCGCGGAGAGTTTTCAGGAAAGCTCAAGGTGAATGAGAAGGTGGTGAGCTGCACATTCGGCAAGCTTGGGGAGAAAGTGTTCTTGGACCCCTCGCTTGATGAGGAGAAGGGCATGGATGCGCGGCTGACTCTTTCCACCACGCCTTCCCATCTTTGCGCTGCGCAGAAGGGAGGCTGGGGGACCTTTTTGGAAAAGGACATATTGGACGCATTCGACATCGCGTTGCAGAAAGGAAAGGAGCTTCGCGCTCTTCTTCCTGGCTGATGGTGGTTTGATGGCAGACAGGAATGTCAGGTACGGTGCTGAGATACGCAAGCGGGCTGAGAAAGTGGATGCTGTGCGGCGCTCGACTTTCATCTGCCCCTCTTGCAGCAAAAAGAAAGTCAAGCGCAAGGGCAATTCTCTTTGGGCCTGCAAAAGCTGCGGCGCGGTTTTTGCAGGAGGCGCATTTTCCCTTGCCACCCCGACAGGCATGGTTGCCGCAAGGATGATTGAGGAGTACAAAGCCAAAAAGTGAGTTGGTCGTATGTATATCTGCTCCAACCGGAAATGCAACAAAAAGATTGAGTCGCTGGACTCAAAATTCACCCGTTGCCCCCACTGCGGGCACCGCGTGCTTTACAAGGTCCGCCAGCCAATTGCGCGCGAAGTCTCCACCGACTGAGTGGTCGCGGTGCTGATAACCACGTCAAAAAAGCCATCTTTGAGCTCAAAGAAATTGGCGAGGGTGCTTTTTGCCGCCATTCCAGGCTCCTCGCTTGAGTTCAGGGGCAAGCGCTCCCTTGAGAGGCTCATGCTTAAGGCAAAAAAGTCAAAGATGGCTCGCTTGTGCGCCATATACCAAAAGAATGGCGAGCCATGCCAGCTGAGGTTCATGCGCATATCCGAAGGCGAATGCAGCTGGCTTGGCGATTCCATATCAATAAGGAAGGTTTTTCGGCTGAAGATGCCCAAAAGAGGCCAGAAAGCCGCAAGCCTGCGAATCGCAGGCAGCATGTCAGGAAAGCTCCGCAGGCTTTTTGGCATAAGCAGCCAGGCCGGGCAAGAGTGCAGAGAGAAGGCGGAGGCTGCAGTCAAGTCCTCTGCCAGCAGGCTTTCGGTGATGCTGGATGGGGAAAAGATGCTTGAGCTTGGTGTGAGGTATGTCAAGCAAAGGTGAGATTGGCGCAGAGGCGCAAATAATCCTGCATTTCCCCTCAAAAAAAGAGGCGAGGGCAGCTTTTTTTGCCCTCAAGGCTGAGGAGGAGTTTTCCCACAGGGGAATCTCCCAGGTCGCAATTGATGGCGCGCATCTGAAAATCCTCATAAAAGCGCAAGATCCTGTTTCCCTCAGGGCATCCTTGAATTCCTACCTCCGATTAGCGCAGGTTATTAAATCTGTCGAGCAAGATACAGAATAAAACATGTGAAGGGGGATATTGATGGCAGAACCTATCAGGAATGTGGAAGCTCTCCAAAAGCAGATAAACGAGCTGCAGGAGCTGCAGCGGCAGCTTCAGTTCATATCCGCGCAGAGGCAGCAGCTGTCCATCCAGATAGAGGAGATAAAGCTTGCGGAAGAAGAGCTTTCCAAATCAGAAAAGAGCGTTTATCGCATGGTTGGGCCTTTGCTTTTTGAGACCACCAAATCAGAGGCAAGCGAGGATTTGAAGGGAAAAAAAGAGCTTTTTGAGATGAGGGCAAATTCGCTTGCGAAGCAGGAAGAGAGGCTCAAGCCGAGGTTTGAGGAGCTCAGGTCAAGCCTGGAGAAAGCCTTGCAGGCGCAGGGCAAAAAGTAGATTCTCATGCCTAAGGCAGCTGCAAAAGAGGCAGAGCAACTGCCTGCCATCCTTCGCCGATTGCGGAGAAAAAGGTGCATCCTGACTTTCCACTCTCTTGGGGATGCGGATGCGGCTGGCGCGGCTATTGCCCTCAAGCGCCATTTGGGAAGCAATTGCACAATCGCCCCTCCAGACAAGCCCAGCTCCTCTGCGCGAAGGCTTTTGGAGGCCACCCATTCCTCCATCACCATGTTCCACGAGCTGAAATTCTCCGGGAATGAGGCGGTGGTGGCTCTGGATTCTGCCTCCCCCTATCTCATGCGGCATCTTGCAGGCACAACTCCTGATTTGATTATTGACCACCATGCCCGCTTGGGAGGAGAAATCAAGGCGAAGGCGGAGATAAACGACCCTTCTGCCTCCTCCACCTGCGAAATTTTGGCTTTGTCGCTTCTGCCCAAAGACAAAATCTCCTGCATTTCCCTGCTTGCAGGCATAATAGCCGACAGCGCGGGCTTCAAATACGCCACCCACAAGACTTTCCAGGCAGCCTCCTTTTTGCTGAAGAATTCAGGCCTTGGGTACGGAAGCATCCTTTCGCTTTCCTTCGCGCCTGAGACTTTGGGGGAGAGGATTGAGTCCTTGCGCTCCTGCCAAACCGTCTCTGCCGAAAGGATTGGGGAATACATAGTCGCCACCGCGACCGCAAAATCCCACGAGTCGCATTTTGCCGACGCGCTCATCCACCTCGGTGCAGACTTGGCTTTCGTTGGCTGCAAAGGAGAGGATGGAAGGATTTCTGCCAGGATGCGGGAATCGCTCAAAGGCAAAGTCCATCTTGGGGAAATCATGGCTGAGGCAGGAAAAGCGCTTGAAGGCTCAGGCAGCGGGCATGAGCTTGCGGCAGGGGCGTCAGGCAAGAGGGAAAGCCTCGAGTCTGCGATGAGCGTCTGCCTCAAGCTCTCAGAGCAGCAGATTCTTTCAAGCGAAAGCGGGAAAATACGCAAGATAGAGTGGTGATGCCTTTGCCTGACTACGATGCGCAGCATCTATCTTATGATTTGATTTACAGAGGCTACTCTGAGGACCTGCCGTTTTACCTGTCAGAGGCAAAGAAAGCCAAAGGTCCGGTGCTTGAGGCAGGCTGCGGCACAGGAAGAATCCTGCTTGCCCTTCTTGAGGCAAATGTTGATGCTTATGGGATAGACGTCTCTCCAAAAATGATAGCCCGCCTGAAAAAGAAAGCCTCTGAGAAAGGGCTTGACGTAAAAGGAAGGGCGAAAGTGGCAGACATGCGCAATCTCAAGGCAAAATCCAAATACAGCCTAATAATCGCGCCCTTCCGCGTTTTCTTGCATCTTATTTCGCAGAAGGACCAGCTGTCCGCCCTAAGGAGCATGAGGAGAGCTTTGAGGAAAGGCGGAAAAGCCATCCTGAATTTTTTCCTTCCCTCCGCTTCCTTCATCGCCAAAAATTATGGCAAGAAAATGATTTGGCGTCCTGCTTTGCAAGGCAAAGCTCCAGCCAACCTCAAGCTGAGGGTGGAGGATGCCATAGCCTATGAAAGCGAGCCTGACCAGATAATCCGCATCCGCCAGTCGGTCTTCTCAGGGAAAAGGAAGCTGGCAGAATACTCCTTCAGGCTGGCCTTGGTGTACAAAAGGGAATTTGAGCTTCTTTTGAGGCTCGCAGGATTTTCAAAGTGGAAAGTCTATGGCGGATTTAAAAAAGGCAAGCTCGCATCCTCAAAGCAGGAGATGGTGTGGGAGGTTTTCAAGTAGGCGATGGCTATGCCGGTTGCAGTGGTGGTAGGCGCCCAGTGGGGCGATGAAGGAAAAGGCAAAGTGGTGGATTATTACGCCTCAAAAGCCCATTTGGTGATAAGGTATTGCGGAGGCGCCAACGCCGGGCACACAATTGTGCATGGGGGCAAGAAATTCAAGCTGCACCATCTTCCATCAGGAATACTTTATCCCTCCAAGCTAAACATAATCGGCAACGGCACGGTGATTGACCCGAAAAAGCTTTGCGAGGAGATAGAAGCCATAAAGCCTCAAGCCAGGCGCTTCAGGCTCCAAATTTCTTCCCGCGCCCATGTGGTGATGCCGTATCATTTCATTTTGGATGGCGCAGAGGAGGAGAGGAAAGGCGGGCTTGCGGCTGGAACCACCAAAAGGGGCATCGGGCCTTGCTATTCTGACAAGGCTGCAAGATTCGGCATAAGGATGGGCGAGCTTATTGACGAGGAGCAATTCCGCAAGAAGCTCAGCATCATGCACCCCATAAAGTCAAAGATGATCCAGGAGGTCTATGGCGCAAAGCTTGAGGTTAGCCAAGAGAGGATTTTTGAGGAATATTCCCAGTACGCCAAGATGCTTGCGCCATTTGTCTCCGACACCTCGCAGGCAATATCTTCTGCCCTCTCTTCCGGCAAAAACATCCTTCTTGAGGGGGCGCAGGCAACCATGCTTGACATAGACCATGGCATGTATCCCTTTGGGACAAGCAGCAACACCACTGCGGGCGGGGCATGCACAGGCTCAGGCATAGGGCCAACCAAGATAGACGAGGTCATCGGCGTGGTGAAATGCTACACTTCTCGCGTGGGGGCAGGGCCTCTGCCAACCGAAATTTTTGGGCAGGATGCAGACGCAATACGCAATAAAGGAGGGGAATACGGGACAACCACCGGCAGGCCTCGCCGCATCGGCTGGCTGGATTTATGCACCCTGCGCTACGCGGCTTTCGTGAACGGGCTAACAGGGCTGGCATTCACGCGCCTGGACACGCTTTCAGGCTTTCCAGAGGTGAAAATCTGCACCCACTATGAGCTTGGCGGAAAAAAGCTCCTCTTTCCCCCTTCCTCCTACAAGGATTTTGAGAAATGCAAGCCGATATACAAAAGCTTTCCAGGCTGGCAAGATTTGGGAAAGGATTGGGGCAAGGCTGCCAAGAAGGGCTTTTCTGCCCTGCCAAAAGAAGCCCGCCAATACCTTGATTTCATCTCAAAATCAGCCAAGGTTCCAATCTATTTTGTGGGAGTTGGGCCTGGCAGAAGCGATGCTATTGTTTTAAAAGAGGTGTTCAAAAGAAAGTGAAAGCTTGCGCCGCAATAGGCGCTGCGCGCCTCCGTAGCTCAGTGGCAGAGCGCGTGCATGGTAAGCACGAGGTCGCGAGTTCAATCCTCGCCGGAGGCTTTTTGAACAACTTTGTATAGCTGCGCAAAGATGGGGGCTGCTCAACGATATATAAAGAACTTTGAGCAGCTTTTTAGCGAAGTATATTGTTGCGCGCCTAGCTGCTCAATAGCAAAAGGCATGCCTTCTCATGCTCCATGTGGAATGAGGCTCCTCCATACGCTTGGCGCAAAATCCAAGCCATAGAGGACGGAAACATGCCCTGCTGCCAATAGCAATCAGGATGAGCAGCATTTCGTGCAGGCGCATGCGATTAGCATATTCTCGGGAGCTGCTCGCCGCTGGGCATATCTATGATGCGGCTTGTTCCGACAGCGCTCTTCAGAGTCACAAGGCCAGCTGAGCCTTCGGCAACTTTTCCGATTTTGCTTGCGCTGCGCCCAAGAGGGTGCGCCCTCATTATGTCAAGAGCCTTTGCCGAATCCTTTTCCGGAACAAATGCTATGAACCGGCCTTCGTTTGCAACATATATGGCGTCCAGCCCTAGCATTTCGCATGCGCCGCGCACCTCCTCAGCTACTGGGATTGAGGCTTCCTCGATTTTGATGCCTCTTTTTGCGGTTTCGGCAATTTCGACCAGCGCGCACCCAAGCCCGCCGCGCGTAAGGTCGCGCATGCAATGGATCTCAACTCCAGCTTCAAGAAGCTCCCCAACCAAGCCCGCCACGCACGCGCAGTCGCTTTCTATGGTGCTTTCAAATTGGAGCCCCTCACGCACAGCCATTATTGCCGTTCCGTGCCTTCCAATGTCTCCGCTGAGCAGTATTGCATCGCCAGGCTGTATGCTTGCAGGCTCTATGCTAAGGGCGTGTTCGATGACTCCGATTCCAGCAGTATTGACAAACATGCCGTCCCCTTTGCCCTTGTCCACAACTTTTGTGTCGCCAGTCACTATGCTTACTCCAGCTGCAGATGCGGCTTCCTGCATAGAGCTGACCACTTTTGAGAGGGTTTCGATAGGCAGCCCTTCTTCGAGGATGAACGCTGCGCTGATGTAGAGAGGCTTTGCTCCGCACATGGCAAGGTCGTTTGCGGTGCCATTTACTGCAAGCTTGCCGATGTCTCCGCCTGGAAAAAACAGCGGCCTCACCACGTATGAGTCAGTGGTGAAGGCCAGCAGCCTGCCTCCAGCCTCAACCACAGCGCCGTCGTGCCTTGCCCCCAGCTGGCGGCTGCCGAAGACTGGCAGGAAAAGTTTCTCGACAAGGCTGCTCATCAGCCTGCCGCCGCCTCCGTGCGCCAAAAGGATGTGCTCCCTGCCAGCTGAAGGAGCCGGGCAGGCAGAAGGGAATCCCTTTCTTTCTTCCTCCATCATTTCACCCTCTTTTCCCATCCAAGCTTTCGGCTGCTTCTGCCTTTTGCTTCATGAAGCGGTAGCGGAAGTAGGCCGCGCACGCACCCTCAGATGAGACCATGGTCGCTCCAAGAGGGGTTTCGGGCGTGCAGCGCTTGCCGAACTGCGGGCATTCGAAGGGCTTTCTTATGCCCTGCAGCACCAGCCCGCTTATGCACTCTGGATGCTCCTCGGCGGACTTGGAGGCAAGCCCGAAGCGCTTTTCCGCGTCGTAAGCAGAATATTCCTCTGCCAGCCCCAGCCCGCTGGCAGGTATGCTGCCCACGCCACGCCATTTGCGGTGCACGATGCAAAACACCCTGCGCATCAGCTCTTGCGCATGCCTGTTGCCGCCCCTGCGCACTGCGCGGGCATACTGGTTTTCAACTTCTGCCCTGCCTTCCTCAAGCTGCTTGACGCACATGTAAATGCCTTCCAATATGTCAAGAGGCTCAAATCCAGTCACCACTATGGGCACCTTGTGCTTTTGCGCTATAGGCTCGTATTCCGCATAGCCCATCACCGCGCATACGTGGCCTGCCGCAAGGAATCCCTGCACCCTGCTGTTTGGCGAGGAGAGGATGGCTTCCATTGCTGGGGGAACAAGCGCGTGGGAAACAAGGAGGGAAAAATTCTTGAGCCCCTCCTGGCTTGCCTGGAAAACTGCCGCGGCATTCGCAGGCGCCGTGGTCTCAAAGCCAACTGCGAAGAAAACGACTTCTTTGCCTGGGTTTTCCTTTGCTATCTTCACCGCATCAAGAGGAGAATATACTATCCGCACGTCGCCGCCTTTCGCTTTCACTGAAAACAGGTCCTGGCTTGTGCCTGGCACGCGCAGCATGTCGCCAAACGAGCAGAAGATGACATTTTGGCGAGAGGCTATTTCTATCGCCTTGTCAATCGTCTCTAGTGGCGTGACGCAGACAGGGCAGCCTGGGCCATGTATAAGATTTATGTGGTGCGGGAGCAGCTGGTCTATGCCGAATTTGACGATTGAATGCGTCTGGCCACCGCACACCTCCATGATGCTCCATTGCCTTGAGGTGATGCGCCTGATTTCGCCTGCCAGCCTCCGCGCTGCCTCTCCATCGCGGTATTCATCAATGAACTTCATCCATTCGCCTCCTCAAGCTCGCGGAGCTCGTCCATGCGCTTCAGGTGCGCAAAGACCTTTCTAGCCTCTTCTTCATCTATGGTGCTGATTGCGAATCCCACATGCACCAGAACATAATCGCCGACCTTTGCTTCAGGGCAGCATAGAAGGCTCACCTCCTTTATTATGCCCCCGAAGCTGACCTTTCCAGTCCGATTCTTCGAATTGCCTTCCGCGATGCTCAGGAGCTTCCCAGGTATTGCAAGGCACATCGCATCACCCATCAGCCATATGTGAAGCAGCCACCAGTTGCCCGAGCGCTATTCCTCCATCGTTCGGAGGAACGCGCTGGTGCCAATATGGCCTGAAGCCATTCTCAGCAAGGAGCTTTATAGTCCTCTCGGTCAAGTATTTGTTCTGGAAGCAGCCGCCGCTCAAGACCACTTTCTCCTCAGCCGCCTGCCGAGCAATCTCGACTATTGCCTCAGCAAGCGTGTTATGGAATTTTGCCGATATGTCGCCTACAGGCGCGCCGTGAGCCGCTTCGCTGATTATTTGGCGGACCATAGGCTCCCAGTCCACAAGCAGCGCGGATTGGCTGCCTCCATTGCTCTTTTGTTTGATGGCGAAGGCATAATGGGCATCAGTCTCAATTCCGTCCAGCGCAAACTCGAGCTCCATCGCAGCCTGGCCCTCAAAAGCCGCCTGCTGACGCATCCCGGTTATTGATGAAACCGCATCAAACAGCCTGCCTGCGCTTGAGGTTAAGGGAGAGTTTATCCTCTTCCCAAGCATAGCCTTCAGAATCCTGCATTCAGCAGCAGTGAAGGACCGCACAGGCGCAAGCGAGCCGTTCTCAAACAATCTTTCGCCAAAAATCCCGTGCAGCAAGCCAATGGCTGAGCGCCTAGGCTCCATCACGGCTTTCTCTCCTCCTGGAAGAGCGAAGGTGCGCAGATGCCCTATGCGCTGGAAAGACGAGGCTGTCGCAAGCAGGAACTCGCCGCCCCATATGCTGCGGTCCGGGCCCAAGCCTGTGCCGTCCCAGGAAACGCCCAGGACCTGCCCGTCAAGCTCATTTTCAGCCATGCATGAAACGACATGCGCAAAATGGTGCTGCACTTTTGTTATGCCCAGCTGCGATTTCTCCGCAAACTGCGTTGGCAAGTAATCTGGATGGAGGTCGCACGCAATGGAAGAGGGCTGGATTGCGTATAGCCTTCTGAAATCATCCTGGGCCTTCTTGAATGCGCAAAATGCCTGTTCGTTCTCCAAATCTCCTATGTGCTGGCTGATAAACGCATAGCTGCCTGCAGAAACTGCGATTGTGTTTTTCAGGTGCGCGCCTACTGCGAGCATGGCAGGCATTTCCCTCTTAAGGGTGATGGGCAGCGGCGCATAGCCTCTGGCGCGCCGCAGCACAAGGCAGCGCCCGGCCATCATGCGCACCAACGAGTCATCCACGTGGCGCGCAATAGGGCGGTTGTGCACTAGAAACAAGTCGGCGATCGAGCCAAGCCGTTTGAGCGCCTCCCGCTCGTCCGTGCATATTGTTTCGCCAGAGATGTTGCCGCTTGTCGCCACCACGGGAAAGCCAAGCTCCGCCATGAGCAAATGGTGCAGGGGGGAATAGGGGAGCATGGCGCCAAAGCAAGGGTTGCCAGGCGCAACTGCGCCGGCAATCCCTCCGCTTTCCTTCCTGCGCTTGAGCAACACTATGGGCGATTCTGGCGATAGCAGCAGCCGCTCCTCTAACGCGGAGATATGGCAGTGCTCTGCCGCAGCTTCAAGCGATGGGAACATGAGCGCAAACGGCTTTTGCTCGCGCCGCTTGCGAGCCCGCAGACGCGCCACGGCATCCTCGCTGCGCGCGTCAGCTATCAGATGGAATCCTCCAATGCCCTTCAAGGCTAGCACCTTTCCTTCGCGGACTGCTGCCGCAGCTTGGCGGAGGGCATCGTCGCCCTCGCTGCGGATTTTTCCGCTTCCGCTCCACAGCTCAAGCCTTGGGCCGCACTTGGGGCAAGCATTCGGCTGCGCATGGAAGCGCCTGTCAAGAGGATTCTCGTATTCTTCCCTGCACTGGCCGCACATCTCAAATCCCTTCATGGTGGTGTTTTGGCGGTCATAGGGAAGCGCCTCTATGATGGAAAATCTCGGGCCGCAGTTGGTGCAGTTGGTGAATGGGTAGCGGTAGCGTCGGTTGGAGGCATCAAAAATCTCGCGCAGGCAATCGCCGCATGTCGCTATGTCGGGCATGATGAAGGCAGTTTTTGCGCCGCTCCCGCTGCTTTTTCTTATCTCAAAATCCTTGTAGCCGGCAGGGTCAAGGAATGAGTGCTCGAGGCTGTGTATGGATGCGCGCGGCGGCTTTTCAGTTTGCATGCGCAAAAGGAAAATATCAAGCTGCCGCCGCCCTCCCTCTACCTCGCAAAACACGCCTTGCGGGGAATTGATGACCCAGCCTTTGAGCTCCAGCTCTGAGGCAAGCCTGAATATAAATGGCCTGAAGCCTACGCCCTGCACTGCCCCGCGCACGGCGAGCCGCAAGCGGCAGATTCCTCCCTGTGAAGTGTCATGGCGCAATTTTTCCCCCGAAAATGTTTGGGCTCAATTGCATATAAATGGGTTTCTGGAAAGCAAGGCAGCCTATTCAAACCTCTATAGCCATGCCAATTCACGACCAAGCCGAGTGGTGCTTCTACAACTGCCGCTGCAGTTGGAGAATCCTGGCCCGCAGGGCCATGATTTTCTTGAAGAAGTCAAGAAGCAAAGCAGGGCTCTTTCTCCATTCTTCCAAAGGCTTTTTCTCCTTCAAAACCAATACCTTTCCACCCTGTAGCGCCTGGCCTTCCTTTTTGTTTCTCTTTGGAGCTGGGAGAGGCGGGCTGCGCCGGTTTTGCACTCAACATGCCTCCAGGGCCCCTTCCTTCCTGTGAAATCATCCACCTTCCTCTCCATCCAGTCGCTTCCTCGGCCGCTTCTTTTGACCTCGTTTCCCCTCATGGTGCTTTTCATCATGCCTATCTCTTCAGCAGCGCGCCCGCGCATGCTATTGGCTTCAAGCCTGCCTCTCTTGGCGATTCCGCCCAAAATGTCAAGCCACCCCATTCTATCACTCCTCAGAATCAAATTGGACTTATATATTTTTAAACACTTCTTACAACATAAGCCCATGCAAAATCCAAAACACCCTAGAGCAGTTGCCGTTATTGCTGAAGGGCAGCAGATAGGCACTCTTGCAAGGCGCAAAATCAACGCATTCAGGAAATTCCTGCTTCACTCTGAGGAATATCCTCCTGAGGTTAGGAAGGAGTGGAAAGAGCACAGAAACAAACCCAAAGAAAGCCTGCTTATGGCATACATACACGAATGCGGGCGGCTCAGCAGGGAAATTGAGGAAGCCCACGAGAGGCTCAAGCCTGAGCTTTCGCGTATGGAAAGCGAGGCAAGCGAACTGTCAGCCACCATCGCCAGGCTGGAGGCCGAGGCATACAGGCTCAAAAAATCCGCCAGCAAGCTTTTCAGCCAGGCGACAGCAAGCAGCCAGCAACACATGGCAGAAGAGCCGGAAAAGGTGCTGGAGCAGCTGAGCAAGGAATCCGAAAGGTTCAGGAACGTGAATTCAGCGATAGAGAATCTTGGCAGGCAGCTGATGGCAGAGGCAGAGGGGGGCAAGTCCGAGCTTCTCTCCAATTTCCTGTCTGCCTTCGGAAAAGAGATTGACGAAAAATTCGCAAATGCCATTGCGAATGAAATCTCAAGCCTATCTGGCCAGATTGGGCATGAGCTTATGCGGAGGGCAGTGCGGATATTCATGGAGATGTCCCCTGATTATGCTTTGATAGAGGGCTGCAGAAGCATACTCAAAGACGGCACCCCCTTCCAGATTTTCTCCTTCCATGCGCGAAGGGAGGCTTTGGAGGAGGACTTGGAGAAGGTTATGCGCTCCTCCATGCCGCATGCTGACAGAGTGAAGGCTGAGGAGCTTTGCAAAATGGTGGCATACTATGAGAAAAATGTGCGGGACTCGCTGAAAACAATCGATTATTTCATTTCTAGGGCTGAGGAAAAGTCCAAGCATGTCCGCGCCACCATCAAAAGCATGAATGCGCCCGGCGCGGTGATTTTCTCAGACAACATGCGAGAAGTTTCCGATGAAGAGGCTTTTTTCCTGGTTTTGCGCCTTGAGGAGGAAGCCAAATCTTTGGATTTGGCAATCAGCCTTGCGAAAAAAGCCAAGAAGATTCTCGAGTCGGTCCACCTGCAGCAGTTTTCAAGAATCAGAAGCTTTGCAAAGTACCTTGAGCTGATAGACGAGATAGATGTTCTTGAAAACAAGGCAAAAAGCCTATCAGAAAAGCTTGCCTCCTCAGGCTATATTGTTGCCAAATCAAAATCTGAGGCTTTGTCGCGCAGGCTTTCCCAAGTAAGGCAGGCGAAGGAGCGCGCCCAGCTTGCGCTTGACCGGCTGGCTGAAAAAAGGAAGGCAGAGGAAAATCTCCAGCGCATAAGGTCAAACTCAGCTGATGAGAGGCTCAAGCGGTATCTTGAAAAGATAGAGTCAGAAGAGATTCAGAAATCAAGCGACATGTTTTCTTTCCGACCATACTTTTTCCGCAAGGAAGGCTCAAGCCCAGCTGCCTCAGACCAGCACCAGCTTTGCTGGGAATTTGTCTTGTCAGCGCGAAGCAAGTTCAGCGATTTCCTAAGCAAATACCCGCACATGGAGGCAGCTTTTGACAAAACCCTGTTTTCCCTGGCAGAGCTTTTTGTAGAGTCTGGCTTCAGGCTCACCCGAGACAAGCTCACATCAGCCTTCAAAGGCAGGACAAGGCAGCAATACTTGCCAAACGCGAATGCCTCCGTGGTCCGGCTGGGGATGGTCGGCTCCAATGAATACCGCTTCATAATTGACATATCCGACAGCAGGCAGCCAATAATTCTGATGGCTGGCATAAAAGCTGACAGCAGGCGCTTCATGAAGAGGCTGGTGCAGGGAGGCTACCAGTCCGAGCGCTCCAAGGCGATGCAGGATGGCAGGGCAAGCCTGTTCCTGCTGCTTTCTGGAAGCAAATAAGCAGGCATGCCCATCATAGCGTCACAGTTTCTCCAAGCGCAGGGGCATATGCGTCAAACCCCTCAACTTTCAGCTCCTCAGCAAACTGCTGGCATTTGTCGCCATGCACGCAGAAGACTTTCTGCGGGCGCATTCTCTCCACCAGCTCAAAAAGCTCCTTTCTGCCCGCATGAGCAGAAAAATCAAGGTAGGCATAAGAAGCCTTGGGCTTTATCTTCACCCCGTCATACTCCACATAGCCGTAATTGAGGAGGTTGTGCCCATTGGTCCCTTCAACGCAGTAGCCGGTGAAAATCGCCTTTGACTCATGCCCCATGCGGAGAAGGTAGTGCATCGCCGGGCCTCCTTGCAGCATCCCTGCGGTCGCTATCACCACGCCTGGCTTTTTGAGCACCGCCTCCCTCATGCGCTTGTGGGTGACTGGCTTGCAGGTCTCCAAGTCATGCCTGAAGCGCTTGAAATCCTTCATGTAATTTGAGAAGCGCGAGAGAATCTCATTCACCTCCAAGCCCATCCCCTCTATCCATATGTCGCAGTCCTTGTCAAGCGAGCGTATTATCCTTATCAGCTCCTGGGTCCTGCCTATCGCGAAGGCTGGGAACAGGACTGTCCCGCCATTCTCAAATGTCTCCTCAATCTGCCTTCCAAGCTCAATCTCAAGCTCCTTTCTTGGCGGATGGTCCCTGTCTGCATAGGTGCTCTCGATTATGAGCGCCTCCGGCTCCTTGGGCGGAAGCTCTGAGGCAAAAGTGGTCTTTGTCTCTTCGCCTTTGAAGTCCCCTGTGTAAACCACACGCCCTTCGCCTGTCTGCAAATCCACCATGGCTGCCCCCGGTATGTGGCCTGCCTGGTAAAAAGCCAAGGAAGATCCGCCAAGCTCGTGCTGTTTTTTGTATGAAAGAAGAGTGGCGCTCTCCTTCATCTTCTTTATGTGGGCAGGGTGGTAAGGGTATTCGCCTCTTTTTGCCATGATTCTCAAGGAGTCCGCAGTTATCAGCTCTGACATGGCAAGCGTGGGCGGCGTGCAGACCATCTCTGGCCGGGCGTTTTTGAAAAGAAAGGGCGCGAAACCCGAGTGGTCAAGGTGAGCATGCGACAAGACCACATAATCCGGGCTTTGCTTTGGCTCAAGAGGGTAAGCCTGGGAGTCGTGTATCTTCAAGCCGCAGTCAAGCATTATCCTTTCTTCTGCCTCAACCATTATCGCGCTTCTTCCAACCTCTTGCGCAGCCCCAAAAAATCCCAATTGCATGCCTAAATAGCTCCGGCAAGCATTTAAACACTCTCCCCATCCCCAGAATGCGCAAGAGGGTTAAGCTATTAAAAGTTGAGCGCGTATTGGGTTCATGGACGAGCTGACTTTTCTTGACTTGGCCATCTTGAAAAAAATAGACGCCGAGTCCTCGGTTGAGAAGTTCGGAAGCATAATAAACACCTCTTTTTTTGAGACCGCCAACCTCCTTGGGACAATCAAAATCAAAGGCTACATAAACATAGAGTCCTCAGTGGGGGGAATAAGCAGGGTCATGCTCACAGACGCAGGCTCAAGCATACTGCAAGTGGCAGAGCAGAAATCCAAAGAGCCGATGGAGCCTCTTGACTATGCCATACTGCACGCCCTTGCTTCAGGCGCAAAAGACCCGGAGTCAATACAGAAGTCTTTGAATGTCAGGAATGCGGATTTGGCGTATCACCTCAACAAGCTGATCGTCCAAGGATTCATGGATTATGAGATAAGGGCGGCAAAAGCCAATTTTGTTCTCACAGAGCATGGCTTCAACATCACAGGCGCGGTCAGAGTGCAAAAGCCTCCTGCCCAGCCCAAGCAGCCCATCACCCTTGCGGATTTCGTGGAGAAAGAGGCGCAGGATAAGGAGAGCGCAGGCTCTTTCCCCCAGCAAGCGCAGCATTCTCAACAGCCATCCGCCCCTCCATGGGCAGGCCTTCCTGGGCTGGATAAAGAGGGGCAAAAAGAGGAAGCGCAACATATCGCGCAGGAAGCCAAGAAGGATGATGGGCGCAAAGAGAAGGAAAGCGCCAAGCAGGAGGAGAAGCACAAGAAAGGGCATAGGCAGCCTAGCCCTGAGGAAGCCAAAAGGGCTGAGCTTTGGAGAAGAAGATTGTCCAAGCTGGAGTATTATGTTTTGGAATACGCCCCGTATTTTCTTTTGTTCCTGGTGGTCTTGGGCATTTTCCTTGGGGCAATATACCTTTCCCTGTCCAAAATAGCTTAGGCAAAAGCAGGCGATATATTGGGCGCAGCAGATTTTTCGGTGCTTTCCAAATACAAAATACCCTTCCCCAAGTTCGCAATCGTCCAGCCTTCTGAGGACCCGGCGCCTTACGCAAAAAAGCTGGGCTTCCCGCTTGTGATGAAGGCGCTCTCCCCGCAGGTGAGCCACAAGACCGAGAGGGGCGGGGTGATTTTGGGTTTGGTGAGCGCCAAGCAGGTGCAGGAAGCCAAATCCGAGCTGTTGAGGCGCTATCAGGGGGTGGAGATTGAGGGGCTGCTTCTGCAGAGGATGGTCTTGGGCAAAGACTCAGTGGAGCTTATAGTGGGCGGCAAGAGGGACGAGCAGTTCGGCCAGATGATAATGCTTGGGATGGGCGGAATATTTGTGGAAGTGATGAAAGACGTGTCTTTCAGGATTTGCCCTATTGAAAAGGAGGATGCGCTGCAGATGATGCGCGAGCTTAGGGCATACCCAGTGCTTTCAGGCGCGCGCGGCAGGAAGCCTATTGATGAGAAGAGGCTGGCTTCAGTCCTGCTGAATGCCTCCGAGCTTCTGGTCAAGGAGGACCCGGATGAGTTTGACATAAATCCGCTGATTGCCTGGCATGATGGCTGCATGGCAGTGGATGTCCGCATAATGAAAAAGTGAGAGGATGAAAATCCCAAAGAAAATAAAGAACCTGGATGCGGTCTTCAACCCGTCAAGCATAGCTGTCATAGGCGCAAGCAGGGAGCCAAACAAAATAGGCCATGTGATAGTCAAGAACTTCATCGACGGAGGGTTCGCAGGCAAGGTTTATCCAGTGAACCCAAATGCTGAGGAGATACTCGGGCTTCGCGCCTACCGCTCTGTCCTTGACATAAAGGAGAAAGTGGATTCCGCGGTGGTTGCGGTCCCTGCTGTGCATGTCGCCTCTGTCCTTGAGGATTGCGGAAAAAAAGGGATAAAGGGAGTGGTCCTGATAACCGGAGGCTTTTCAGAGGTCGGCAAGCGCGAGGAGGAGGAGAAAATAGCAGCCATTGCCAACAGGTATGATATTGCGCTGATTGGGCCAAACTGCATGGGGGTCATAACTCCTGCCACCAGGGTGGATTCTGTCTTCCTGCCCATCTACAAGCTGGGAAGGCCAAGGGTTGGGGGGATATCCTTCATAAGCCAGTCAGGCGCAGTGGGAGGCTGCATAGTGGATCTTGCCGCAAGGGCCGGAATAGGCATGAGCAAATTCGTCTCATACGGCAACGCCGCGGTCATAAACGAATGCGATTTGCTTGAGTACTTGGCTTACGACAAGGAGACTGAGATAATAGTGGCGTATCTTGAAGGGGTGAAAGACGGGAAGAGATTCCTCAAGGTCGCAAAAAAGATAACCCGCAAAAAGCCGATCGTGGTGATAAAGGCAGGCAAAAGCCAGGCAGGGGCTGAAGCCGCAAAATCCCACACCGGCTCGCTTGCCGGAAGCGCAGAAGCCTACAGCGCGGCTTTCAAGCAGGCTTCTTTGATAGAGGCGCAGACTTTGGAGCAGCTTTTTGACTTCGCCAAAATATTTGACCAGGTCCTGCCCTGCGGAAACAGGGTTGGGATAATCACGAACGGAGGCGGGATGGGCGTTTTGGCCACAGACTCGCTTGAGGAGGAAGGCCTCCAGCTTGCCAATCTTTCTGAGGAGACCAAAAAATCCTTGTCGGCAGCCTTGCCGCCATACGCCAACATACGCAACCCGCTGGACATAATTGGCGATGCGGACTCGCACAGGTACGAAGTGGCAATAAACGCCATGATGAAAGACGAGAACATCGACATCATACTTCTCATAATCCTCTTCCAGACAGTCGGGATTGACAGCTCGGTTGTCAATATAGCCATCCGCGCATCCGACCAGAGAAAAAAGCCCATAATAGCAGTCTGCACAGGGGGCGAATACACCGAGATGCACAAAAGAATCCTGGAGTCTTATGGAGTCCCGTCCTACTCTTCGCCCTCCTCAGCCATGCGGGCAATCTCCAAATTCATGCAATATGCTGCCCACTACTCAAAATACAACCAGATGGCATGCCCTGCGCAGCTTAAGACAAAAAAATAAAGCCAAGACCTATCGCTTTTTCCCCTTCTTCTCCCGCATCTCTTTTTGCCGGGCATGCTCTTTTTTCGCCTTTTTGTATTCCCAAAGGGAGTAAAGCGAGGCGAAGATGGCAATCAGCACAATGGGCAGAAGCACCAGCCAAAGAAGAAGGTCTGCAGGGGAGAACAGCGACACTAAGGCAAGCACTCCGCATATCCAAAACATCTTGCCGGCAAGCTTGTTGGTCTTCTCCCAAATCTTCTCATCCGCCAGCGTCCATGGGGTGCGCACCCCTATGAAATAGTTCCTCTTGGTGAAGTTGAGCATGTAGCCCACATAGAAGAAAAGCAGGGATATTGACGGGATTATTATTACGATTGGGTTGAAATTCTGCCAATTCACAAAGCCGCTTGGCAGGTTTGGCAGCAGGGTGGCGATGTAAATTACTCCCATGACAAACACAAGGACAACCTTGAATCCCCAGAACTGGTCGGCGAATTCCTCAATGTTGTGCTTGTAGACTTCTATTTTCGGGATGGCAAGCAGAACAAGATACACAAGCAAGGTAAGCATGGGTATGCTGTAAATGCCTATGGTTTTGCTCACCGTCCCTCCGCTTCCTGCCCACCAATAGCCGGCAAGCTCTCCCCTTTCGTCGGTTATGACCATGTTTTCAGCGCTAAGCGCAATCGCAAAAATCACAAGTATTATGGAAATCGGAAGTATTTCCCGGTACAACCCATCACCTCCCGCATTCTTCACTCCCCTATACAAATGCAAAGAATATAAATAAGAGCATTTAGGCAGGATGAATAGCATGCGAAAAGCCTTTCCGAAAGAGGCTGCCTATCTTGCAGGGGCAATTGCCATAACTGTGGCTTCTGCCTACCTTTTCTCAAAATTCGAGTTTCTCAGGCAGCTTGGGTATGCTGGAGCATTCCTCATCTCCTTGATATCAAGCGCCTCTGTGCTGTTTCCTGTGCCTGGGGTGGCTGTGGTTTTCGCCATGGCTTCCTATCTTGACCCCCTTTTGCTTGGCATTGCGGCAGGCATCGGGTCAGGGCTTGGGGAAATCTCAGGGTACATGGCAGGCTATGCCGGGCACAGGGTGGTGGAGAATGCCAAGACTTACAGGCTCCACAAGGAGAAAATTGAGAAATACGGGGCTGCCGCGATTTTTGCCCTCGCGCTTCTTCCCAATCCAGCGTTTGACTTGGCAGGCATTGCGGCAGGGGCTCTGAGGATGCCTGCCTGGAAATTCCTGCTTTCCGCAATGGCAGGCAAAGTCATTCGCTATGTCGCCATTGCCTACATAGGCGAGGCGGCTGCGCCTTACTTCTGAAAGCCAAAGCGCAGCAGTGGGCCGGAAGAGATTTGAACTCTTGACCTTTCGATTTCAAAGCCTGCCTGAAAGCCATGCGAGGCTTCCTGAGGCATATCAGTCGAACGCTCCAACCAGGCTAAGCTACCGGCCCAAAGCCAAATTCTTCTGCCCATGATAATTAAAAAGGCTTGCCGAAAACAGTGGCAGAAGCCGCACGCTTTTAAATTCTTAAAGCCAGATTTTCCTTAGGTTTTTATGCCAGAATTAATGGCGCAAAAAAGAGCGGAAGACTTGCGCAGGCAATCCGATTTCAATGCGCGCTTTCTTGGAAAAAATTGGGAGGACTGGGCTTTCCAGTCAATGCAAAAAATCTGCGCGCAAAAAGAGGGCGAATATTCAAAAGACGGATACGCCGTGAAAATATCCCGAGAGGAAATCCGCCTTTTGAAGGAGGGCAAGGAGATTGCCGTCTTCCCCAAAAGCCAAGCCAGCAAGCCCGCCAGCGCCCAAGATGCGGTTGATGCGGTCAAAATTGCCCAGGTTTTGCTTGGCGTGAAAGTTGATGGCATGTGGGGGCAAATCACCCAAAGAGCTTATCGGTCGCAAAATTTCCCTCAGCAGCATATTGACCAATTGGGCCAGTTTTTGACCAAACCAGCACCTAACTTATCACCTAACTTATCGTTTGTTGTGCCTGTCAAAAATACAAAAATCACAAGCCAGCAAGAGCCCAGCCAAAGGGAAATATCTCCTGCCAACCTAATGGCTTTTGACAAGCTGGTGGAAGCTGTTTCGCAGGAGATAAAAAAGCACAGCAAAAGGGGGATTGATGAGATAAGGGAGTTCGTGTCCTCCTCGCTGCGCTTTTACTTGAACGCCTCTTCAAAAGGGCTCGCCTCAAAAGACTATCTTGTGATGGTGAATTCTGACTGGTCAAGGGGCGAGAAGCGCTTTTTTGCGGTGAATATGAGGAAGCTATTTGAAGGGCGCGCAGATTTCCTGGAGTATGCGGAAGAATGCGCCTTGGGGAAGGCTAACCGAATGTTTTTTGGAGGCTGCAGGCTGGGCGGCAGGCATACAGGGCCAAGGTGGCAGCATGGGGCTTATATTTTATACGGGCTTGAGGATGGGAAGAAATTTGAAGACGACCCAAGAAGAGGCGCCTCAAGGCTTTTCTACGACAACACTTTCATCCATAAAATAAGGGCGGTGCTTCATCCTTTCTCAAAGCCCAACCAGCAATACACAGGAGGCTGCGTCGCAGTGGGCGGAAATATAACTGTTTTGCCAGGAGACAGCAGCAAAGTCAAGCGGAGGACAAGCGATATCTTGGAGCACATAGGGCAAAACCATGAAGGAGCAGGATTTTTCGTCTACTCTGCAAATCGCAATTCAAAATTCGACTACGTCCCTGCGGGGAATTTTGAAAGGATTTTGAGGGAACTTGCCAGCGGCTTTTGAGCGATGAGTTTATAAACACGTTTTTACATATTATACCATTCAAGGTAATCCCAATGAGGCACCAAAGCAAAGCCTGCTGCATATTGCTTGCCGCTGCCCTGGCGCTCTCTTCCTGCAAGAATGGCGAATCGCAGGCAGGCAAGGGCATGCAGCAGCCCAAGAAAGACACTGTTGCCTGGGCTGCGCCGCAAAAATATGCCCACATGCGCCCGCTTGTTGAGCGCTCTTTGCAGGAGGTCAACCGCCTTCTTCCAGACAGCTGCAAAACCTCTGAGGTGAAAGTGGTTGAGGGCGCTGCTCCGGATTACGCAGGCAGCTGGACAGTTTTCTACACGCCTTACCCATCGCCAACAATAGTCCTTGGAAGCTCATTCCTCTCTGATTCCGCGCTTGCCAAGCTGGTCATTTTTCATGAGCAATCCCATGCCTTCTTTGACTTTTCAGCGCCTCAAGAAGCCAAAAGCAGGATGGAGCGGCTTTTTTTGCAGGCTATGGGCTCCAAAAAGCCATCAGCCTCGCAAGACATCGCGCTTGAGAAAGAGCACCCGATTTTTCCCCTTTTTGATGAGTCAAGCTACTGCAAAGGCAAAAGCCCGCAGCTTGGGCATCCTTATGATGGCGCATCTGAGCTTTTCGCATCCGCATCCGCAGTCCTCCGCTTCTTCCCCTCTGAGTTCCTCTCCAGGCTGCGCAGGCTGGAGCAAGAAGACAAATCAGCCTCAAAAACCGCCAAGGAGATAGCGCGAGCTGTGCTTGAAATCTGGAAAGGCTCAAATGTTCTCAGCCTTCCTGAGCTGGAATAAGCAAGCCTCAGCCTTCTGGCTTTTCCTGCCGCCGCCCGCCTCTTCCTCCATTATTGATCTCATCCTCGTATCTTTTCACAATCTGCGAGATGGTCTGCTCAACTGAAGACAAAGCCGCGACCGATATTTTCAGGATGAATGCGGTCACCTTCAAAGCCTGGATTCCGAAAAACCTCAAAATCTTCCCAAGCCTCCTCAAAGCAATATCGGTATTGTCAGCCCTCATCCCACCATCTTTCCTCCTTTTTCTGCCATATTTTTCGCCCCAATATTAATATGCCCTATGCCAGCCTTCCCCTTCTTTCCAATAGCCAACCCGCCCACCATTCCCATCGCAATCTCCAACCCTTGTTTTTCTGGATGTTGAGTTGCAATAGGAAATAAGGCAAAAGGAAATTTCCCGCTACGACAAGTTTCAATCCTTGTTTTTCTGGATGTTGAGTTGCAATGGGTGATGGGGTCATTTAC
>JAOAJY010000003.1 GCA_026413965.1 Microcaldota archaeon
TGTATGTCCTGGTCAAGCGGGTCTCCTGCTTTGTTCAAGAGCGTCCCTGCGAGCATGACTGAGGTGGTGGTTCCATCTCCAACCTCCTTGTCCTGGGTCTTTGCTATCTCCACCATGATTTTTGCTGCTGGGTGCTCCACATTCATCTCTTCCAGTATGGTCGCGCCATCATTGGTGATGACAATGTCCCCAAGCTCTGAGACCAGCATCTTGTCCATGCCTTTTGGGCCAAGGGTGGTGCGGACTATGTTTGCCACTGCGTAGGCAACCGCTATATTCACCCTTTGGGCATCGCGCCCAAGCACCCTGCTGCTCCCCTCTGGGAGTATCATCACTTGCTGTCCTTCCAAAGCTTTAGCCATTCAAATCACCCCATTAACGCAAACTGGCTTGCAGGCAAAAGCCTGCAAGCCCCAAGCCTTTGAAGAAAACGCTCACTTCACCTGCAGCCTCTTTACTTTTTGCGTTTTCTTCTCGTCTTTTGGCATTTTGACCACCAGGACGCCGTTCCTGTACTCCGCGGTGGCATTCTCGGTCTTGGCGTAGTTTGGAAGCGGAATGCACCTAAAGTAGCCGGAGTAGGCTCTTTCGGATATGTAGGCTCCTTTCTTCTTTTCGCTTCTCTCAGAGGTTTTCTCCACCTTCACGCGAAGTGAGCCGTCCTCAATCTCCACATTTATGTCGGATTTCTCCGCGCCTGGCAGGTCAAACTTGGCTACAATCTCCTTGTCTGTCTCATAGAGGTCTGCGCTTGCTCTCGAGAGCGCAAGCTCTCCCTCTTTAGACTTGGAATCTGGCGAAGGAAGCAGAAGGGCCGGCCTTGGCTCAGTGAAAAAATCCCCAAAGATGCGGTCCATCTCCTCCTGCATCCTTCTCATTCTGCTCCAAAGGTCAGTTCCCTCCATACCAATCACCTCCGCAAAAGCAAGCTGCGTATGTTAATATCGTATTAACATTTTTAAATTTTTGTCAATACCATCCAAACACTTCCACCTTTAAACACAAGAGAACATAACCTGCGGACCAATGGCTCTGGGGAAATCTGGGGGAATCTTGCAACCAATTAAATTTCTTGCTGCTGCACAAGGAAATAGGAGGTGTTTGCATGGGGACAAAAGCAAAGGAGATAGTCAAAATGGATGCGAGGCAGATTGTGGAGATGCTCAACAAAGCCCTTGCGGATGAGTGGCTTGCATATTATCAATACTGGGTTGGCGCATTGGTGGTGCGCGGACCCATGCGCCCGGAAGTGCAAAAGGAGCTTGCGGAGCACGCCGAAGAGGAATTCAAGCATGCGAACATGCTGGCTGAAAGGATAATACAGCTTGGAGGGACGCCAATCCTGAACCCTGCAGACTGGATGAAGAAATCCAGCTGCGGCTATGACGAGCCGAAAGACGAGCATGTCCTCAAGATAATAGGGCAGAACATCAAAGGAGAGCAGTGCGCCATAGAGGTCTATTCTGGAATTCTTGAAAAGCTCAAAAACGGAGGAGACCATATAACCTTCAACATGATAAGAAAGATACTGGAGGATGAAGTGGAGCACGAGCAGGAGCTGCAGGACTTGGAGCAGGATATAAAGATGATTTAGAGAAACTTCCTGCGGATTCCATCTGCGAAAAATGCGAAAGCTGGCAGCAGGCATGCTGGGCAGGGGCAGGAGAGGCTGCCTAGCCCCAATAGGCACCCCATGGCAATGCTCCCATTCCCTTTCTTGAGGGCTTTTTCCTTGAGGATGCGCATGCCTATCACAGCACCACCAGTTTTATGCTCTCAATTCCGCTGCTTGCCTGCATCCTCTCAACAAACTTCGCCACCCTCTCAGCCCTGCCTTCCATTATGAAAACCTCAAGGCAGCGCCCATCCCGCATGTCGCTGTGAAGCTGTGTGCGTATCACATCGTCAAAGCTGTGCTTGGGGTCATTGGCTTCAGCCTCTGCATCTTGCGTGTGGATCACAAGCAAGACCGCCTTTGCTGTGCCTGAAAGCCTGCTTCTTGCCTTTTTTTCTGCAACCAGGGCCTTGATTCCAGCGCGAATCGCATCCGACCTGCTTGAAAATCCGGTTTTTAGAAGGTCGGAAAGCTCGGAGAGTGTCTGATTGTCAAGCGAGACGCTGATTATCGCCATGGAAGGATTTCTGAAAAACCGTTTTTAATTTGATCGGTACTGCGAAAGCGCATGGCAGAGAGCTTTCATGATTAATAAGAAAAGCTTAAAAATTAATATAATAAAATTTATTATTGAATTAATAATTATCCCAGAGGTGAGCCTATGCCAAAAACGCTGGCCGCATTTGCGCTTGCTTTTTCTCTTCTGATCTATGGCTGCTCTTCCCAAGCCCAAGGAGAGCCGCAGAAAAGCAGGCTGGTTGTGGCTGCAAGCTTTTACCCCATTTACGAATTCGCAAAAGGCATAGCTGGAGAGCGGGCGCATGTCTATTCGATAGTGCCCTTTGGGGTGGAGCCCCATGAATTTGAGCCCTCGCCCTCTGATGCCAAAAGGCTGCGCCAGGCGGACCTGCTGGTGCTGAATGGGGCAGGCATGGAGTTGGCTTGGATAGGCAAGCTGGCCCCAGAAGACCAGAAAGGCAGGCTGCGGATAGCGGACGCAAGCGAGGGAATACCGCTCATAATTTCCCAAGGGAGCGCTGACCCGCACATATGGCTGAGCCCAAAGCTTGCCCAAATGCAGGTGGAGAACATAAAAGAGGCATTGGCGCAGGCAGACCCGGAAGGAAGGGAGCAGTATGAGAAAAATGCGGGCGAATACAGGAGAAGATTGGCAAAGCTTGATGCAAAATTCAGGCAGGCGCTTTCAGCATGCAAAAAAAGAGACCTCCTGATAACCCATGCCACAGTCGGCTACTTTTGCCAAGATTATGGCTGCAACCCGGTTCCAATATCCGGATTGAGCCATGCCGACGAGCCTTCTGCATCAAAGCTTGCTGAGATTGTGGAGCTTGCCAGGCAAAAAAACATAAGCGCCATCTACTTTGAGAGCCTCTCTGACCAAAGGTTTGCGGAAGTAGTCTCAAAAGAAACCGGGCTGAAGCCTCTTTCATTCAACAGCCTGCATGGCATAAGCCCAGAGGATGAGGCGAAAGGCAGAGGCTATTTTGAATTCATGGAGGAGAATCTTGAAAGCTTAAAGGAGGGGCTTGAGTGCGATGAAGGTTCTTGAGTTTGAGGATGTGTCCTACAGCTTGGGGGGGCACAAAATCCTGGAGCGCGCCTCATTCAGCATCAGAAAGGGAGACTTTGTGGGGATGATAGGCCCGAACGGGGCAGGCAAAACCACAATTGTCAGGCTGGCGCTAGGCATCATCAAGCAAGACAGCGGCAGGATAGCCCTTTTCGGAAAAAGCGCCAGCGAATTTGCGGAATGGGGAAAGATAGGCTATGTGCCCCAAAAGGCAGGCTTTGACCAGGATTTCCCGGCAAGCGTTTTTGAGGTGGCAAGCATGGGCAGAAGCGCAAAAATGGGCCTGCTGCAAAGATTCTCAGAAAAAGACAGGAAGGTTGTGGAGGAGGCTTTGGGGATGGCAGGGGTTCTCCATCTCTCCAAAAGAAAAATAGGCAGCCTTTCTCCTGGGCAGCAGCAAAGGGTGCTGATTGCCCGCGCGCTTGCCTGTGAGCCGGAGTTTCTGGTGCTTGACGAGCCCACTGTGGGGGTGGATGCGAAAGCGCAGCATGAATTTTACTCTTTGCTTGAAGCGCTCAATTGCGAGGGGATGACCATCCTTTTGGTTTCGCATGACGTTGGGGCAGTGAGCAGGAAAGCCAACAAGATAGCCTGCGTCAATGCCTCTGTGAAGATGCATGATGCAAAAGAAGGGATTGAGGAAGCCCTGGCATGCGCATACGGGGAGGATTTCCGCCGAATCCCGCACCACCATGATTGAATACAGAGGATTTGCATGCTTGACATTTTCCAATACGCGTTCATGCAGAAGGCGTTCGCAGGGGGGATTTTGGCGGCTCTCCTCTGCTCGACAATTGGCGTTTTCCTTGTTCTCAGGAGGATGGCGCTTTTTGGAGACGGGCTTGCCCACATCTCATTCGGCGGGGTTGCGGCAGGATTGCTCCTCAAGATTTATCCTCTTGCCTCAGCCTTGGCATTCTCTGTAATTGCCGCAATCTCCATACAGAAGCTCAAGCAGATGAAGATTCGGGGGGATTCCGCCATAGCCGTTCTCTTCTCTTTCGGGCTTGCGCTTGGAGTGGTGCTGGCAAGCGCCTCAGGAGGCTTCGGGGCGGATTTGATGCCTTACCTTTTCGGCAGCATACTGGCAATAAGCGATGCGGATTTGCTGGCAATCATCTTGATTGGCGGAACCACCCTTGCTGCGCTGGCTTCATTCTACAGGCAGCTGCTTTACGCATCCTTTGACGAGGAGTCCGCCCGAGCGTCAGGAATCCCTGTTGAGAGGCTGAACGCACTCCTTCTTGTGCTGGCTGCCATAACTGTGGTCTTGTCCATGAAGGTTGTAGGAATACTGCTGGTCTCCTCATTCATAGCAATACCTGCGACAATAGCCATCCGCCTCTCAAAAAGCTTCACGCAGGCGCTGGCGGCATCTGCGATTGTGGCCTCAGCCTCTGTTGCCGCTGGGCTTCTGGCAGCCTATTATTTCGGGGTTTCTGCTGGAGGGGCTATTGTGATGGCTCTTGCTTTGGCTTTTGCAGCATCGCTTCTTGCTGGAAAAGAAGGAAATCCTTAGCAAAAACCTTCAATGCGCCTTTTTAATACCTTGCGCATTATTTGAGCAGGCAATAGGCAAGGAGAGAAAATGGGGGCAGAGGCACAGCTGAAGGATTTTTTCAAGGACCCTTTCAACCGCAATCTGGCGTTGGCTCTTGTTGCGCTGGGAGCAGCCCTTATGCTCTTTGAGCCTTCAAGCGCTCCCATTCCGCAAAACCAAAGCATCAGCTCAAGCCAGGGCGGATTTCATGTAGATTTTTTCTTTCTCCCCACCTGCCCGCACTGCGCTGAGCAGAAAGTCCTCAACCAGAAGCTGATGCAGGAGTTTCCGCAAGTGAAGTGGAACTACATTGACGCAAGCGTTCCTGAAAACGCAGCTTTGATGGCAAGGATGATGGCGGAACGGGGGCGCGGAGGGGAAAGGCTGGGCGTGCCTGCCACATTCATCGGAAACGAGGTTATTGTTGGGTATGAATCTGAGGAGACGACAGGGAAAGAAATAAGGGAGGCGATTTCCGCCTTGGTCGGGTCCGCCAAAAAAGACGCAGAGGCGGAGAATGGCAGGAGCACAGAGCTGAGCATTCCTTTCTTGGGCAAGATAGACGCGAAGGACTACTCCTTGCCTGTTTTGGCGGTGGTCTTGGGGCTGGTGGATGGCTTCAACCCTTGCGCCATGTGGGTTCTGGTCTACCTGATTGCGCTTGTGATGAACCTGAATGACCGGAAGAAGATTTGGTTCATTGTAGGAAGCTTTGTGCTTGCCTCAGGCATTCTTTACTTTCTGTTCATGACTGCCTGGCTCAACGCGTTCCTCATGATAGGCTATGTGAGAATAGTGACTGTCCTTGTTGGCTTGATTGCGCTTGGCGGCGGCATACTTGCGGCGAGGGAATTCATAACCACCAAAGGGGAGATGGAATGCAAAATTGGGGATGCTGAAGGCAAGAAGAAGACCATGGCGCAGATAGAGGAGATTGTCTCTTCTCCGCTCACGCTTGCCACAATGGCAGGGATAGTGGTGCTTGCGTTCGTGGTGAATTCGGTTGAGTTTGTATGCTCATCCGCAATACCCGCTGTCTTCACGCAGGTGCTTGCCCTCTCCAACCTCTCATTTTGGGAACACTACGGCTATATCGCCCTTTATGTCTTGTTTTTCATGGCAGATGACTTGGTTATATTCGGGCTTGCGGCGTTTGCGGTATCAGGAGGAGTGGGGCAGCGATACGCCAAGTATTGCAAGATAATAGGGGGTGCGATACTTCTGGTTTTGGGGCTCATCCTGCTTTTCGCTCCGCAGATGCTCAGATAGGCGCAGGCTTGCCAAGCCTCAGTCAGCCATGAAATAAGCGCAGGAGAACGAGTCGCCCAGCCCGACTGCCTGCTTGGGGCGGGCAACGAAAGAGGGCTTTGAGGCAAGCGCTTGCCTGAGGGTGGCGAATTTGGCATGCCTTGCCTTGAAGGAGGCGCATCTTCGTGCGAAATCAAGCGCGGCAGGATTCAGCTTTGGCGGAGGGAAAACCTCTTGTTTTGCTGGGGAGTGCAAAAGGATGGCGTTCCCTTCGCGCGACAGCTCCTCAATGCTGCATCCGAACAAGGCAAGCTCAGAATCGCTCATGCCTACCATGTCCGCAAGCGGAAAGATTGACTTCAAAGTCTCCTGCATGGCAGCCTCGCTTTGGAAATCTCCAAGCTCGCAGAAGATTCGCATGGAAGGGTTTTCCTCTTTCCACCTCTGCAGCTCTTTGGCAAAAGCCAGCACCGGCTTGCGCCCAAAAAGAAGATGGAAACCTCCCACGAAGGCTTTGGGGATGGATGGAAGAAGAGGAGTTATCTTGGCTGCGAATTCCTCCTCTACATGAAGAGGCAGCGGGTCATAAGAGGCTATGAATCGGCTGTTTGAATTTTTGCTTTGGAAGATGAAGTGGTGGGAGGAGGGCAGGCTGGCAGATGCCCTGTCCGCCCTCTCAAAGCCTTTTTTGGTTGCCACAAAGACTCTGCTTGGGAAGCTGAACAGGCCCAAAAGCCCTGTGCTTGCGAAATTGGAGTGAAGAAAGCACCTTATGCCAAGCGCAGAAGCCTGCTGCGCGCCATTTCCCGCCTGCCCGCCCACGATGGCTTTGCCTGGCTTGAGCATCGAAAGAAGAGCGAGGCACTCTTGCCTGCCTATTTTCGTCTCCCTCTGCGATTGGGATTCCAGGCAGCTTTCAATTTGGAAAAACAGCTCAGGCAGGGCTTTTTTTGCCGCTCCGAGGTCGGCTCTGTCCGCATCCACTATATAATCTATGTTCGCATTGAAGGCAAATAGAGCGCAAGAAGGAAGCCCCATTGCACCACGATTAAACAATCGGCTTGATTTTCTGCCGGAACATCTTGGAGGCGATTTTGGCATAGTAAGGCAGGCTCCTTTTGAAATACGGCGGATGCTGGCTTTGTATCTTGCCTATCGCAAAATAGCCTGCCGCAACCAAAGCGGCATAAGAATAGCTTTTTGGGAAGGGAATGTCCCACCCGCTGCTTGAGAATTTTGAGGTCTTTGCCCCAAGGCCGATGAAAAGCTCGCTTTCAGACCTCACCACTGTTTTGGCGTGCATGGCTTGGCTTGGGGTGAAAGCCCTGCCTGAAACCTTGGGCCCAAAAAGCTCGTCGAATTTTGTCAAAAGCATCTCCCTAGCAGGCTCGAATCTCTCAGGCACAAGGATGAAGAATGCGTCGTATTTTGCGAGATTGGAAGGGGCCTTCAGCCTGCGCAGGAAGCGGAGAATGGCAGCCGGGCTTTCTTTTGTTTTCGCAAGAATCATGCCCAAGTAGGTGGAGGCATTGTAAGTGTAGGGCTCTTTGTTTTTTGGGAACAGGATTGTCTGGGAAGCAAAATTGGAGGCCGGGGCAGAGGGATTGTTGGTCAGAAGGACCACCTGAAGCCCTTTTTCCCTTGCCTTTTTTGCTATCATAGGCGCATGCTTTCCGCCCGAAGCGGATATGAGGATGCAGCCGTCTATTGAGGGAATGGATGCAAGCTTTGCCCCAAAAGTGCTCTCATCAGCAAAAATCGCATCCTGCCCCTCGAAAAGAATCTTGCCTGTGGTTGCTGCGTTCCCGCTTCCAACCACAATAGGCCGCTTGAAATCCGGCAGGGCAAGGGCTGGAAGAGGAGTCCGCAAAAAAAGAGAGAGGGCATCCAGCACGCACTGGTCAAGGTCGGGCATTTCGCTTGCTCTCATCCATGCACCCGCATAAGCATCGTGTTTGGGCTATATTAATCTTTTTTCTTTGGACAAAAGAGGGCTGAAGCTTGCAAGCCCGAAATGGGAAAGCGAGTTCCACAGGTTGAGGCGCCAAAGCTTCCCCTCCTTTTTGATGATTGAAAGCCCGCAGTTGCCAAGCCGAAGCATCCTCCAGTTGGAGATGGGAATCCCTAAAAGCTTGCATGCGAAAAGCACGATTGGGCCGTGGTGCGACACCACCAGCACTTTTTCCTCCTTGGCATTCAATATGTGGGAGTTGAAGTAGGACACTACTCGCTTTTGGACATCGCAGCAGTTTTCCCCGCCAGGCGCCCGCGCATAAGCGTCAGAGTGGTATTTTTCATACTTTGGCTCGTTTTCTCCCCAATTAGCCCCTTCAAGCTGCCCGTAATGCTTCTCCCTAAGCTGCGGGGCAAACACTGCAGGGCATAAGATGCGCATCTCCTCAAAAGTTTGCCTTGCCCGCAGAAGGTCAGAGCAGAATGCTTTCCCTATGCCCTCGCGCGCCAGGCGCTTGTGAAGCAGCCTTGCCTGCCTTCTCCCAAGAGAGGTGAGCGGAGAGTCCAGCCATCCTGCGAAGTATTTTTTGGCATTTGACTCCGCCTCCCCGTGCCGCACCAAAAAAATCTCCTCAGCCATGGAAAGACACCGACTGGAAATAATTTATATCTTGTTGGGAAATCAGAGGTCATGAGGAAAGAGGAGCTGGACTTCAGCGGCAAGTGGAAAGATGCCCAGATTGCAGGCAACAGAAGCCAGCCCACCCTGTATCTTTTCAGGCATGCCCAGACATACTACAACCGAAAGAAGTATTTCACAGGCTGGAAAGACTCAAAGCTTACTCCTTTGGGCAAAAAGCAGGCGGAGCTTGTCGCACGCAAGCTCAAGGGAAAGAAAATAGATGTTGCCATAACCAGCAGCCTTTCGCGCTCAAAAGACACGATGAGGGCCGTGCTGAAATACCACCCTGAGTGCAAGGCTGTTTTTGTTGATGACAGGATAATAGAGAGAAGCTATGGCAAGCTTGAGGGAAAGTCTCACCGATGCTTTGAAAAGAGCCATTCCAAAGAGGAGCTTCAGAAAATAAGGAGGGGCTATGACTATCCGCCGCCGGGCGGCGAGAGCATAAAGATGGTTGAAAAAAGGGTGCTTTCCTTCCTTGAGGACTTGATTGCCTTCATGGAAAAAAACAAAGCCAACGTCGCCATCTCCGCCCACGGAAACTCCATGAGGCCCATCAGAAGATATTTTGAAAAGCTAAGCGTAGAGGAAATGATGAAGCTTGAGAACCCCTGGGACGACTACTTTGAATACAAAATCAGCCAGCCTCATGGCAAGCGCAGATAGCCGCAATAGACTGTGTCTGAGCCCATCTTTTCCACCTTCAGCCTGCGGAGGCGCTTTTTGAGGAATGGCAAGGCGAAGGGCGAGCGGATGGCTTGCTTGCTCCCTATTTTCTTGCCAGAGATTGCCACAATCAGCTTGTCTATGCATTTTTCTTTGAGGGCAGACCGCAAAACCTTCGCGCCGCCCTCTATGAGGACCGAATAGATTTGGTGCTCTGGCAGGCGCCTTAAAAGCCTCCTGAGCTCCACTTTCCTCTTGCCGCAGACCAAAACTTCTGCCCCCAGCTTTTCAAGCTGCTTCTGCTTCTCAAGGCTGCGAAGGCTGGTTGTTGCGATTATCACCTTCTCTTTGCCAGCATTCTCAAGCGCTTTTGCTCCAAGAGGAATTCGGAGCCTGCTGTCAATTATTATCCTGGCAGGATTTCTGCCCCCCTTTTTCCTGCAAGTAAGGCGAGGGTTGTCTGCAAGCACAGTGTTTATGCCCACCAAAATGGCATCGTGCCTGTTGCGAAGCGCATGGGAGTGATAGTCAAACTGCCTTCCTGAAAGCCAGATCCGGCTTCTGCCTTTCACGCCTATAAATCCGTCCGCTGACTGCGCCAGCTTGGCTGCCACAAAAGGCTCTCCTGTCTTGGCGAATTTGAAGAAGCATTCGTTGAGCTCCTGCGCCTCTTCGCAAAGCAAGCCCACATCCACCTTCACCCCACTGCTTCTAAGATAGGCAATCCCTTTCCCACTGACGCGCGGGTTGGGGTCTTTTGAGGCTATCACCACCCTGCTGACGCCGCAGCGAGCCGCAAGGGCGGCGCAAGGAGGGTTGCGCTTTCCTTCATACCAAACGCAAGGCTCAAGCGAAATGTAAAGGGTGGCGCCTCTTGCATCCTTTTTTGAAAGCGCTTCGGCTTCTGCATGGGGCCCAAAAAAGCTTGCATGGAAGCCTTTGCCTATTATCCTGCCTTTGCGGACCAGCACCGCCCCCACAAGGGGGTTGGGCGATACTTTCCCCTCCCCTTTTTTTGCAAGCTTCAGGCACAGCCTCATGAACCTTTCGTCTTGCTTTGAGAAAGCCATGCGGAAGCCTCAGATTTTCAGCTGGTGCAAGGCAGCCCTCACTGCCCGCCTTGCGTAATCCTCTGCCCTTGCTTTCGCCTGCTCCTCGGTTTGCCCTGGCCCGGAGATTCCCAGCCCAACTGGCTTTTTGTGCTGAAGCTGCAAAGACAGCAGGTGATGGCAAACCGCATGCATGATTACTTCGTCGTGCTTGGTCTCCCCTTTCACCACTGCCCCCACCACAGCAACCGCATCAATCTCTTTCCTGGCAAGAAGCTTTTGAGCGGCGAACGGAATTTCATAGGCGCCAGGTACTTCTATTGAGGCTACTATGCTCGCCCCAAGCCTCTCAGCCTCCCTGGCTGCCTCGCTTGCCATCCTGGTAGTTATCTCAAGGTTGAACTGGGAAGAAACCAGCCCCAGCCTTGGCTTTTTTCCGGCTGGCAAAAAATCACCTCTCTTTTCCCCTCACAACAAGAGGGCCTGCGTCAGGCCTGCCTTGCCTTTTTCCCATGCCTGCAAACTTGGAAAGCTGCTTTGGGTCGGATGCCAAAAGAACGGCATTCACAGCGTGCTTGCGGGTCCTGTCCTCAAATATGCTGTACAAATCCGCCTCATCTTTCCCTTCCAACTCATGGACGAAAACCTCCACGATGTGCTTGCCAATCAAGAGCTTTGCCATCTGAATCCCAAGCGAAGCCTCGTGGGCGCACATCCTGTCAATGTCTGCTTTGCCCACCATCCCCAAAGCCAAAAAAACATCCGGTCTTTCTTTTTTCTCAAGAAGAAGGCAGCCTATCGCCAAATCTTTGATGCCAGGCACTGTGCTTCTGGCTATCCGGGTGCCCGGGAACTTTTTGCCTATCTCATCAACCGCAAACGCCGCCATGTCCACTCGGGAAAACATGGTGTCCACAATTCCGACTTTGATTTTCATACAACCAGCCCTTTTTTGGCAAGCTCAATTATTTGCCTGCCCTCTATAAAAGGGATTCTGCGCTTTTTGGCATACTCTGCCGCCTCCTCCCTTGTGGCAGCATCCCCGGTGTCTGAAAGCATCTCGCACAAGGCAACCGCAGGGGGCTCTTTAGCATACTGCGCCAAAGCGACAGAAAGCTCTGTGTGCCCCCGTCTCTTCCTCAAGCCCCGGCTGGTGAGGAGGAAAACATGCCCAATTGCCCTAAAATTCCTCTTGAACTCCTCTTTGCTGCCCCTCCTTGCAATCAGGTTCCCGAATTCCCGGATAGTGAGGGCGCGGTCGTTGTCAGTTATGCCTGTGAATGTCTTCATGTGGTTTATGGATATTGTGAATGCCGGCTTGTCTCCGTATCTTGTGCAGCGGTTGCCCATGCAAAACAAAAGAGGGTTCCCTGCCTGCGCAAGCATGTCCACAGCGAAGGGCAAAGACAGCCTGCGGCTGGATTCCTGGTCAATCGCAAGGCATATCAGCCCGCCTGCGTCCTTCCGCATCTGCCTTACCATCTTGGGGGTTATCTTTTGCGCAAGGCAGACCAAATCAGACTCATCCTCCCTGCCTTTGGCATCATGCAGCACTATGAACTTGCCTTTTTTGAGGGCGGAAACAGCCTCCTCTAAGCTGCTCATGGGCAAGAAATGCAAATCGAAGGTTTATAACGGTTGCAACGCAATTGGAAGCATGCGCGTGCTTGTTTTTGGAAACCCTGCCGCAAAAGAGGATTCCTCGGCTGTTGAAATCGCCAAGAGGCTTGAGGGGAAAATGCCTGGTGTGGAGTTTGTGCTTTTTGACACTGCTGAGGACTTGGAGAAGGAAGGGCCTGCGCCCGTCATACTTGATGTGGTTTTTGGGCTGAAAGCCCCAAAAATTGTGAGGCTGGGGCAGCTTGAGAAGCCTGCCAACCCCATTTCGCTTCACGGATTTGACTTGATTTGGAGCCTTTTGCTTTTGAAAAAGATTGGCAAGCTGCGCTCTGCGACAATCATAGGCGTGCCTCCTGGCAGCCCGTCCAAATCCATTGCGAAAGTGGAGAAAATCCTGCGGAAGGTTTCAGCAAGGCGCTGAGTCACCTTTTTCCTGCCTCAGCAAAAGCCCACGGGTTTCTTGGCATCTTCGCGCGCCTGCTTGGCTTTTTGGACTTTTTTATTTTCAGCTTGAGAAAGTGGGTCGCGCAGCTCATGCACGGATCATATGCCCGGATTAGCTTCTCTGCCTCCATTGAGATTTTCTGAGGCTCAGCCCCCAAATCAAGCTGGTCCTGGACCAGCTTTGCGACATCTTTTTCTATGTTCTGGTGGTTTTGCGCTGTTGGGATGACCAGGTTTATGTAATCCACCAGCCCCGCTTCGTTTGTTTTCAGCGCATAATAAAGCGTCCCTCTTGGGGCCTCAATCACGCCTATCCCGTTCCCTGCTTTTGCCTGCGGGGTCTTGTAAGGCTCGGGCTTGAACTCGTTGCCCTCAAGAAGCTCTATGGCATGGTCAATTGAATGGACTATCTCAATCGCCTGCGCAAGATTGTTCATGTAAATGTTGCTTGAGGGGAACATGGAAATGGCTGAGGAGCAGTCTTTTTTGGCGCTTTTGTGGAGAGCCTCCTTGTTGAGGTTCATGCGCGCAAGGGCTCCTACCATGTATTCCCTGCCTTCAAACTCAAAGCCGGTTGCCTGCGAATACGGAACCACCACCCGGTCAAGATGGTCCCAGAAATTCTGCCTGGATATGCAGTAGCCCTCGGATGAGCACAGCTGCCCGCCAATATACTCATAGCTGCTGTTTTTGAGGGCGATGAAATGCGTTTTCCTCTCAAAAACCGGAGAATTCTCTTTGAAGAGGTCCACAAACTCAATGGCGTGCTCGCGCGCATGCTCAAGGGTGTGCGCCATCTCCTTTGCTTTTGAGTCCTCCATCACCTTTGTGTAGCCCCCCACTGCAGGGAAAGGGGCATGCACCGCCCTTCCTGCCACCAGCTTGGAAAGCTCATTGCCAGCGCTTTTGACTTCAAGCGCCTTTTCAATCAAAGCCTTGTCCTTGTCAGCAAGCTCAAGCACCGAGTCTGCGCCAAAAATGTCAGGCAGGCAAAATATGTACAAGTGCATGGCATGGTCCCTAATCATAAGCCCGTCCATGGTCAGATGCCGAAGAACCTCGGTCTGCTTGCTTGGGGCAACCCCTATCGCATTTTCCACCGCCTCAATGCAGCACATCAGGTGCGCAATGGAGCAGGTTCCGCAGATGCGGGAGACCAGCTGAGCCACATTCAGGCAGGGCTTGCCCCTAACACCCTGGGTGAAAAAGCGCTTGGACTCTGATATTTTCAGATGGGCGTACTCAACTTTTCCGCCCCGCACCTTGACTTCCAAATCCGCATGCCCCTCTATCTTGCTCAGATGCCTTATGTCTATGTCAAATTCGCCTTCCTTATGCATGCCTCTCCCTCATTGCACCCCGAATTCAGATAAGCACTTGCCAAGCACCTCAAGGAAAATCTTCTCATCCATTGGGCAGCCTGGAACCATGTAATCCACCTTCACGATGTCTTTTATTGGATGGACCTTTTCCAGATGCCCAAACCTCTCAATAATCATCATTATCTCCCGCTTTGTGGGCTCGTCAAATGCGTTCCTTTGGGCAGAAGGCAAGCCTGTGCAGGCGCAGGAGCCTATGGCAACCACCTTTTTGGACTTCTCCCGCACCATTTTCAGCATGGCCTCATCTTCCTTTGTGGCGATAGCTCCCTCCACAAAAGCCACATCTGTGCCCTCAAAATCATTGCCCTGGCTTTTGAGCATCCTGCAATACCTGAAGTCCAGCTTGTCTTTCCACTCAAAAAAATGCTGGTTGAGAAGCTCGACAAAAAGGATGGAGGAATCCTCGCAGCAGGCAAATGTTATCCAAGATACTGCCAGCTTCTTCCCCATACAAAGCATCGGCGCAGAATAATTTTATAAACCAAAACGCAAAAGACTGGGCATGGCAAGCCAGAAGCTTTAATTGGTTTTATTTTGATAAGAAATCATGGCATGGGGATTGATTGCCGCGCTTTTCGTGTCCATTTTGGTTTTCTACACTCTTTTCCATCTTATGAGGCGGATCGTCCCTCTGCTTATGCATGGCATTTTCGGAGTTGCCCTTTTTTACGCCTTAGGCTACTTTGGCATAATCAAAGTCCCAATAACTTGGATAACCTTCCTTATCGCAGCCCTTGGGGGCATGCTTGGAGTGGCTTCAGTCATAGCCCTGGCTTACTTGGGGGTTCCGTTCTGAAAGAAGAAGGCGCAAGCCGTAAGCTCAGCCCATCTGCATGCAGGCTCAGGCTCCAGCCGCCTCAGCTGTCCTTGCCTGTAAGCCTTGAGAGTATCTCATAAACCCGCACGGCATCGGCATTCTTGACCACCATCAGCGTGTCTGTGTGGCAGGAAATGAACTCAAGCACATTTATGCCCTCGGATGCAATCGCGTCCATGATGACAGACACGCAGCCAGGAGTGTCCTGCAGCTGGGGAGGGCTGGAGATGACCACAAGCGACAGCTCCTCCATCACCTCAAATCCGCTTTTCTTAAGCTGCTTGGCATAAGAGGAATCCACCACGCTCATCACTCCTGCCTTTGAGCTTGAGGTGGCAATCACCGGCACCCCAATCCCTCCATTGCTTGAGACAACCGCTACATCAGAGCGGACCTCAACAGAGCTGAGTTTGAGGATTTTCTCCACTTCCTTCTCCCAGCTCCTTTCGCGGAATCGCTCCTCCTTGCTTATGCGGAGAAGAGCCGCCTTTATTGCGATAGCCTGCCCAGGCCTTCCTGGGAAAATCTCCTTCTGGAGCTTTCTTGCGAGAGCCGAGTAATTGCAAAGCCCATTTGTCACAAATGAGAGTATGTGGGGCCTTCTTTTCAGATACAGCCTTATTATGTTGGCGGTTGTTCCCAAAAGCCACACCGTCCAAGTGTTTTATGCAAAACAAAATGCGACTTTAGGAATATAAAGCTAGCTTCCAGAAAATGCGAAAAGCCCAGAGGAATTCCGCAAGCGATTGCCCAAGCCTCCCGCATTTGCCAAAAGCCTCTTGCCTGCTTAGATGATGACCTTAACCAAAAAAATGAATATCGCAAGCACAAACAGAACAAGTGAGGCCAAGAAAAACAGCAAAAGCAGAATAACAAGCATTATCCTCTCTATTGCCCGCAAGCTGTCCTCCCGCATCAGTATTCCCAGCACAACTTCACCTCCCAGCCCAATTTTCCCTTTTTCCCCCAATCCCAATAGAATATAAGGAATTATAAGGGATTCCGAGATGTTAAAAATCTTTTTCGGGCTTGGTGCCGGTGAATGCGCACGAGAGCCATTTTTATTGATTGCCCCTCTATTGTTCTGCATGAAAAGCCGAAAGAAGGATTTTTCCGAGTGGTACACTGAGATTGTCAAAGAGGCTAAGCTTTGCGACTTGAGGTACAATGTGAAGGGCTTTGTGGTCTTCATGCCTTGGGCAGTCTCAACCATGAAAAAAATGTATGCCATCTATGAGCAGGAGCTTGAGAGGACCGGGCACAAGCCGGCTTGGTTCCCTGCGCTTATCCCAGAGGGCAATTTCCACAGGGAAGCCGAGCATGTGGAGGGATTCACGCCCCAGGTTTTTTGGGTGGAGAAGGCAGGGGACAATGTGCTGGAGGAGAGGCTTGCCATGCGCCCCACCTCCGAGACCGCGGTTTACCAGATGTATTCGCTTTGGATACAGGGGAAATCGGATTTGCCCCTGAAAATTTACCATTCCGCGCAGGTTTGGCGGTACGAGACCAAGGCAACCCGCCCGTTCATAAGAAGCAGGGAGTTCCACTGGATAGAGACGCATGACGCATTTGCCACAAGGGAGGAGGCAGAGCAGCAAGTCAGGGAAGACATGGAAATGAGCAGAAGGGTGATATTCGGGCAGTTTGGGATACCGTTCATTTTCTTCCAGCGCCCAGAGTGGGACAAATTCCCAGGCGCAGTCCACACATACGCGGCAGACTGCATGATGCCGGATGGCAGAGTGCTCCAGCTTCCATCCACCCATCTTTTGGGGCAGAATTTCGCCAAAGCCTTCAACGTGAAATTCTTGGATGAGAAAGGCGAGAGCCAATACTGCTGGCAGACCTGCTATGGTCCTGCAATCTCAAGGATATATGCGGCTTTGATTTCCACGCATGGGGATGATGCGGGATTGGTGCTTCCGTTTGAGCTTGCGCCTATCCAAGCCATAGTGGTCCCAATACCAAAAAAAGGAAGCGAAAAGATGATTGAGCAGAAGGCAAGAGAGGTGGTCGAAAGGCTTTCCTCTTGCGGAATCCGCGCTGAAGCAGACTTCACAGAAAGCACCCCTGGCTTCAAGTACAACGAATGGGAGATGAAAGGGGTGCCTTTCAGGATAGAAGTTGGGGCAAAAGAGGCGGAAACAGGCGAGCTTACTGTTGCAAGAAGGGACACCAAGGCAAAAGCCAAAGTGCGGCTTGGCGAGATTGCGGATTACCTCAAAAATGAGGGCAGGAGGCAGCTTGAGGACATGAAGAGGAAGGCTGAGGAGGAATTCAGGCTCAGGCTTTCGTCAGCAGAGAGCATAGGCAAGCTCAAAGAGGAGCTGGAGAGAGGCAAGCTTGTGGCAATTCCTTTTTGCACCATTGAGGCAGAGGGGAAAACCTGCGCTGAAGTGGTCAAGGAGAAGGCTTCAGGGGATGTGAGGGGGACAATATACGGCAAAGATGAGAAGCCTGAGGGGAACTGCATAGCCTGCGGAAAGAAGGCAGGCGCAGTGGCTTATGCCGCAAAGCAGTATTGAAACTGGCGCGGAAGAATTCTTCTGGCTAGCCCCGTCGTCCAGCGGCCAAGGACACCGGGCTTTGGACCCGGGAACGGCGGTTCGAATCCGTCCGGGGCTATCTGCCCTTAGCCGATTTTGACTGAGGATATCGGAGCAAGGGTGCCAAGCTCGTTTGCCTTAATGAATTTGCTTGAGATTGTGTAAAGGTAGTTGTCCATGTAAAGCGAGCGGCGGACGTTTGCCTCTGAATGCAGGTATTCGCCGCTTTTGAGGATCTCGTCCTGCTCTGCATGGGTTATTCTGCCCTCAAGGACAAAGCCTCTTTCTGGAGAGATATGGAAAACATAGGCTCCCTGGAAAACGAAATCCCCGTAAGCCCAGTCAGGAAGGCTGCCGTTTTGGTATTTTGACCGGTCAAATTCCGCAAGCGTTATCGGCAGCACCAGAAGATTCTTCTGCCGGTCAAACAAGAATGCCTTGTGGTCCTGCAAGGCATAAGACTCGGTTCCCCTGTCGCCTATGCTGAATTTTGCAGCTTCCTTGGGATTCTCAAAATCGCGGACGTCAAACAAGGAAAGCTTCACCCCCTGGTACCAAGCAAAATCGCCATCTTTGGAAGGCACAGCGTCCTTGCCTATCCCTATTATGTAATTCTCATCGTAGGGATGAAGGTAGTCGGAGTATCCTGGTATTTTGAGCTTGCCCAAAAGCTTGGGAGAAGCCGGCTCGGACAAGTCTATTGTGAAAAACGGGTCTATTTTCCTGAAAGTCACCATGTATGCCTTATCTCCCATGAAGCGGACGGAGAAGATGCTTTCCCCAGGAGCTATTCCCTCAACCTTTCCCACAACCTGCATGTCCTTGTCCAAGACATAGATGGCGCTTGATGATGCAGGGGCGCCAGAGCCTGCCCAGACAGGCTGGATTGTTGTGGCAATCCTGAAGTGCCCTCCGCTTTCGTCCATGGAGAACTGGTTCAGCACACGCCCAGGCACCTCACCTTTCGCCAAAGGCTGAAAGCCTGAGAGCGAGATTTTGCTTATGGCAGTCCTTTCAAGCTGCTGAGGGCTTTTCGCATAAAGCTCGGAAAGCTTTGAGTTGTATTCTGCCTGCAGCTCCTCAAGCTTTTTGGCAGGCAGGTCTATCTTCTCAGCAAACTGCTGCACCTGAGCCATCTTGAGCATGTCTTTTCTCCAGCTTGAGTAGTTGGTGGCGTCAATCTCGGCTATCCTGTCTTTTGCCTCTTTTGGAAGATAGCTGCCAAACACTTGGTAGAATGCGCTCCACTCAGGATAATAGTGCTCATATTTTGCGGAAGAAAGGTAGATGCTCTCATGCGAGACGTAAACCGCCTGCGAGCTTCCTGCCAAAAGTATCTGCCTCTCTTCCTCCTTCCCCAAGTCGTCCAAGTCAAGGGAAATGAAGTGGGTATAAGAGTAGGATGAGTCAGGGTAGTCGAAATAGTATATGTCGCTTGGGGCAACCTTCTTTTCCTTTCCATCAACCAAATAAAGGGGGATTGGGTCTTGATAGTCGGGGTAGTCTGAAAAAATCCCATAAACTTTGCTTCCTTTCAGCCTGGAGGAGAGATACTGGCCTTTCACCTCTATTTCCTTTATGAGCTTGGGGGAGGACTTGTCGGATGTGTCAAAAACCCTCATGAAAGCAAACGTCTGGGAATAAAATGGCGGAAGGATGCATCTTGCGCAGGGGATAGCGGTGCGCGGATTTGGCAAGCTTCTGTATTCATGCCCGAAAACCACCAGCCGGTCTTTGTAAATCAGCATTTCCTTTGCCTCGCCTTTCATCTCAATCTCGCCTGCCTTGCGCATGGAAGAGGGAGGGTATGCGTCAATTATGGTGACTTTGCCTCTGCTTTCTGAGCGGTAAAATGGCCCGATGGGGAAGGAAAGGTAAGAGTTGGTTATTGCATAGATGAATTTGCCGTCATTTTTCACAATGTCTGCCTCATCCACCCCTGCCACCTGCACATTTGTCTGCGAGAATGAGCCTGCCTGCTGGGCGCCAGTGGAGGACTCTGGAAGGGAAGCCTCGCGCACAGCTGCTTTGCCAAAATAAATGCTTGGCTGCGGATTTGCAGCCTGCAGGAAATCTGAAACCTCCTGCCAGCTTGAGAATGAGCTTAAGCCTGCTGCATTTGGCTTGCTGGGCATGGCAGGCGAGGCAGGAGCTTGCGGAGGATTCGCAGGCTGGGATTTTGTGGCGCAGCCTGCAAAAAGCAGCATCAGAAAAATCCCCAAGAGCAAAAAATGCAAAGCGTGGATTTTTGCCATATTTTCACCACCTATGTGCTGGAGCCTCAAGTATTTAAACAAGGCAGTCATGGAAAGCTGCAGGGAGCTTCCGCAAAAGATGGATCAAAATTGTTGCCAAGAAGCTTGGCGATTTTGCAATTGCAAGATTGCGGCAATGCCTGGCACTGCTCTCCAAAATATAGGCAAGCTGTTGGAGGGAAGGCAGTATTTTAAATAGAGCGGCTTCTAATTATGTCATAAATAATTGTTTTTTGTGTTTTTATCGGTGGAGCAATGCTTTCCAAGCGAATTGCAAGCAACAAACACCAGGCATGCAGCCAGCAAAAAAGCCAGATATTCTTCCACTGCATGCTCACAGATGAAAGCTTAGAGGAGGCCAGGAGATTGGCTATTGCAAGGTCTTTGGAAAAAAACAGGTTCTCTTTCCTTCTGAAGCTTCCAAAAAGCCCGCATGAATTGAAAAAGCTGATATTGGAGCATGTCAAAAAGAGATGGCCTGAGAATAATCAAGAATTTCTTGAAGAAACCATGAAATATGTTGATAGATATTATGAAGGGGTGCTGCGCAAAGATGGGAAAACCAAGGCCTCCGCGCATGTCTATTCTGTCGCTTATGGATGCCTTCTTTTGGGATGCAGCCTCAAGACATTCATAACTGCTCTTTTCCATGATGTGCTTGAGGACACCAAAGAGGATTGGGCAAAAAGAAAATACCGCAAAGTCAAAGCAGAGATTGCCTGCCTTGCAGGGAAAGATGTGGCAGACGACATAGCCATCCTGACAAGGAAAGAAGAGCCTTACATTGATTATTTGAGGAGGATATACCAATCGCAGAACATGGAGCTTATGGTGATAAAGGCAGTGGATATGATAAACAACCTGTCCACCCTTTACTTTGAAGGCTGCAGCAGGAAGCTCAAGCAAAGCACTGTCCAAAAAGCACTTTACCATGTGGACATATGGAGAAAGTTCAACAGGGAGTTTTTTGAGCTGATGTTTGCCCTAATAAAAGACAACGCCCCAAGAAAACCCAGAGGCAAGGCGGATGCTGAGATAATCAGGAGGATAGAGTATTTGAGCCATCCTTCCATGAGGCAAATCCAAAAGGAGAAATACGGGCTTGTCATAGTCAATCCAAGAAAATCGCTGGACCTGTCTTTATTCTCAGACCTGCCAAACTCAGGCAGCCCTGTGATAACTGTCTATATGCCAAGGCATCTGGATGCAGAGGAGATTATAGAGGTGGAGTTCCCTGAAAGCTTTGGGAGCCCGCAGGATGTTTTGAGCAGGGTCCAAAAAGAGATACCTTGGATGAAATTTGAAAAATCAGAAAGCGCCTTGCCTTCAGGATTGGTCTGCACCACCATCCTGAAAACAGGGATGCCCCCTGCTGAAAGGCAGGAAGAGTTCATTGACTCCTTGCGCAGGCTGATTGGAAAGAGGCATCATTGATTTTCCGCATTTTGCTGTTCAACCAGCCTTTTTATTGAGGAACAATAGGTGTCTTTTTTGTACTCGCAAATCACTATTTTTCTCCTGTGCAAATCGCCGCCGTTGTTTTTGGACTTGGCAAGAAGGGCGTAAACCCAGCGGCGCTGCCCGCAATCCTCAAACACCTCAAAAACAGCCTCCCCCAGCCCCAGCCTTTTTGCCTTTTCGCTGGTGTATTTCTTTATGTAGGATATGTGCTCTGCGACAGCCTCTTTCGCCTTTTTGAGGGAGCTGAATGCCCCGCAAAGCTCCTCGAAATCATAAACTAAGTAGATTTTTTCCTGCCCCATAAAAATCGCTGCTGCCTTTGTTGGGATTGCGAAGAAAATTTTTTAAAGCAAAGCCATAAGAAAAAATTGGAGAGTATTGGCATGCCTAGCCTGAAAGCTCCCGCAAAATTGGCCATCATTGACTGCAACACGGACAAAAAGAAAACCGGAGTCTACACCAGGCTTCCGATTGAAGTCTACAAAAACAGGGCGGAAAAGCACTCCAAAGAAAGGAGGATTGATTTTTCTGTCTTCAAGCCGGAAACGGAGAAAAGGATGCCTGACCTCAAAAGCTTTGACGCCTTCATAATCTCAGACTCCTCATACACTCCCACGCAGGAATTCATGGAAAAGGAGGAGCTTGGCAAGATGCTCCCAGAGTTTATAAGCAAGCTTGTTGACAGCGGAAAGCCGTCTCTTTGCATATGCTTTGGGATGGAGGCGGTTGCGGCCACATTCGGAGTCTATCCTGTGAGCAACGAGGAGCATGGCACGGGCAGGATTTTCCATTTTGGCTACAGCACAATCTTGCTTGAGATGAACGCAAGGAAAGACTGGCTTTTTTCTGATTACAAGGACAGGACTAAAGCCATATTTGCCCACCGCTACATCCTGCTGCAAGCCCCAGAGGGGTCAGAAGTGCTTGCAAAAACATACATGCTGCCAGTCGCAGCATTCAGGAAAGGCAACGCTTACTGCGTCCAGTGGCAGCCTGATTTGGATTTGAAGCACCTTCTGGAGAGCGCAGAAGAGCACAAAAAAAGCGATTTGATGCCAAGCTATGGATATGAGCCTTCGCTGAACCCGTTCAGCATAATTTCAAGATACAAGCCTGAGCATGATGAGCAGAATGCGCAAGCTCTTGACTTGTTTTTCAGGAAGCTTACTCAGTAGGCTGCTCTGCCCTTTCCAGCTTGCGCTTTATGGTCTTAAGCATCACAAAGCTGTCACGCTCCATCTCCTCTAGCCTGAATGAAATCAGCTTCGCCTGGCTTTCAAGCCTTGGAATCAGCACAAACTCAAGCGAATTGACTCTCCTCTTTGTCTTTTCTATCTCCAAAATCAGCCTGCGTATCGCATTCTCGGTCTGGGAAAGCTTGACCACCAAATCGGTGGCTTTCTCAAATGCCTCCGCCGCCTCATCTATCTTGGCGGATGTGCCGACTATGGAATAGCCGCGGGAAAGCAGGGGCTTTTCCACTTGAGTGGCCTCCAAGGAAGGTATTTTCACCCCCATGATGTTCCTGACCTCCACCTTCACGCCCGGAGCCCTTTTGACCGCAAGCGCCGCAGCCTTTATCTCCTGCATCCCGTGGTAGGCTTGAGCCACCGCAAGGGCGGAGTAGGCGGCTTTCATCTGCGCATTAAGCTCGCTTCTCAAATCCTGCGCCTTGCCCAGTATCTTGAAGAACTCCATTATCAAAGCGTCGCGCTTCTGCTTGAGAAGCTTGTGGCCTTTTTTGGCAAGCTTCACCCTGGTTTTGGCTTTCAGAAGCTCCATCCTTGTTGGGTTTGGGTTTTCAGCCATGGCTAACTCCCCTTCTCAGAGGCAACTGCTTGCCTGCTTTTCATCCTTTCCTTCACCCTCAGCTTGCACATTGCCGCACCCTCATTTCCTGAACCGCTTGCCGTACTTCTCTATGAACTCCTTCTTGACTCTCTTGAGCTCAGCCTCAGGAAGCATGCCCAAAAGCTCCCAACCCAAATCCAAAGTCTGCTCTATGCTCCTGTCCTCATGGGAGCCCTGCCTTATGAACCTCTCCTCAAAAACATCCGCGAACTTCAAATACAGCTTGTCTGTGGCAGAAAGCGCCTCCTCTCCCACCACAGCCGCAAGGGAGCGCAGGTCCCTTCCTGTTGCATAGGCGGCATAAAGCTGGTCTGCCACCCCGCGATGGTCCTCGCGAGTCCTGTCCTTGCCTATTCCGAGGTTCATCAGCCTTGAAAGGCATGGCAGGACATCCACTGGCGGGTAGATATTCTTGCGGTGCAAATCCCTGCCAAGCACAATCTGCCCCTCTGTGATGTATCCGGTCAGGTCGGCGATTGGATGGGTTATGTCATCGCCTGGCATGGTGAGGATTGAAAGCTGCGTCACCGTGCCTTTCTTGCCCTTTATCCTCCCTGCCCTCTCATAGATGGTGGAAAGGTCGGTGTACATGTAGCCAGGGTATCCTCGCCTTCCTGGGACTTCCTCTCTTGCGGAGGCAATCTCGCGCAAGGCTTCGCAGTAGTTGGTCATGTCGGTTATTATGACCAGCACGTGCATGTCTTTCTCATAGGCAAGGTATTCTGCTGTGGTGAGCGCAAGCCTGGGGGTGATTATCCTCTCCACTGAAGGGTCGTCCGCAAGGTTCAAGAACAGGACCGCGCGCTCAAGCGCTCCGGTCTTCTCAAAGTCCCGCATGAAGAAAAGAGCTTCCTCATTTGTGATGCCTATTGCCGCGAAAACCACTGCGAACTTCTCGTCCTCCTTGGAGGAAGCCACTTTCGCCTGCCGCGCTATTTGGACCGCAAGGGCGTTGTGCGGAAGCCCTGAGCCTGAGAAAATGGGCAGCTTCTGCCCGCGCACCAGGGTGTTCATGCCATCAATGGTGGAGATGCCCGTCTGTATGAAGTCACGCGGCTCGTCCCTTGAATATGGGTTTATGGGCGCGCCGTTGATGTCCAGCCTTTTTTCAGGGACTATGGCAGGCCCGCTGTCGCGAGGCTCGCCCAAGCCGTTGAAAACCCTGCCCAGCATCTCGGTTGAGACACCAAGCTTCATGGTTTCCCCAAGGAACTTCACCCTGGTGTCTGACACGTTGATGCCTGCGGTGGAGCCGAAAACCTGCACAACGGCTATGCCCCTTTGGGTGTCCAGAACCTGCCCGCGCTTCCGCTCGCCTGAAGGCAAGGTTATCTCCACGATTTCCCCATAAGCTACATCGGACACCCCTTCCACGAAAACAAGGGGTCCTGCAATCTGGGTAACTGTCTTGTACTCCTTCATAGCATCACCTTGCGGAAGCTTTGGCAAGCTCGTCAAAGGCTTTGTCCACCTCTGAGCCGATAAGCTCTATCTCCTTTATCCTGTCTTCTGGTATCTCCTTTGCCCTTGCGATCTTTTCGCGAATGGGCATCTCAGATATTCTCTTCAGCTGGATGCCCAGGTCGATTGCGGCAAGAGCCCTGTGGTGGAATCGCATTATGTTCTTGAGCATCAGGTATTCCTTTCTCATGGAGGAATACGTGTCCACCTCATGGTATGCAGACTGCTGCAGGAAGTCCTCGCGTATCATCTTTGTGGAAAGCAGGATTGCCTGCTCCTTTTCAGGCAGCGCGTCAGGCCCGACCAGCTGGACAATCTCCTGAAGCTCGGACTCTTTCTGCAAAAGCGCCATTGCCTCCTTGCGAAGCTCCACCCAGTCTGAGGATATGTTGTTTGTGTAGTAGCTGTCAAGGGTTTCGGTGTAAAGCGAGTATGAGCGCAGCCAGTTGAAAGCAGGGAAGTGCCTCCTTTGGGCAAGCGAAGCGTCAAGCGCAAGGAAAACTTTTGTCACACGAAGGGTGTTCTGCGAGACCGGCTCGTTTATGTCACCGCCAGGAGGGGAGACTGCGCCTATTATGGTGACAGAGCCTGTGCGCCCGTCTGAGCCTAAGCACTTGACCCGTCCGGCTCGCTCATAAAATTCCGCCAGCCGCCTGCCAAGGTAAGCAGGGTAGCCCTCCTCTCCAGGCATCTCCTCCAGCCTGCCTCCGATCTCCCTCATTGCCTCAGCCCATCGGCTGGTGGAGTCTGCCATAAGGGCAACATCATAGCCCATGTCGCGGTAATACTCGGCGATTGTGACTGCGGTGTAGATGGAAGCCTCGCGCGCAGCCACCGGCATGTTGGAGGTGTTGGCAATCAGGACTGTCCTTTCCATCAGTGGCTTTTTGGACTTCGGGTCCTGCAGGTGCGGGAACTCTGTGAGGACCTCTGTCATCTCATTTCCGCGCTCCCCGCACCCCACATAGACCACAATTTGCGTGTCTGACCACTTGGCAAACTGGTGCTGCGTGACTGTCTTTCCTGAGCCAAAAGGGCCTGGCACGCAGACTGTCCCGCCTTTTGCAATCGGGAAAAACATGTCCACAATCCTCTGCCCTGTGATTAAAGGTATGTTGGGGTCAAATTTTTCTGCCACAGGCCTGCTTTTGCGCACAAACCAGCGCTGCATCATCTTGACCGGCTTGCCGTCAATTGTGCAGATGGTCTCCTCAATTGTGAATGAGCCTGAGGAAATGCCAGACACTGTGCCTTCATGGGGCGCCATTATCTTATGGGCAATCAGCTCGGTTTCCTGCACAGTGCCAAGCACATCTCCTGCGCGGACCTTCTGCCCATTTTTTGCGACCGCCGAAAAATCCCATCTCTTTTTTCTGTCAAGCGAGGGGACGGAAAGCCCGCGGGTGATGAATTCTCCTCCTTTCTCGGCAAGAAGGTTCAGCGGCCTTTGGATTCCGTCGTAGATGCTTCTTAAAAGCCCTGGGCCAAGCTCCACTGAGAGAGGCTCTCCTGTGCTTTCCACAGGCTCCCCGGGCCTAAGCCCTGTGGTGTCCTCATAGACTTGGATGGTGGCAGTATCGCCTTTTATCTTGATGATTTCCCCTATAAGCCCTTCTTTGCCTATTTTCACCAAGTCATACATCTTTGCGCCAGCCATCCCTTTGGCTTCCACAACAGGCCCGGATATCCTGTGCAAAATTCCCATAACCACACCTCTTCAAGCTTTCTTCTTGCCCAAATCCAGCCCCAATGCGCGCTTGACCAGGACTGATATTGATTCCGACTGCTCAATCGGCCCTTGGGAATCAGGGATTGGGACCACGATTGGCTTGGCGGTGGCTTCCACCCTTTTTTTCAGCCTCCAATCGCAGCTTTCCATGAGCTTCTCATGGACAATTATGATTCCATACGAGGAGTCAGACAAAAGCTCGGCAAGCTTGGCTTCTGCCTCTTGGCCTGAAAGGGCAAACCCGTGCTCCACCCCTGCAAGCTGGAAGCCTGTGACTGTGGCCTCATCTGCTATGACTGCTATCTTTTCCTTGCTTTCCATCTAACCCACCAGTACGAGCATCTCGGCAACCTTTTCCGGAGGGATGCCAAGCGCCTTTCCTCGGACAATCTTGCGTATGTTGTTCATCTCCTCCTCTTTGAGAAACAGAAAGCCGGCTATTGCGCCTATTGACATCATGCTTCTTCTCAAGACCTTCAAGCTCCGCCTTGCGATTGAGCTTTCGAAGACCACCTCAAAATGCGAAATCTGTCCGTCCTGCGCGTATTTCTTCTCTGCAGAGGCAAACTCCCCTCTGCCAGTCTCGGAGATGAAAAAGCCGGAAGCAAGCTTGGCGACCTCGTTGAAGTCCTTTGCCTCTGCCATCTGCTCAAGCCTCTCTTTTGAGAAGCTCCCACCCTCCACCATGTGCTTCATTATTGACCGCTTGTCCGCTCCGCCTTTCTTCATTCTCATTATGGTGATGGCGTTTTTCGCGTCTGCCTCTGCGCGGATAAGCCCAAGCAGTATCTTGGAATCCCGGTCCGCGCCTGAAGCTGCGGAGGAGGCAACCTCATAATAGTAGCTGTCGAGGGCGGACAGGAGCAAATCAAGCTGGGCAGCCTGGGACTCTGAATGCTGCAGCGCTGCCTTTATCTGCCAGCGGGGAATATGCCTTATGGTCGCCGAGCTTAGGAATTTCGCGCCGAACTCTGTCGACTTTATCGCATCATAAAGCTCCTCTGGTGTTTTTGCCGAAAGCATCCGCTCAAGCTCGTAGGGCTTTAGGCTTCCGGCAGGCATCAGCAGGTTTTGGATTTCTGATTTGCTTTTCATGAGCTTTTTTGCCAAAAGGACAGTCTTCAGGTTGTGCGCATCGTACCTTCCAAGAAAAGCCAAAAGCATGGGCTTGCCTTGCGGCGGAGTTATGCGCATAAGCTTTTGGGCTGTCCTTGCGAAATTCCTGCTTATTGCAATCTCCAGCCTGTCCTCATCAGAAACGTGGAGAGGCATGCCGGAAAAGTCTTCCCTGTAGCTGGTTTTTGATAGGTATTCGGCAACCGCGGCATTGGTCCGGACTTTCAGCAAGTCCTCAGCCTGCCTGCGGCTGAGAAGAGTGGTCCTCATGGCTCGCACTCGGGCATTGGAGTAGCCATAAACCAAAGGCTTGAACACCAGCCTAGCGGAAACCGCTTTTGCAAAGCCAAGCAGGTTAGGGATTGCCATTCAAGACTCCTCAGAAAAGCCTGTCGAAAATCTCCTTGCGAAGCTGCGGCTTTTTTTGGGAAAAGACCTCCTCCAGCGTCTTGTTGACCCTCACTTTCCCGTCCGCGCTCTCCAATATAGCCCCGCCTGAATATCCAGGAGGAAGCTTTGCGAGCCTGAAGCCGGACACCAGCGCCCTGTCCTCGTCGCGGACATGCACAATGGCGTCTTTGGCTCCAAGCTCCTCAAGACCCTCGCGGATAAGCCTGTCCAGAATTTGCGGGTAATTGGATTTCTTGAGCGATTCGGACTTGAATTGCTCCCAGACTTGCTTCAAAGCCGCATCCACTGCCTCTTCTTTGGCTTCGTCGATTATCTTTTTTGCGGAAAGCTTGGCAGAAGTCAAACGCTCGGAGGATTCCTGCTTTGAGTACTCTATGGCTTCTCTTTTTGCAGCCTTGACCGCAAGCTCGGCTTTTTCCTTGGCTTCAGCCTCTATTTTCTCAGCATTCTTCTCAGCTGAGTGCACAATCTTGCGGGCTTCAGCCTCTGCGCTTTTGTGAAGCTCGCTTGCCAAATCCTCAAATCCCATGCAAACTCCTCCTTGCCTTCGCGCCAAGCTCGGCTTTCGGAACTGGGCTTATGCATGGGCAGCCGCTGCGGCAGCTCCGAGGTCGATTTTCCCAACCAGCAGGAAAGCGACCACAAAGCCAAGAAGCACTATCAGCTCAGGGAGAGCCATGTAGACAATCAGCTTGAATGCCTCTTCGGGCTTCTCCGCAAGCACGCCCATCACTGAAGAGCCGATGGAGGCTTGCGCCCAAGCAGTGGCTATGGCTCCGCCAGCCATGGCAACCGCGGCAGCAATCCCTATTGCACCTGCGTTCTCAAACCATACCATATTTCACACCTCTTGTCTTTAGGGCAAATGCCCATTAGCGCGAATCGCTTGCCTCCTGAGAATAAACCCTCTGCGCAGAAAAGGGGGAGAAGCGGATGCCGTTCCCCTTGTAAAACTTGCCGAAGAACTCCACCACATTGAGCCTTGCCCCATGCACAAATGACTCGAACATGGCAAGCAGGCAGGAGAAAAGGTGGGCGGCAAGATAAAGCGCGGATGTTATGAGGAACAAAAGCGCGCCCATAGGAGAAAGCTCAAGCCTTGGAAGCAGAAGCTCGTTTATGGCTTCTGCCAGTATGACGCCTCCCACTCCGACTGCGGCAATACGTATGTAGGACATTATGTTGGACGCAAGCCCTGGGATTTCCAGCGCCGCTATTGCGCCCTCAGTTGCGACCATGGCGGCAACAGACAAGGCAAAAAGCCCTGCGGCAGGCGCCAAAAATTCCGCAAAAGCCCCGAACATGCCGCCTGCAACCAGGAAAAATCCAGATATTTCCACTCCAAGCCAGCAGAGCTTGGCGATGGCGTGCTTCTTCGAATGCCCCCACTCGTTTATTGCCCCCAGAACAAACCCCAAAGCCAGATGGACCATACCAACCAGGATGCATATGAGCATCAGGGTAGTGATGGAGGAAACCCTGTGCAAGCCGTGGTAAAGCTCAATATGGCCAAGCCCCAAAAGCTCAAATATGTGGCTGTGGGTGAAGCCGAAATACTCGTCAAAAATCAGCCCGGCAGCAAAAGCAGGCATGGCGGAGATTCTCCATATTTTTGAAATCTGGTTAAGAAGGGTCCCTGGCTTGCTTTTCTTGACAAGAAAATGCGCAAGGAAGAAAGACACAAGAGCATATCCTGCATCCCCAAGGATGAGGGCATAAAGGACGGGTATGGTCACAAAAAGTATAGCAGAAGGGTCAATTTCGCGGTAGTTGGTGGTTGACAAGAACTCGACAAGGAACTGGAAGGGAGAGGCTGGCTTTGGATTGGAAAGCTTTGTTGGAGGAAGGTCCGCATGCTCATCTACAGGAGCCTCTGACAGATGGATTTTCTTGCCGAATTTCTCCTTGAGCATGTGCTGAATTGAGCGCCATTTGGATTTTTCCACCCAGCCTTCCATGTAGTAAAGCGAGGCAGAGGCTCCAAACAGCGTGGATATCCTGGAGCGCTCTGATTGGATAGCCAAATCTTCCTCAAGGGCGACAAGGCGATGGTAGAAAGACTCCACGAAGCGGTTTATCTTTTTCTCGACTGAGGACAGCCTTTCGCGGATTGCCTCCTCTTCGCCTTTCAGGAAGGAGAGCTCCTCTGAAGGCTTCCGCTGGAGCTTAGGCAGAGGCATGATGGAGCCGTATTTCTCAAGGAATTTCGCATCATCTTGCTTTGGCAGAGCGGCAAGCAAAACCTTGCCTCCTGGCAAAAAGGCCGCATTTTTCCTCCTTGAAAGCGCCTCTTGCGCCTGCTTTATCTTCTCCTCTGAAGACTTGAGAAGAAAGAATTGCAGGTGGGCTGAGGAAAGCTTTGAGAAATCAATGTCCAATCCTTCAAGCTCAGAGGCGGCTTTTTGAGAAGCCAGGCAGGCCTCCAGCTCTTTTGCCAAAGCCTCTTTCTGGCGCAAAAGCTCAAAGTAGCCATCTGACGCTGAAATTATCTCGTCTGCCTCCAAAATTGGATTCTCTACAGTTATCTTCCTCTTTGGCTGCCTTGCGGCTCTGCCTATTGAATCAAGAATGGACTTTATTTTCAGATGCCTGCTGGATATTTCCTCAAAAGACGGCATGGGCCCTGCGCGGCTGAAATTCGGAAGCTCTGCCTCTTTTAGATGGATGGCGGAGATGTTGTGCAGGAATCTGATTACCGAAGGCGCGATTGCCTTCATGCAGACTATCCTGATTTTTGACATTTCCACTGGCTTGAGCATATACGCCTCTTTTCACAAAATCTTTTGCGCAAGAAGCTCTGCGTCCTTTTGGGAAAGAGACTTTGAGCGGATTTTTTCAGCCTGCCTCTTTGCCTCGCCTATTATTTTCCCAACCTGCTCGTCAGTTTCCTGGCGAGCCTTGGCAAGAGCCTCGTTTTTTGCCTCAACAGACTTTTCTGAAGCCTTGGCTGCTATCTGGACCGCCTTTTCCCTTGCTTCTGCTTCTATCTGCGCAGCTTTCTTTTTAGCCTCTTCAATGATGGACTGGGCATTTGCCTCAGCCTGCTTGAGCGCATTTATCTGAGAAAGGAAGTCGTCTGCATGCGCATGGCGGTGCGCGTTGGCTTTGGCTGAAGCATTGCTCACTTGACACACCTCTCCTGAAAAGATGCAAAAGTGCCACTAATACGATACATTTGTTTTTAAATCTGCCGTTCGGCGGCTTTTCACTGAGGCTGGGGAGGCGGATTGGGCGGAGGAGGCGGTGGTGGGAATTTTTCGTTTATCAGCTTCAGCACATTTTCCTCATTATAAACAAAATCCTTTCGCTGGCTTGCCTCTTGCAAAATAGCATTCTGCTGGTCTGGAGTCAGCGCGAAAAATTTGGCGGCTGCATTATTCTGGTCGGAAGAGCTGTAAGTTCCAATAAGGAATGCGTCAAGGCTGACGTAGTTTGAACGGAGATTGATATTCACGATGTCCCTTATGTATTCAATGACTTTCTTGCCGTCAATTGATGTGAAAAGCTCAATCGCAGTTTGAGGGTCATCAGCATCCCTTGCCAAACAAGTATCTGTTAGTTCCTTCAATGCTGATGTTGAGTAAGATGGCAAGGAGATGTTGGAGAAGAGTTCTAAGTCCAGGTCGTCAGAGTCCGGAACGGTTATTTTTCCGAGCCCGAGCTTAACCATTTCCATTCTAATATGGTAGTTGATTAAATAATAAAGCGGCTTTTGGTCAGCCAAATCTTTAGGGACGATTGTGGCAAATTCCTGCGTCTCTTTGTTCCATTTGCTATTGATGAAAACAGCAAGATCGTTCAAATCATCTTCGCCAAAACTAACTTTTATAAAACCAAACCTCCACCACCAATATCCCTTAAGCACCCCATCTGCTTGGCCAGAAAGCGACCAAGATTCAATTTTGCCATTTTCATCGAATTTGGGCACTATAAATCCGCTTTTGTAGAGGAAATCGCATATTTTTTCGTTTCCAATCAGGAAAAGGTTGCCAACAAAATCCTCCCCAACCCTAAGCGGATACTTTCGGGCATGCTCCATCAATTTTTCAACAGAATACAAGCCTGATTCGTCTTTTATGCCCTGTATGCCATTTATGAAGTTTTTGAATTTGCTTTTTTGGCTCTCATCTTCCAAATTAAAACCAAAAAATCTGGCAACCGCTTCCACTTTGGAATCCCCAAGAAAATCATCGAGATTGGCGTATTTCCCTTTCTGTTTTTGGACATCCAAAGCATCCTGGCTGGAAAGAAAGCTGCGCATGGCAGCCAGCAGCTTGGAATTGTCAATGCTTCCGCTATCGCTGTGTATGTCCTGAGACTTTGCGTACTCCATAAATTTGTCTCTAAGCCCAAGCTCATCTATTTTTGCAAGTTCATCCTTGACCTCCTGCAAGCTTGGGTCTTGGCTGTTCTTCAATCCATCCAAATATGCCCCATCCAGGACCGCTTTTGAAGGGGCGCTTGATTTTTCAACAAAAAACTCCGATGCAGTATGTGAGATGCTGCTGAGCCACATCGAGTGAAACCGCTCTCCGTTTCGGCTGCTTGTTGTGGCTTGAGCAAGAAAGCCCTGCCTGATGAACTTGTCCACGAAATTTTTCGCTTTTTCCTCAGGAGTGCTTCCTTGCAAATCTGAAGGGCTCACCATGCCAAGATATTTTTGCCCCCTATAAGCCTGCGGAAGCAGGGCATGAAAAACCGCTTTTTGATTGGCATCCATGGACTGGTGGTTCCAATCCGCATTCAGCACCCCAAGCTCCTTCATCTTAGAGAGCGCCATATTTGCATACCGCTCTGCAATGTCCGCATTTATCCGCAGGTCTTTGAAGCGGAACTGCGAGCCTGAGCGCTCATCCATTGAAACTAGTGCAACAAGAAGCTCAGGGGAGTTTTGGAGCAAGTATTCCAGAGTTTTGTACTGCCCAGGGCGCCTCTCCATTTGATCTAGGATGCCCAAAACAAGATCTTTGTTTTTGTCGCTAAGCAGGCTTTGGATGTAATTGAGCCCTTTTATCTCAGACTCAAGGGCTCTTTTGCGCTCCTGGCTTGGAGGGGAAGCGGAATTATGAAGCTCCTGAAGCCGGATATTGATTTGGTGATTCAATTGCTGTTCAAGCTCGCTTATTTTTTGGGCATTCGCCTGAAAAGCCAGCATGCGGCACTCACCTTATTGAATTCTGAAGAAAAAATATTTTAATTAGTGGCGTACAGTGGATTTGGAATTTGCCTAAGCGCAAAAAGGCAAGCAGATTAAAAGTGTTTATTTCCCAATCCTTGCATGCAGGATTTTCAGAGCAAAGAAGGAAAGAACAAGGCTTCTGGAATGGCTTATGGCGAGGCCAAAAGGATTATTGATGGTGCCGGTTTTTTGCAAAGGCCCTCTTGCCCTGATGCGGTAATCCGCGAGGCAATCAAGGCGAAAAATCCAAGGGAAGCTGCCGGAAATGTGAGATCGGCTCTTGACAAAATAGCAAGGTTTTCAGGAGAAAGAGCAAAACATGCTTTTGGCGCCCTTGAAAATGAGGATATTGCAAGGCTGTTTGTTTCAAATCCTAATGCTTTTGCCGACATCGCAAATGCGGTTGGAGAGAATGCAGAAACTGTTTTTTACGCCCTTAACACCAAGGCAATAAAAGAGATGTTTGAGAAGAATCCTAAAGAATTAGCCTGGGCATTAAGCCAGATTGCAAAAGCTGGCGGAAAGGATGCTTTTCGCTTTTTCTATCTTCTTTTTGACGAAACATACGCTAATATGCTAAAAAATAATCCTGAGGCGATGGTTGAAACGTTTTTTGAAATTGCAAAGGCAGACCAGCAAGGTTTTGACACTCTGATTATTATGGGTGCTCTTAGAAATGAAAGAATTCAGGCTTTGTTTGAGAAGAAAAGGCGCAAAACGGTAAAAGCCCTCATTGATGTTGCAATGAAAATGGGGCAGGATGCCTGGCGCGCTTTTGACGCCCTTGCGAATGAAGCAGTTCCAGAGAAATTTTTTGAGGACTACCTGGAAGGCAAAAAATCGTTTGAATGCTTAACCTTGGCAATAAAGAGCTCAGACACATATGCAATAGAGGTTGGAAGAATGCTTGATGATCTGCACGACAACGAGCCTGCAAGAAGGAAATATCTTGCCTCTCTTTCAAAAGAAGATGTCCTTGCTTTGCTTCTTTCCAATCCAGAGTTTTTCTACACTTCCACCAACCACATGCTTTTTGACCGCCTCAACAAAGATTTCAAGCCAGGAGAGCTTGCGGAATACTTGAAGAATATTGGGGTTGAAGGCACAGAATTGCACAGGAACCTGATTTTCAGGGCGATAAACTATGACAGGCTATATGGAAAGAAGAACTCAATTTTCAATGGAGAGAGCCTTATCAGCATCTTGGACAGCCTGCTTGCCCCCCTGAATTCTGGATATGACGCAAGATATTACTATTTGCTTGCTAATGCTCTTGAAAGATTTGACGAGAAAAGCAAACGCTATATAGCAAAAAAAATAGTCCGGGAACAAGCCAGGATGATTTCTTCCTCTGAAGAGAAAGACGAAAGAAAATGGGTGGCCTTGAATTTCCTTATCCGGAATATGAACCAGCAAGAGAAAAACGTGTTTGACGCAAGCAAGTATAAAGACAGAGACGGCAAGCTGCTTGTGGTCCAAATATTTGACAAGGACGACACTGGAAAGGACCATTGGTTCCTTTCGCAGAAATGGTTCTCCAAATACGCAAAGCCAAAAAAAGGATCAGATGGCGAGCTGATATATGAAACGGCAGATGCAAGAATTGTGCTTTTCATGGGGGAGACGGAAAAGGACAACCAGGACTTTTTGAGGAAAATTCTTGACAGAGCCGATGGATTTATTTTGGCTTTCAGGGGGCACAGCTACAGCCTCAAGCGCAATATCCCTCCTGAGATTTTTGGAAACCTGAAAAAGGATGTGCTTTTTATTCCAGGAAGCTGCGGAAGCTCAGCAGCCATTCCTGAATACATGGACACCAATCCGAACACGGCATTTGAGTTTATTGCGAATACCTCAACTGGAAGGGGGCAGGTGACTAACGCTCTTTTGGAAATTCTGATCAGACAAGCAGCAAATGGAAAGAAGATAACCGTTGAAGAAATAATAAGGAGCAACTCGATTGCTATCCAAAAGAACGGAGGAGACCCTGAAACCCTCTGGATAGGCACTTTGGGTGAGAAGCTCATAAAGCATGTCAATTCGGCAGGCTATTTTCCGGATTAGAGCCCAAGCTCCCTTATTATCCTTGAAGTCTTTGCCATGCGCTCGTCTGCCCTCACGCCAACAAGATGCACTGATTTGCATGGGGAGGGAAGTGGAAACGGCTTTTGGTCGTAGCCAAATGCCACTATGTCAGGGCCCACTCTCCAAAAAGTCTCCATGATGTCTTTTGAGCCTATTATCGCCAAATCCACAGGCTTGAGGCAGGAAACCATGGCGCGCCTGTATTCTGATGGGTGGATGGGCTTCTTGCCCTTCAATTTCTCCACGCGCTCATCGGTTGCGACCACCACCACAAGCAAGTCTGCAAGCTTCTTTGCCTCCTGCAAGGTGAGGATATGCCCAATATGAAGGACATCAAAAACTCCGCCGGTGAGGCAGACCTTGAAGCCTTCGCGATGATGCTTGGCAAGCCAATATCTTCCGCCTTCGCGCCTCTCCAAAGCCTCCTTGTCTTCTCTGCTCAGCTTGGAGTATTCCTCTTGGCTTATGCCATTTTCTTTGACAGACAGAAGGTAAAGCTCCTTTGCGTCCATAAAACCACGCAAATCTAAGGATAGACGCGGTTTATCGTGCGAGGAAATGGTATGGCGTCGCGGATGTGGTCAAGGTTCAGCATCCACTTCACAAGCCTCTCTATCCCAAGGCCGAAGCCAGAGTGGGGGAATGGGCCGTATCTTCGCAGATCTATGTACCACTCGTAATCCTTGGGGTTGAGGTTGTTCTCTTTCAGCCTGCGCATAAGCTCATCATACTCCCAAATCCTCTCTGAGCCGCCGATTATCTCTCCGTGAGCCTCAGGCGCAAGCACATCGGCGTTCAGGACCGTCCCTGGATTGCTTGGGTCCTCGCGCATGTAGAAGGCTTTGATTTCTTTCGGGAAATTGGTGACAAAAACGGGCTTCTCCTCGTCTTTTGTGAGCAAAGCCTCCTCATCTGCGCCCAAATCCTGTCCCTTTTTGATGTTTGCCCCGCTTCTTGCGGCGATTTCCACCGCTTCCTCATAAGTCATCCGCTTGAAGGGAGCACGCACGGCTTTGAGCTTTTCAGGCTGCCTGCCTATAGCCAAAAGAAGGTCAGGATGGCTGTCTGCCATTTTTTGGCAAACGTACTCCAGCATGCGCTCCTGAAGGCGCATGTTCATCTTCTGGTCGTAGAACGCCATCTCAGGCTCCAAGTGCCAGTACTCGCACAAGTGCCTCACTGTCCTTGAAGGCTCTGCCCTGAAAGAGGGGGCAAGCACATAGACGTTTTCAAGCGCGGTGGTGAAAACCTCAGCATAAAGCTGGCTTGACTGGGTAAGGTAGGCTTTTTCCCCAAAATAGCTTATCTCAAAAAGCGTGGAGCCGCCTTCGCAGGCTGCGCCCGTGATTATGGGCGGGGCAAGCTCCCAGAATCCCTCCTTCTCAAAAAACTCCCTAAGATAAAATATTATCTTGTGCCTAGCTTTCATTATGTTGGTGAGGCGCTGGCTGCGCAGCCATAGGTGGCGCGTGTCCAAAAGGAACTCTACTGACTGGTCCTTTGCGATTGGGAAAGGCTCGCCTTGAGCCACTAGCTTCACAGATGAGGCGGAAATTTCGTACCCGCCCGGAGCCCGCGCGTCCTGCTTCACAACCCCCTCCACCAATATGGTGGATTCTATGTATGCCTGGGAGGCTGAAATGAACGAGCTTTCCCCTACTGCATCCTTTTTGATTGCGCACTGCACTACGCCTGTGGAGTCGCGCACCACCAAAAAGCAGATGCCTCCGCTGGTGCGGCTTCTGTGCACCCATCCGCGTATCCTGACTTTGCTATTCGTGAGGGAACCTGAGAGTATGCTCCCAATCTTCGCAAAATCGGTCCCCAGCGCGTCCATGGCATTACCTCCGAATTGATAAGGAAGAATAATATAAAATCACCATCCATAGTATTTTGCCCGAGACTTGCCAAGCGCCTCCATGGCAGGCACGAACCCTTTTGCGAAAAAGCCAGGGGCGTTCAGCAGGACATTCAGCCCGACTTTGAGCTTGCCTGCCCAGCTTATTGAGGTCAAGTTTTTTGGTATCAATTGCCCTATCTTGCTCAGCTCTTCATCCGAAAAATTGTAGAATGCCTTCTTGCCAAAGACCAGCTTTGAGTAATCCGGGAACTCCGCCCTCCACAGCCTTTCATACTCTGACAGGGCGGCTTTGTCAGTCCTCCCCCTGTGCAAAGCCTTGGCTGCTACCTCGGATGCGAACTTTGCCGAAGACATGGCAAGGCTGGTCCCGCCCTCAAACATGGGAGAAGTGAAGCCTGCGGCATCGCCAACCAGAAGCAGGCCATCTGAGTAGGTGTTGGCGACAGGCCCTGAGGCAGGAATCATGCCCCCGAATGCCACCTTTCCCACTTTTCTTTTCTCCCTAAGCCCGTATTCGTCAATGAATTGCTCCAAATATTTTCTGGTGCCAGGCGGGTCATTTGTGACCAATCCCACATTCGCCCGGCTGCCCTTTTTTGGTATCACCCAAAGGTAGCCGTGCGGAGCCAGCCTGGGCCAAAGGAAGAAGTCTATGAAGCCATCCGATTCGATTGGGGAAAGCTCATACTGCAGCCCGACCACTGTCTGCGGAGGCTGGTTTAGGCCAAGCAGCTTTGAGGCCACGCCTGCCACTCCTGATGCGTCAATTATTATCTTCGCCTTATATTCGCCTTGGGTAGTGGAGACTTGCCACTTGCCATCATTTCTGGCAAGCCCGCTGACTCTGTGCCTGGTCTTGTAAGCCGCTCCAGCCTCTTGACCAAGCTTTGCCAAAAAGCGCTCAAACTTCTCCTTTTCCAGCGTGAAGCCTGGCTCCTCAATGTAGGAATATGAGCGGTTGGGCCATATCACCCTGATGCCTTTTGCCCTCATGGAGATTGCCTCCTCTGGAAGCTCAATCCCCAGCCTTTGGACAGCAAGCAGGGAGAGGCACTCACCGCAGTGCACCGGCTCGCCTATGCGCTCATGCTCCTCGAAAACCACAGTGCGCAAGCCTGACTTTGCGGCAGAATATGCCGCGTATGTGCCTGCAGGGCCGGCGCCAATTATTGCGATGTCAAACTCTTCCATCATTTCCCGATTTGGCTGAATCAAATATAAAATTAGCTATTTGAAAGCGAAGTAGCTAATCCTCATGGGTGTTCCAAAGCTGCCTTTTCTGGTTCAAAAGCTCCTTTGCCACCGACAAAAGCTGGGTGCTGACCCTCAAAGCCTCATCAGGGGAAAGCCTTATTGCCTGCTGGGAAACGCTATTGGCTATCCTGATGGTTATCACGCCGTCTCTTGGGAATCCGTTTATCTCCGAGGCTGGCTCAGACTCAATCCGGAGGGCGTTTCTGTGGGACTCGCCTTTCTCGTCTTTCCACCAATGGATTATTTCCTCCTCAACTGTCGCCATGCTGGAAAGAAAGGAAGCCTTGATTTAAAAAGGAAAGCAGAGCTGCATGCCGGTGGCCGCAAAGGATTTTAACCTCTTTAGGCAAAACGATTGCTATGAGGTTGGCGCAGGATTTGAAAAGCGACGCAATGAGAAGAAAGGCGATAAAGGAGCTGGTCTGCTTCCTGAAGTGCGGCTCTCTATACAACGCATATGCCGTAATGCGGTCCTTTTGGATAACCAAAAAAGAAATAGCTGAGGAGAATAGCAGGGTTGGAAAACCCCTGGCTGACAAGGCGATAGAAGAATTTTATAATTATTGCGGAAAGCAGAGGCAGCGCGAATTTTCAAGGAAAAAAAGCTGAAAAACCAAAAAAGAAAGGGGAATCATTCCTCCTCTTCCTCTTCCCAATCCTCATCAAAGTCGTCTTCCTCGTCTTCTTCCTCTTCCTCCTCATCCTCATCTGCCCGAAAGATTGGGAAACGATAAAGGTCGCGCATGTTCCACCTCTTTGCGTCAATAAAGATGGAAAAATATAAAAAGCAAAGCCTGGAGCTTTTGGGCATCAGGGTTTTAATTCTTGTTTGAAAACACAATTTGGTGGGAGGTATGGGGCTTGTTGAGACCCTAAGCGGGATTGAAAGCCTTCTTTTGCAGCTTGGGCCTATAATCTCGGTCATACTTATTGTGCTTGGAGGAATAGTCTATGGGCTTGCCCAGACGCAGCCTTCGGACCAGCGCGGAAAGTACATAACGACAGCATACGCGATGATTGCTGGGGGCATAGTGGTTGCGGCAATAAGCGGCGCAGCCACCTTGATTGCGCAGAATTCCGCCAATCTTCTCAAGTGAGTATGGTGTATTTGCTGATGTATATCTGAGTCTGCAGCACTATAAGGAAAGGCACCAGCACAAGCGAATTTGCCAAAAGCACAGCCAGGGAGCCTATCTTGTATGGGAGCAGGGAGAGGAAAAGCCAGTCCAGGAAAGAAAGAAGCGCAAATGCTATTGCAATCCAGAGGATGAAATAGGGGAATTTGGAGAACACCATGCTGAATGATTTTTGGGCTGCCCGGAAGGGGCGAAGCTCATCTATCACCAGCCCGGCAGGGGCAAAAAATAGAGGCAGCCAGACAAGAAGCGAAAGCAGAGGCGAGAGCCATGATTGCGAGCCCAGCTCAAATGTCAGCAGCTGGATTATGAGAAGGGCTATGGTGCCAAGCAGAAAGAGGATGAAGACATTGAATGTGTGCCCGGTTATGCCTTTGACGACCTCGTTTTTTATGTTTGTGGCTGTGCGCTGGCTCTTTATGACAATTGTTATATTCACTATCGCAAACGACATGAGGTAAAGGGATGCCAACAGGCTGGCTATTATAATCCCAAGCTCAGAAGGCTTCAGATCCGGGATGCTTCCTGTGCGAAGAAAAGTTGCCCCAAGCGCAGAAAAAACCGGCGTATTGACAACAGCGGGTATGATGAAAGCAAGAAGCGCGGGGACAGCGAAAAGCGAAATCAGCTTCACATTCTTAAGATATGCATTGATGGAATGGGAGAGGATATTGTCTGCCATGAATGGCTTTGGCAGTCAGACTATTATAAATCTAGCGCAAGAAAGCTGATGATATGAGGCATCCTGCGGTTGCAGGCGCGTTTTATACTTCTTCCCCCTCCCAGCTCCGCTTGGAGGTGCAGCGCTATCTTCAGGAGGCGGATGCAGCCAGAAAGAGCCGGCTTGCGATAGTCTCCCCCCACGCCGGCTACATGTACTCGGGAAAATGCGCAGCATATTCTTTCGCCTCATGCTCCAACTGGAAAGAGGAAAGCTTGACTGCGGTTGTGATAGGCCCAAACCACACAGGAATGGGTCAGCCAATCGCAGTATCGTTTGAGGACTGGCAGACTCCTCTTGGCGCTGTGGAATGCGACACCCAGCTTGCCCAGGAGATTGTGAACCATGGGAAAATTGCCAGGAAAGACGAGCTGGCGCACCTGCGGGAGCATTCCTGCGAGGTGCAGCTCCCGTTCCTCAAAATCTGCGCCCCTAAGGCAAAGGCGGTGTGCATCTGCATGGGATGGCAAGACTCAATCGCCGCAGAGGACTTGGGAAGGGCTGTGTTTGGAGCCGCAAAAAAAACAGGAAAGGGCATAATTGTGGTTGCCTCATCGGATTTCACCCACTACGAAAGCGCCGAAGAAGCCAGAAGGAAGGACATGGAAGCCATAGACATGCTGCTGAGGCTTGATTGGGAGGGCTTTGAGGAGCTTGTGGAAAGCAAAAACCTGTCAATTTGCGGGCACGGCCCTATTGCTGCTGCCATGCATTACGCAAAGCTTGCAGGGGCAAAAAAATGCGAGCTTTTGAAATACACCAACTCCGGGGAGGCAAGCGGGGATTTTGGAAGCGTGGTGGCATACGCTGCGCTTGGGATAAGCAGATAGCCGCGCCTTAAAACAGAACTTCGTCCTTTCTCCACGGATATTTGGCGGAGATGATCTTGCGGTGCTGGAAAAGAAAGCCATTTTTTTGCCGCAGGACTTCCTTTGTGAAATAAAGCTCGTATTTTCCGCCCGCCTCAGAGTGGTATGAGAAGCGCAGATGCATGGTTCCCTCCTGCTTTTTGCCCAAAGACTTGACTATGAAGCCTGCCAAATCCGCTTTCCTTTCGGCTTCTGGATGGGCTTCGGACACATCCAGGTGGCGCTCATCAATCCTGATAGACTTTCCGTTCAGGGATATTGTTGCCTGGAAATCATAGATGGGATGCTTTATGGTCTTGTAGGACAGCGCCGCGCCTCCGTTTGAGCTTTGGAGCTCCCATATGAGTATGGGGCGGACCGCAAGCTCCAGCCTTGCGGTGTCCTCCTCGCGCTTTGACTCGACGTTGAAATATGCGTAATAAAGAAGCGCAAGGGTGGCTATGCCGGTCAGCGCCTGAAGATAAATCCTGGCCGACTCGGCGTCAATGCTTCCTGCTTGGAAAAGATATATCACCCAAAGAATCAGAAGAAGAAGGGAAACCACAACAGCGTATATGTACTTTTCGGCAATCCAGCTTGGAAAGTTGCGCATGCATCTGCTTTGCAAAGTAATTTAAAAAGGGTTTTCTTATTAAGGTGGGTTTGCATGGACATCCGAAGCAGGAAAAAGGACCACGTTGATGCTGCCAGAAAAAAGCCTGTGGAATATGGCTTTGGAAGCGGGCTTGAGGACGTGCGGCTGGCGCACAATTCCCTTCCAGAGCTTGACTTTGAGGATATTGTAACCTCGTGCGGATTTTTAGGAAAGAGGCTTGATGCCCCCATCATAATTTCAGGCATGACCGGAGGATATCCTGAGGCTGAAAAAATCAACCTAAGGCTGGCTGAAGCTGCCGAAGAGGAAAAGGTGGCGTTTGGGCTTGGCTCGCAGCGAGCCATGCTGGAAAAGCCGCAGCTTTCCTCAACATACAAAGTGCGCAAAGTTGCCCCCACCATTCCGATAATTGGAAACATCGGCGCTTGCCAGCTTGCAAAATACGGGGCGAAAAAAGCCAGGGAGATGCTGGATGAGATTGGCGCGGATGCGCTTGCAATCCACCTCAACCCGCTGCAGGAGATGGTGCAGCCTGAGGGGGACAAAAAATTCGCAGGGATAATTTTCCAGATAGAAATCTTCGCAAAGGATTTGGGGCTGCCGGTCATTGTGAAAGAGACAGGGGCAGGAATTTCAGGCTTTGCCGCTTCCCTTCTCAAAAAAGCAGGAGCGAAAATGGTGGATGTCTCTGGGGCAGGCGGAACTTCATGGAGCAAAGTGGAGTATTTGCGAAGCAGGCAAAGGCCAACATTTGCCGATTGGGGCAACCCCACAGCCATTTGCATTGCAGAATGCTGCAGGATTCTGCCAGTGATTGCAAGCGGCGGAATAAGAAATGGGCTGGATTGCGCAAAAGCAATTGCTTTGGGGGCATCGTATGCAGGCGCTGCGCTGCCATTCATCCGCTCAAAAGACCCTGCAAAAGAAATTGCGGCCTGGAAAAGCGAGCTTCGCACCGCAATGCTTCTTTGCGGCTCAAAAGATTTGGCAGCGCTTTCAAAAGCGCGCCTTTTTGTAACAGGAAAGACAGCAGAAGAGATGAGGCTGGCTGGCATCAACCCTTCAATTTATGCAGAAAGGTGATGCCGCTTCTTGGCAGAGTTTCACTAGCTGACAGCGCTGTTTTAGGGCAAGTGCATGCATTCGCAGTTGTGGCAATTTTGATGAAAAATGAAAGAACACAACAGCCACCGCAAGGTTCGTGATGATGCGGAGGCTTCTGAAAACAGCGCTGCGCGTTAGCCTCTTAACCTTTCTTCTCTTAAATTAAGGCATGGCTTCTTTGGAGGAAATCATCCGAAAGCACGTGCTCAAAAATGCGCATGACTACGGGCTTGCCATACCTGCCAAAGTGGTGGGGAAGGTGATTGGGGAGTGCCCAGAGGCGAAAGCGGATATGAAGGGCACCATGAAGCTCATCAGCGAGGAGGCAAAGCGCGTCAATTCTCTTTCAAAGCAAGAGGTGGAAAAGGAGCTTTCGCAATTCACATTTGAGGAAAAGAAGGAGGAAAAGAAAGAGATAGAGCTGCCTGGGGCAGAACAGGGAAAAGTGGTCACCCGGTTTCCCCCTGAGCCATCAGGCTATCTTCACATAGGGCATGCCAAAGCCGCATGGCTGGATTACGCCTCTGCAAAAAGGTATGGCGGAAAGCTTCTTCTCAGGTTTGATGACACCAATCCTGAGAAAGAAAAGCAGGAGTATGTGGATGCCATAAAAAAAGACTTGCTTTGGCTGGGGATAGATTGGCATGACGAGACTTACACTTCAGACAGGATGGATGAGCTTTATCGCTTCTGCGAGGAGATGCTCATCAAGCATGCGGCTTATGTTTGCACCTGCCCTCCTGAAAAAATAAAGAAAGGGAGAGAGGAAAAGGTGGCCTGCGATTGCGCCGCCAGGGATGCGCAGGAGAGCATGGCGCTCTTCCGAAAAATGCGCGACGGGAAAATGGAGGAAGGGGAGGCGGTGGTGCGGTTTCACGGGAACATGAAATCAGAAAACACTGTGATGCGCGACCCGACTCTGTTCAGGATAATAAAGGCGCCACACTACCGGCAAGGGAGCAAGTATTCCTGCTGGCCTTCATACGATTTTGCTGCGCCCATAATGGACAGCCTTGATGGCGTGACGCACGCTATGAGGACAAAGGAGTACGAGCTTAGGAATGAGCTTTATTTCGGAATACTCAAGGCATTGGAGCTGCGGGCCCCTAAGCTGATAGAGTTTTCCCGCCTGTCCATAAAGAATGCTCCGCTTTCAAAAAGGCTGATAACGCCGCTTATTGAGCAGGGCAAGGTGGAAGGATGGGACGACCCGAGGCTTCCCACAATCTCAGCTCTGAGAAGGAGGGGAATATTGCCTGAGGCGATAAAGGAATTTGTCTTGTCATTTGGAATCTCAAAGGTGGAATCCGAGCCTGGGTGGCAGAAGCTTTACCATGAGAACAGGAAGCTGTTGGATTCCAAAGCCCAGAGAAGGTATTTTGTTAGGAATCCGGTCAAGCTTGTGGTGGAAGGCGCTCCGGCAAAGGAGGTTGAGATAAGGAACCACCCTTCAAACATGGAGCTTGGCCAAAGGAGAATCCAGGCGCAAAGGGAATTTTACATATCAGGAGATGATGCAGAAGCCCTGCAGGCAGGCGAGCTTTTCAGGCTCAAGGAGCTTTACAACGCTACGCTTTTGGGAAAAAGGCAGGATGCGCTGGTGGCAAAATACGAGGCAGAAGAGGGCATAGCCGCAAAGAAAATACAGTGGGTTCCGTATGGCAAGCAAATAAGCTGCAAGGTCAAGATACCCAAAGACTTGGTGGACGAGCAGGGGAAGTTCATTGAAAACAGCATGTTGGTCGATTCTGGCTTCTGCGAGCCTTCGTGCGCACAGCTTCCGCAAGGAAGCATTGTCCAATTCGAAAGATACGGATATGCGAGGCTGGATGAGAAAGGCGAAGGCGGCCTTGTCTTCATCTTCTCTTGCTAACCTGAAAAAGAGTAAACCTGCTTAATAGCGTTTTTGCAAGAAAGTAATTGGTGATGGCATGGTGAATGAGATGGACGATGCGCCTGCTTTCATTCTGCCTGATGCGGATGGCAAGGAAAAGAAGCTTAGCGACTTTTATGGCAAGTGGCTGGTGCTTTACTTTTATCCAAAAGACGACACCCCGGGCTGCACCGTGGAGGCGTGCGGCTTTAGGGACATGGCTGGCCAATACGAAAAGATTGGCGCCCAGGTTGTGGGCATATCCCCAGACCCTCCAAGCTCGCACAAGGCTTTCTCAGGCAAATACAGGCTCCCATTCACCCTGCTTTCTGACTCCGGCGGCAAAGTGGCTGCAAAATACGGAGCGTGGGCAGGCAAGATGGAGAGGACCACCTTCATAATCTCGCCTGATGGAAAAATAATGAAGATTTTCAGGAAAGTGAAGCCTGAAGGGCATGAGAAAGAAGTGCTGGATTGGCTCAAGAAAAACGCATGACTATCTTTGCTCTGCCATGACCACTATGTCTGCTGTGTTCCGCAAAGCCGTGGAGAAGCCAGGCTCGCTTCCAATCACTATGGTCTCCTTGCCAAGCTCCTTGGCTTTCACAAGGACAGGGCGGAAGTCGATATCCCGAGTCATGAGAGCGATTGAGTGGATGTGCGGGTTGTAGACTTGCACCATCGCCTCAACCGCCATAGTCACATCCACGTCCCCTGTTGTGATTATTGGCTCAAAACCCTGGTTGGTCATCGCCTCAATCAGCTTGTCTGAGGCGTACTGGTCCAGAAATATCTTGGAGACCTTGATGGTCCCATGCTTCTCCACCATCTTTTTGACTGACACCAAATCCACCCTGACATCCTTGCGTATCACGTTGGGGCCGTCAATGAGGAGAGCTATGCATTTCTCTTTCCCCTTCTTTCCCAGGATAGAGGCGAACTTCTCGAGCATCCAACCACCCATTCTACCTTATCTTGAAAAACTGCGCGGTGTTAAGCAAGGTCTGGGCTTTGACCTTCTCCACGCTTTCTTGCTTTATCTCAGCAATCATTTTTATGGATGCCAGGGCATCCGACGGGCTTTTGCCTAGGTATGGCGCATCTGACTCTGCGACCAGGCGCTCAAGCGGCAAAGCCCTCACTACGCGCTTCCTCTCCTTGCTTTTGACAGGAGGCACAGACACCAATGCCCTTCCTGTCCCTGCCGCAGCCTCCGCAAGGCTGTGCTTGCCGGAGTAGCAGTGGAGCATGAAAGGCAGGCTGAAATTTTGCAGTATGTCAATGCACTCCTGCTCAGCGTCCCTGGAGTGGATGACCACCGGAAGAGAAAGCCTCTCTGCAAGCTGAAGCTGGGACACGAAGCATTCATGCTGCAAGAACCTCTCCTCTTGGCTTTTCGCCCAGTGGTAGTCCAGCCCTATCTCCCCTATTGCCACAAGCTTTCCGCTGTCAGCTATTTTTGAGGCAATCGCCTCTTCCCACTCCGCAAGATACACCTTGATTTCCTTGTGCTTCATTGCCTCCTGCGGAGAAATGCCTGCGCAAAGGTAAACATTCTGGTGCTCTTGGGCAATCCGAAGGTTGAGCAGATTGGACTGGTGCGAGTAGCCTGAGGTTATGTGCAGTATGGATGGGTCAAGAATGCCTGCGCACGAATCAAGATGGCAATGCGCATCCGCAAATGAATAGACCGCCATTTATTCGCCTTCTACTCCACATCCCGCAGCTTGCCTTTGAGGAACTTCCTTTTCAGGAAATGCTCATTGACCTTCAGGCTTTTGCGCATGTCCATATACTGCTGGAGAAGAAGGACCAGCAGGATGAAAACGAATATGGACTCTGATATGGCAAAAACCTGGAAATCAATGGCTTTCGCAAGGTAAAGCAGCTCAACGGCTATGAACAGCAACGCAACCAAAAGCCCAAGCCTGAGGGATTTGGCAAAGCCTGCGCCTTTGCCTGCAAAAACAAGCCCCCAGACCTCCTTTACGATGTACAAAGCGACCGCTATGTTGACCAAGTGGACGCAGAAAAGGAACCATTCGGCAATCTGGCTCATGCTAAAGATTCGCTTGTCCAGCTTATATGTTTATCGGTGGAAAAAAAGGCATGAGAGTCTTCGTGGCTATCCCGGTTCCGCCAAAGGCAAGAGAGGAAGTGCGCAAGGCGTGCGCATGCCTGCAGGATGCCTTGGGCGCAAGGATGGTTGACCCCAAGAACTACCATTTCACGCTGAAATTCATAGGAGAAGCAGGGGAAGAAGAGGCGAGGAGGATTGAGGCTGCGCTTGAAAAAATAGAATTTGAGCCATTTGAGATTGTGGTTGAGAATGCAGGGGCATTCCCAAGCGCAAGAGTCCCGCGCGCCATCTGGCTGGGAGGGCATTCAGACGGAGCAGCCCAGCTTGCGCAGAAAGTGGAGGAAGCCCTATCTTTCCTGAATTTGCCCAAGGAAAAATTCAGGCTGCACCTGACGGTTGCGCGCTCAAAAGGGATTGCGGATATTGAGGAATTCCTCAAGACTGGGCGCGTGTGCAGCTTTGAGGCAGGCTCATTTGCGCTGATGAAAAGCACTCTTGCGGCGCATGGGGCAATATATGAGACTTTAAGAGAGTTCCCAGCGCAAAGGGAGGCGTGATTTCTTGAGCAAGATAGAGATTGTGCCTGCGATACTTGCCAAAACCAAAGAAGAGTTCTACAGCAAGCTGTCCAAAGTAGCCCCTTATGTCTCGCGCGTGCAGGTTGATGTGATGGATGGGGAATTTGTGCCAAACAAGACCGTGGGGATTGGAGATATAGGCAAAATTCCTCCCCATATATTGCCTGAATACCACCTCATGGTTGAGGACCCTGTGGCATACGCTGAGGAAATAGGCAGAAGAGGGGCAGTATATGAAATCCACCTGGAAAGCTTCACCAAAGCAGGAAGAATGGGCGGCATCGGAAAAAACCCCAAGGCGCAGGATGAGCTGATGGAGGCAATCAGGAGGATAAGGAAGATGGGCGGCAGAGTGGGGCTGGCGCTCTCTCCAGACACCCCGGCAAGCCAGGCTTTCCCTTTCCTTGGCTATGTTGAGCTTGTGCTGGTGATGACCGTCTATCCAGGATTCTCAGGGCAGAAGTATATTGCGGAAATGGAGCCCAAGATGCGCCTGCTTGCAGGCAAGGGAGCGCTTGTTGAGGTTGACGGCGGAATCGAGGTTGGGACAGCAAGAAGGGCGGCTTCCTGCGGAGCGGCTCTGCTTGGCGCAGCATCGGCAATATTCTCAAAGCCTGACGCCAAGAAAGCCATAGATGAGCTTCAGGAGGATGCGCAGAAGGGGCTGCAAAGCTAAGCATGCTCGGATTTTAAACTTTCATGTAGGTAATTTGCTTTGGGAGGAGTGGGCATGAAGCTTTCCAGCCAAAAGGAGCTTTCGCTGATGGCAAACACCATAAGGCAGGACATAATCCGCATGCTTGTCCCAGCAGCATCAGGGCACACCGCAGGGCCGCTGGGGCTTGCGGACATCTTCTCTGTGCTTTATTTCCATGAGATGAGCTACGACCCAAAAAATCCGCATTGGCCTGACAGGGACCGGCTGGTCCTCTCCAACGGGCATTGCGCCCCTGTGCTTTACGCCTCCATGGCCCGCGCAGGCTACTTTCCGATTGAAGAGACGCTGACTTTGAGAAAGCTTGGCTCGCGATTCCAAGGCCATCCAAGCAGGCACTGGATGCCAGAGGTTGAGAATTCCTCAGGCCCTCTTGGAGAGGGGCTTGCCATAGCCTGCGGGATTGCGCTTGCAGGAAAGATGGATGGGAAAAGATGGAGAGTATATTGCGTGACTTCGGATGGCGAGCACCAGGAAGGCTCAACCTGGGAGGCTGCCATGTTTGCCGCAAAATACAAGCTTGACAATCTGGTGGCAATATGCGACAGGAACTACATACAGATAGACGGCAACACCGAGGATATCATGCCTCTTGGCGACCTTGCGGAAAAATACCGCGCATTCGGATGGCATGCGATAAGCATAGATGGCCATGACATTGGCGCTATAATTTCCGCTTTTGAGCAAGCCAGGGGCACAAAAGGAAAGCCAACCATGATAATTGCCTACACCACGCCAGGCAAAGGAGTGGCTGAGTTTGAGAGGAAATACGAATGGCATGGTGTTGCGCCCAACAAAGAGCAGGCGCAAAAAGCCCTTGCGCAGCTTTCTGAGGAGCGCAAGAGGATAGAAGAGGCGAAGGAATGAGGCTGAATCCAAAAATGCATCTGCTTGACCCGCTCTCGCCTGACTTGAAAAAGGCGGCCACTCGCGAGGGCTTTGGGGCAGCGGTTGCGGAGATTGGGGACAAGGACCCTAATGTGGTCGCATTAAGCTCGGATGTGGCAGGCTCAGTGCAGCTCCATCATTTCATCAAAAAGCACCCTGGAAGATTCTTCAATGTAGGGGTTGCTGAGCAGAACCTTGCCTCGGTAGCAGCCGGGCTTGCCTACGCAGGCAAAACCCCGTTCATCGGGGCATTCGCGGCATTCTCGCCTGGAAGAAACTGGGAGCAGATAAGGACCACAATATGCTATGGAGAGGCGAATGTGAAGATAGGGGGCTCGCACACTGGCTTGGATGTGGGAGAAGACGGAGCCACACACCAGATGCTTGAGGACATCGCGCTCATGAGAAGCCTGCCGGGAATGCTGGTGCTCTCGCCTTGCGACTATCTTGAGGCAAAGAAGGCAACTGAGGCTGCATGGAAAACCAAAGGGCCTGCCTACATAAGATGCACGCGAGGGAAGCTGCCCATATTCACCACTGAAGAGACGCCTTTTGAGGTTGGCAAAATCAACCTATTGGTTGAAGGCGAGGATATCGCCATAGTGGCGACGGGAGACACTGTGTTTCCCTCCATTCTGGCTGCAGCCGAGCTTGAGAAGGAAGGGATATCCGCAGCTGTGGCAAACATGCACACCCTATCCCATCCTGACGAGCAGATGCTTGCAAAGCTGGCTCAAAGGTGCGGCACAATAGTGACTGTTGAGGACCACCAGGTAAAAGGCGGGCTGGGAGGCGCAGTGTGCGAAACGCTTGCAGAGGCAAGCCCCGCAAGGGTCAGAAGGCACGGCATGCTTATGAAATTTGGGGAATCCGGCCCAGGGGCAGAGGTGATGAGAAAATATGGGCTGGACCCAAAAGGAATCGCAAATTTGGTGAGGCAGGAGCTTGGAGCCTGGAAAAAGGAGGGATAGCATGAAAATTTTCCTGGACAGCGCTGAGGTGGAAAAGATAAGGCGGTTTGCCGCCATTGGCATGGTGGATGGAATAACCACCAACCCCACGCTCATTTTGAAATCCGGAAGGAAGCAAAAGGAGGTTGTAAAGGAAATATGCAAAATCGTCCCAGGCCCTGTTTCTGTGGAAGGGGTGCAGGAGACTGCTGAGGGGATGGTGGAGGACGGCGAGGAGTTCGCCTCGTGGGCAAAAAATGTGGTCGTGAAGATACCGATGACCGAGGAGGGGCTGAAGGCGGTCAGAATCCTTTCAAAGAAAAAAATCAAGACCAACGTCACTTTGGTCTTTTCCCCAAGCCAGGCGCTTCTTGTGGCAAAAGCAGGAGCCACGTTCGTATCCCCTTTTGTGGGTAGGCTGGACGACATAGGCCAGGACGGGATGGGGCTTGTTAGGCAGATTCTGCAAATCTACAGAAACTACGGATTTGGCACCCAGGTGATTGTGGCTTCGGTGAGAAGCGAGAAGCATGTTGTGCAAGCCGCAGAGGCAGGGGCGCATATTGCCACTGTCCCGCCGCAAGTTCTTGAAAGCATGTTCCGCCACCAGCTGACTGACGCTGGGATAAAGAAATTCAAGGAAGACTGGGAAGCCTCGCAAAGATAACGCTTTTTTAACTCAAATGGTAATTTTGCTCATGAAGTGCTCAAATCCGGACAAAGCCGAGAAGATTTTCGCATATGCCCTGAAAAGAATCAAGCCTTCTGAAAAAGAGATGCAAAGGAGCTTTGGGGAGGCTGAAAAGCTCATCGGAAAGCTGCAAAGGGTGCTTCCTGAGGCTGTGGAGGTCCGACTTGCAGGCTCGCTTGCCAAAGGCACCAACCTGAAAGGCAAGAATGAATTTGACATATTCCTCCTTTTCCCTCGCCACTACCAAAGGCACGAGCTTACGGTGATAGGCCTGTCCCATGCAAGAAGAGCATTCGCAGGAATGAGGGTGGAATCCAGGTATGCCGAGCACCCTTACCTTCAGGTCATAAGCGGAAGCTACCTGGCGGACATTGTGCCTGCATACAAGATAGAGGATGCATCAGGCAGGGGGACAGCAGTGGACCGCTCTCCCCTGCACACGGTTTTTGTGAATTCCCGCCTCAACCAGGCGCAAAAGGACCAGGTGAGGCTGCTTAAGCAATTCATGAAGAACTTCGGCATCTACGGAGCTGAGCTTAGGGTGGAGGGATTTTCTGGATACCTCTGCGAGCTTCTTGTCGCAAAATACGGCTCGCTTCTTTCTTTGATGGAAGCCGCTTCTGGCTGGAGCCATCCAGTCATCTTTGTGGACGGGGAGGGGGATGAGAAAGAGGCAAGAGAGAAGTTCACTTCTCCTTTGGTGGTGATTGACCCGGTTGACCCAAGCAGGAATGTGGCTGCTGTGGTTGCCCAAACTTCCCTCTCAAGATTCATATTTGAGTGCAGAAGATTCCTAAAATCGCCTTCCTCCAGATTCTTCTTTTCAAAAAAGAGGATAATGGGGGCTGGTAAAATCAGAAGAGCGATAAAGGAGAGGGGCACTGAATGCCTTGCTGCCCTTTTCCCTGCCCCAAAAGCCATACCAGACATCCTCTGGCCTCAGCTTAAGAAGACCGCGCAGGCTCTTGTGCGCCTTTTGGAGGAGAATGGCTTTGGGGTGTTTGGCTATTACCATTGGAGCGACGGGGAGGAGTGCGCCATCCTTTTTGAGCTTTCCTGCGGCAGGCTGCCATCGGTGAAAAAAGTGGTGGGCCCCTCAATCTCATTTGCGGCTGATGTGGAGGCTTTCGTCAAAAAGCACAATAGGGCGCTCAATATTCACCTTGAGCATGACAGGATAGTGGCGGTTGAGAGGAGAAAGGAATCCAGCGCAAAGCGCCTGCTTGCCGGCGCATGCAAAAACCCCAAGGGGCTGGGCGTGCCTGCATTGATGGGAAGCCAGCTTGGGTGCGCAAAAGTCCTGCCGGCATCCTCAATCGCATCAGGAAAGAGGCTGGAATTCCTCTCGGACTACTTCTTCGCAAAAATCGCCTGAGAATGAAAGGTTTTTATAGTTTGAAATGGAAGCTGCAAGCGAGGCGATTGCGTGCAATTTGGGAAGATGGCTTTTGCTTTTGTTTTGCTGGTTTCCGCATTTGGCTTGGGGCATGCGCTTGAGATGGGAAGCTGCGCGGACGGCACTCCTTATGGAAAATGCTCCACCAAAAATCCAGGGCACTATTGCACAGGAAGCCCTCCAGCCCTCCAGCTTTACACCAACCTTTGCAAATGCGAAGCTGTGCCAGGCTGGATAACCCAAGGCACAGGTGAGCAGGCAAACTGCGTCCAGGCAAAATGCGATGATGGGACCATGAGCGGAAGCTGCACGCCCAACAAGCCCAAGGTCTGCATAGGCGGCTCTGTTTACGCAGACAACGCAAGCAAGTGCGGATGCCCGCCCAACAAGAAGGTGAGCGCCAACGGCATATTTTGCGAAAGCATCCCCTGCAAAGATGGGGAATTTACTGTTGAGGAAGGCACCTGCTCTCCAAAAAAGGCGAAAAAATGCGTGGATGGGGCCCTTGTGGACAAGGCATCGGAATGCGGCTGCCCTGCAGGGCAGACCAGAATTGGAGAAAGCTGCGCAGTGGTGTGCTCTGATGGGACAAAGGAGGGAGAATGCTCAGCCTCCAAGCCAAAAGAGTGCCTGAATGGATATCTGGTTGACAATGCGGCAAAATGCGGCTGCCCAGAGGGAAAGGCAGCCCATGGGAAATACTGTGCTGATTCAGCAGTCAGCGGCGCAGCTGGAAGCGAGCTTCTTGGCTCAGCAGGAAGCGCAGAAGGGGCTGATGAGGAGAGCAGGGGCATAAGCCCGATTTCCTGCTGCTGCCTTCCAACCGCACTGATTGGCATAGCAGGGGCATTTGCCCTCTCCAGGCGGGGATGAAGGAAAGCTTGGGAAAGCGCTGCCGAAAGAGATTGGGTTCAGCAATTAGGCAGAATTTTTTGAAAAAAAGCTTGCTGCTGGGCGCTTTGGTTTTAATTATTCTCCTTTAAGAATACAAGCGCTCAACAGAGGGCATGGGCTGGGCTTCCGCAGCCCGCAGATGCGCAGCAGTCGTGCCTGCAAAAAACAATTCGGAAGCCACGTGGTCGTGGCGTGACGTTTGGCTCTTATAGGGGGTTCAGACATGGACAAGAGATGGCTGATTGGGATCGGCATCTTGGTTCTTCTTGCCATTGCAGTTACTGCAGTTCTATTCTTTTCCGGCATGGGGAATTATCATTCTGGAATGGCTGAAGCTTACGATAGATATTATGGGACTATGAGCCGTTACTCTGCAAAATACTCTGCTTATCTGTCAACTCTTACTCCTATCTACCAAGGTTCGGCATCTAAGGAACTCCAGTTATATGTTAACTATAGATCTGTCGCTAGCTTCAATGAGTCAGAATCAACCACCGTTTATCGCACTATCAATGTGACTCAGTTTAAACCAGATTTAATTACCAGAATTTTGCTCTTCTTCAATAAGACTGAAGCTCAAGGAAAAGATCAAAACCTTAACTATGTTCTTGGCGAGAAAATAGTGGGCCACGGCACCAACCGAGCAGTTTTTGAAGAGCAAGACTACCAAGATATACGGGAGAAAGAAAGTACACCTACTGGCACACTCGAATTAAAACAGGTTACTGTCAGGGTTTATGATGATCCGCTTTTCAAAGAGGATTATAATGTGGTAGTGAACTTTGATTTTAACCATGAGATAATGATGGCCGGCAACGATCCATACCTTCAAGTCTCTGGAAAAACCTTTGTGCCCCTGCGCCTGTCTCGCAATTCAACGTCATTTGCCTACATAGTACCAAAAAGCGATTGGACAAACAATATCACCCTAAGCTTTAGGGTAAGGGATTTTGATGCTGAGGAAAAGAGTGGCGGATGGCAGATCACTCAGCGCGATGAGCTGAATGTAACTTTATCTGAGTTTTTGAGCCGAGCCTCCTAAAACCTATTTAAACAAATGCCGGCCATAACACGGTTCGTAATGAACGGGGTCGTGGCGTAACCTGGTAGCGCGGCAGGCTCCAGATCTCACCTGCGCATGCGCGCAGGCAACAGAATACACCTGCATGTTAGGGTTCAAATCCCTACGATCCCAATTGCCTTTAGGGATGGCATGAGCAAAATATCCTGCTCAATCAAGAATTCATGCAGGCACTGCACTGCCCGATGCTGCAGGGGTCTGGCAGTAGTGCTTACAATACCTGAGGCAAAAAGGATGGCTGCCCAGCTTGGGCTTGCTCCCCAAGAATTCCTTGAATTCACAAGCAGCATAGACTCAAAAAGCACGCCGCACTACCCGCTGCTTGTGCTCTCAAAAGGCAAGCTGCATGAATATTTCATAATATTGAAAAGAAGGCGGAAAAAGGACTGCATCTTCCTCATGGGGGATTTCAGATGCTCTGCTTATCCCCATCGGCCAGCCGTCTGCAGGCTTTATCCGTTTGAGCTGGACGGGAAAAAAGTGAAGAAGAATGCCTTGTGCCCTGTGGAGTTTGAGAAGGAAGAGGGGACAGAGGAGGCAGCAGAGCTTTTGAAGAAGGACTTGGAGGAGCACGGAAAGCTGGCGCGAAAGTGGCAGCGCAAGCATGGAAACAGGCCTCCAGACATGGCAAGATTTTGGGAGTATTTCGGAGTCTGATGGCTCATGTCCTGCCTGCTGGAGCCTCGGCGTCCCTGCGCACTTGCCCCTCTTTCATCGCCAAGATTCCAAAGATGTCCCATGGCTTTTCTTTCCTGGATTCTCTTTCAAATCCGCCCTTTATTGTCATAAGCGAAGGGATTGCCAGGAGCTTGATGCTTTTGGCTATCCCAATCTGGCGCACAGAATCAAAGGAGGCTTTTGCGAGATTTTTCGCCAATTTCAGCACTCCTGCAATATTCAGCCTTTTGACCAAGCCTTCCATCCTGTCTTTGACCATGTCTGAGAGGGTGTCAAGAAGCATCATTGCGACGGTTATGCTTCTCCAAAATTCCTGCTTGGCTTCCCCATTCACGCTTCTGATGAGGAGCTTGGAGACTTCCTCCCCCAGCCTCATGCGGACCTCCACAAGCTCGGATAGGTTGGAGGCGCGCACCTCTGACTCAAGGAGAGGCTTGAGCCTTTTGAATTCCTCTTCAGGCAAGCCCTTTGGGCGCTCTTTTGCCTTGCCATAAATCTCAGTTGCCCGGTCTGCCCTGGCTATTGAAAGCCAAAGCTCCATGGCTCCATCCCTGTCAGCCAGCCTATCTCCGCCCACCGCAAGGCTTATGCTCTCCACGCAAAGAAGGCAGTAGAGGTATTTGTAGTCCTTGTATGAAATAAACCGCAGGCTTTTCCTTTCCGCAAACTCCAAGATTGCCTTGTCTTTTGGGTCTTGCGATAGGGCAAGTTTGGGCATGCTGCTTGCCTTCAAAATTGCCATAAAGGTCAGGTTTATTGATATAATAAGTGGTTATAAATGTATCTATTTCTACTCCATCCTGACCAACAGGGTGGTCCTGTAGAGCCTTCTGCCGTCTTTTTGCCCCGCAAGCTTCTCGGTCCTCAAAAACCCAAGCCCAAAGCTGTTGAGGGAGGCGATGGCTTCGGCTCGGCTTCCGCAGTAGATGTCTATCCCCTCTTTAAGCTCCTCTATTTTCGGGATGAAGCTTCTGGCGGCTATCCTTTTCTGAAGCAGCGGCAGCAATTTCCTGACTTTTTGCTGCTCCCCTCTCAGCTGTATTATGGCCTCAAAATACTGCGTGCTTGCCTTGGCGCACTCCAAGCAAGTGTTTTGCCTCACTGAAACTTCAATCTGACGAGTTATCCTTCCATAAGCGCTGTCATATTCCACTGAGGCAAAGCCTGAAGAGAACTTGGGCCGAGCATTCTTCAGCTTGATTGCCCTGGCCACCTCCTCTTCCAAGCTGGCGTCTTTGCGGAAGCCTTTTTTGCCTGTGGTCCTGCCGCATTTTTTGCAAACCCAAACTTCTGCTTTTGGAAGCGGAGGCATCCGCAATTCCGCGCATTTTGCGCAAAGCTCTCCGTAAAACTGAGCCTGGGATTCGCTTTTTCCGCATATTGGGCAGAACCTTGCCATGCAAATCCACTGCCAGCATATCTATATATATTAATCTATGCGAAATAGGAAGCATGGAGGAAGAAGACGGCCAGAATGCGGCAAATTCCGAGTTGCGCTTCATAACGCTGGAGCTGATGAAGCTTGCCCAAAAGTCAGGCAAAAGCTTTGAGGAAGTGGCGCTGGAGTATCTGCGCAACACATGCCTCTTGCAGGAGCTGATTGCAAACGGGCAAGAGAGCAGAGAAACCAAGATTGGACATACAGCAGCTGCCTCCAAGCGCAAGTGAAGGTTGTCCTATGGGCAGCTCGCAGGTTAAGAAAGACGCCTTGGAGCTATCCAAATATTTCCTCTCCCTTCCGCATCCTGCAAAAACCCTAGCCGCGATTTTGGCATTGTCCTTTCTTTTCGGCATAGTGCTTGGGGCTTTCCGCAAACCCAGCCAAAGCTCATTTGAGGCGCTTGCCGCAGGCATTGACGGCCTTTTCCTTCTGGCTTTCCCTGCCATACTCTCAAGCGTCAGCCTTTTCCTTGTGCGCAGAAAGGCTCTTTTGCGCCGCTCTTTGTTCCTTGGGCTTCTTTCAACAATAGCCTATGGGGCATTCTACCTTCTTTCAGCCTCTCTTTCCGGCTTTTGGCCTGGCGCGGCGAACCTCGTCTATGTCGGCTTTGCGCTGGCGTTTGTCCTTTGGTATTTCGTGCTTCTCCTTGCCTTTGGCTTCAGAAAAAGCGCGCTTTTCCTTGCGGCAATCCAGGCAATGTTTTTCGCGATATTCTTCATGGCCGGATGGGAGTACAGCTCTTCCCAGCAGCTGCAGGACATAGTCCTCCGCATCTACCTTGCCTCATTCATCTTCCTTGCCGCCCTCTACGCCCTCTTCTATTTCATCTCAGCGCCCATGAAAAAGAACCTTGGCATCTCCAGCCTGGATGCGCTTTCCATGTTTGCCTCTCAGTGGCTTTACAGGCAAAAGGATTTGGAAGAGGTGTTTGAGGAGTTTGGCGAGGAAGTTGAGACTATGGTGTGGGTGGGCGAATTCGCAGGCAGGAAAAACCATGCAATATTCGTCGTCCCATACATACACTTCGGGCCTTTCGGCAACCTTGGAGGAAGCGAGTTCACCTGGATGATTGCCGAAAGGCTCTCCAAAATCTGGAGAAGGGAAAAGGCTCCTGCCCCTGAGGTCTTTGTCTTCCACGGCACAGTCACCCATGACTTCAACCCGGTTTCCTCAAGCGAGATTGACGCTGTGCTTTCGGCATGCACAAAAGCTCTGCGCAAGCTTCGGCTCTCCAACGCCAAAATGGCGCACTATTATTGCCGGGTTGGGACCGTGCGCGCGCAGGCTTACCACATAAACAGCTCAGCCTTTGTCTCATTCTCAAGGGCGCCCCGCACGACCGAGGATGTGAATCTTGGGCTGGGGCTGGCAATCATGGAGTCTGCCAGAAGAAAGTGCAAAAGCGTGGCGGTTGTGGATGAGCACAACGCAGAGACAGGGGACATAACCTCTGTTGAGGTTGGAAGCCCTATTGGCTTTGAGATGCTTGAGGCGGCTGGGAGGCTTTTTGAGAGTAGGAAAAAGCAGGAGAAGTTCCTTTTTGGCGTCTCCTCAGGAAGCCTGCAGCTGGATGCGCTTGGCAAGAACGGAATGAAGCTTGCGCTCTTCAAGCAGGCAGGCAGGCTTCGCGCCATCTTGCTTATTGATTCAAACGGCGTGGTTCCTGAGTTCCGGCAAGAGCTTGTGGGGCTTTTTGCCTCCCTTGGAAGGGAGATTGGGCTTGAATGCGCAGGGGAGGTAATGACAACTGACACGCACCAGATAAACACTGTGAAAGGAGTGCTCAACCCGATTGGAAGCGAAAGGAGAGGAGACATCATGATGCTGGTCCGAAGGCTCTTCCACCAGGCGATGCAGAGGATGGAGGAAGTCCGATTTGACTCATCTGAGGAGAGATTCCGCATAAAGGTTTTTGGGGCAGGGCAGTCGGCAGAAATAGCATCCACCATAAACGGCGTGGTGGCGATGCTGAGGCTGGCTTTGCCAGTCATCCTTCTTGCAAGCGCGGCGGTGCTGCTTTGGGCTTTGGGGAAAATCTGATTCAGCCAACCTCGCTTCCGCCGCTTTCTTTCTTCATTCCATAGTCTGCAAGGCTTGCCTTGAACCACGAGCCGTATTTCTCGCGGGCTTGCTCCTCAATTGGCCGGGAGTTGGCAATGGCGAATCGGACCTCATCCTTGCCTATCATCTCTTTGCCCTCGGTTATCGCCAAATCCCCTGCCATCTTTATGGCGCCTGAAAGCAGGCGCAGGCGCAAAGTCAAGCCAGAAACGCCTTCTATCTCCTTGGCTTTCCTTCTTGCGAAATCCAGCATCTCCTCAATTGCGCCGCCATCCATATGCGGTATCCTGCCGTCGCGCACAATCTCCTGCGCAAAAAATTGGACCATCTTCATCCTGTTGGCTTCGTTGTCTTCCATGTGCGTGTTCATGAGTATTTCATACCCGTTTCCGATTATTCTGCTGCGCAACGGAGGCAGTATGTGGGACAAATCGTTTATGTTTGCCGCAGCCACCAAGATGAAATCAGCAGGCACTCCATCCACCCTCACAGAGGAGCCGGTGGAGGTCTGGTTCCTCCCTGAAATTGGGTATTTTTTCTCCTGCATGGCTGTGAGAAGATACCTCTGCAGCCTGCCAAGGGAAGAAAGCTCGTCTATGAACAGCACTCCCTCATGGGCTTCATGCACAGCCCCTGGGACCACGCGCGTGTAAGGCAGGGAGCCTATGGCAGGATGGGAGCCGTATGGGTCGTGCCGCACATCCCCCAAAAGCTCGGTCTCGGATGCGCCCGTGGCTTGGACAAAATTTGGCCTTGAGAGAGGCAGCAAAACTTTGAACTGCGCCTTCTGCTGCATTTCTGCCATCTTGGCAAGCTCTTTTTGGGTAAGCAGGGCTATTTTGTCCCCTCTCCTTTCAAACACGATAAGCTCTTCTCTCCCGTCGCGGAAGCGGGTGGTGTGCACGCGCTCTTCCCTGTCAGGCACCCCCACGCCTACAAGCAGGTCCTCGAAAGGTCCGCGCACCTTGCGGTATTTGTCAGCCCCGCAAAAAAAGCAAGTGGAAGCATCCGGGCTTGAAATCTTGGCGCATCTTCTGCACCTGAAGCCAAGCTTCTCGGCGACAAATGCCGGCACCATGTTGGGATCCAGAAGCTCAGCCACAGGCTTCTTTTCTATCCTCCTGGAAGTTGAGGTGTTTATCTGTATGAGAGGGCGCTCTGGCTTCTCTGGATTGTGGAGGACAAGGACTTCTTGCTTTGGCTTGGGCAGCGTGGAGGCTATTGCCTGCGCAAGCATGGACTTTCCAGTCCCTGGCGGCCCAACCAGAAGGAGATTGCGCCGCTGCTTGCCAACCAGCCTCCCTATCTTCACAGCTTCGTCTTGCCCAATGACTTGCAGCATGGGGTCTGAGGGTATCCTCACCTCTGCTGTTGATGAAATGTCCATGTTATCCGCTCTCTATTTTTTCACGAGCATATATAAGGCTATTTTCAGAATCTTGGTTGGTGGTTGGATGGTGAGCCTGAAAAAATACGTGTTGTGCAAATGCGGAGCCTCAAACTCGTTTGAATTCTTATCACAGATGCCGATTGAGGACATATCCGTTTCTGCAAGGTGCGCCTCGTGCGGAGCAAGCATCCACATCAGCATATCTTCCCTGCTTTCCAGCCCGGCTTCCTCTCCTGCCTCTGCGCAGGGGACAAGCATAGGGCAAGCAGACAGCCGCCAAAAATCGCTTATGGATTCTGCTGAGCAGGAAACAAAAGAAAATGTGGAGCAAGCCCTGAGGGACTTGTTCCGCTAAGCCTTTTCAGTGGTGATGGCTGCTTTCCCCTTTCTTCTTGATTATGTTTCTGATTATGCTTGTTGCCGCTACTGCCGCAGCTGCCATCGCCATTGCGACTAACGGGTTGGCAGCCACAAGGTTGACCAGCCATCCGGCGACAGCAACAAAGTCATTCCAAGCATTCGAGGCGGTTTGCGACACCACTGTGGCAATGTTGTTCCCATGGCCAATCCAGCTGTTTAGCGGTTCGGCGACAAGCCGGTATATTGCGTAGCCTGGAATCAGCCATTTTGCGGTCTCCCAGGCTGCTGAAAGGAAATCTTTTGCCGCGACTTTCTCTCCTGACCTGAATTTCTGGAACACGTTCTTTATTGCGTCTTTGGCTTTCCAGAGCGCAAAGCCGGGTATGAATATGTACGGATGCGCCACGACAAGCCCAGCAGTAAGCTCATTCACCCTGAACAATGTATTGCTTATTGCTATCTTGGCTGCATCCAGTATTCCCATTCCCCAAATCCCAACTTCCTCTGCAAACCTGAAGATGAGGTGGTATGCCAGATAGGCTTTTGCAAGAGGCCATGCCATTATCTTCGCAACTTTTGCTATCTTTGAGCCAGCCTTCAATTCTTGATTCTTTATCACCGGCACAGCATCATCATAGAATTTCCAGCCCAGATATGCTGCCAGAATTGGAATGGACAGGTTGCTTGCTGCCCCCATGACATCTGTAACTCCCCCCCAGAAGCTTTTGGCAGTCTCAGCCAACGCGCTTCCGAAGCTTTGCCCTTGCGCCATTTTGCTTATCACAGGAACCGCAGTCACTGCTGCCAAGCCGGTTGCGCCTGCGGCAATTGCAGATTTGACCGCCACCTCTCTTCCTTCCTTGCCAAATATTTTGCCTGCAAGCTCCTTTGTTTTCTGCCACATTCCAGCCTTCTCAGCATGCACAGCCGCTGCCTCTTCCACGGAAGATTTTGAGGATTCTTTGGCGTTTGCCATTCCAGAAATTTCCTCGGCTGCGATTTCTTTCTTTTTTGATTTGGCTGAAGCCTTCTTGGCTTTCTCCTCGTCAAGGTGCTTTTCAAAAAACTCCTTGCTTGCCTTCTTGCTTTTCTTTTCGTCTTTGGCTGATTTGCCTGCTGCCTCGGCTATGCCTTTCGCCGATTTTTTCTTTGAGCTTTTCCCCTCTTCAAGGTGCTTTTCAAAAAACTCCTTGCTTGCATTCTTGCTTTTACTTGAAGAATCTTCCTTATGGGATTTGCTATAGGATTGTTTTTTCATATAAGCATCACCCCTGCATTAATTATGGATGTTATCCTTTTTAAATGTTCATGTTTATTTACCAAAAACAACAATCTATATGCCAAGAGCCTTTCCCACTCCTGCTGCGCTTTCAAGAACAATCTGGGGCTTGTCTGAGGCAGGCGCAGCCTCAACATCCTCCTTTTTTGAAATCCCAGTTAGAACCAGCACCGACGTCATGCCAACCGAATTTGCCATGCGGATGTCTATATCCAGCCTGTCGCCCACAAATGCTGATTGGGAGGGCAGGATGGAATGCATCCCCAAGAGCTTCTCTATCAGGTATTTGGAAGGCTTTCCTGCCACAAAGTCAGGCTGCCTGCCTGAAGCAAAAATCAGCGGGGCTGCAATTGCCCCGCTTCCAGGCGCCACCCCGCTTTTTTTTGGCCAGGTGGGGTCAGCGTTGGCAAGTATGAATGCCGCGCCTGCAAGAAGATGGGAAAGCGCGCGCTCGTATTTCTCATAGCTTATCTGCCTGTCAAGCCCGCACACCACCGCATCTGCTTCTCCCTCCTCAGCCAAGACTGCTTTTCCTTCAAGGGCAAGCTCGTCTTTGAGCCCCTGCTCTCCTATCACAAAAACCCGTTTCCCTTCCCCATATTTCTCCCTCAAATAATGCGCTGCCCCAAACGAGGAAGTCATTATCTCCTCCTTCCTGGCGCTTATCCCGAACTTCTCAAGGTGCCTCACGTAGTCCGCGCGGCTCTTGGTGGCGTTGTTGGTGAGGAAAAGCACCTTGACTTTCTTTTGCAGCCTCGCAATTTCCTCAGCGACGCCGGGTATGGCGTAATTTGCCTTATAGACCACCCCGTCCAAGTCAAAAACTATGCCAGAAACCATGCCTTGCGTTAGCTTGCGAAAAATAATAAAACAGCAGCCGCCAAACGAAGCGGAATTGAATATTTAAACATTTTGCAGGTTAATCTGTTCGGCAGAAAACCCGCCATAGCTCAACCTGGTAGAGCGCCTGGCTGTAGAAAAACAGGTCGGCAGTCAGCAATTGGGCTGGCAGTCATCAGGATGTTGTGTGTTCAAAGCCGGGCAGGTGGAAAATTTAAATTTCCTCTGGCTGAACAAATCACACTGGCGGGACTCTGCCCTCGCGCCTCGATGGTGTAGTGGTCAGCATTCGAGATTGTCGGCATGCCTTTGCTTGCCCATGCGGCAGGAAGGCAGAGCAAAAATCTCGCGACCCGGGTTCGAAAGCTTTCGGCTGGCGCCAAAAATTTGCCTGCCAAAAGCCGCAAATCCCGGTCGGGGCGCTTTCTGTCTTTTGGGAGCGGCGCGAAAGGATTATGAAAGCGATTTCCAAAACAGGATTAGGGTGAAGAATTTCGCAAGAAATACGGCAAGCCAGAGCTTTAGAGGCTCAATCGTGGTCATCCCCATGAGCGCAAGCCCAAGCTCATCAGGCAGCGGGAGCCCGAAAACAAAAAAGCCGACGATCGGATAGGCTGCCTTTGCGCGACTGAACTTTCTGTCTATGCTCTCCAATATGCCCCTCGCGTTTTTCTCAAGGCTTTTTCGCACCGCAAGAAAAAGAAGCAGGTTGGCGGTTGCGGCTGAAAGGGCAGCAAGAAAAGCAGAGGCAAATGGGCTGTTGAGCTTCATTAGCTCAAGTATAACCACCATGGAAAGAGGGGTTGTTATGCCCAGGGTGTAAAAAACGCCTGCCAAAAGCGCCCCATAATCGCCGAACTCGAAAAGGCGAAGCGAAATGTCCCTGTCAACACCTGCCAGCACCAGCATGAAGGTGAGGAGTATGAAAGAGATTGCTATCTTGAGCCTCATGTCAAGGTTGAGAATGCCTGCGAAAAGCATGGTCCCACGCTGCTTGCTTTAATCAAAGCAAATAAAAATCAAGTGGAGAAACAGCTGAAATGTTTAAATTGCCTTTGAAAAAGAAAAACCAGTTGAGGCTGATTTTGTGAAATTTGCTCAAAAGCAACCCTTAAAGCCAACCCAGAATGGGAATGGAAACCGAATGAGAGTTTTTCCGCCCGAGCCGGAGATAGAGAATTTCAGGAAAGACATGCAGGAATGCATGCATGAAATGGCTGTTGCGCACAAGCAAACAAAGGGCATGGTGGCGGTTTTCGGCTCCTCGAGATGCAAGCCAACCGACAAGAACTACCAGATTGCGCAGGAGACCTGCTTTGAGCTTGGAAAAGCAGGATACGGGATAATAACAGGAGGCGGACCAGGAATCATGGAGGCTGCAAACAAAGGGGCTATTGAGGCAAAAGCCCCATCAGTTGGCGTGCAGCCGAAATTCTTAAGCGAAAAAGAGCAGGCGATGGAGATTGAAGGGAAAACTCAGTATTATGTATACTCCATGCACTCGCGGAAGGTGTCAATATCAGCCAACAGCTCTGCCATGCTTTATTTTCCTGGCGGATTGGGGACGATGGATGAGCTTTTTGAAAACCTCACTCTTTCGCAGATTGGCAAGATGAAAGGAGTGCAGCACATACTTGTAGGAAGCATTGACTATTGGAAATCCCTATTGAAATGGCTGGAAGAGCAGCCATTGAGAAGGAAATACCTGAGCCATTCGGATTTTGGCTTGATTAAGCTTGCCGAAAGCCCAAAGCAGGTGGCGGAGCTTGTCAAGCAAAGCCAGGCAAAAAAGGTTCTCCACAGCGCGCAGCAGCTTGCGGAATGGTTCGCAGAAGACCTGAAAAAATGTAGCCAGCAGCTTGGGATGGTCTTTCACCCATCTGTGAGCATATTTGGCTCGTCAAAAATAAAAAGCGCAGACAGAATTTATGGCGCTGCCAAAAATCTTGTCAGCAAGCTTGCCCAGATGGGATTTGCCATTTACAGCGGAGGAGGAAGCGGCATAATGGAAGCGGCCGCAAAAGGAGCCTTGGAAGCAGGAAAGAAAGCTTATGGCTTGATACCTTTCTTTTTCTTTGAAAGAGAAAAGCCAAATCCGCATGAGTGCAACCATATCCAGCTCAACATGATGGCTTCCAGAAAGCTTGTCCTTGGCTCAAGCGATGCCCTTATTTTCTACCCTGGAGGATATGGAACATTGGACGAGATGTTTGAGTTCGCAGTGAGGCAGCAGATAGGGGATATGAGGCAGGTGCCTATAGTCGCTTTTGAAAGCCGGTTTTGGGGAGGGCTTTACAGCTGGCTGGAGAGGTATCCTGTGGAGATGAGCCTCATGCCCAAAGAAAGCCTGGATCTCATAAAAATTGTCAATAGCCCAAAGAAGGCTGTCGAAATCATCTTAAGCTGGGAGGAATCTGGCGGCGAGCAGAGTAGAAAGGAATAAAAGATTATGCCATGCCCTCTTTTGAGGTGATAGCTTGAGGGCTGGGCTTGCTTTTGCAGCTTTGCTTTGTTTTGCAGGCTTTGGATTCGCAGGATTGCTTGAAGACTTCATGGCAAAAAGCTTTGAGCCTGGCATGGAGGTTGAGGCAAAGCAAATTGCTTCTGGCAGCCATTACATAATAATTCTGGATGGGAAAGAGGCCTATTTGTTTGACAATTCGGAGGGCAAGCCTGTTTATGACCGCAAAAGAATCATAGGCATCCTTGAGGAAGGCGAGAAAAAGGCTGCAGGCTATGAGGACAAGAAAAAATTGGCCATGAGCCTGCCTGCCGCAATCAATGCCGCCAAAAACAAGACTGAAGCCCAATGCATGCTTTTGACTGGCACAGACATGCACGAATGCAAAGACAAGCAGACCTGCGTGCTTGCCTGCATGTCCAACCCAAACTGCGCAACGCCGCTTTATTCTGATGGATTCTGGGAGGCTTTGCTTGACTGGAGCAGCGCAAGGAAAAGATATGCGGAGCTTTTGGCAAAGTACCAAGAGGGGCTTGAGGATGCATTGGGGAAGCCTGAGGCGATTGATGAGAAGACGGCGATAGTTTCAGAGCTTCAAAAAATTGCCCAAAACATTTCCCAAAACCCGCTTTTTTTGAACAGGACGGATGAGGGATGCAGCGGCGCAAAAGTGGCAAGAAGGTGCTATGAGTACTGCCCAAAAATAGACTATTCTGCTTCAAGGCTGCAGGAAGGGAAAAAGAGCTTGGAGGCAATCAAGGAAATTTTGCTTTCTGCCCAAAAGCAGGCAGAAAGGGCAGATGCCATCCTCAGCCAGAGCGCCAAGCATGACGAATACCTAGCAAGGCGCATGAAAGATTTTGCTGAGCTTAGGGTGAAGCTGGCAAACAGTGTAAGAAAAGCCAATATGACATCAAAAGAGCTTGCTTTGAAGGTGAAAGATGAGGAAGTGGCTCCTGCTTTGAAGGACCTTGAAAATTACACAGCCAAAGTCATTGAAGCTGGGGATTCTGGGAGATACCGCCAGGCTTTCAGGATGGCTGAGGAGCAGCAGAGAAAATATGACGAGCTTAGCCGAAAGATGCAAGCCGGCTTGGAGAAGCACCAGCAGGCAATTGAGAGGATAGATAAGGCGTCTGAAAAAATCAAAAAGAGCAGCTGGCTGCTTGGGAATGAAACTTCCTCTGAGCAGCTGGCAAAGCTTGAAGCCATGAGGCAAGAGCTTCTTTCTGCCCCTGCAACCTTGCAGAAGATAGCCGAGCTTGATGCGAAAGCAGCGCAGATAGAAAATGAAGTGAACTTGGCCATTTCCCAGAAGGCAACTGAGATAGCTTCAGGAAACGAGTCCCTGCCGCCAGAGGCATTGAAAGAAGTTGCCTCAAGGCAGTTGGCAAAAGGCGGCGGGCTTCCCTGCCTTCCTGCAATCGCGCTGGCCGCAGTGGCCCTTGTGGCTTTTGCTTCAAGAAAGGATTAGCTGAAGGCAAGCGTTTAAATAAAGTTGCCCCAATACGAATTGGAGGTAATTTTGATGAAGGGAAGGCTCGCCAGCTACCGCAGAGGAGTGCACACAGAATACACTAACCAGTACATAGTGCAGGTTGATGGGGTCAAAGACAGAAGCAGCGCGAATGGGATAATCGGGAAAAGGGTTGTTTGGAAAACGCCCACCGGCAAGGAGATAGTGGGGAAGGTTTCAAAAGCCCACGGAAATTCCGGGGCAGTGCTGGTCAGGTTTGAGAAAGGGCTTCCAGGGCAGGCTATAGGGACTGAGGTGGAGATAGCCTAAGCTTGGGCGAAAAGAATGGAATACCGCTTCATTGAGCATACTGCTGACTTGATGTTTGAGGCTTATGGAAAGGATTACCCTGAGGCTTTGGAGAATGCCGCCAAGGCTCTGTTTTCGGTGATTGGAAGCGCAAAAGCCTCTGAGAAGGCGGAAATCACGGTCTCTGCGCACAGCCTTGAGGAGCTCACTGTGCAAATCCTTGCGGACCTGCTTGCCTATTCAGACATACATGAGATGGTTTTCTCAAAGTTCAAAGTGGCAGAGTTTGACGAGAAAGAAAACAGGGCCACAATTTTTGCTTGGGGAGAAAAAAGAAGGCCCAAAGACTCAGTCAAGGCTGTGACTTATCACGAGCTTCTTGTGAAAAAAGACTCCAAGGGCTGGGTGATAAGGGTGCTTTTGGACGTCTAGCGCTTGTTTTTGCCTTTCCCGTCATCCTCAAAAGGCAGCTTGACATAATAGACTCCCTCCTCGTCTTTGAGGACCACGGGATTTTTTGACAGGCTGTTGACATCCACGCAAAAGATGCCTTCCGAGACTATCTTTATGTTCTCAACATCCTCGCTTGAAAAAACTGCCCTGGCAAAATACGACTCCGGAGGCTTCCCCTTGAAGCTTATTTCGTAGGAAGAGCCTGGCTGGCCTTGGCTTTCTTCCTCCTGCCCGCCTATTTGCGAAGCTGCCTTTTCCTTATTGAAGACAAATACTTTTGAGCCGCATGGGCAGCCTTCGTGTATCTCTTGGATGCTTTTGGCTTGCTTTCCGCAGCGGACGCATGTGTGCACCATCCCACCTTCAGGAGAGCTTTTTGGCTATTTCCTTATACAGGCTTTCTATGTTCTCGCCGGTCATGGCAGAAACCTGCACAAAATCATATCCTGGGAATGCCTCTTTGACCCTTCGGATGTTCGCAGTGGGAAGGTCTATTTTGTTTGCGACAAGGATTATGGGTATTTGCCTGGCTTCTATATTCCCAAGGATTGTTATGTTGACTTGGGTATATGGGTCTTCTGTGGCATCCACCATGAAAAGGGCAGCGTCAATCTTGTCCAAATTCCGGACTGCCTCCACCACTCCGCGAGTTGCCTCGCGTGCGCGCTTTTGCGCCTCCTCTTTTGACAGCCCATACTCCAGGAAATCGCGGTAATCAACCTTGACTGCGATTCCAGGCATGTCAAGGAGGCTCATGGTTAGCTTGCAGCCATGCAGATTCAAAACAAGGTTTTCCTTTTTCTGCACATTCCTGGTCTCATGCGGCACTGGGCTGACTGCGCCCATCGGCTCCCCCACCAAATCAACGCATATCCTGTTTGCAAGCGTAGTTTTGCCGACGTTTGGGCTTCCGTAAATGCCTATGCGGACCTCCTTTCTTTTTGAGAATATGCCCTTAAGCCAGCTTATTATCTTTTTGAGCATACGCATGCGATTGCCTCTTAAAAATTATAAAGCAGATTGCATGCCTGGCTTGATTTCTCCTCTTGCAAACATCCCGACCACTTTTGGCAGCCCGACATGCTCTCTCTGCAGTATCTTGGAGGCGACCTCCTCAGCGGACTTGCAGTCCGATATATCCACTTTCTCCTGGTAAATTATCGGGCCGCCATCAAGCGTCTCATCCACAAAATGTATGGTGTAGCCTGAAACTTTTTCGCCTGCCTCAAAAGCGTCCCTTTGGGCATGCGCTCCAGGATATTTTGGAAGAAGGGATGGGTGGATGTTTATGATTTTGCCCCTGTAGGCAGAAAGCAGCTCTCGGCTTTTTATTATCTTCATATACCCTGCAAGGACCACAAGGTCGGGCTTGAGGGAATCCAGAGTGGCTTTTATCTTATCATCCAGCTCCTCCCGCGAGGAATAGCTGATGGCAAAATAGGGTATGCCTGCATCCTGCGCCCTCTTTATTGCCATGGCCGCAGGGTTGTCGGTTATCAGCCCCACTATCTCCACTCCCGCAAGCTCGCCTCTTGCTTTTGCGTCAATTATTGACTGGAAATCCGAGCCCCTGCCTGAAGCCAAGACTGCCACGCGGAACGGCATGCTCTCCTTTTTTTCGCCAGAGCAAAAAATGGTTTCGCTTTCTGTGACAATCAAGTCAACAGCAATATCGTGCGGCTCGTTTGGGATTTGCCGAACTATCTGCATCTGGTAAGCCAACCCGACTTTGACCGCCTTCATCTTGGAGAGCAAGGAATCGTAGTAGCCCATCCCATATCCTATCCTGTGCCCTCTCCTGTCAAAGGATATTCCAGGCACGACGGCCAAATCCACTTGGGAGGGCATTATGCGCCTGTCAGCAGCCCGCGGAGGCTCAAGAATGCCAAATGCCCCTTCAGAAAGCTCCTCAATTGATTTCAGCTCGTATATCTCAAGCTCCTTTTTTTCCTTTATGGTGACTGGAAGCCCCACTTTTTTCCCAAGCGACAAGGCGCTTTGTATTATTCCGTCGGTGTGGACCTCGCTTCCTTTTGAGGCATAAAGAAGGACGCATTTTGCTGAGATGAATTCAGGAAGGCGCAGGAACCTGTCCATTATCGCAATGCAGTGCACGTGCCCACCGCTGGAATGGTGGCGCTCCCTCAAAGAAAGCATCTGGTTGCGCAGTTTCTCCTTCATCAAATCACCATCATTGCGACAGCCTTATCTTCTCTTTCCCAAAAAGCTCGCCCAAAAGATATATGGAGCCTGCCACAACCACCAAGCCCTGCTTTCCTGCGATTTTTTTGGCTTGGGAGAATGCAAGCCGAGCTTGGCGAATCATCCTTATTGAAGAGAAGTGCGGCTGGGCTTTGGAAAAAAGGGATGGCAGGCTCGCGGAGCGGGCAACCGAGACTTCGCATAAGACAAGGCTGGAGAAATGCGGGGAGAGAATCCGCAAGGCTTCCCCATAGTCCTTGTCAGACATTGCGGAAAAAAGAAGCACTTTTTTTCCAAAAGGCAGCTTTTGCACCTCTTTCGCAAGCGCAGAGGCAGCCTCTGGATTGTGCGCGCAGTCTGCAATCACAAAGGGATTTTTGGAGACTTCCTGAAGCCTGAACTTAGGGCGGCATTTCGACAAGCCTTCCTCTATTGCCCTCTTTGGCGCGCCCAACAAGGCGGCAGCGGCAAGCGCAGCGCACGCGTTGCTTATCTGGAAATCCCCAGGCGCGGAAAGAGAAATCCTGTAGGCCTTGCCTCTGAATGATGCGGAAAATGAGCTTTGCAGGCCTTTTTTGGAAAGGCTGAGCAATTCGACTTCTTGGTCAGCAAACAAAGGGAGCGCGCCAATCTTTGCGCATTCTTTGCGAACCGCCTCTTTTGCCTCATCTGAGAGAAACCCGCACACCAGGGGCTTGCCTTTCCTTGCCACTCCGCATTTTTCATGCGCAATAGAGCCGATGGTCTTGCCCAAAATATCAGTGTGCTCAAGGGAAATTGAGGTTAGAGCCGAAAGGCAAGGCTCGCAGGCATTTGTGGCATCCAGCCTGCCTCCAAGCCCAACCTCCAAAACAGCATAGTCCACCTTCCTGCTTTTGAAAATCAGGAAAGCCATGGCTGTCACCACCTCGAAGAAAGTGGCATGGATGCCGTTTTTCCTGCACGCCTCCTCAACTTTGGCGTAGGCGAAAGCGATTTCCCTTTTTGAGGCGTTTTTCCCATTTATCCTGAACCTTTCTTGGAACTGCTGGATTTGCGGGGAGAAGTAAGTCCCCACTCTCAGCCCGCTTGAAGAGAGGCATGAGCCTATAAATTCCGTGGTTGAGCCTTTCCCATTGCTCCCTGCCACAAGGACACATCGGTAGCTTTTTTGAGGGTCTCCAAGAGCTGAAAGCAATGCTGAGATTCTCTCAAGCCCAAGCCTCATCCCGAATTTCTCAAGCGAATAGATTCGCCTGATGGCTTTTGCGTAAGGAATAGTCCCCAAGCCCTCACCTGCGGCGCATTAGGTAGCACTTTATGGTGTTTTGGATGAGCATGGCGCGAGTCATGGGCCCCACTCCCCCCGGGACAGGAGTTATGAGCGAAGCCTTTTTTGACACAGGCCCAAAATCCACATCTCCCACCAGCTTTTCGCCCTCGCGGTTTATGCCTATGTCCACCACCACAGCGCCCTTCTTGACCATGTCTGCTGTGAGAGTTTTTGGCTTGCCCACTGCAACGCAAATTATGTCAGCTCTTTTTGTGTGGGAAGGCAGATCGCGTGTCTTGCTGTGGCAAATAGTCACGGTGCAGCTCTCATTGAGGAGAAGGAAAGCAAGCGGCTTTCCCACTATCCTGCTTCTTCCCACCACCACTGCGTGCTTTCCTGCAAGAGAAATGCCGCTTTCCTTAAGGAGGCGGACAACGCCGGCAGGGGTGCAGGGGAGCAGCTGCCCGATGCCAAGCGCAGCCTGCCCGAAATTTTGAGGATGGAACCCGTCCACGTCTTTTTCTGGGGAGATTGCGCCCAAAATCTCCTCTTCGTCAATTGAGGCTGGAAGGGGAAGCTGGACCAATATTGCGTCAACTGAGCCATCTTCGTTCAGCTTTTTCAGCTCGCCCAATATTCTATCTTTTGAGGATGAGGCAGGGAGCCTTGCGACCCTTGACAAGATGCCCACTTTCGCGCAGTCCTCAATCTTCTTGTTCGTGTAAAGCACTGAGGCAGGATTGTCGCCCACCAATAGTATGGCAAGGCATGGCTTGGGGGAAAAACCTTCAACCTGCCGCTTTGCCTCCGCAAGAATCTTTCCTGCAATCCTGCTCCCGTCTATTATTTCGCACCCCATCGCATCATCCAAGCTCCGGATAGAGAGGAAACTGCGAAGCCAGCTGCCGCACCTCCTCTTTTATTTTCTCTTTGAGCCGCAAGTCTGTTGGATTTGCGCAGATTGCCTTTATCATTTTGCCTATATGCCTCATTTCCGACTTGCCCATGCCCCTTGTGGTCAAGGCAGGAGTCCCCAGCCTTATGCCAGAAGTCACGAATGGAGACTGGGTGTCATAGGGTATGGTGTTTTTGTTCACCGTTATGCCGACCTCATCAAGCGCAAGCTGCGCCTCCTTTCCTGTGATTTTCATGCCTGACAAATCCACAAGGACAAGATGGGTGTCTGTGCCTCCTGAGACCAGCGCCATGCCCTCTGAAAGAAGCGAGTCTGCCAAAGCCTTTGCGTTCTCCACGACCTTTTTGGCGTATTCTGAAAACTCAGGCTGCAGCGCTTCTTTGAAGCAGACTGCTTTTGCCGCAATCACATGGTCAAATGGTCCCCCCTGCATCCCAGGAAAGACAGACTTGTCAATCATCTGCTGGTATTCCTGCTTGCACAAGATTATCGCTCCGCGCGGCCCCCTCAGCGTCTTGTGGGTGGTGGAGGTCACAACATCAGCATGTGGGAATGGCTGCGGATGGGCTCCGCCTGCAATCAGCCCGGCTATGTGCGCCATGTCCACCATAAGATATGAATCAGAAGCCTCCGCTATCTCGGCAAAGCGCTTGAAATCCACCTGGCGGGGATAGGCGGTGAAGCCTGCCACGATAAGCTGGGGCTTTTCCTCTTTCGCCTGCTTCTCAATCGCGTCATAATCGATAAGGTGGGTTTTTGGATGGACGTTGTAGGGGACCACTTTGAAAAGCCGTCCTGAAAAATTCACCGGGCTTCCGTGCGTCAGATGCCCTCCGTGGGAGAGGTTCAGCCCCATTATTTTGTCGCCTGGCTGAAGAAGGGCGAAGTAAGCCGCCATGTTTGCCTGCGAGCCTGAATGGGGCTGCACATTGGCATGCTCAGCGTGGAAAAGCTTCTTTGCCCTCTCAATCGCAAGCTCCTCGCAGCCGTCAATGAACTGGTTGCCCCCATAGTAGCGCTTCCCAGGATATCCTTCCGAGTATTTGTTGGTGAGCACGCTCCCTTGCGCCTCCATCACAGCGAGGGAGGCGAAATTTTCAGATGGGATGAGCTCCAGCCCTTGCCTTTGCCGCTCAAGCTCCTTTCTGGCAAGCGCGTAAATTTCCGGGTCTGTGGCCTCAAGATATCCCACATCCACACCTCATTCGGCTCCCACTGCCCTCTCCACTATCTCCACTGCCTCGCCTATGTAATTTTTTGGCTGGAAGAGAGAGGCGAGCTCCTCTTTGGAAATCAGGCGGGCAACCTCTGGCTTGGAAAGCAGGACATCAAAAAGCTTGCTTTTGTCCCGGAAAGCCTCCATGCTGCAGTTGCGTATCAGCTCATGGGCCTCCTGCCTCCCCATCCCTTTCTCAGTGAGGGCAATCATCACCCTTTCAGCCATTATCGCGCCGCTTGTGAGCTCCAGGTTGCGCTCTATGTTCTCAGGGAAAAACTGCAGGCCTGCGAGTATTTTGTTCATCTCCAAAAGCATATAGTCAGTCACAATGAAAGATTCCGCGAAGATGAACCTCTCGTTTGCGGAGTTGGTCAGGTCCCGCTCATGCTCAAGCGGGATGTTCTCCAACGCCACCTGAAGGTTGGAGCGGACAATTCGCGCAAGCGAGCAAACCCTTTCGCACTTGTGCGGATTTCTTTTCTGGGGCATGGTGGAGGAGCCGACCTGCTTTGAGGCGAACGGCTCTGCCACCTCCATTATCTCAGTCCTCTGCAGGTTGCGTATCTCCTTGGCTATTTTCTCAAGCGTGCAGGCTATCAGCGCAAGCGCAAAGAGGACTTGGGCATGCCTGTCCCGCTGGACCACTTGGTTGGTGACTTTGTCAGGCTTCAAGCCCAGGCTTTCCATGACTATTGACTGGATTTCGTAGCCTTTTCCCTGAAAAGTCGCCATTGTTCCTGCTGCGCCTGACATTTTCCCGACAGATATCGCCTCCTCAGCGGAATCCAGCCTCTCAAGGTGCCTCTCCACCTCGGCGAACCACAGCGCAAACTTCATGCCATAAGTCGTGGGAACAGCATGCTGCCCGTGCGTGCGGGCAACGCAAACCAATGATTTCCTTTGCAGAGCATGCTGCTTGAGGATGGCTTTCGCCGCAAGCAGCCTTTTTCTTATGATCTGTATGGCGCGCTTGAGGGTGAGGGCAGCGGCGGTGTCCTCTATGTCATAGGAGGTTGCCCCCAAGTGCACATATCCTCCATGCTTTCTGCATTTTTCAGAAAGCGCTCGGACCATCGCCATAAGGTCATGGTGGATTTCGGCTTCTATCTCCTCAACCCTGGCAAGCTCCACCTTGCCTGCCGCCTGCTCAATCTCCTTGGCGGCTTCAATAGGGATATTCCCAAGCTTTGCGTGGGCATACGCCAGGGCAACTTCCACTTCCAGCCACGACTTGAGCTTTGCCTGCTCATCAAAAAGCGCATTCATCTCGGTTTTGTAACGAGACTCAAGAGGCGAGACTGCCATGCCAACACCCTTTGCGGGAAGACTTTATAGGCTAAGGCTTTCTGACCTTTTGGCCTCCCGCAGCCTTCATTGGGCAGGAGAGGTTTAAAATAGTGGCTGGTTTGCCGCAAAAAAGTGCGGATGCCGGGATTTCCACTTTCCCGAAACATGCGCCTTGATTTGAACCCGGACCTTTGACTTGGAAGGCCAAGATACTAGCCAGGTTATACTACATCCGCACAGATAAATAAGATGGCAGAAGGCTTTTTATTTGTACAAGCTCGGCGATGGATTATAATGTTTGCTTGCAAATTCATGGGCATGGCTTGGAAAATGGATGAGATTGACCGCAAGATAATAGAGCTTCTGCGCGAAAATTCCGCCCAAGCCAACGCAAAGATAGGGAAAAAGGTTGGGCTTTCAGAGCCTGCCACAAGAAGAAGGATAGGGAACCTTGTCAAGCACGGAATCATACAGCGCTTCACCATAGATGTCAATGAAAGCGGCGGGGTGCAGGCGCTCGTGTTCATCTCCACCTCATCCCACACCCCATCAGAAAAAGTCGCAAGGCAGCTTGCGAAGGAGGCAGGCGTCGGATTCATTTGGGAAACTTCTGGGGACATGGACATTGCCATAACTTTGTCTGCGCCGGACATGGGAACGCTGAACCAAAGGCTGGACAAAATAAGGCTGATTGAGGCCATCAAAAAAACCAAGACCTTTCTTGTGATGAAAAAATGGCGCTAGTCAAATGGAGTGCGAATCCGGCTGCCGTTCCTTGATTGGATTTTCAGCCAAGACTTTTTCTTTGACCATCCGCCTTATTTGGTAATCCACTGCGCCAGCAGACCAGCCTTTCTTCAAGCCTATGCGCTCCGCTATTTGAGAGTCTGCAGCCCTGCCTTGCAGGAAACTCCTTGCCCTGGCTATGAACTCCAAATCCTCCCTTGTGAATTTTCCGCTTGTTGCCTGAGCAGGCATCAGCTCACCTCCCAAGAATCTCTTGCAGAATCTTTGGCATCTTGCCAAACATGAGCAGGTAGTCTTTTTTTGAGACCCACTCCCCAAAGCTGTGCGCCCCTCCTCCCTTTATGCCCACTGTCACCACCGGGACTCCGCTAAGCGAGATTATGTTCTCATCAGCGACTGTCAGGCCAAAAGACAGCCGATAGCTTCCTGCGTGCTTTTCATAGGCTGAAAGGAAGCGGATGACCTCTGGGCTGCGCCTGTCGGTCTTGTAGGCAGGAAGATAGGGCGTTTTTCTTTCCGGTATTTCTACTTCCCATCTGCACCGAGGAGGGAAAGGCAGGCTGGAAAGCCTGCTTTTTAGGTAGGCAAGAAAGGATTCTGAGGAGAATGGAGGGGCAAAGTGCGCATCCGCCTCAAAAGCCGCCTCTGTAGGGACAGAAAGAGAGGAGGACTCTGAATGGAAGGAGCGTATGAAAACCCTGCATTCCCCTGCGGGCAAGCGAGGCATTTTGATTTTTTGGATTGCCGCAGCAAGCCTGAATGCGAGGCTGATTGCGCTCTCGCCTCCTCCTGAAGCCCCATGCGCGCCTATGCCGAAAACCCTGAAGCGATAGACGCACCGCCCTCTCCTGCCCAAAATTATTGGAGGGCGGGAAAGCCTGCTTTTTTGGGCGCTGTCAGGTATCTCATGAGATATTGCCAGAGAGCAGCCGCGGAATTCGCCGGAACGGTGGGCTGCCCATGTCCCCTCAGATATGTTCTCCTCATCAGAAGTCAGGACTACCCGTATTCCCCTTTTGGATACTTTGCAGGCTCTTGCGCACTCAAGCAGAACCGCAAGCCCTGCCTTCATGTCCCATGCGCCAAGTCCGTATATCCTGCCGCCTTTGATTAGCATGCGGAAAGGGTCTTTGCCTGCATAATTGTAAGGCGGAACGGTGTCAAGATGGGCTGAGAGGAGGACTGAGCCTGCCCTTGGGCCCTTTTGCGCAATAACATTGAATCGCCCTTTGGAGTATTCCTGAAGCTTTACCTCAAAGCCGCAATCGGAAAGATAGCCGGCGCAGAACTTTGCGAGGGAGGCTTCGTTGGGGAATACTGAGTTGATGGAAACCAGCTTCCTCAAAATCCAAATCGGGCGGCTTTTATCCACAGCAATCACCAAATTGCGCGCCTTAAGGTTGGCTGGGCAGCCTCCTGGCGAATTGGAGGCTTGCGCAAAAGAGGAAGGCTGTCTCCTGAGAATGCCCGGTTTCTTATCCTGTTTTCCTCAATCAGCCTGATGGTCTCTGGCTGGCGCAAAAACAAAGCCAGCCCCCTCATGACCACGTTGTTTTTGGTCCTGTAATTCCTCACCCTCAGCTCCTGCTCTGTGTCGGACTTGAGAATAGGGGTGCCTGAGGAAAAGAGTATGGTTGGCCCATGGTCAATCTGCTCATCCACCACATGAAGGGTCGCGCCTGTGGTTGAGCGGAAGATGTTTCTTTGGCTTTGCAGCAGGACTTCGCCCTCCTTGAACTCGGCAGGAATGCCCATCCTCTGGAAGATGTTCTTTATGCTGGAGTCATATCCGTTTCTTCTGATGGATATTTTTTCGCGGTTTTCCCAAAGCTGCTTTCTTGCCTCATGCCTGTCCTGGCGCAAGCCCGAGAAGAATTTGGCTCTTGCCAAAGCATCTCTGGTGGGGAAAATGCCCGGCACCTCGCTTGCTATGCCTGGGTGGATGTTTAATATAAGGCCCCGGTAGCCTATGGATGGGTCAAGCATTATTGAGTTGAAAAGGACAGCATAGGAGTCTGAGAGGATGATGTCTATGCTGTTTTGCCGCATGAAGGAAAGCATCCTTTCCTCGTATTCCATCTTTGCCTTCTGCTTTTGGGGATTCATGATCCGCCCACTTGGGCTGTCCACATGCGCAGGAAGAGACCTCCAAAAAGAGGAGCCTTCCACATGGAAAACTATATTGTGCCTTCTGCAGAATTCTCTGAGGAAAACAAACGCCTCGTTTTCTTTCTCAAGCCTCCTTTTTTGGTATTCTTTGCCGTCATCATCGACAAAAACAGCCGCTATTTGCAGGCTGGAATGAAGCGGGTGGGAATTTGCCAGGCTGTGGAGGAACTCCAAAGTGGGCACAATCCTTGCATCACGCCCCACCCCTTCGCTGTGAAGCTCGCGGGGAGAGGTCACATATGCCAGCCTGATTTTTTTGCTTGCTTCCATGCCATGCATTCTGGAGGCATGGGTTTAAAAACAAATCGTTAATTTTTGGCTAAATAAATTATATAAAAAATAAAAAAAGACGAAAAACGTTATTTATTCAAAAATATTGGCGAAATCAGAAAACAGCCTTGCGCGGCAAACTGATTAATATCTTAGCGCAGCAGAGTTGGTGGTTTTTGCATGGCAGAAAATATTGGCAGAAAAGCGGTTGAGCTGCATAGGAAAAGCAGAGGGAAGCTGCAAGTTTGCCCCAAAGTGGATTGCAAAAGCAGCAGGGGGCTTTCCCTGGCATACACGCCCGGAGTTGCAGAGGTTTGCAGGGAGATAAAAAAAGACCCAAAGCAGGCATATGAGCTGACAATGAAATGGAACAGCGTGGCTGTGGTTTCGGACGGAAGCAGGGTGCTTGGGCTTGGGAATGTCGGCCCGCTGGCTGCCTTGCCTGTGATGGAAGGAAAGGCCGCTCTTTTCAAATCCTATGCAAATATTGACGCCTTCCCCATATGCCTCTCTTGCCAAAAAGAGGAGGAGATTGCCTTTGCGGTGGAGGCAATTTCCCCATCATTTGGAGGCATAAACTTGGAGGATATAGAGTCCCCCAAGTGCTTTGAGGTTGAGCGCAGGCTTATGCAGAAGCTGGACATCCCTGTTTTCCACGACGACCAGCACGGCACGGCGGTGGTTGTGCTTGCGGGCTTGATGAACGCCTTGAAGCTTGTTGGGAAGAGCAAGAAGCAGGCGCGGGTGGTGGTGTTGGGCGCAGGGGCAGCAGGCTCGGCGATAGCCAAGCTGCTGAGCAAAGACGGATTTGGGGAAATCCTTGTCTGCGACAGCAGGGGAATAATCAGCCAAAGGGAAGATTTGCCTGGCCACAAGCTTGAGCTTGCGAAGCTGAACAGGAAGAATGAAAGCGGCACGCTTGCGGATGCGCTGAAGGGGGCTGATGTTTTGGTGGGGGCCTCTGCCCCAAACATATTGGGGGAAAGGGAAATCAAAAGCATGGCAGGCTCGCCTATAGTGTTTGCCCTCTCCAACCCTGACCCAGAGATATCTCCTCAAAAAGCCAAAAGGGCAAATGTCGCAGTCTTTGGCACTGCTCGCGCGGATTTGCCAAACCAGATAAACAATGTGCTTGGATTTCCGGGCATATTCAGGGGAGCGCTGATGGCAAGAAGCAGAAGGATAAGCGAGGGGATGATGCTTGCCGCATCGCGCGCAATTGCAGGCGTGCTTGGGGAGGATGAGATTTCAAAGGAGAGGGTGGTGCCGCTGGCTTTTGATGCGAGGGTGGTGCCGGCTGTGGCATTGTCGGTGGCGCAAGCATCCATGCAAGAAGGCTACGCAAGGCAAAAGCTCAGCGAAAAGGAGCTGAAAGCTGAGCTTGAGCGCTTAGGTCTGCTGAATTTATAATTGCTGGCTGGAAAAACTCATGGGTGAGAGAATGCGCCTGGGGATTTTTGCCTTGCTGGCTTTGGTTTTTTCCGGAAGCATTTGGGCTGGCTTCACATTTTTGTATGAGCTGAACGGAAGCAGCCAGGAGAATCCGTCTGACGAGAGCCTGCTTTTCGCCACCCCAAGCGGAGTTTTCCATTCTGGCGGAAAGCTTTATGTCTCAGATTCAGGAAAAGGGGCTTTGTATGTCTTCAACGGGACAAAGCGCGTCAATGTTATGGTTTCCTTGGGGGGATCGGCGCTGACAGGGCCTCTGAGAATGGGGCAAGACCCGCAGGATGCCCAGCAAACTATATACATAGCGGATGGCAACTCTGGCAGGATAAAGACTTATGCAGGCAGCGGCTCTGAGATTGATGTGTGGAACCCAAGCTCCAACATGGAGCGCCCAAGCGGGATTGCCTTTGACAGCCAAAACGCATACATCGCAGACATGGTGGGCGGAAGAGTGTATGCCTACTCAAAAAGCACCAAGGCATTCTCAAAAATAGCGGTTGAAAGGGGAGAGTCTGACGGCCTGCTTTCCTCTCCTGCGGATATAGAGAAATACGGAGACTTGTTTTTCGTGTCAGATTCAGGCAAAGGGCTGGTGTTTGTGTATGACTCCAACTTCACCTACAAATATGCCATAGGGAGAGGGAAAGGGGGAGTGGTTCTCAAATCCCCAAGAGGCATCCATGCCCATGACGGGATGCTTTTTGTGGCTGACGCCACAGGCAACAGGATTGTGGTTTACACGCTCACCGGCTATCCGATTGACTCTTTGGGCTCTGCGAACCTTTCTTATCCGGAAGACGTATTTGTCTCAGGAAGCACTGCATATGTGGCAGACAGCTTCAACCGGAAGGTGAGAATATACAACTTCAGCAAGCCTGAAGGGAACCAAGAGACCTTGGGCTTGATAAAAGCCGCCAACCAGTCGGTGCAGGAGCTTTACGAGCTGCGCAAAATAGCCCAAAAGCTTGGCTTGGCTGAGGCAGGCTCCTCTCACGAAGGGAAGCTTGAGGAGGCTCTTGAGGAATACAGAAACTACCAATTCACTGCTGCCTCAAAAATAGCTGAGAGGGCAAAGGAGGAGGCCGAGAATGAAAAGAAAGAGATTCGCCAGTCCGCAAGCGTCCGCATAAAGCAGCTGGTCAAGCAGGCAAAGGATTACCTTGCGCCTGCCAGGAAAAAGGCTGAAAATGAGCCTTCCCTTGCTGCTCTCCTTTCGGATTTTGACAGGAAAAGCGCTGATGCCGAAGCAAAGCTTTCTGCTGGAAATTACATGCAATCTGCAGAGCTTGCGCTGTCCCTTTCGCCCATGGCAGAAAGCATAAGGAAAAAAGCGGAGGAGCTTGAAAGCAGTCAGGCGTCTGCCTTGCGCAACCAGACGCAAGCTTCATTGCTGATGGAGCTTGAGGGCATGAGCGCAAGAATATCTGCCTTGCAGGCGAAAGCCGAAAAATACCGCCAGGACATCAACCTCACAAATGCGCAAAGGCTTGTCCGGCTCGCCAACTCCTCAATTCTGGCAGGGGATAGCGAGGCTGCAGGCTCCTCTTTGAGGCTTGCGGAAGTGGATGTGCGGGTCAATGAGGGGATGCTGGAGAAGAGGGTTTTGGAGATTGAGTCCGCGCTTGCCAACTTGACTGCTTTTGAGACTATGCTGAATGCATCCGCAGCAAAGCCTGTGCTTTTGCCGCCTGACTTCAAGCAGGAAAGGGAGCTGATTGCGCAGGCAAGAGAAAGCGTCTATGGCAACCCGCAAATGGCAGTGCAGATGGGCAAAAAGGCAGCGGAGGATGCTGAGGGGAAAGCAAAAGATGCGCAAAGGATCTCGGTTGCCGCTGCGGCTTTGCTGGTGATGTTTGGCATGATAGCTGCGCTTTTCATTGCTTTTTTCCTCCATATTCGCGGAAAGAGGAGAGGTAGGCTTTAGATGGTTCTTCCTGAAGGCATCCTCAAAAAAAGCAAAAGCGCTTTGGCAGTTTTGTCAGCCCTGTTTGGAATTGCAGGCATATTAATCTGCGCAGCTTCCCTTTTTGCGCTGCTTTCCGCAACTGCTGCCTTGGAGAAGATTTTGGCTGGGCAGCTTGATGCTGCCATAGCATCCGCCTCTGATTTGGAGAAATCCATCATCCAGGCATCGGAGGGGGCAGGGCATGGCGCTGATGCGGCTTACAGCCTGTCAAGCTCGCTTTCGCAATACTCCAGCTCCAGCAAAAGCCTGGCTGATTCGCTTTTGGCAATAAGCTCCATCCCAATAATAGGCTCGGATGGCAAAATATCCTCTGCAGCCTCATCGGCAAAGAAAGCAGCAGAATCATTCTCCAACTCCTCCTATTCCCTCAATTCGACTGCCCAATCCCTCTCCGAGCTTTCGGCTTCCTTGCGGAAAATCGGGGAGGATGTGCGCAAGGAGAGGAAGCTTCTGCTGGATGCAAAAGAGAAAGCCAAGGGCATTTTCTTTTGGCTTTATGCAGCAGAGATTTTGGCGGCATCAGGGCTTTGCCTGCTCTTCTCATCAGTCTGCTTTGTTTCATTCTCGGTGCTTTTGCACTACCGCAAAGATGAGGGAAAAGGCGGGCAATAGCTACTCGTTCAGGATGCCAAGGATGCGCTTGTGTTGCCTTCCATTTGAGACAAGGAAAGATTTGGTGGAAAGGCTCCACTTCTGCCCCAGCAAATCCGTGGCTTTCGCCCCTGCCTGCTGGGCTATGAAAATCCCTGCCGCAAAATCATAAGGCTTGAGCTTGAAATCCATCTCTGCGTCAACCGTCCCGTCAGCAACATAGCACATCTCATGCACCGCTGTCCCAAGGAACCTGGTGTGCTGGCTCATCCGCTCAATCCTCAAAAGCCCGCGCAAAATCCCCATGTCCTCAGCAAGATGGATGCGGCTGTCGCAAAGCAGGAAAAAATCCTCCAATTTTTTGGTTTTTGAGACGGATATTGGCTTTCCGTTGAGAGTGGATTGCTTTCCTTTCTCTGCGTAATAAAGCCTTCTTTGGTTGGGTAGATACACCCCTCCTGCTTGCGGCTTGCCGCCTGAATAATGGGCGATTGAGATTCCGTAAAGCGGGATGCCTTGGATGAAATTGTGCGTGCCGTCAATCGGATCCACCACAAAAAGCGAGTCTGCCACCAAATCTTCCGGATGGTAGGACTCCTCTGACAAAATAAGAGAGCCCGGGTATTCTTTCTTTATCCTGCCTGCGATGAATTGCTCGGATGCGAAATCAGCGGAGGTTGCCCGGTCGTTCCTTCCTTTCACGGTTATCTTAAGCCCGGATTTTCTCGCCTCCTCTATCCTGCGAGCAGCCCCTATGAGGCAGGACTTTATGAAAATCTCCATGTCAGACATGCGAAAAAAATCGGAAGAAAAAATAAAAAGAGCGTATGGTCTGCTCAGTTGAAGGCTTTCATGACCTCGTCAAAGTTGGAGTATGGGAGCGCGCCTGCGAACACTATCCCAAATCCTGCTCCCTCAACCTCAACCACTGAAGCATCCACCCCAAGCCCAGAAAGCTTGGAGGCTATGGTTGAGAGCCTGGACTGGAGAGCCTCGCTTCTGTCTTTGGTGGAATAAGCCAAAAAGCCAGGGGTTCCCCTTATTCCTATGCTTTCACCCTCATCCATCTGGCTTTGGACAGCTGACGCCATCTTTCCGCTGTCAAGGCAGCTGTTGAATTTTGCTGTGTCAAGCCCAATCGCAGCTGCCTTTGCCTTCAAGTCTGGCACGGACAGCTTGTTTTGCTCTGCGAACATGGCATCGTGCATCTCAAAGAACTTCCCCTGCTCTCCAGCGCACTCCGCAGCCTCGGCTGCCTTTTGGGCGTTCGGATGGAATGGAAGTGGGAAGTGCCTGAAAACGTATTTTGCTTCAGGATAGGACTTCTTAAGCTGAGCAAGTGTGGGATTGACCCTGTTGCAGAAGGGGCACTCAAAATCAGAGTATTCCACCAGCACCACTTTAGCATCAGCTTTGCCTTTGAAATAGGAATTGCTGTAATCCAGCCCTGAAACCTTTGGAGAGCCTTGCTTTGGCTCCGGCTGAGGCTGCGCCTGGGGCGAAGGCTGCGCCTGGCTTCCTCCGCTTGGGGCTGATGGAGCAGTTAGCTTCACCTTCCCTATTGCCTCCTGTATCCCAGAAGAGCCGATGTAAATGGTGGCTGAAACAAGAAGGGCTGCAAGTATGATTGCGATGCCAATTACATATTCCCCTTGCTCTAAGCCACGAACCGCTTTGTCTGCCTTTTCAGTCATCATTCCACCTCCTAACTTTGCAGTTTTTGGACCAATATTTTTAAACCAACCTGCTTGCCTTTGGCGCTGATGCCAAAGAGGAAAGCAAGGCTTTTATTTGATTTTGCAGATGAGCAATCATGCTGGCTCTTTCTGCTTTTGAACTCACCCCTGCGAAGGCAGGCGCCAGAGAGTGGCTTATTGCCAACGGGCTGGGAGGATACTCCTCATCCACAGCCATAGGGATGAACACCAGGAAATACCATGGCCTTTTGGTTGCCTCATTGCCGCAAGGGAGGATGGTTATGCTTTCCAAGCTGGAGGAGCATGCGGTTGTTGCAGGAGAGCAGCTCCCTCTTTCCACCAACCAATACCCAGGAAAAGTCTATCCTGAAGGCTACAGGAGGCAGATTGGGTTCAGCTTCGCAGAATTCCCAGAATTCCATTATTCAGTTGAAGGCATGAGGCTGGCAAAGTCGGTGAGGATGGTCTATGGCAAGAACACTTCGCTTATATCATACAGGATGGAAGGCTCAGGAGAGATTGGGCTTTCAATAAGGCCTCTTCTGGCCATGAGGAAAATACACCAAGACCCCTCTGCCCAAGACAAAAGCATGGAATTCCGCTCAGACAGGTTTGGCTTTTGGACAGCAAACCCCCAAATGAGAATGAGTTGCTCCAATGGCAGCTTCGTTCCCTCTCCTGACAATTACAGGAACATGCTTTATCCTGCAGAGCAGGAGAGAGGATACCCCCACTGCGAAACGTTGTTTTCTCCAGGCGTTTTTTCCTGCAGGCTGCAGCAGGGCGAAGAGCTGCACCTGTCCGCCTCAGTTGAGGGGATTGCGCCATCCGAAGCGCTTGAGCTTTTGGATAGGCAGCAGATGCGCAGGATGCACCTGATTCGTGGCTACGAGGAGAGCAGCGGCATAGCCGCCACTGATTTTTCCCAAGCTTTGCTGAAAGCCGCCGACTCATTCATCGCAAGCAGGAAAGGGAGAAGGCTTATTGTCGCAGGCTATCCTTGGTTTTTTGAATGGGGCAGGGACACTATGGTTTCGCTTCCTGGGCTGCTTGTGTACACAGGCAGGCACGCTCTTGCGCGCGAAATCCTTTTCGGCTACAGCGGAAAAATAGAGGACGGCTTAATCCCGAACTTCATCACAGAGGAAGGGGAGATGAGCTACACCTCATCTGACGCTTCGCTTTGGTACCTTAATGCCATAAGGCATTATGCGGAATGGACAGGGGACTACAGCTTTGTCCAGCGCAGGCTTTGGAAGCCGATGAAGCAAATAATATCAGGATACATACAAGGCAACAGCCTTGCCAGGATGGATGGGGATTGCCTTCTGCGGGTGCTTTCTGCCTCATCAACCTGGATGGATGCGCAGATTGGAGGAAGCCCGGTGACCCCAAGGAAAGGCAAGCCTGTTGAGATAAACGCGCTTTGGTACTCCAACCTGAATTTCATGCAGGAGCTTGCTGAAAAGTTTGAGGACAAAAGAATGCTGTCAATTGTTTCGCCTATAATAGAGGCATGCGCCGAATCATTCCAGAAGTTCCTGTCTTTGCATGAAGCCCAGCTTTTTGACGTGATTGAGCCAAATGACGCGACTCTTAGGCCCAACCAGATATTTGCGGTCGCGCTTCCGCACTCGCCCCTCAACAGCCTCCAGAAGAAGCTTGTTTTCAACCTGGTGCGCTCCAAGCTATACACGCCCCTTGGGCTCCGAACCCTTCCCCATGAGGACAGCAGATGCCATGAGGCTTACAGGGGGAACCAGCAGCAGAGGGACGAGGCATACCATCAGGGCATGATTTGGCCATGGCTGCTTGGCGCGTTTTACGACGCCCAGCTTGAGGTGTATCCTTCAACGCAAAAGCAAATCCTCAATTCCCTGCGGCCTTTGTGGGAGAGCATGAAAAGCGGGGAGGGCTGCGCAGGCACCCTCCCAGAAATGTACGAGCCTGCCACAGGAAAGCCGGCAGGGGCAATCTCGCAGGCTTGGAGCATCGCGGAAATAATCAGGATTTATACAAAAGCCAAAGCCCAAAGAATGAGCCAGACTGCATGGCAAGCCGCATCCGCAAAGGAGGCCTCAAAGCAGCTTGAGGTTCCCTAAGTGCTTGTCAATCTTTTTCTCATCAGCAGGGCCTGCGCCAAAGCAGGTTATGCTCCCAGGCTCAAGCTGCGTCAGCCCTGCGTCGCTGACAAGCGCGCATGGCACTTCTTTCCTCATGGCATCATACAAAGCCAGAAGCTCCTCTTGGCTTTTGACTTTTAGCACCACTTTTTTTTGCCCTTCTTGCAGCCACTTGGCGCAAAGCTCAGGATTGCGCTTCAGCGACTGAAGGTACGCCAAAATGGAGGCGTGGGCAGCCTGCGCTGCCGCTTTCCCTTTCCCCATCCTCAAGTCTGCTCGCATGACAATTGCCTGCTTGGCTGCCATGGAGAATAAAAACAATTTTGTTTTAATATGCTTATGCTTGATTGGCTGAAAAGCTTCGCTGAAAAAATAGAGCAAAGCGAGTCTGCAAAAATCAGGGCTGCAAAAAAGCTAAGGCAAGAGGGCTCCGCAGGCAGGCTTCATGGGGCTCTTGAGGAAAAGCTGGTCTACCCGGTGAGCCAGCAGGAGATAAGCGGCAAGATTGCGGCTGTTGACGGCGGAATTGCCGGAGAGGAGCTTCACGGGTTTGACCTTCTTTTGATGCGCAGCGTGGGAGTGGTATTTGAATACGGCAAATCCCGCATAATTTCCCATTCATATTTTCCTTCTTCCCGCCCGCCGATTGAATATGACATGAGAAGCGGGCTGGACAGCCACGAGGTTATTTGGCACAAATCCCTCTTCAGGCTCAAAGGCGAGCTGGGCTGCGCAGCCTCGCTTATAGAAAAGCATTCCCCAGCCGCTCTTCTTCTTGACGGCTCAATAGCCCCGCTGCTTTCAGACAAGCCCTCAGAGGAATCGGAGATGCGGCAGCTTTACCAGGAAGTTTTGCATTCTTACACCAGGCTTTACCAGACCGCATGGTCGCGCCAATGCCTGCTTTTGGGCATAATAAAGGACAGCAGAAGCAAAAGGTTCATGGAGCTTTTGAGCAAAAGCCTGGATGGAGAGGAAGGGCTGCGCCACACCACAGACACCTCTTTCCTTTTCTTTCTGCTTGAGGCTGGGGAGAGGACATGCGCATTCACCTATTCCTCTTCCCCCTCAAGCCACCAGATACTCAAAGATTTGGGTGGGTGGTCAGAGAAGATACTTTCCTTTTACCTTAAGCCTGTTGAGGAAGACCGGCCTTTGCGGGTTGAGTTTCTTGCTGGGCAAAAGGCATTTGGAGAGGTGGCAAGCCTGGTGCATTCCCTTTCATGCATGCACAAGGCTTACGCTTATCCTGCAGCGCTGATAGAGGCAGACCTCAGAGCTGCGCTGCGGGAGGAGGAGGCGGATGGGGCTTATGCCAAGCTTTTCTTCCGGCTTGGGAAAAGAGCCTCGCTTTACAGGCTCAGAAGGAACAGCCGCCCCTTCAGGTGATTGATAACAAATAAAAACAGCGCCTGCAAGAAGGGAAAGCATGGACTGGATAGGAAGACCTGTGGAAGAAGGCAAGGTGTATGAGGTAGTTGTTGAAGCCAAGGGCGCGCGCGGGGACGGAATTGCCCATGTGGAAGGCTTTGTGGTGTTTGTCCCCAACGCAATTGTGGGCGAAAAAATCAAGGTGAAAATAACTTCTGTCAAAAGGACTTTTGCAGTAGGGGAGAAGGTTTGAGGAAAGGCAAATGTGCGGCATAATCGGATACATTGGCTACAGGAAAGCTTCTGAGGTCATTTTGGAGGGCTTGCGCAAGCTGGAATACCGAGGGTATGACTCAGCAGGCATTGCGACTCTGAGCGGCAAGATACAGCTGATAAAGGATGCAGGCAGGCTGGATGAGATTCACCGGAGAAGGAATTTCCTTCAGCTTGAAGGCACAATAGGCATAGGGCACACCAGGTGGGCAACGCATGGAGGGGTGAGCCAAAAGAATGCGCATCCGCATTCTGATTCTCATGGGAAGATTTTCCTTGTGCACAACGGCGTGATTGAGAACTTTGAGGAGCTTAGGGCAAGCCTTTCCAAGAAAGGGCACAGGTTTTCCTCTGAGACTGACACTGAGGCGATAGCCCATCTTGTAGAGGAGGAGCTGAAGAAAGAGAAGGACTTTGGGAAAGCCTTCTCAAATGCCATTTCCATGCTCAAAGGCACATGGTCTGTGGTCTGCATAAGCGAGGGAGAGGAGGCAATACACGCATCAAGGAATGGTCCGCCGCTGGTGATAGGGATAGGGGAAGGAGAGATGTTTTGCGCCTCGGATGTGCCTGCCTTGCTTGCATACACAAAAAAAGTGGTTTTCCTGGAGGACGGCGACCGGGCAGTCATAAAAAAAGGCGGCTTTGAGATTTTCAGCGGCTCAAAAAGAGTTCGAAGGAAAATCCACAGCATAAATTGGAGCGCGCAGATGGCAGAGAAAGGAGGATACCCCCACTTCATGCTCAAGGAGATAAGCGAGCAGCCTGCCAAAATACGCGAGGCTCTGTCCGCAGATGTGGATGAGGCAGCAGCCATCCTTGGCGGGCAGGAGCATTTCACTGTGGTTGCCTGCGGAAGCTCCTATTATGCAGGCCTGGTGTTCAAAAGCATAGCGCAAAGCATCTTGGGGGTGCCATGCGAGGTCATCCTTGGCTCTGAATTCCAATACGCCCGGACCGGCAAGGAAAAGGTGGTCATAGCCATAAGCCAGTCTGGAGAGACTGCGGACACCCTTTCTGCAGCCAGGCTTGCCAAATCAAGCGGAGCCAAAGTGGTGGCGATAACCAATGTGCTGGGAAGCTCGCTTTACCGTGAGGCAGATGCCTCTGTGATGATAGGCGCAGGCCCTGAGCTTTCGGTGGTGGCAACCAAGTCATTCACATGCCAGGTGGCAGTGCTGGCAAAAATCGCGCTGGCTTTGGGCAAAAGAGAAAAAGAGCTTGAAAGGCTGCAGGGGGTTTCGGAGAAGATTGAGAAGGTGCTTGAAAGCCAATCCAAGATAAAAAAGCTTGCGGACAGGCTCAGCCGGTTCAAAGATTTCTTCTACATAGGCAGAGGCATGGCATTCCCTTCAGCCCTTGAGGGAGCTCTTAAGCTCAAGGAGATAACTTATCTGCATGCCGAGGCTTATGCAGCAGGCGAGCTGAAGCATGGGCCGCTTTCGCTTCTGGACAAAAATGTGGTGGTCGTCGCGCTTGCGCCAGCAGACAGCTCTTTCCCAAAAACAATGTCCAATGTGCAGGAGTGCCTAGCCAGGAATGCCAACCTGGTGGTTTTGTCAGACAGCAAGCAGGCTCTTGGGAAAGCCAAGCTCAGCCTGGCTGTACCAAAGGCAGAAGGCGCAGAGATACCCTTGGTTTATTCTGTGCCCTTGCAGCTTCTTGCTTACTATCTTGCTGTCAAGCTCAAACGCGACCCGGACAAGCCGCGCAACCTTGCAAAATCAGTCACTGTGGAGTAGGTCATCTCCAAACAAACACGCGCATCCTGGCAGGCCGCATCTTGCCAGAAGAATCTTGGATGGACACCCCTCTGTGCGCCACTGCAACCTCCCTTCCGGAATCATATGTGCAGTTCCCCATGCGCTTTATTGGGAGGTTGTCCTCTGTGTATTCCAAAAGGATGCAATACTCTGCCGGAGCCCTCATTATTTTGCCTGAGCCAGCATAATTGTTGGCTATCCAATAATCCAGCTTGTCCAGCTTTGACCGGTTGATCTGGTTTGAGAATCCGGAAGCTATCCCAAACTGCTTCACATCATTCAAGGAAGAGGCGGACTGCCATCCAGAAGGAACTCCCGGAGAAAGCAAAGACTCTGCCATCCGCATGGCGCCTGGATGGAGAGGCAGCATTCGCGATTCTGCTGCTTGCTGCGCTCCATACCAGTAGCCCATAAGGGAAGCCATTGCGACTGCCATTATGACTGTGGCAACCACAGCGTCAAATGAAAAATACTGGCCTTTCAGCATGATGCTGCCCTCCCGAAAGTGATGTTCCCTGCCTGGTTTGAGATATTAAGGCAGGAAACTGTGCTGTTTATCTCTATGAAATCCCCGCTATAGCCTATTCCTGAGCCTAAGGAAGATATCCCGAAAGATGCTGTTATGGCTGGGGCTGAGACTGAGGATTTTCCGCTGTTCCAATTCACATAGACAAACCCTGTCTCATTCTGCGCCTGCTGCCCGTATGCGCGGCTCACCATAAACTGGTAGTTTTTCCCAAGCAAATCCGGAGGGATCCGAACGGTGTGCCAAAAACCGTCCCCTGCCACAAATGCCACGTTTATTTGGTCGGAAAGCTGGTATGCGATTTGCTGAGCATAAGCATTCTCGGCTTTGGCAATCTCTTGGGATTGCAGATAGAAAAAAATCGCTATTGAAAGCAGAAGCATCAGCAAAAACAGCACAGAATAGGATATGACCTCCACTGCAGCCTGCCCTATGCTGCATCTGGAAGCTGCTGGAATGGAAGCATCACCCATATCTCACCACGACCGCGCCAAGCGAATGATTGTAGAACAAGTCTATCCTTTGCGGGCCGGCGTTCCTCCTTCCAGAGAGATTGCCGGTTATGTTGGCAAATGCCGGGCTTGCCACATCTGTCCTTCTTCCGCCCACATCCATCGTCAAGACCACCAATCCTCCTTCCACAGCCCCATCCGCCACTCCGCTTGGGTAATTGACTGTGATTGACTTTTTGGAGCCAGGACCCTGAAGATACACTTCTCCTGCCTCATCAGATATTATCCTTGCGGCTATTCTTGCCTGCTCAAGCGAGGATTTGCCAGCCTCTTCTCCTGACATGGAAAGGAAAAGCAAAGCCAAAGGGATGATGAAAAGCAGCACGAATGCCACAAAGACCAGCATCTCCACAGCCGCCTGCCCTGAAACATGTGATCTTTCCATCTGCACCACTCAGCTGCACGGAGCCATCCTGGGGAACCTGCTGTCCACATTGCAGGCAGTCAGGTTCAGCCCATACCTTGCGACATCCTCGTTCCTAAGCCTGAAAAATCCTACCCCTATTTGGTTGGGGTCATTTGAGCTGCACATGTCTTTGCTTTTGCACCCCATCATGCCTTTTATCCTCGGGGTTAATGCTTCCGTCTGGGGAGGATAGGTGGAGTAGAAAACCCAGTCCAGCTTGGTGAGCCTCTGGTGCTGGCCGCCATTTGAGGCGTCATCTGAGCCTCCTGCCCATCTGCCGACCAAAAATGACTCTATGCCGTAATCGCTTCGCAGCGAGCCTGCATCGCTTGACACCCCTGCCTGAGCAAGCATGCGCTGGAAGAAAGAAGGCGCAAGGGGAGATTCCACGTAAAATCCGCATATGGAAGCATCCCTTATTGCGCTCATGTCCCAGATATGATGGTGGTCTGCGTCATCAAGAGCCTCTTCTGGAGTCTCCTTTGGATTGTCAATAAGGATATACCTTTGGCTTCTGAGCCCTTGGCGCGCAACTTGGGGAATGCGGGAAAGCCAGGCTGAGCCGTCGGTTGCCATATACGGGGAAGAGGTTTTGTTGCGCACTTCAGGCGCCTTTGCGCACCCAGGCTGGCTGGAGAAATAGCGAGTGACGCAGTTGAGGCATTTGGTCTCGCTTCGGGCTGTGAACTGGCATCCTGTGTCCGGGTCGGTGTAGTTGTAATACTCATATTCTGGAAGATTGGTGATGACCACTGCTCCGAAAAGCGGAGCATATGAGCTTATGTTTTCGTCCCAATTCTTCACCAGTATCATCTGGGATAGGGGCTGTTCCAAATCATCTGGCGAGCTGGGATAGTCGGTCATCACTGCGCCATAGAACCACCCGAATCCGCGGGTCCCGTTGAAGGCATTTTTCGGAGCCAAATCAGAGGGGAAGCGGTAAAGAGGATTCCTGAAAATCTGCTTGGAGGCTGCAAGCCCGGAGGGCACCCCTCTTCTTGCCATGTCGTTCCTGTGTACGAACGGGTCGGGCATTCCGACAATTGAGAAGCTTGAATTGGCCTTCAGCTTTTTGCTCTGCCTAAGGGTGTTCTCAAAATCAGATATGTTCAAGTCCATCTCAAAAGAAACCCCTACGGTCCAGGCATCTTTTTGGGAAATTTTCATGTTGTAAGGCTCAGAGAAAGACACTGAAAAGCCTGTTGCCGCCGCGGCTGAGCGCATTTTTTGCTTCCATGACTCTATTGTGTATGCCTCAAACTCCTCTTGCGAGTAATTGAGGGGAGGAGCCAGCGCGGTGGTGCCGTTTCTCATAAGCGAAAGGATGGCTTTCTCCACCTCGCCTGTCTGCGGATTTTTTGGGTCTGACGATTGGGAAGATGCCAAGCCCGCTCCTGCTTGGGAGGAGTAATTGGCTAGCTTGAACGTGGCATAAAAGGCAGAGGCGTTCGCGAAATCCGAAATGGACTTGTCGGATATGGAGGAGAGCGCCAGCCTGGTGGCCTCTCCCTTGAAGCGCTGGGCTTGCCTTTGGTCAGACTGCTCCAAAGCCCGAACCCAAATCTGCACTGTGAAAAGCATGAAAGACAAAATCACAAGCGCCATCACTGTGAAGAAAAACCCTTTGGAAAATCTCTGCGCCATCGCATCACGCATATACCACCAAGCGTATCAGCTGGATGGTGTTCTTTCCTTGCTGGAAATTTGAGGTTGGCGAATCGCAAGGCGTTGTGTTGCAAGGATATGCCGGCCCTGCGGGAGTGTAGCCGAAGCAGCTTATGTAGCAGAATGGAGAGGCTCCAGGATTCGGAGGCACATCATAAAGGGAGGCAAAAACTGTGGCGGATGCCTGGACTTTGGAGAAGGATTTTCCGTACCTGTCTGAAAGCGGGTCCCTGCCAGAGTCATACGCGGTGAAGACAGGATTTGCCGGGTCGTTGAAGTTGTAGAACTGCAGCTTGTAGGCATAGCCTTGCGGTATTATGCCGCGATGCGAAGAATTGCCGCCTGCGACTTTGAACATTATCTGGCGCAAGGCAGAAGGGTTGTTCCTGTTGGCTACTGCGCTTTCAAGATAAGTTGGGCCGCCTTGCGATTCTGATGTTGTGGCCATGACCTGCAGAGTGTCATGCGCAAGCTGGCGGGCTTGCTCAAGATAGGGGAAGTATGGCTTGGGCGTTCCAAGGCTGAACATAAGGACGCTTATGGAAAGCATGATGAGGGTGAATGCCACGAAAGCGTCAAGGGAAAATATGAAGCCAAGCAGGCGCATGCAGTTAGATTGGCTCAAAGGATATAAAATGGTTGAGGAGCCGTCGCTTGCCGGCAGAAAAGGCAAAATGCGACCGCCGGGATTTCCATCATGCGATTTTGAACCCGGCCCGCGAGATTGGCAATCTCGAATCCTAACCAGGCTAGACTACGGTCGCAGCCTACAACAAATAATGAAATGAGTTTAAAAGAAGTGCGGCTGCCGGGATTTGAACCCGGGTCGCGAGATTGGGAATCTCAAATCCTAACCAGGCTAGACTACAGCCGCTTGCTTTAGGCTTTATGCAGCCTTGCTTTAATAAAATTTTCCAGCTGAAAGCCACCATGAAGCATTTGCATGCTGCTGGGCTGGAGCTTAGCCCTGATTTTGCGGCCAGGCTGGGCAAAAAAGCCTCTGAGGCTGACTTCTCAACCTACAGCAGAAAGCAAGGAGACGAAGTGCTGTGCGTGTATCATCCGGCAAAATACCCTGGCAAAATACAGCCGCTTTTGTATTGCCTTTCGCTTTGCGATGTGGCATACATTCGGCCAGAAGCGATTGGCAAGACTGCTGGCGAAATGCTTGTCGCAGCCGCGCATTTTCCAGCAAAGCTTATTGTGGTTGCTGACTTGGTGGGCAAAGAAGAGCTGGAGCCGATTGTGAAATCCGCAGGCATCTCAAGCTATGAGTTTTTTGAGCAGGACGCCAGCCTGCTTTGCCAGAAGCTTCTTTCGGAAAAAAGCAGGAGAGACCCTGCGGGCAGAACTGAGATTGTCATTGACTCATGCTTCCCTGTGAAAGGCGTGGGGACAGTGGCGCTTGGGATAGTCCAGAAAGGCAAGGTATTTTTGCGCCAGAAGCTTTTCATCTGCCCATCCGGGCTGCAGACCGAGGTGAAATCCATCCAAGTGCAGGACCAGAGCGTCGATGAGGCCGGGGCAGGAAGCAGGGTGGGCATGAGCCTGAAGGGAATTGAGCCAAGCCAGATAGAAAGAGGGGATTTGGCGTGCGATTCGCCAATTGAGGCTTGCGGCAAATTTCAGGCAGATGTATTTGCCTCGCCTTTCTACAAGGGCCAGATGGACAGAGGGCAGCTGTTTTTGCTTGCAGGCTTGAAAACAGCTGCCTGCAAAGTAAGGAAGATTGCTGGGGATAGGCATGAGATTGAGATTCAGCCAAGGCTTTGCCTTAGGGAAAATGAGGAAGCCTGCCTCTTCTCGCCTGACTGCATGCCGCGGGTGGTGGGAAAAGCCAAAGTTTTGTCCGTCGGCTAGATTTTCTTGGACATGTAAGCCCCTCGCAAAGAATATCCAAGCTTCCGGTAATACCCTCGCGCTCCAGGCCCTGACAATACCGATATCCTGTCCAGCCCGAACTCCTTTTTGGTTATTTCCTCGGCTTCCGCAAGAAGCCTCCTTCCCAAGCCCTTATGCTGCATCTTGCCTTCAGCCCTCTCCCCAATTGAAGCCTCCTGCCCATACACGTGAAGCTCCCTTACAATGGATGATGAGACTTGCGGCGTGTGGCTTGGAGCCTCTATCCTGGGCCTTTGCGGAGCAGGAAGGGACTGGAATCTATAAGCGCTTGGGCTTGGGGAAGCTGCATCTATCTCTTTCCTGTGGGATTGGTTTGGCATCCTTAGGCGAAGAAATGCGGCAAGCAACCCTTGCTCCTCATCCTCAAATGAGAGGAAAACCTCTTTTCCAAAAGAAGCCTCGTAGTCAATCCTTTGCAGCGAAAGCGAAAGCTTCTGCGCCTCCCTGCCCAGCCTCTTTTGGGAGCCTATTTCCCTGCATCTTATGCACCTGCACCTCTCACCGCGCTCAGCAAGCTTCTGCTCCACAATCTGCCGCAAGTTGGAGTTTTTCACGCCTGCGCAAACAAGCGGAGAGGGGATGTCGCGCTGTATTCTTGATATCCTGACATATGGAGGCACGTGCTTGATGGCTTGGGCAATCACCTCTGCTGCCTGCTGCGTGTCGTATGGGGAAAACTCGCCCCTCTTCCACTGGGCATAAAGCGCTGTGCCTTGGAGCACCAAAGCAGGATATATTTTTAGCATGTCTGGCCTGAACCTGCTTTCGGAAAAGAGCCTTTTGAAGTAGGATATGTCTTGCGCAGGGGTGGAGAACAGCCCTGGCATCATATGGTAGAGTATCTTGAATCCGCAGTTGCGCAATATGGCGCTTGAGCAGGCAACATCAGAGACAGCATGCCCTCTCCTGACCAGCTTATATACCCTGTCAGAAAGGGACTGCACCCCAAGCTCCACCTGTGTGCCGCCCATCCTCAGCATTTCGTCCGCATGATACTGCAAACCATAATCCGGGCGCGTCTCAAAAGTCACGCCGATTGCTTTGTGCGGAGCATGCTCGTTTGAATCAACCGCGTGCTTGAGATTGGGGGATTTGGCTTTGTTCAAGGCTTCGAAAGCCTCTTTCATGAACCTTGACCTCTGCTGCGGCTTTCCGTAAAGGAAAGTCCCTCCCATGATGATCAGATGGCATTTTTCCGCCAAATGCCCCTGCTGAGCATACTGATTCAGCCTTGCCTGGATTTGCCGCGATGCGGAATAGCCGTTTTGGATTGCCCTCATGGTGGTTGGCTCGTAGCCTGTGTATGACTGGGGCGCATTTTCGCCTTTTGGGCAGTACGTGCAGCTCCCCCCGCAAGGAGAAGGCGGAGGCATTATTGCAATTGGCGAAACGCCTGACAGGGTCCTTGTGGGCGATTTGAGGAGAAATGCCCGCAAGCTCTGGCTGGAGGCTGGAACGTGCGCAAGAATCTCGGAATTTTTGAGGAAGGCGATGCGGTACTTTCCGCAGATGGCAAGCTTGATGGAGTTCAGATTCTCAGCTCCTTGCTGCTGCAGCATGGCTGCCGCTTCCTTTGCGGCAGCTTGCCTGATTGCCGATTCATGCGCATCTGGCTTTCTTACCTTGGCTTTGAATGGAGGCAGCCTCCCTGTTGCCTTTTGGATGATGGACGCCAAGGTGGCGTTTTCAGCTGAAACTTTCCTGTTTTGCATAAAGCACCTTCAGCTTGGAAGAAGATTGGAAAGAAGCCCTATGGCAAAATAGGCAGGAGCCTGCGCAAGCGGGAACAGCAGCACCCCTTTGTTCACTGCGCGGTAGTCAGAAAGCAGGTCGGATTTCACCTGCAGGCGCACATCTTGCTCTGACTTGATTGCATCGCTTGAGGAGGACTTTGCCCAGATTTTAACCTGGTATTCCGACTCTTCCTCGCCAACAAGCTCATAATTTACTGTCTTTGAGGTCCCTGAAGGTATGTACACGCTTCTGCGGAACTCCCAGTTGCGCACGCCGGATGAGCCCAGAGTGAAGACATCGTTGGCTATTCCTTTGTTGACTATGGTTATGGAATATCTTGCAGGCTGCCCTGCTCCGACCGAGCGGAAAGCAGGCTCCACTTTCATGTCCATCACATCTTTGCGCACCCTCACTTGCAGCTTGAAGCTGGCGTTTTTGCCCAGCCCCATCTCGCCTGCCTCATCCCACAAAGTCAGCTCTACCGGATAATCCCCGTCCTTGGCGTCAGCAGGCACGGTGATGTCTGCCTGAAGAGGGTCAGAATAAAGCCTGGAAGGGGAGGAGGACCAACCTTCAGGAAGAGAGGTGGCAATAAGCTGGTCGTATGCGCCTCCAAGCCCGTATTTTCCGCCTGAATGGACCTTTGGCTCGACTGAAACCACAAAGGTTTGCCCTGGGCCAACGTCGCCAACAGGCAATTGCCCTCCGTCCTCTATCTGCGTCGAGACCGGAGCTATCACTGCTATCGGAAAAGCCAGGCAAGCCAAAGACAGCGCAAGCAAAAGTGAAGAAGCCACTCTCATGATGGTCTTACCGCTCCAAATATTAAAATAGCTATGGCTTTCTGCTTATTTTATAATTTTTATTTTTCAGAAAATTCGCTGTTTGGGTTCAAAGGTGGTGGTTTTGGTTTCAAAAGCATATTTGGCTGCCTTTCTTTTGGCTGCGCTTGCTGCCGGACTGATTCTCCTTTCAGGCTGCGCATCAGGAGGATGCACCAGCGACAAGCAGTGCAAAGATTGGCAAACTTGCGACACTGCGAAGAAAGTCTGCGTGACTAAAACAGGAAAATGCGCCACTGACGCAGACTGCAACGACACTTTGAAAATATGCTCAAAGGACCATGTGTGCGTCTTCCAGAAAGACAGGTGCAGAGGGGATGCTGACTGCGAGGGCTGGCAGCTTTGCGACGCTGAAAACAACATGTGCAGGCCCAAACCAGGGTTCTGCTCAAGCGATGAGATGTGCAACAGGGAGAAAGAGATTTGCCATCCAACAAGGCATGTTTGCGCTCCAAAGCCTGGCAACTGCAACACGCAGTATGATTGCGAAGCCTTCCAGACTTGCGACACCACCTCCAAAAAGTGCGTCTCTTTGCCAGGAAGATGCACCACTGATGTGGAATGCAGCCCATGGCAGACGTGCAACATGAGCGACAACCGCTGCGTTGTGAGAAGCGGATTCTGCAACAACGACAAGGATTGCAAGGAGTGGCAAATTTGCAACCCATCCACCCACCGATGCATCGCTGACACCGCCAGCGGCTTTTGCGAGAGGGATGAGGAATGCTCCTCTTTCCAGCTTTGCAACACCAAAACCAACCGCTGCGAGGCAAAGCGCGGCTTGTGCTCCTCTCTTGCTGACTGTGGATTTTGGCAGATATGCGAGCCTAGCAGCCGAAGGTGCATAAGCAAAGAAGGCTACTGCACAACTGACGCTGAATGCAAAGCATGGCAGGTTTGCAACCAGGAGACCCACAAATGCGACACACGAGTCGGCTACTGCACCACCTCTGCTGAGTGCAAATACAACGAAAGGTGCGAAACCGACCCGCGCTCGCCTTATGCATACCGGTGCGTTCTTATAACTTGCACCAGAAACGAGGACTGTCCCCTTAGCTCCTGCGATCCTGTTACTCAGCGCTGCAGAGGGACAAGCTAGGTGAAGGTGAAGCAGATGGCATTTGAAGATTCCATTGGTCCAGAGAGAATACTTCATGTCTATGACCCGCTCACGAAAATGCAGGGCGTAGTTGTTGTGGACAACACTGCATTGGGGCCAGGCAAAGGCGGAATCCGGATGGTCCCTGACATAACCACTGAAGAGGTTTTTGGCCTTGCGCGGGCCATGACTTGGAAAAATGCCTTTGCAGGCATACCTTTTGGAGGGGCGAAATCAGGCATAAAGGCGCCTGGGAATGCCCCAAACAAGCCTCAGCTTGTCCGGGCATTCGCAGAAAAAATAGCCCCACTGGTTCCGCAAGTTTATATCCCAGGCCCTGACATGAACATGGGCGAAAATGAGATGGCGATAATAGCCAATGCGATTGGGACTCCGAAAGCTGCCACTGGCAAGCCTGCCAGCATGGGCGGCCTTCCGCATGAGCTTGGCTCCACAGGCTTCGGGGTGGCTCTTGCCACCGAGGTGGCGCTTGAGCACCGCAAGATACCAATAAGCCAAGCCACGGTGGCAATAGAGGGATTTGGGAATGTCGGGACTTTCACCGCAAAATTCCTAAGCCAAAAGGGAGCCAAAATCATAGCAGTCTCAGACTCCAAAGGCGCTGCCTATTTGCAGTCAGGCTTGGATTACGAGCTTCTTATGCAGACGAAGAAAGAGAAAGGCAGCGTGGTCGCATATCCGCAAGCAACTCGCCTGGAAGCCTCGCAGCTGTTTTCAGTCAAATGCGATGTGCTAATCCCAGGCGCAAGGCCCAATGTGATACACAGCGGAAATGTGGAAAGCGTGAAGGCTAAAATAGTGGTGGAGGCCGCAAACATTCCGATGAGCCCTGAGATTGAGGATGCGCTTTCAAGCAAAGGCGTCCTTGTAATACCCGATTTTGTCGCAAACGCAGGGGGAGTCATATCATCTTATGTGGAATTCATAGGCGGAAGCGAGAAAGAAATGTTTTCTTTGGTGAGGGAGAAGATACTCTCCAACACCAGGCTGGTTCTGGAAAAGGCAAAGGGCGGAAAAACGCGGGAAGCTGCGCTTTCCATTGCAAAAGAAAGGGTTGAGGAGGCAATGCGCAAGAAAGCAGGAAAGTAGGAAACGCTTAAAATAGGCAATCCATAAAACCACATGTGGTTTGATGCTCTGCTTCGTGGCCCTTTTTGTTTTTGGAGCCCTGTCTGTATTTTCGGCAAAATACCGCCCGCTTGCGGCAAGAGCCTTTGACTGCGCAGCAAGGAAAATCACCTTAAGGCCGTGCCAAACCGGGCTGGATGATGAGATAAGAGCGGCAAGCATTGCTGGGATAATGAGAATCTCGCCTCCTGCGGCTGCGTTCGCCAACCGGCACTTTGAGGCGCTGTCGGTCATATTCACCCTGATTTTCTTTGCCAGCATGATAGTTGCGCTGCAAGGCATAGCCAACTTTGCAGTATACGGAAACTGCAACGGCCCTGAAGGAGGATTTTGCATATACTCTGGATTGCAGAACCCAGCTTTCCTCAAAACACCAAAGACAAGCGAGGGCATAGTTGCAGGAAACCTGTCCTCTGGCATAACTGTGGTGGAGTTCGGCTGCTACATCTGCCCTTACACAAAAGAGGCTGAAGAGGGCGTGCAGAGGCTTTTGGAGAACTATGCAAGCCGGGTTGCGTTTGTCTACAAGCCATTCCCTCTTGCTGCACACAAAAACTCATTTGAGGCTGCAATAGCCGCATCATGCGCAGGAGAGGAGGGCAAGTACTGGGAATACCGCAAGATGCTTTTTGCAAACCAAAGCTGGTTTGCCCAAGAGGGAGAGAGAGCCTTCAAGCAGGCAGCAAGAAAGCTCAACCTTACTGGCTTTGACAGATGCTATGATGAGAGGCTGGTTGAAAATAAGATAAATGCAACCTTGCAGGAAGGGAAAGAATGCGGGATTTACGGCACGCCGACCTTTTTTGTCAATGGAAAGGCTTTTGTTGGGCAGAGGGCAGCGGAGGAGGCGGAAGCGGAAATCCGAAGGCTTTTGGCTGAAGGCAGGGCATAGGGTGGTTTGTTGGATGCCGCAAAAATAAGGCAGGATTTTCCTGCGCTCCAAAAAAGCAAGGCGATATATTTTGACAATGCCTGCACCACGCTCAAGCCAAAGCAGGTGATTGAAGCCCAGCGAATCTACTATGAGGAGCTTGCAGGCTGCGCAGGCAGGTCCTCGCATTCTATTGCCAAAAAGACAACCGAGAGGTTTGAGGAGAGCCGCAGAAAAGTCGCAAAATTCATAGGCTGCTTAGAAAATGAGGTGGTGTGGACAAAGAATGCCACTGAGGCCTTGAACTTGGCTGTGCGCTCTTTTGACTACTCAAAAAGAAGGAAAATAGTCACCACCCGCCTTGAGCACCACTCGCTTCTTCTTCCAATAATGGAGATGCGAAGGAAAGAGGGCTTGGAGATTGGATTTTTGCCTTTGGGTGCGGATGGGGCTTTGGATGAGGAGAAGGCTGCTGATGCGATTGACTCAAAAACTGCCCTGGTGGCGATCCATTGCGCCACCAACACCACAGGGCTGCGCTGCCCGGTCGAAAAGATAGCCAAAATTGCGCATGAAAGAGGGGCAGCAGTGCTTGTGGATGGGGCGCAGGCAGTCCCCCACTTCAAGATAGACTTCAGGAAGATGGGGGCGGATTTTTTGGCTTTCTCAGGGCACAAGATGCTGGGCCCAACAGGAATAGGCTGCTTGATAGGGAAAGCAGATGCGCTGGAAAATTTGGAGACTTTTCTGGTTGGGGGAGAGACTGTTGAGCAGGTGGATATCGAGCGCGCAGTATTCCTGCCTCCCCCAAAAAAGTTCGAGGCAGGCATACAGAATTATGCAGGAGCGATTGGGATGGCTGCTGCCTGCGAATACCTTGCAAAGATAGGGATGGAGAATGTCGAGAGGCACGAGCAGAGGCTGGCAGAAAGGCTTCTTGAGGCAATAGCCAGCGTTCCAGGCTCAACGCTTTATGGCGCAAAAACGCATAAGGGCAGGTGCGCGCTTGCCTCATTCAACATCAAAAGCATAAAGCCGCACCAGGTTGCCCTGATGTGCGACTCCCTATCAGGAATAGCTCTGCGCTCAGGCGTTTTCTGCGCCCAGCCTGCCATGAGCCTGCTTGGGGCGCCACAAGGCGCTGTGAGGGCATCGCTTTATATCTACAACACAGAGGAAGAGATTGGAATCTTTGGGGAAACGCTGGAGAAGATATCAAAAATAGCTTGAGGCAGGCTTATGGTTTCTGCAAAGCCAGAGCAGATATTGTCCTTGGCATTTCTGCTTTGCGCAATCTTCATTCCTGGCGCAATAAAGCCGTTTGTGGACACCTTTGCATACGGGACAAGCTATGCCCGAGTCTATGGGGCTGCTGCGTTCGCGTTGGCTTTGGCTTTTTATCAGCCATCCCTTCTGTTTCTTGCAGAATTGGCAAAAGGCAGAAAAAAAGGGCTTGGAAAATTCTCAAAAATCATCCATAGCCTGAAAAGCGGAATTGGGTGCGGATGGCTGGTTTTTGCTATTGCGGCAACTTTCGCATTTGGCCTTCTTGGGCAATACCTTTTCCTCAAGGAAATTGGCGGGGATAGGAATGTGAAGTATTACATCTTTGACCAGAGAGGCTACACCTCCACACATATCAACCACATACACGCCCTAAAAACGCTATTCTGCCCATTCATACCATCAGATGACATTGATTGCGCACGCCCAATGCTCAATTACCTGCCAGGCTTCTATCCCTACATTGGGCTTGCCCTTTTTTTGGCATCCTGCATTTTTGCAGTCATGTGCTACCCGAACATGAAAACCGCAAGCCATAAGCTTGCCTATTTCCTGCTTGCGTTCTCCAGCATAAAGACCTCGGTGGATGGAGGGATATTCAATTTCGAAAACCTCGCATTCTTCATGCTTGTCCCCTTTCTTTTGGCAACAAAAAACAGGCTTGCTTGGACAATCCTGGGAGTGGCTGCCTGGGTGCCAATATCGCATTCGCTGTATGAATATTACGAGCCTCACCAGCTGGCTTTGCCTTTTCTGGCGTTCTTTTACTCCACAACCATTGTGGCGATGAGCCCCAAGCTCCTTTTTCCGCTTCTGCTGGTCTCATTTTTCTCTCCAAGCTACCTGGTAACCAAGTCCGAGGTGGTCAAAGACAGGTGGATGCCTGAAGCGTGCTCCAACGCAAATGCCAAACCGGACTACAAGATGGAAGTTTTGGCAGCGCTTCAATCTGAATGCTACGCAACAAAGGAGTTCGGCTGCGGAATGGTGGAAGCCTTCGGAAGCTATGCGATTTACAGGGGACAAAGCGTGGAGAAGCCGGAGCTTATGCTTGCGAAAGGATTGGCTTCAAACTGCACACACGGAGCATTCGAGATAAAGGCAGTTAGGTCAGAGTTCAAGGTTCTGGGCATAGGCAGGTGGGATGCGTGATGGAAAGCTTGATATCTGACCTTTTGCTGGTGCTGCCCCTTCATTTAACCAACGATTTGGTTTTCCTTATAATGCGATGGCAGATGCTTGGGAAATTGCACGAAAAGGACCGTCCGGTGTCAAAAGCATTCTTCGGGAAGAGCCGCACCTTTATGGGCATGGCGCTGATATTCTCCCTAAACCTTGCTTTTTATGCTGCCTTCACAGGAAAGATTCTGCCCCTGCCTGCAGCAGGAGCCATGATAGGAGTGCATGCAAGCAGCCTGCTTAAGCGGTCTTTGCGCATGAAAGAAGGGCAGCCGCTTCCTCCTGTTGACCAGCTTGATTTTGTTCTGGGGGGAATCGCAGGGCTGGCTTTGTCAGGGATACATTTGCAAAACCTGTATCTTGTGCTGGCTATATCTTTCGCAGCCCATTTGGCATCTAACATAGCCGCATATTTGCTCGGGCTCAAAGAGGTGTGGTGGTAAGAAAGGAAAATAAAGATTGGCATGCAATAGGCTGGATGGTTCCATGCTCAAAACCAAAAACAGACATGCTCGCG
>JAOAJY010000004.1 GCA_026413965.1 Microcaldota archaeon
GACTCAAAAAGGAAAATGTTGCGTATGTCCTCCTCTGTAGCCCCAATAGCCTTCAGTATCCCTATCTCCTTCGTCCTCTCAATCACAGAGGTGAACATGTTGGAGGCTATCGCCAGCCCTCCAACCACAAGCGAAATGCCTGCTATCGCCCCCAAAAACAAAGTTATAAGAGAAAGGATATTCCCTATGGCTTGCTGTATGCTCTTTGGATCCACCACAGAGTAATCCCTCTCCTCTGGCTTGACTTTGCGGCTGGCGTCCAGCTCAGCCTTTATCTTCTCCACCACTTCCTGGGTGTCCGAGCCTTCTCGTGTGCGAAGCACCATGGCGCCTATCTCGTTGCTTGCATAGGTGTCTTTCAGCAAGCCCCTGGCATCTTCAAACATTATGAAAATCCCAGAGTCAGTCCTGGATGAGGGGCCAAACCCGCCTCCAGATTTTTTCAGCACGCCCACAACTCGGTATTTCTCGCCCCCTATCTCAAGATAGCTGTTGACCTGCACCCTGTTTTTCTGCCCAAACAGGCTGTTGGCGACGCTATCGCCCACCACAGCCACTTTCCTGTCGCTTTCAAGCAAAAATCTGCCCTCAGCAATCTCTATTGCGGTGGTCTTCTCAAACACTCCTGGCTCAATCCCGCTCACCGTTGCGCTTATCTCCTTGTCTTTGTATTTTACATTGGTCCTGCCCATTATCAGCCTGGCGACATCAGTCACCTCAGGTATGCGCTTGACCCTCTCAACATCGTTCTGGTAAAGCTTCCCAGAGCTTGCCGGCGGCCTGCCGGAGAATGCAGCAGAGCCCACATTCACGCGGGCGGCAGGAGTGATGAATACGGTGTTTCCGCCCAGCACAGAAAGCTGGTCATTGACTGCTTTGTTGAAGCCCTCCCCTATGTCAAGCAAAGCCACAACAGAGGCAATCCCAATCACAATGCCTATTATGGTGAGCCAAGAGCGCATCTTTCGCTGCCTCAAGCTGTTGATGGAGTATCTGATTGCCTCTGCAAGCTCCATGGCTATTCCTCTGCTCAAGCAAAATGCTCTCAAGCCTCTTTCTTGCCAGCCCTGCCGGATTTCCTCATCCTGAAGTACCAGTAGCCTGCGGCAAGCAAGGCCAATGCTCCGGCCGCAATCAGCGGAAGGCTGCCATTTCCTCCTTTCCCTCCTGCCTCCTCCTGCGAGCGCACAGATATCTGGATGTCCTGCTCCTTGTCTATCCATATGCCAGACTGGTCTTTATAGCGGACTTTGATGGGAAGCGGGTAGATTCCAGGCGAGGCTTTGACTTTCACCTTGTATTGCACTGAGGAGAAATCGTCCGCGTCCAGCCCTCCTATGTACTGCGAGCGCTGGGCATTCATTATCTCAAACACTTCGCTTTGCCCAATCTCAGCCTCGACATTCTGTATCCTGTATGAGCCTATATTTGACACGGTTATTGAAATGGCGTGCTCCCCGCCAGAGACTATAGGCGAAGGCTTTGCGTCCACAAACACCGCAACATCTGCATCTGAAGCAACCACCACAGGAACCGATGCCACCTCTTCCTTCTCCACGTCATTCTCAAACCACTTCAGCCTGAGAGTGGTGCTTTGGGTTCCTGGAGCAGTGTCCACAAAAACCCGGTATTCGGCAAGCTTCTCCTCCCCTGGCAAAAGGTTCCCTATTTTTATCTGCCTGCTTTCGCTAGGCCTTATCTTGCTGTCCTCCAGGTATATCTGCAAGTCCTCAAGGTTCTGCCTGCCGGTGTTTTTCACCTTAAGCGACAGCACTCCGCTTTGCGAAGCGACCAGCTTTCCAGCCTGGGCAAAGACTATGTCGGACTTTTCCTTCCTGACAGTCACCGCAAAGGGCTTAAGCTCGCTTGCCTCCGCCCCGCCCTCCTGCTGGTAGCTGAGCAAGAATGGGATTGAATTGACTCCCTCCTCCACATTCCTCGCGTCAATTGGCACAAGCACGCTTTTTTGCGAAACAACTTCTCCGACATATATCTGGCTGACGCCTGAAAGCGAAAATCTGCTTCCTTCGGCAAGCTTGATGGTCACCCTGTCCGCCCTGCCACCGTTGTTGGTGATGGTCAGGTTGATGGTGTCTGTGGATAAAAGCGTGGATTTGTCTGAGCTGAGCGTGATTATTGGCGGATTGACCACTTTGATTATTGCATTGACAGTTTTCAGGTCAGGCTTGTCTTTTTGCGATATGAAAAATGGCACGGTTATCGCTCCGCCTTTTGCGTTGGGCAGAACCCTGAACGGTATGGAGACCAGCGCAGAGCCTCCGCTTTCAATAGTGCCTATGATGAACGGGCTTTGCGCCTTGAACTCCACGCCAGCCACTGTCCCCCCGAAATACACCTGCACATTCTCAAGCTGCGCGGTGCTTGCGCTTCCAGCAGGTATGGCATTTTTGACAGCGAACGTCACAGCCCCCTCTTCCCCTGGCTTGAGCACAGCAGGGGTGACGCTGTATGACTCGACCGCAAGCGCAGCGTAGGTCTGCCCAAGCAGCGCCGCAAGCGCAAACAAAACAAACCCCATGTTTCTCATATTCTCACCTCGAAACCTTTCCATCAGCAACATGAATCGTCCTTTTTGTTATCTTTGCCACCTCCAAATCATGCGTGACTATAAGTATGGTTTTGCCCTTGTCGTGTAGCTCCTTGAATCGCCGCAAGACCTCATGCCCTGTCCTGCTGTCCAAGTTGCCTGTTGGCTCGTCTGCGAGTATGATGTCCGGGTCATTTATCAGCGCCCTGGCTATCGCCACCCTTTGCCTCTGCCCTCCGGAAAGCTGGTTGGGGTAGTGCAAAAGCCGGTTGCCCATCCCTATCTCCTCAAGTATGGCTGAGGCTTTCTCAAAGGCTTTTTCTTTCGGCTGGTTGGCTATGATCGCAGGCATGGCGACATTCTGCAGCACCGTCAGGCTTGGAATCAGGTTGAACATTTGGAAAATGAACCCTATTTTTTTCCCCCTTACTGCAGCAAGCTCTTTTTGGGAAAGGGCAGTGGTGTCTATTCCATCCAGGATTATCTTGCCTGTGGTTGGCGTGTCAAGAAGCCCAAGCATGTTGAGAAGGGTGGATTTTCCGCTTCCGGATGGGCCAAGTATGGCGGTGAATTCTCCCTCGTGAATCTCCATATTGACATCCCTGAGGGCATAGACTTTCTCCTCCCCCATCTGGTAGATTTTTGAAACCCCTATCAGTTGCATAAGCGCGCCTTTCCTTGCCCTCATGAAAGCATCTCCCTCAAAAATTCCCCAACCAAGCCGCCAAACAGCTTCTTTTCTTTTTCAAGCGTCTCTTTCCCTTTTTTGGTTATGCTGTATATTTTGCAGATTCTCTTCCCCCTCCGCCTGCTTTTTTCCTTCACCAGCCCCTCGCGCCTCATCTTGCTGAGCATAGGGTAAATGCGGTTCAGCCCTACTGCCGGATGCCCCTCTTGCTTGAGGGTTTTTATTATCTGGTAGCCATAGGTCTCCCTCTTTTTTATCAGCCAAAGGATGAACAAATACGCTTTCCTCATCATGTCAGGGTGCGCCCTTATGGCTCCAGGCATCCTATGCACCATGCTCCAGCTAATATATGTCCATTAGTGGATATATCTAATTTTGGCATATATTTATATAATGAGCTGCACTGGCAGAGAGTAGGCGAGGGATTAAATCTTTTGCAGCGCAAATCAAGGCATGGCAGGGAACCAGGAGCCTGTGGAAAGAATAGCCAAGCTCCTAGACGACATAGCCTTCCCAAAGAAAAACGAGCGGATGCTGATAATGGCAGACTACCCGGAAGGCAAGCCTTGCGCGGATGATGCTGAGAGGCAAATTCTGGCACGCCAGTGGCATTCCGCAGCATCATGCCTATCCTCCAAAAAAGGCTTCAATTTGCTTCCTCTGGTGCTCTATCGGCAGACAGGCAAGAACAACGCCGAGCTGCCAAAGAAGGCATCAACAGCAGGCGGGGGGCATGTGGATGATTTGCCGTCGCTTATAGCAAGCTGCAACATAGCGATAGCAATCACAAAATACTCCGCATCCGCCCCCCTCAAGAACATAGTCGCCTCCTCAGGCTCGCTTCGCGCAATATCCATGCCAGGAGTGAATTTCAGCATGCAGGAAGCAATGCATGCTGACTACAGCAGTATAAGGGCTCGCGCGCAGAAGCTGCTGCCTATACTGCAGTCAGCAGCCAGCCTGGAGTTCCTCTTTGACGGCGCAGGGATTCCGCGCAAAACTTCCTTGCGCATAGACACGCGCGGCGCAGCCTGGGCAATCGACGCAGGCATCTGCCGCAGCAGCGGCGATTTCATAAACTTCCCATCAGGAGAAATCTTCGCGCCGCCATATGAGGGGGCGACTGAGAGCGGAAGGCTGATTTTAGGGGAATCGCAGACGCAGGGGGTCTGGCCAATCTACTCGCATGATGACGGCAAAGTCACTTTCCTGAAAGTCGAGAAGAACAGGATTGTCAGGGTGCAAGGGGATTCTGCTGAGGCAGAAAAAATAATTCGCGACATAGCGGATGATGAGAATGCGGCGAACATAGCAGAAGTGGGGCTGGGGCTGAATGAAAAGGCACGCAGCGGGCCAGGGGTGCCGGTCTTGGAGAGCGAAAAGGCAGGGCCGCACATAGCATATGGCAGAAACGACCATTTCGGAAGCCCCCACTCGCTTACAGGAAAAGTGAAAGCCTCTGTCCATGTTGATTATGTGTATGCCAGCCAGTCGCCCATCACAGCTACGGTGTTTGCGGTTTTCAAGAATGGCCAAAGCGTGCTGATTGCCCAGCGGGGCAAAATTGTGGCAGTCTAGTCACATTTTCTCCAATGCCTCTATGCCAAGCAGGCCCATGGCATTCCGCATGGCAATCAGGGCTGCAGCATTTATCGCAAGCCTCATCTGGCGCTTTTCTTCCTCCTGGCAGCCAATTATCGGGCATGCGTTGTAGAACTTGTTGTATGCAGTGGCAAGCTCAAGCGAATAGTCCGCAAGCAGGTGCGGCCTGAGCTGCTTAGCAGCATCCTGCACCACCAAGTCAAATGCCATTATTTTCTTCAAAAGCTCCTTTTCCTGGAGGGCCAAGTCTTTTGCGGAAGGCTTGCCCTCGCCGGCTTTGGAGAATATCTTGTGTGCGCGGGCGTGGGCGTACATCACATAAGGAGCGCTGTCGCCTTCCAAAGAAAGCGCCTCTTCCCATCTGAAAACTATCTTCTTCTCAGGAGTGGTCTTAAGCAAGGCAAATCTTATGCCGCCAGACGCAACTGCGGTGGCTATCTTCCCCCTTTCTGCCCCAACCACATCCTCCTTGATTTTTGATTCGGCTTTGACCAGCCCTTCAGAATAAAGCTCATCTGCTGTGTATCCTATCCATGTTCCCTGCCGCCCAGAAAATTTGGCATCCTGGAGCCAAACATGCTCATATGACAAGTGGATGGAGTTTTCAGCCTCCTTGGCAAAACCTATCAGGCGCAGTATCTCCCTTATGGCCTTTTGCGGATATGCCTGCTCCATCCCAATCACATTTATCACTCTGGTGGCGCGCCCAAACCCCATTTTCCTTCCTTCATGGCTGCTCATGTAGCAATCATGCCCATTTGGCTGATGCATGAACCTTGAATAGGCAAATTCGCTTTTGATTATCCCAAACTTCCAAAGCTGGAAAATTACGTCCTTTCCTGTGTATGTGGCTGTCCCGTCGCTTCTTATCAGTATCTTGTCCGGCGACTCCATGCCTGAAAATTCTTTGCTTTGCAGCTTTGCCACCCAGCATCCTGCGTTCTTTCCCTCAGTTTCCTTGGAAATCGCATTGTTTGCTTTCAGAAGCTCCATGCCCTCCTGGAAAATCGTCCGCACTATGTCAGACTCAAATATAAGCACATCATGGTAAATCCCGAACTTGAACGCAGTCTCATATTGCGCTGCGACGCAGCTTTCCACAAGCTTTCGCGCCTCCTTTGCCTCCTTGCTTTCGCCATGCTCTATTGCTTTCAAAAGCTCGCGGACCTGCTTTTGGACATTTTCGTCAGATTCAAATCTTCTGGATACTTCCACATACTGCTCGCCCAGCCACAAGTCCAGTTTTCCAATAGGCTTCTTTCCCAGGTTCAAATATCCCCAAAAGCTTTGCGCAACTTGAAGCCCGAGGTCATCTATGTAATCAATCCTCTCAACATTCTCCCCTGAAAACTCCAAAATGCGGGCTACAGCATCCCCAAGAACCGCGTTGCGCAGATGGCCTATGTGCCAGGGCTTGTTCGGATTCACAGAGGGAAATTCCACAATTGTCTTGCCTTGCTTTTTTTGCCCCATCCCAAACCGTTCCTTTTCATTAAGAACGTGCGCAAGAAGCTGGCTATAAAACGCGTCTGAAAGGATGAAATTGACATACGGGCCGTCGGCTTTTGCGTAATCCACCCAGTCTGGCAGGAGGATTTTTCCAGCAAGCTCCCTTGCTTCCTCCGCAGGGCTTTTTCCATGCTTTTTTGCGGCATGAAAAGCCATTGAGGAGGCGACATCCCCAAACTGCCCTTTTGGGATGGCCAATGATGCCTCTGCCTGGCCGACATCGCATCCAGCCGCATCCGAAAGGGCTTTCGCAAGCCGAGCCCTCAACCGCAAGAACATGCCAATACTCCTCAGCAAGCAGTTTTAACTGCAGCAGCCTACTTAAGAGCCTTGCGGGCAGCCGACTCATCCGCAGCTTTTATGGCAACCTCCACCAATCCCTTGCTTTTGGAGAGAAGATAAAGCGATTCTATGTCCACTCCTGCCTGCGCAAGCTTTCGCGTCACCTTGTAAAGCTCACCAGGGGCGTCGTTGAGCTTGATGATTATCACGTTTCCGGTTTTGAACGTGAAGCCTGCTTTGGTCAACGCTTTCTTTGCGGTCACGGTGTCTCCAGTTATTAGCCTAATCAGCCCCGAATCCCCAAGCCCTTGGGCAGAAATTGCCTCTATGTTCACGCCCGCGCTTCCAAGCAAGCCGCAGACTTTCGCAAGCACTCCGACCTTGTTCTCCGTTATAATGGTTATCTCCTCCATCCAATCACCCTCAGCCCAAGGTAGGAAAAGCTGCCTTGAGGCCATTTATTATGAACTGCACTGCTATGGAGCACACCAGCAGCCCCATTATCTTCACCAGCGCAGATATGCCTTCTTGCCCAAGCTTTCGCTCTATGGTTGCTGAGAATTTCAGAACCAAAAAGTTTATTGCGCATGCTATGAATATGGCAGCCCAAAGCGCGATCTCAAACCACAAGTTCTTGGCTTGGCTTGCAAGCACCACAGTGGTGGTGATGGCTCCTGGGCCAGAAGTCATCGGTATGGCAAGAGGAACCACATAGACTTGCGCAGGAGAAGCCTGCAGGCCGCTTTGCTCAGATTTCGGGGGAAAAAGCATCCTCATGCCAATCACCATCAGGATTGCCCCTCCTGCTATCCTGAACGAATCAATGGTTATCCCATATATTTGGAATATGAAAAATCCTGTCAGGGAAAAAAAGATAAGTACGCAGAATGCCACAAGCGCTGCCCGGAATGCAATCTTTGCTTTTTCTTCCGGCTTTTCATTTTTTGTGAGTGAAAGGTAGACTCCTATTGTTGAAAGAGGGTTGGTTATTGCAAGGACGGATATTAGGCATGTCGCAAAATAAGCGTAAATCTCCTCATTCATGCCAAGAATAGCCATGAAAAGTATAAAAGGCATTTCCATAATGCAACCGCGCTTTGGCTGTTCCAGCTTGCCCGCAAGCGCCAGCCAGCATCCAGATAAAGAGCTTATTGGGCCTTTATCCTGCTTTTAGCTTCTTGGGCAACCAAAGCAAATGCCGTCAGCAGCGCAAGTGCCTTCGCCAGCTCCGCAATTTCCATAAATGGCAAAGCTTGGCAGATAGCCATCGGCTCATTTGAAGGGTTGTCTGTCCCGCATATGACGTTCGCAGATGCCTCCCTTATGGCGTAAAGCAGCGCAAATGCCAGGTAAATTCTCCTTCCATGCTTCCTGTAAAGCGCGTATGCGATTGCTGAGGATGAAAGGATTACGAAAGCAGGCCCTCCCAGCATGAACATCACGGTCGGCACACCCTCCACGATTTTGGTCTGCTGGGGGCACAAGACGAAATCTATCAACGCGCATTTTTCCCAACCGCTTATCTGGAAAACCGGCAGCTTTCCTGTGTGGTAAAAGCTTCCTATTGCGCCAAAAACAACATGCCCAAGCTCATGGGCTGCGTATTCTGCGTATATGAGAGCCAAAAGCAGCGCCGCCCCTGCTGCCAAGGCAAAAATTGCCCTAAGCGCAATCAATCTCCAAGGAGCCTTGCTTATTTTTATGGCTGCAAGCCTCATCAGCACCATCAGCAACAGGCTTCATGCCTATTTATTTTGCCTGCTATCTTTTGCTTTCATCAAGCCTGACTGTCATCAGCCTTTTTCGCCCGCAATTCCTGCACTCTATCTGGATGATTTTTGTTATTCTAAGCTCAGGCGAAAGGCACTTGTGGCAATAAGCATCTTTGAGCTCATCCTCCAGCTTCTTTTTCTTGCCATGCACCTCAACAGGCTTTTCGTCGCAGTCTATAATTGTCGGATTGTCCATAGCACCATCTTGCCAATGCGCTGCAATCCTGCTTGCCCATCCTGCCTCATGCCTGCTGGCCTTCCTCAGAGCCCATTTCTTGCCTGCTTTCTGCCAGCATTCTAGTCATACCTTGTCCTCTCAGTGCATATTTTCTTTTCCCAGCTTTGCCGGTACTTTTCCTCAAGCATGGAGAATATCTCAATCGCGTCTTTTTTTGCCTGCTCTGAGCTTTCCCCCTCCACGCTGACCATCACATCCCCGTATCTTATTGTCACCGCTTTTCGGGTCGGAGGCGCGGGGGTTTTCGCGCCTTCTTTCTCTTCTTCCTCACTCATCGCCATCCAGCCTTTTTTGGGCATGAAATTATTTAACATTTATGATGAAACCATTAACCGGCATAACAGAAATCGACTCCATTTTGGCAGAGGAATCGGCAGATTTTGTTCTCCCATTAGCTCCAAAGCTTTAAATTTAATCGGCATAAATTTACTCGGGAGGTAGTTGGCTTGAGCCCAAACACTACTCTGATATGCAGCTTCTATTCTTTTCAGCCAGTAGTGGCGTCCATCCACGCATTTTCTCCCTCAAAAATTGTCGCTGTCATTGCCGAAGGCTCGCTCAAAAAAGACCCGCATGTCAAAGAGGAATTCGAGCAGCTGGTCTCGGTTTTTGGGAAGGTCACCCAAATCACAAAAGAAGAGGTTGATGGCACAGACATTCTTGCGATTGCCAGGAAAGCAATTGAGCTTCTTGAGGCTGATGATTCTGAAAAAATAGTCAACATTTCTGGTGGCTGGAAGCTTCTTGCGCAAGGGCTGCTTTATGGCTGCTATGCCAGGCCTCACCTTGTCTCAAAGATAGTGTGCAACAACATTGACAAAAGCGAAGAGGAGCTTGTTGATTTGCCCAAGTTCAGCTTTGAGCTTTCAGAAGGTAAAAAGGCGGTTCTTGAGGCAATAGCCTCCCTTTCCTCAAAAGGCGAAGGAAAGCTGGATGTCCAGGATATCGCAAAGAAAGCAGAAAAAAGCGATGTGATGGCCTATCAGCACATTGATTTCCTCAAAAGGATGAATTATGTTGACAACAACAACCGCATAACCGTGGCGGGCAAGCTGGCGTTGCTTTGGAGAGACGAAGGGAAAAAATGAAAAACAAAGCGCGTCAGTTTATAAGGGCGGTTCAATTTTGAAAAGGGGCCGTGGGCTAACCTGGTATGCTACTAGGTTCGGGAAAATTGGCAAATCTGCCGATTTTGGAAAACCTAGCGATCTGTGTTCAAATCACAGCGGCCCCATCTTATTCCAACTTTCGGGCAAAGCTTCTCAATGGGGCAGCGGTTGCAGGCAGGTCTTCTTGCCACGCATACCGCCCTTCCGTGGTGGACAAACAAATCGGATATCTTAAGCCAATATTTTTTTGGAAGAAGCCTCATTAGGTCTTGTTCAATTTTTTCAGGGGACGAGTGCTTTGTCCATCCAAGCAGGCGGCTTATTCTGGTCGCATGGGTGTCCACAGGGACTCCCTCTATTATGCCATATGCGTTGCCCAGCACAATATTTGCGGTTTTTCTTCCAACTCCGGGCAACTCCAGCATCTGCCGCATGCTCTTTGGCACCCTGCCGCCGTGCTTTTCGGCTATGATGCGGCATGCCTCCTTTATGTGCCTTGCCTTGCTTTTGTAAAATCCTGCCGAGCGTATGCATGCCTCAAGCTCTCGCAAATCAGCGCCTGCGAAATCCTCTGCAGTCTTGTACCTTGAAAACAAGGCAGGAGTTATCATGTTCACCCGCGCGTCTGTGCATTGGGCAGACAAGATGGTGGCCACAAGAAGCTGGAGCGGAGTTTTATAGTCCAAAGAGCATTTTGCCTCAGGATAGGCGGCAAGGAGCTTTTTCACTATCTTCAAGGCGCGCCTTCTTTTCTCCTGCTGGCTTTCCATCGTCCATGTTCCATCGGCACATTTTAAAGAAGTTAATCCTACAATAATGCGGGCCCGTAGCTCAGTTTGGATAGAGCGGCAGACTTCTATCCCTAGGGGGAACGAAGAAAAACCTTCTGTCCCCCTGAGGGTTCACCCCCTGCCTGAAAGCAGAAGGGTGTGGAAGCTGTGGGGAACGAAGAAAAACCTTCTGTCCCCCTGAGGGTTCACCCCCTGCCTGAAAGCAAAAAGAAATGGATTTGCTGGAATGATAATGGGCTTGCCCTCTTGCCCAGCACGGAAGCAATCTGAAGGTCGTGGGTTCAAATCCCACCGGGCCCGCTTGCAAGCGGTTGGATTTTATATATTTTGAGCCCATATTGGCTTGGCTATTTTGGGAAGCGGAAGGTAGGTTTTATGGTGGAAAAAAAGATTCAGGAAATAATTGAGCTGATCGACAATGTGGCATCCGACACATCAGTCCCGAAAAACATAAGAAGAGCGCTTGCAGAGGCAAAGGAGCATCTGAAGTCAAGCGGCGAGCTTTCCACAAGGGTTTCCTCAGCGGTCTATTGCATAGAGGCCATAAGCGAGGACATCAACATGCCCATGCACGCAAGGACGCAAATATGGGCAATACTTTCAGCTTTGGAGTCAACAAAATCCTGAGATTACTGTTTCGGGCTGCGTGGCGCGCAGACCGGCTCAGCTTTGCATCGCACATATGCCGATTGAGGCTTGGGAGTGCGAGTTGGTTGTTGTGAAGGCAGACTTTGCGCAGATTTTCGCCAAGGGGATAAGGCCCACCCCGGAGGCTTATGATTTCCTGGACAAAAACGAGATAAGCGAGCAGGCTTTCCAGGAAATACTTTCTCTTGGTGGCGGGCTTCTCACAAAAGAGCTTCTTGAGGAAATCATCTCCCGGCAATCAAAAATACCAATGCAGGCGACCATCAGCAGGTCGCCGCAGTTCAATCCTCCTGCCAAAGAGTTCTCCCCCAGATTCAAGATAGTTGGGCAGTCGGACATAACTGGCAAATCCAGATGCGAAGGCAGGCTGGAGGATTTCCTTGGGCATTTCCGGGACCGATTTGAGCGAATCTCCCGCATACTCAAATCCCGAATCAGCCCATACCCGTTTGCCAAGTCAAGCAGGCTCAAGGAGCAAGCCGAAACGGTCCGCCTGATTGCCATGGTGACGCAAAAAAGGGTAACAAAGAAGGGCAACTTGCTTTTGGATGTGGAGGATGAGGAAGGGGCGGCAAAAGTGGTGGTTCCGCAGGACAAAAGCGAAGCTTTCAAGGCTGCAAGCAGGCTTCTGCTTGATGACATAGTGGCGATTGACGGAAGGAGCGCAGATGAGCTTTTCATTGCAGAAGCCATAACCTGGGCGGAAGTCCAGTTTTCCAGGCAGCAGAAAAAATCCGAGCAGGATGTTGCGATAGCCTACCTTTCGGATTTGCATTTTGGGAGCAAGAAATTCCTTGAGAAAGAGTTCGCCAAATTCATAAGCTGGCTGAACGGAGCTGAAGGCAGGCAGGAGCTTGCAGGCAAGGTGAAATATATCGTAGTCTGCGGAGATGTGGTGGATGGCATAGGCATTTATCCAGAGCAGGAGAAAGAGCTTGCGGTCAAGGACATATACAAGCAATATGAGATGTTTGACAAAGCCTTGGAGGATGTGCCAGATTATATAACAGTCTTTGTGATTCCAGGGAACCATGATGCTGTCAGAAGGGCAGAGCCTCAGCCTGCCATACCTTTTGATTTGATGAAATCCGAGGTGGTGCGGCTGGGCAATCCGTCCACAGTGGAGATTGAGGGGCTTAGGCACCTGCTTTATCATGGCACCTCTCTTGATTCCCTCATTGCGGCTTTAAGCGGCCTTTCCTACTCCAAGCCAGAGGAAGCCATGCTGGAGCTTTTGAGAAGAAGGCACCTCTCCCCAATTTATGGGGACAATCTCATAGTCCCAGAAGAGAAGGATTATTTGGTGATAGATGAGGAGCCTGATGTGATGCATATGGGGCATGTGCACAAGAATGGCTGGATGATTTACCGCGGGACGGTTATTTTGAACAGCGGAACCTTCCAGGACAGGACAGATTTCCAGGTGAGGATGGGGCACGTCCCCTCCCCTGGCATAGTGCCTGTTCTTGAATGCCGAACAGGCAAGCTGCACCACATCAGCTTCATGGATGCCAAAGGCGAGTGATTGCATGGAGCAGAAAGGAAAAGACCCTGAAATTTCCGAATACCTGCTTTCCCTGAAAGGTCAGCTTGAAAAGGCTTTTTCGGTTGCTGAAAAGGCGCGAGAGAAGAAATTCGACCCCTCCCTTTCAGTTGAAATAAAGCCTGCGGAGGATGTGGCTGCGCGGGTGGAGGGGATTGTGGGTCCAGCAGGCATCTCCACGATAATAAGGCAGCTGGAGGCAGAGGGGCACAGCAGGGAAATTATTGCCCACATGGTGGCAAAAAAAATCGCCCGAGGCCAGATATGCTCTGGGGACAAGCTCTATCTTATAGAGCAGGCGGTGCGCACCGGGGTGGGAATCCTGACTGAGGGTGTTCTGGTTGCGCCAACAGAGGGAATCTCCTCCTTCCAGATAAGGCAAAATCCAGACGGCAGCGACTATCTTGCCATATATTTTGCAGGCCCCATCCGCTCGGCAGGCGGCACGGTGGCAGCCCTTGCGGTGGTTTTGGGGGATGTTGCGCGCAGGGAAGCAGGCGTAGGGGATTTCAGGCCAACCGACACTCTAGTCGAAAGGTATGTGGAGGAGATAGATGTCTATGGAAGCCGCTCTGCCCACCTGCAGTACAGGCCGCCTGACGAAGACATCAGGCACATTGTGCGCTTCTGCCCAGTCTGCATAGATGGGGACCCTACTGAAGAGCAAGAAGTCTCGGTGCATCGCGACGTGCCAGGAATACCTTCAAATCGCGTGCGCAGCGGGATTGCGCTTGTCATCTGCGAGGGAATAGCCCAAAAAGCCCCGAAAGTCCACAAATACACAAGGAAGATAAATCTTGACTGGAATTGGCTGGAGCCAATAATAAAAGTGAAAAGCAAGGAAGGCGGAGCTTACCAGCCAAAGCCGGATTTCCGCTATCTTGAGGAATCGGTGGCAGGAAGGGCGGTTTTTGCCTACCCGTCAGCAAAAGGCGGCTGGCGCCTGCGCTATGGCAGAACCAGGGCAAGCGGAATAATGGGCAAGGCGGTGCATCCAGCCAGCATGGAGGTTCTGGATTCCTTTTTGGCAGTAGGCACCCAGATGAAAGTTGAAAGGCCGGGCAAGTCATGCATTGTGACCCCCTGCGACACCATCATGGGCCCAATCGTGAAGCTCAAAGACGGCTCTGTGGTGCATATTTCCTCCCAGGAGGAAGCCAAGCGCCTCAAGAGCCAGATAGAAAAAGTGCTTTTCCTTGGCGACTTGCTGGTTTCAGTGGGGGATTTTGCGAAGTCCAACCATCCTCTTCTTCCAGGGGCATGGTGCGAAGAAAGATACGAGGCTGAGGCGAAAAAAGCCGGGCTGCAGGCGGTGAAGCATTCCCTCTCAGCAGGCGAGGCAATCTCCATAGCCAAGAAATACGGCATCCCCCTGCATCCATCCTACACATACTTTTGGCACGACATAAGCCAAAGCCAGCTGCGCGAGCTTGCGCTCTGGCTCCGGACAGGCAAGCCGATTTACAGCCTGCTTAGGCTGGAGAGCTTTGAGCTTGAGTTCTCGCCTGCCAAATCGGTCCTTGAGGAGCTTTGCGTGCCGCACAGCGTGGACAAGGGGAAAGTGTGCATACCAGGAGAGCATGCGTTCGCCCTTCTTAAGACCATGGGCATTTTGGTGGACAAAAAGCTCACAGGCGAGAAATTCGACTCCTTGTTTGACGAAAAGAAGCCTGTCCTTGAGCTTTTGGGCTCATTGTCTGGGATGAGAATCGCCGCAAAGGCGCCAACCTACATAGGCTCCCGCATGGGAAGGCCGGAGAAAGCCAGGGAGCGCAAAATGAAGAAAAGCGTCAATGTCCTTTTTCCCGTCGGGACTTTTGTAGACAAGAACGCGTCAATAACCAAAGCCTACTACCGCCTGAAGCAAAGGGGTGAGCGCGAAGGAAGGGGCGTGGAAGTGGAGATAGCCAGAATGCGCTGCAGGGTTTGCGGCTCCACAACACATTTTTTGGGGTGCATTTGCGGAGGGCATTGCGTCCCTGAGCGGGCATGCGTGAAGTGCGGAAAGCCGACCAAATACCAATCCTGCCCATCATGCAAAATAGGCGCTGAATATTGGTCAAAAAGGTTCGTGGATATTGTCCGGCTTTTTGAGAGGGCATGCGAAAGGTGCGGCGTCTTGCCTCAGGAAATCGAGGATGTGAAAGGCGTTGAGGGGCTTTTCTCAGAGACAAAGATGCCGGAGGCGATAGAGAAAGGGGTTCTTAGGGCAAAGCACAAAGTCTATGTTTTCCGAGACGGGACATGCCGCTTTGACGCCACCGATGTCCCGCTGACGCATTTTCGCCCATCAGAGATATCTGTGCCTGTGAAGCGGCTTCACGAGCTGGGCTACACGAAAGACGCCTCAGGAAAGCCTCTGGAGAGCCCAGACCAAATAGTGGCCCTCAAGCCGCAGGATATAATACTCTCAAAAGCCGGCGCGAAATACCTTTTTTCTGTCTCAAAATTCATAGACGAGCTTCTGGTCAAGCTTTACGGGATGGAGCCTTTTTATATGCTTGAAAGCGAGGAGGGGCTGATAGGGCATCTTGCGATTGGGCTGTCGCCCCACACGTCAGCAGGGGTTCTATGCAGGATAATAGGCTTTACTGATGCGCATGTTGGCTTTGCCCATCCGTATTTCCACTGCGCAAAGCGCAGAAACACCGACGGGGATGAGGACTCTGTGATACTCCTTATGGACGGGCTTCTGAATTTCTCGCGGGCGTTCCTGCCTGCAAGCCGCGGAGGGACGATGGATGCGCCCTTGGTCTTGACCACAGAAATCAACCCAGAGGAGATAGACGACGAGGTCCATTCCATGGAGGCCTGCCAATCCTATCCTCCAGAGCTTTACCAGGCTGCTGACCGCTTCGGCTCCACATCAGAATTGCAGCTTGAGACTGTCAAAAAAAGGCTTGGCAAGCCTGAGCAGTACCATTCGCTTGGCTATACTCATGAGACTTCTGACATAGCCGCAGGCCCGCACCAGACAGCATATCTCCAATTCAAGGATATGGCTGAGAAAATCTCCGCGCAGATGGCTCTGCAGGACAAAATACGCGCAGTTGACAGCGCAGATGCGGCAGAGAGGCTGCTTTTGCACCATTTTCTTCCCGACCTATACGGCAATCTTCGGTCGTTCTCCCAGCAGTCATTCAGGTGCTTGGACTGCAAGCGCAAAATCAGGCGCATTCCGCTTTCAGGCAAGTGCAACGACTGCGGCGGCAAGCTGCTGCTCACCATACACAAAGGAGGCATAACAAAATATCTTGAGCATTCCGCATCCCTTATTGAGCGCTACCGACTTCCAGCATACATGAAGCAGAGGATTGAGCTTTTGCGCAAGGACATAGACAGCGTTTTCACGCAAGAGGCTGAAAAGCAGAAGGGGCTGGCGGAGTTCATGTGAGCCTTCTTGCAGGTCTCCGTGCCTCTTCCAAATTAATAAATTGGTTTCTCCAAAAAATCCAATTGTGATAAGATGCAGATAGTCAGGATACCTTCAGAAAGGGTTGCGGTCTTGCTTGGGCAGGGCGGAGAGACCAAGGATTATCTTGAAAAGCGCATGAAGGTTAGCCTAAGCGTGGATTCCGAAGGCGAAGTCATGCTGGAAGGGGAGCCTTTGGAAGAATTCATAGGCAAAGACATCATCAAGGCGATAGGGCGGGGCTTTGAGCCAGCTGTCGCCTTGAAGCTTTTGTCAGACGAGTACGGCTTCAGGCTGATTGACCTTAGGGACTATTCAAACTCAGACAAAGCCAGGCACAGGATAATGGGAAGAATCATCGGTGAGAAAGGAAGGACAAAGGAGATAATAAAGGAGGAAGTCGGTGCGGAGGTCGCTTGCTATGGGCACACCGTAGGCATAATATCCAAGCTGGAGACTCTTGATTACGCAACCGAAGCCGTCTTCAAGCTCATAGAAGGCTCCACCCACGCAAACGTCTATTCCTACCTAGAAAGGTGCAGAAGAAAGATAAAGCAGGATGAAATCAGGAAACTGCTTTGAAGGCAAGCCATATGGCAAATGGCAACAAAAGCAAGAACATCTATTTTCTTGGGGCAGCCAGCTTCTTCACTGACATTTCATCCGAAATGGTCTTCTCCGCTCTCCCCCTTTTCATAACTTCAGTGCTCGGAGCGGGGAAAGAAGTGCTCGGGCTGATTGAGGCAATAGCAGACAGCTTCTCCTCGCTGCTTGATATTTTCATCGGGTTCGCGTCAGACAGGCAGGAAAGCCGGAAGGGGTTCGTCCTTTTGGGGTATGGGCTTTCCTTTCTCTCAAAGTTCGGCATAGCGCTCTCTTCTGCCTGGCAATCCGTGCTGCTGTTCAGGGCTTCGGACCGATTGGGGAAAAGCATCAGGACAGCGCCCAGAGACGCCATCATAGCATCATCTGCCAAGAAGGGCAATTTGGGGCAAGCATTCGGGCTGCACCGCGCCATGGACACTGCGGGCGCCATAGTCGGTCCAGCAGCCGCATACCTGGTCCTTCTTCATGCAGGAAGCGGAGAGGAGGGCCTCAGGTCTGTCCTTTACCTCTCTCTCCTTCCTGCCCTGCTTGCAGTCTTGATAATCTGGAAATTCGTCAAGGAGAAAAGCGGCAAAGCCAGAAGCCAAGGATTCCGCTTGAGGCCAAGCAAGTCGGCATTTCTGAGGAAGCTTTCCTCCCTCCCAAAAGGCTTCAAAAGGTTCCTGCTGGTTTCCTGCTTCTTTTCTCTTTCTTATTTCAGCTTCGCTTTCATGCTTGCCAGGGCAAGCGAGCTTGGCGTGCCTGCCCATGACATCATGCTTCTTTACGCCATCTTCAACGTCGCATACCTGCTGGCGTCAGTCCCAGCAGGATGGGTGTCGGACAGGATAGGGGGAAAGACAGCAATCGCATTGTCTTTCTTCCTCTACGCATTGGCTTTGGCCGGATTTTCTTTCTTGTCTGATTTTGCCCACCTTGCAGCCCTGTTTGCCCTCTGCGGCATCTTCGCCTCGGCAGATGAGTCAGCAAACAAAGCCTACATTTCAAGCATTGCAGGGGAGAGAAGCGCTGCGACTGCCTTGGGGGCTTACAGCTCGGCGGTGGGGCTGTTCTATCTTCCTGCAAATTTGGCTGCAGGGCTGGTCTGGTCCGCGGCAGGAGCGCCAGCAGCCTTCCTTCTTGCGGCGCTCATAGCGTTCGCAAGCGGCATAGCCATGCTGAAATTCGCATGAGGGATGCCATCCAGCCTTCTGCTCCAGCCTCCCCAACCTAATTCTTTATTAACTGAGCCTTCATTTTTCTTGCAGCGGCCAGAAAAGGTTATTGCTATGGCAACTGTTACTGACAAGATTTTCTCTGAATTCAAGGAGCATTCTGTCGCGGAGTTTTTCAAGAAGAACCAGCAGATGCTTGGGTTTTCCGGAAAAACCCGCTCCTTGACAACAGTTGTCCATGAGTATATCACCAATTCGCTTGACGCTTGCGAGGAGGCAGGCATTCTTCCTGAGGTTTCCGTCACTATTGAGGAGCTGGACAAAGATTCGGGAAGATACCGGATAATCGCTGAGGACAACGGGCCAGGAATCCCTGAGAAGCATATTGGCAAGGCATTGGGGCAGATGCTTGCTGGGACAAAGTTCCACCGATATGCCCAGCAAAGGGGGCAGCAGGGGATTGGGGCTGCAGGATGCACAATGTATGCTCAGATAACCACAGGCAAGCCAATAAAGGTTGTGAGCAGGTATGACCGGAAAAAAATATCATGCGAAATCTCCATCGACTTGAAGTCCAACACGCCAAAAATAATGAATCTTTCAAAAGAGGAGGGGGATTTCGGCAGCGGGCTTAGGGTAGAGGCAGAGATAGCTGACGCGAAATACGACAAGTCCAGCTTTGGGGCGTACGAGTACGTCCGCAGGACCGCGCTTGCCAATCCCCATCTTCAAATAACCCTCAATGCTCCTGATGGCGAAAAAGCGGTCTTCCCGCGCTCCTCGACCAAAATACCCGAAAAGCCGGTTGTGGTGCAGCCGCACCCTCTTGGGATAACCACCAACGACCTGATTGATTTCGCCCACCGCGAGAGGGAGTTCATACGCATCTCCTCTTTTTTGCAGGAAAGGTTCGCAAGGGTGTCGCCTGCAAAAGTGGATGAGCTGCGCAGCCTGGTTCCGGATTTGGACTTCAACAAAAAGCCTTCTGAGCTCCAATGGCACGAGGCGGAGAAGCTGGTGAAAGCCATCCACAGCCCCTCAATAAAGTGGATTGCCCCCTCCACTGATTCGGTCAAGCCCATCGGCAAAGAGCAGATAGAGAAATCCCTCCAAAATATCCTGGCTCCGCAATTTGTTGTGGTCGCGGAGCGCTCCCCAAAGATATTCAAAGGGGGCATACCATTCATGGTGGAGGCTGCCATAGCCTATGGCGGCGGGGCAGGGAAAAAAGCAGGAGACGCCTCCTCAAGCGAGATAATAAGGTATGCAAACCGGGCTCCGCTGCTTTTTGACAATTCCGGCTGCGCGATAACTGAGGCAGTCAAGTCAATAGACTGGAAAAGGTACGGGCTGAAGAACTTTGACGAGGAGCCTATTTCAGTCTTTGTGAACATTTCATCAGTGTATGTGCCATACACTTCGGCAGGCAAGCAGGCCATTTCCAACGAAGAGGAAATCGTGCAGGAGATAAAGAATGCTGTGATGGAGGCGGCCAGGGAGCTGCAGAGGTACCTTTCTGGAATAAACAGGGAAAAAGAGAGGCATGAAAGGAAAAAGGCAATACTAAGATATGTCCAGCAGCTCTCAAAGGATTTGCCCGACCTTGCAGGCAAAGGCAAGCCAGAAGAGGTGGAAAAGAAGCTTGTTCATCTTATTGAAACCAAATACTCCTCGCACATAGAGAATGCTGAGGAGGAAGAGCCTCTCCAAAAGGAAGGCCAAGAGGAGGAAGAGGACATAGAAGAATGATGGGGATTTTCATGGCAGGCAAGACAAAAGAGGCGGATGTCATAAAAAAGCTGGAGGAGCTTGGGCAGAAGATGCTTTCGCAAATAGATGCCGAATCCTCACCCACTTTCACTACGGCCTTGCGAAGCAAAGGCAACATAATCTATGATGAGGGAGTTGGCTACATAAGGCTTGGCGGCAAGACAGAAGAAAGGAAATTCGTCAATGTCGGGCAAGCCAGAAAATTCATGCAGACGGTTGCAATAGCGGCCAAATGCAAAAAATTCCTCAAAGAAGGCGCGCATACCTCCATAAGGGGCTTGTTTTACCAGCTCAAATTCTCTTTGGGGGACAATTTGGATGAGGAGCTGTTCTCCGAGCAGTCGGAATCCAATCCATTGGTTGAGGATTTGGAGGTTGCCTTGGGAGTCAAAAGGGAAGACTTGAACTTGAACACAGACAGGAAAGGAGTGGTCGCAGGCCCGCTTGTCCTCAAAGACAAGTTCGGCGGAGGGGAGGACATCATTGACTGCACCAAGCAAGGCAGGAGCGGCTGGATGATTCCGTCAGATGTGGACAACGGAATGGAATTCCTTGAAGTTGGCGCAGACTATGTCTTGGTTGTGGAGAAAGATGCGATGTGGCAGAGGCTAAACGAGGACAAATTCTGGAAAAAAGAGAATTGCATACTTATCACTCCAAAAGGGCAGGCAAGCCGCGGATGCAGGAGGCTTATCAGAAAGCTTGCCTCAAGAAAGCTCCCGGTTTATGTCTTCACCGACTGCGACGCATGGGGATGGTACATTTACTGGGCGATAAAGACTGGCAGCATGAATCTTGCCTATCTTGGAAGCGACATCGCAACGCCTGAGGCGCGGTTTGTGGGGGTCACAATGAGCGACATAAAAGACTATGATTTCCTCGGCCAGCTCACCATAAATGCGAAAGAGGTGGACATCAAGAGGGCAGAGGAGATGCTTTCTTATGATTGGATTCAGCACCACAAGGACTGGGTGGAGGAGCTCAAAACCGTGCTTAAGACCAAGAAGAAATTGGAGCAAGACGCTCTCCAAGGCCCTCGGCTTTCTTTTGTGGGGGATTATCTTCGCGAAAAGATAGCAAAAAAGAAATTCTTGGCATGATTTCTTCCTGCTTTCAGCGCTTTTGCGCAAAAGCTTTTATACATATATTGTCACTAATTAGAACAGATTTTCATGTCTCAGCATATCCTTCGGGATTTGCATGCCAAAAGGCTGGCGAAAAGCCAGGCAGCAGGCAAGCCAGACCAATTCATGCCGAATTTCTTTCCATCCATGCAGCCACTCAAAGAAAGCCCAATTTTTGCCGAAAGAAAGCCCAAGCGATGGTTCAAGCCCTTCAGCAGCAAAATCTGGAGGTGGGGCGCCTTCAAATGCCAAGTCTATCTGGCGCTGTCAGACATGAGCGAAGGGCAATACAAAATACGCGCCGGCCAGCAGTTCATAATCGCCTCTGGCGCGACATTCAAAGAAGGCGCAATGCAGCCAATAGGCTTTTGGAAAAGGCTGCTTGGAATAGGCAATTTCACCCATTACCAGCTGGTGGTTGAGGTAATGGAGCCCTATCCCCGAAGGCCCTCATTTGAGGTAATGTATTTTTCAAAAGAGAAGCTTGAGAAGTGCTTCCAATCAGCCTCTTTCAAGAAGCAGGCATAGGCTGCATGTCTTGCCTGATGAGGGCTCCCCGCAGCTTTTGCACCTCCCTATTTTCGCAAAGCTTCCAGCCTTCTCAATCCGGTACCTTGCGCCATCCAGCATCAGGCGGCTTTGCTCAAGGAATGCCCTCACCACCCTCAATTTTGTTCCTGGGTATTTGCCCTCAATCTCGTTGAGCATCTTCCTTATGTATTGCCTGAAAGCGTTTTTTGCGTATGGGCACTCGGCGAATTCTATCTGAATGCCTTTCATCACCGCATATGCAGCAACATCCCTCTCAGGAGTGGTGAAAAGGGGCTTTATCCTTTTGACAAAAGCCTCGTCATCCACCGCGCCTGATGTCAAACCAAACCTTCCCAGCCTCTCTGGCTCGTTGCGCATAAGGTTCATCATTACAGTTTGGGCAACGTCATCTGCGTTATGCCCTATCGCAATCTTGTCTGCCCCAAGCTCCCTTGCGTATTTGTTCAGCAGATGCCTCCTCATGACTCCGCAATATGTGCACGCCCTTGCGGCGCCTTTTGCCTCAAGCAGGCCATCCAGAGTGCTTTGGAATTCTTCTCTGAAGCTGACAACAGTGAGCGGTACGCCCAGCCTGCTGCACTGCTCTTTTGCTATCTCCAAGGTCCTGCTCCTATATCCTTCTATTCCCTCATCAATTGTTATGGCATGGAGCTCTATGGGCAGGGATTGGGATATTTTGTGCAGCATATGCAGCATGACGCAGGAATCCTTCCCGCCTGAAAGCCCGACAGCTATCCTCTCGCCCTTTTTGAGCATGCGGTGCTGCCGCACAGTCCTTTTCACTCTTGCCTCAAACAGCCTCACGAAGTGCGATTGGCAAAGATCCGCAGGCATGTACCTCAATGTTATTGCGGCAGGCTTTCCGCATTTGGCGCAAAGCCCGCTGCTTTGCTTATCGCTTTCCATCTCAACCGCCGAATATCACTCTCATCACTTTCACTTCGTCCTCTCCAGATATGCTTGCGCTGTTGGGCGAAAGCTTCCCGTTTATTTTCACCAGCACCTCTTCCTCAGAAAGCCCCAAGGCAGAAATCAGCTCAGCCACAGTCTTTGCTTTCGGAGGATTTTTGATGCTCTTGCCGTCAACGCTCAGCCTCATGAAATCACAATTGGCTCTGCGAAAGATTAAATAAAACAGTATCGCTTTACAAGCATGCGAAAAGCCCCCGTCCAGATATTCTTGCTTTTGGTTTTTGGAGCCCTTTCTGCAGAGGCTCTAAACCCTCGCCTTGCGCACTATTCAAGCGTTTTGATTGACGAAAGCGGGCAGGTGAGCATTGAAGGAGGAGAGATAAAAGACCTTGCAATAAACCTCACCATACCGCCATCCAGGCCTTACCAGCAAGTCCAAGCCAACGACAAGGTGCTCTCTGACCCTCTCGGCAACAGCTTCATATCAATCAAAGCCTCCAATCCTCCAAACCCCTTTTACTACTCCCGACAAGTGCTGGTCAAATCCTACTCAAGAACCACCAAAAGCCTTCCAGAAAGATTTTCGCCCCCGCCAGATGCAGCCGCTTTTCTTTCGCAGACCAACCGGACGCAGTCAAATGACCGGGCAATACAGGAGCTTGCCTTCCGCATCACTGAGAATGCAACCAGCCAATTTGAGAAAGCCGCGCTTCTTGCAATCTTCGTGCATAACCACATAAATTACACCGAGTCTTTGGTGGGCAAAGAAAAAGACGCTTTATGGGTGCTGGAAAACAGGCAGGGCGTCTGCACAGAATACTCCACTTTGTTTGTCGCCATGGCGCGGGCAATCGGCATCCCAGCAAGGTATGTGACAGGGTATGTTTATTCTGACAAGTTTGAGGGCTGGATGGGGCATGCCTGGGCAGAAGTGTTCTTGGGAGATTGGGTTCCAGTAGACCCTACCTGGTTTGAGGTAGGCAGCCTTGATGCTTTGCACATAGAGACCGGAAGGCATATCGAAATTTCCCACGAGCCTTCCTTGCATGCCACTGTGACCAACCCTGACGCAAAGTTAAGCTGGAGTTCCACAGGCAGAAGCGGAGCTTTCGCCAAGAACATAAAGACTCTTGAGGCGCAAGCCTCTGCCCCGATTTCTTCCTTCGATTTGGCTTCAGTCTCCTCCCGCCTTTCTCCAGGCAGCAGCACGCTGGTGTTTCTGACCATGGCAGGAGAGGACTATAGGGCTGTGCCAGTCTCCCTTGCTTCCTGCGTTGGCCAAAAAGTGGTGGATATTTTCCCAAGAGAGGAGCAATATCTCATTTTGGAGCCTGGCAAGAATGCCACTGCCGTATGGCAAATTGTGGCTGCAGACAATTTGGATCCGCGATATATCTATACATGCGCCCTGACCCTCAACTCTCCCTACCTTGAAAGAAGAAGCTTGGAGATAAAAGTGGATTCAGGAGCCCCAAAGCCTGGCAAGTTTTCCGCGCTTCTTCAAAATCCAGTGAGCCTTCCTGGGAATCCAAACAGCGTCGCATTTTCCCTTCCTCCATCCATGGCAGGAAAAAGAGCCTATGTGGTCACGCCAGAAGGCGTATTCTCCACAAGCATAATGTCGAATTCGGAGAGGATAGAATTTGCCTTGAAATCGATAGGCAAAATCCCAATCTATGCGGCTGTTGAAGATTCAGGCTATCGGCAGCTGCTTGTCCAATCAGAGCCCAATATTTCCATGTCCATCTCCTCATTCACTCTTCCCTCCTATGTGCTTTTGGGGCAGCCGCTTGCCGGATCAGCCAGGATATCCTCAAAATCCTATCCAGCCAACTTTTCCCTTTTGTTCTTGTTTGGAGGCAAAAAGACAGCATCTTCAGGCAAGCTGGACTACCCTCAAGATTTTGAAATCAGCTACCTTCCTGAAAATGAAGGCGAGTATCTGGCTAAAATCCAGCTTCTTTCGCCTCAAGGCGAGGTTCTTGATGAGAAAAGCCAGCTTGTCCTTGTCTTTGAGCAGCCTGATGTCTCCATCCGCGATGTCAAGCTTGCCAAAGACTCTTACGGAATAATCACCACCATATACTTTAGCATATCTGGGCAGCCAGTCTCGCCAGTGATTTCTCTGAACGGAATCCGCTACAGGGCAAACGACACTTTGAGGCTCCGCATTCCAGAAGGAGAATATGAGGTAGAGCTGAGCTGGTCTGACAAGGCAGGGAACTCATATTTTAGGCAGGCAGGAATAAAAGTTTCAGACCCGAAAGTTCAAGGCATCCTGGAGGGGCTCAAAGAGAAGCCAAAGCAGCAGCCATCAAGCCGCTTTTGCCCTGTGGCATTCGCAGTTTTCGCATCAGCCTTGGCGATCGCAATCGCAAGGCGGTGAGCAGCATGGTTGAGATTGTGTTTCTTGGGACAGGCGGAGGAAGGGTCAACCTGATTTTTCAAAAGCGAAGGACTGCCGGTTTCCGCATAAACGGAAGCCTAAAAATCCATGTTGACCCAGGGCCAGGGACGCTTGCCGCCTGCAAGCAGTTTGGGCAGGATCCTCGCAAGACAGACGCTCTTGTCGTAACCCACAACCACATAGACCATGTTAATGACGCAAGCCTGATTGCTGAAGCCATGAGCAACTATGCGCTCTCCAAAAACGGCTTTTTGGTGGCATCAAAAAGCGTGATTGACGGCGACGAGAACGGAGATAGAGGAATTTCAAGGTACCATCAGTCAAAAATTGCCCATGTGCATGCCGCAAAGCCGGGCTTGCCGATAAATTTGAGCGGCAAAGCCGGCAAATCTGCGATTGTCTATCCCACAAAAGTTGAGCATAACGACCCAACCGGCTTTGGTTTTGTGCTGAAAATAGACGGAAAATCCATAGGCTACACATCCGATACCGAGTATTTTCCAGGCTTGTCTGAGCAATTTGAAGGCTGCGATTTGCTGATCGCAAATGTAATAAAGCCGGCAAAAGACAGCTTGGACGGGCATCTGCACAGCCAGACAGCCGCAAGGCTTTTTTCAGAAGCCAAGCCAAAGATGGCGGTAATCACGCACATAGGAATGAAGCTTATGAAAGCCGGGCCAGAAAAGGAGGCGGCAAGGATAAGCAAAGCCTCAGGCATCCCGACAATCGCTGCCTCAGATGGCATGAGGCTGAAGATTGGCAGGAGAATATCAGCCTATCCCTATAAGCCCGAAAACCAGCATCATTATCCCAAATAAGAATGCCAGCCAAGCCACATTCATCCTTTGCGCTATCCTTATGAGCGCATCAATGGTCAGATAGCCAAAAGCAAAGCTGCTTGCTGCAAGCGCCAATCCGTCCGATGCCGGCATGCTCCAAGAGCCGCTTTCAGAAATCCAAATCAGAAGCTCGGCAAGCAGGACAGTCGGTATTGAAAGAAGGAAGCTCAGCCGGAATGCGCTTTTTGCGTCAAATCCCCTCCAAATCAAGGCAGCGGTGGTTGTCCCAGCCCTAGACACGCCAGGCAGCACCGAAAGGCCCTGCAAAGCCCCGGTCAGCACTCCGTCTTTCCATGTGGCGGCTTCCTCATGCCTCCACCTGTTTTTGTTTTGGGTGGTGAGCAGAAATCCTGTGAAAACAAGCCCAGCCCCCATCAGCGACAAAAGGGCGCTTCCGTCAAGGGAAGGCAGGAAGTATTTTTCTGCGGCAAGAATGGGCACGCCGACCAAACCGGTGAAAAAAATTGAGGATGCCAGAAATCCTGCTTTTCCTTCAAGCAGCCTATTGGCGCTATGGAAGGACAGCCCTTTTGCCATCTCCAAAATTTCTTTCCTGAAATATATTGCGGCGGCAAGCAATGTCCCTGCATGAAGGTATATGAGCATGGGCAAAATGTCCTCAGGCTTTCCACCAAGCATCGTGTAAGCCAGCGCGCTCATGGTCTTGGATGACAGCGGAAGCCACTCTGTCAAAGCCTGTATCATTCCAAGCAGAAGGATGGCAAAAAGGTCCATCTGAATCCTCTTATATCCAAATGAGGGTTTCCATTCTCTGCAAACGATTATAAACATTTTTCAGGGCTAATTTGGAAAGTGAAAGCATGCCCATATGCGATAGGTATGGCCGCAGCGTTGAGGAGAAGTGGCAGGAGTGGTGGGAGAAAAGCGGCACATACAATTTTTCGGAGTCAGATGCCTCAAAGCCGGTCTATTCAATAGACACGCCCCCTCCGTTCACCTCAGGGGAGCTTCACATGGGGCATGTGCTTTCATATTCCTACTTTGATTTTGTGGCAAGGTACAAAAGGATGCGAGGGTATAATGTATATTACCCGCAGGGCTGGGACTGCCAAGGCTTCCCCACAGAGGTGAAGGTTGAGTCCAAATACGGGCGAAAGCCGCCAAAAGAATTCCGGCAGCTTTGCGCAAAATGGACTGAGGAGTTCATAGCCAAAATGCGCGCTCAGATGAAAGCCCTCGGCTTCTCTGCGGATTGGAGATATGAATACAGGACAATGGACCCGTCCTACCACAAGAAAGTGCAGCTGTCTATTCTTGAGATGCACAAGAAAGGGCTGATTTACCGCTCAGAGCACCCTGTTTACTGGTGCACAAACTGCGTCTCCGCGCTTGCAAAAACCGACACAGAGGATGTCAGCCGCGAGACCGAGCTCCACTACGTAAGCTTTTCATTGGGCGGAAAGCCGCTTCTGATAGCCACCACCCGCCCTGAGCTTATGCATGCCTGTGTCGCGGTCGCATACAATCCAAGCGACGAGCGGTACGCTAAGCTTGGGGAGACAAAAGTGGAGACCGCTTTCGGCAAGCAGGTCCCTCTCATTCCTGACTCGGATGTGGACAAGGAATTTGGGACAGGAGTGGTGATGGTCTGCACCTTTGGAGACAAGCAAGATATCATATGGATGTACAAGCACAAGCTGCCTGTCATCAGGGCGATTGATGAGCACGGCAGGCTCATCAACACAGGAGAGATGGGCTTAGACGGGCTGAAATGCGGCGAGGCAAGGGCAAAAATCCTGGAAAGGCTGAAGGCGGAAGGCAAGCTGGTCAAAAGCGCCAAGATACAGCAAGTAGTGAAAGTCCATGACCGCTGCAAAAAGCCGGTTGAGTTTCTCCTCTCCATGCAATGGTTTGCCAAGATAACCGAAAAGTCTGAGGAGATAATAGATTATGCAAAAAAGATAAAATGGACCCCATCATTTGGTATACAGTACCTTATTGATTGGGCAAGATATGTGGAGTGGGACTGGGTGATTTCCCGCCAAAGAGTTTTCGGCACGCCGCTTCCCTTTTGGATTGACCAAAAAACAGGGAAAGCCTATCCAGCAGAGGAGTCCGAGCTTCCATTCAACCCGGATTTGCGCCCCACCAAGATTGGGCCAGACGGCCAGATTCTTCACGCAGAGTCATCGACATGCGACTGCTGGGTGGATTCCAGCATAACGCCTCTGGTGATTGGAAGGTGGCCTGAGGACAAAGCATTCCTCTCCCGCGTCTACCCTGCCTCCCTTCGCCCCCAGGGCGTTGAGATAGTCCGCACCTGGGCATTTTATACGATATACCGCTGCTCACAGCTCACCAGCCAAGCCCCATTCAAAGAAATCCTTCTCAACGGCAACGTATTGGCTCCAGACGGAAAGAAAATGAGCAAATCCTTGGGGAACATAATCTCTCCTGACAAGCTGCTTACGGATTACTCTGCGGATGCCATACGCCAGTGGGCGGCTCTTTCAGGCGCGATGGCAAAAGACAGGCCGTTTTCTTACCAAGACATGCAGTACTCCAAAAGCTTCATCAACAAGGTGGTGAATGCCGCCAAGCTTGTGGAGAAGGCATGCGCTGATTTCGACGGCTCGGAAGCTCCTCGCTTTTCTCTCCGCATGGTTGACAGATGGATACTTTCCAGGCTAAGCGGCATAGTCTCCAAAGCCACCGAATCATTTGAAGGCTTCCAGTTCCACCAAGCCATCAAGATTGTGCAGGATTTCTTCTGGCACGAGTTTTGCGATTTCTACTTGGAATACGCCAAGCACAGGATTTACCAGCCAGAAATTTATGGGCATGAGAGCAAGAGAGCTGCGCAGTATGCCATGCGCAGGGTTCTTTTGGAGTGCTGCCAGCTGCTTGCGCCAATCACCCCGCATCTTTCTGAGGAAATCTGGCAATCTTTCCGGCCCGGGCAAAGCATCCATCTCTCCTCTTGGCCAGAAAGCAAAAGCCATGAGGCAGACCCCGAAGCTGAGGAGCAGGTGGAATTCCTGAACTGGGTGGTTTCTCAGGCAAGGCAGCACAAGGCAGACAGGAAGCAGCCCCTGAACTCAGAGATAAGCCATGCCTCAATCAGCGCCCCATTCCCGATTTCTGATATAGAAGAGGAGATTCATGCCACGGCAAGGATAAAGGTTATTAATTACGCCCTCGGAAGCAAATCAGTAAGCTTTGCTTGAGGTGTGTGGTTGCCAAAAGCCAAAAGGAAGCGCAAGGGCAAGGCAGCAAGGAAAAAGCTGCGCAGCAGGCTCGCGAAGCCCGCAGAGGAGGATTTTGACCTATCTTTCCCAAAAGCAGAGGAAGGAAAGCCAAAAATGCCTGCAAGCCAAGAGCCTCTTGCCGCCCCTTCTTTTGACCATGCCCTCCACCATATAGAAAGCAAGAAAAGAATACCGCATGCCGCAACAGCGATTCTGGGCTCTCTTTTGGTCACCACCATCGCCTTGGCGCTGCAGCTTTTGGTGTTGAACGTGGGCATTTTCTATTCCTTGGGGCTTTCAGTTGCAATTTTTGTGGGCTTTGCAATTCTGTTTTACAATTTCCTGGAAGCAAGGAAATACTGATGAGTCCGGAAACTGAAAACCTTTTTAAGCAATTGCTTTCCAATTAGCCTCAAGCTTCGGCTGGACCGGCTTTATGCCGGAAGAAGGATGCTTGCGCCAAAAAATTGAGCGCCTACGCATCTTTTTTCCAAGATTCCAGCCTCTTGGAAACCATTAAGGAGGTCAGAACAATGGCAAGAATGCACTCCAAAAAGAGGGGCAAATCCGGCTCAAAGCGCCCAAATACTGGCGTCTCTCCTGAGTGGGTGGAATATTCCGCCCATGAAGTTGAGGATTTGGTAATAAAGATGGGCAAGGAAGGGAAAGGCGCTACTGAGATAGGCATGATTCTGCGGGATGTTTATGGCATCCCCTCGGTCCAAACGCTATGCGGCAAATCCATAAGCGCGATTTTGAGGAAGGGAGGAGTCAAGCAGGATTATCCTGAGGATTTGCTGAACCTGATAAAAAGGGCTGTCAATATGCGGGAGCATTTGCGGACCAACCGCTCAGACAAGCACAACAGGACAAAGCTCATCCATGTCGAGTCAAAGATAGGGAGGCTGGTGAAATACTACACAAAGACCGGAAGATTGCCTGCTGACTGGAAGTACGACCCTGAGACAGCGGCTCTGTTGGTGAAGTGATAATATGGCAGAAAAGAAAACCAAGGTTGTCGACAAGTGGAAAACAAAAAGCTGGTATTCGGTAATCGCGCCTGAGATGTTCGAGTCAAAGGAGATAGGGCAAATAGTCTCATCTGACGAGTCCAACTTGCTGAACCGCAAAATCAAAGTCGGTTTGGGCGAGCTTTTGGGCTCATTTTCCCAATCTTCAGCTTACACCTCCATCTTTTTCCGTGTGAAAGAGGTCAAAGGCAAATCTGCCTACGCCTCCTTTGTGGGGCATGAGCTGATGCCTGGGTATGTGCGGACGCTTGCCCGGCGCAGGCGCTCAGTAATAAGCCAAGTGGATGACGTGGCCACAAAAGATGGGGTCCGCATCAGGATAAAGACCATCTGCGTGTCTGGCGTGAAAGTGAGCGAAAGCGTCCGGACGGACACAAGAAAAGCCATTTCCTCAGCCATCAAGGAGCTGGCAAAGCAGTCTGAGTTTTCCGCCTTGGTCCAGGAGATAGTCTTTGGCAAGTTCTCAGCGAAAGTGTTCAATGCAATAAAGAAAATAGGGCCGCTCAAGCGGGTCGAGATCCGGAAGACTGAAGTTATTGAAAGCTTTGCGAAATAGGTTCTTCTCAGAAGAACAGATATTCAGCCTCAAACCTTATTTTCGGCCTGGGCTTGTCAGCCGCATACCCCACAGGGCAGACCACAGTTGGAACCAGGTTGCCTGGCAGCTTCAATATTTTCGAATATTCTTTGGGGTCAAAGCCTTCCATAGGGCAAGAGTCAAAACCAAGGGCTTTGGAGCCGTTCAAAGCGTTCCCAAGCGCAAGGTAAGCCTGCTTTTGCGCCCATGCAAGCTTTTGGGCCTGGTCCATGCTCTTCTCAAAATCCCTCATCATTTGCACATAGCCTTTTATTGACTCCTCAGATGCTCCGGATTTCAAAAGAGCGCCTTCCAGCTTGTCAATAAGCGCGGCTATGTTTGTGTCCGCGCAGAAAACCAGCACATGCGACGAGGTTCCGATTTGCTGCTGGTCCCATGAGGCTTTTTGGAGCAAATCCTTGGTCTTCTGGTCAGAGACAACCTTCACTTTGTAAGGCTGGAGGTTGAACGAGGTTGGCGCAAAGCGTATCAGCTCCATCAGCTCGTTGAGCTTGGATGCAGGCAGCTTCCTGCCGTCAAATTTCTTCACCGCATACCTGCTCATGACAATTTCCTTGAATTCCATCTCATCGCCCCCTTCGATGCCAAAAATTTTTGATTTGACAAATCATGGCAAACTATTTAATGTCTCCTTCTTGTCAGGCGCACCTTTTTATTTGTCTTTTGCCTTTTTTGGGAGGAAGGTGTTGCCTTGGAAAAGCCATTGCTTTTTGGGGAGATGACCTCTTTGCAGCTTGCCCGATTCCTCAAAGCGGAGAAAAAGCCAGTTGCCATAATCCCAATGGGCGCAACCGAAGCGCACGGAAGCCATCTTCCGCTTTGGACCGACTCGATTGCCCCTTATGAGCTTGCCAAAAGGGTTTCTGCCCGGACTGGCGCCATCGTCCTTCCTCCAATCAATTACGGCTTCTGCTACACCCTCAGAAAATGGCCCGGCACAATCTCACTCAAATCGCAGACATTTTCCTCCTTGATACGCGATATAGCGCGCGAGCTTGTGCGGAATGGGTTTGACAGGCTTCTTTTTCTCAACGGGCACGGGGCGAATGCCTCTATCGCAGGGCATGTCCTAAGCGAGCTTGCGGATGAATTCTGCGGCCCTCCTTCGCACAGCAGACTGCTTCGCAAATCCCCATCCTGCCCAACTTTCAAAGCATGCATTGTCTCTTGGTGGGAGATAAAGGAGCTGGAAAAAATGTGCGGTCCAATAGGGCATGCGGATGAAAACGAAGAATCCATCGTGCTGGCCCTCAGCGAATGGGAGAAGAAGCCATCAAAGCAAGAGGCCAGCAGAAAATTCCTCGGCAAAGTGGTTCCGCTTCCTGCTGGCCAATTCACAAAATATGGATATATCGGCAAGGTTGGAGGAGGCTCTCTGGAAAAAGGGAAGCAGATGGAGAAAGTCATAGTCAATAAGCTTGTCAAGCTGGTTGAGGCTGACTTGTCTTATGAGGAGGTTGATTGAATGCTTCCTGGGTTTGACCCCAAGCAGATGGCAAAAGCCATGAGGCAGATGGGCATAAAGACAGAGGAGATTTCCGCCTCAAAAGTCACAATTGAGCTGAAAGAGGGGGGCAGGCTGGTGGTTTTTGAGCCAAGCGTGATTCAAATAGAGATGCAGGGGCAAAAATCTTTCCAGGTGTCAGGCAAAGTTCAAGAAGAGCCGGAGGCTGGGGAAGAGGACATCAAAATGGTTCAAGAGGCAGCAGGCTGCTCTCGCGAAGAGGCTCAGAATGCTTTAAGGGAGAGCGGCGGCGACATAGCTGAAGCCATCCTGAGGCTTAAAGGGGAATAGGCTCTGGCCTGCCCAAGCCTGCCGCATCTGGTTATATAAATTTTTTCAGCGGATTTTTGAAGCTTCGCAAGAAGCGTGGGAGGTGGGATGGAGCCTTCGGGCCTACCATTCCCCTCTATTCCAATCTTTTTTTGTGGGTTGGCATGCTGCTCTCAGATTACGCAAAATCAGCGCCCCATTCTCCAGGCGTCTACAAATTTTTGTCGGCAGAAGGCGCAGTCCTTTATGTAGGCAAAGCGAAGGATTTGCGGAGCCGGCTCTCAAGCTACTTCTCAGGGGCAGCCACTGACAGAGCCCGCCAGATGCTTTCCCAAGCAAAATCCATAGAGGTTATAGTGACTGACAATGAGGCAGAGGCCCTCATTTTGGAAAACAGCCTGATAAAAGAGCATTTCCCGAAATACAACATACAGCTCAAAGACAATGAAAAATACACATATATTCTGGTCACAGACGAGGCTTTTCCCCGCATGCTTCTGGTCCGGAGAAGCAGGGGAGGGCGGATAAAAATGCGGGGAAGCGTTTATGGGCCATTTGTTTCCGGCTCAGCCTATGTGCTAGTCTCCTCCACTCTCCGCAAGCTCTTCAAGATACGCACCTGCAAGGTGGGGCAAGGAAAGCCCTGCCTCCAGTACCATCTCGGCTTCTGCATGGGGCCTTGCGCAGGCCTTGTCACTCCTGAAGAGTATGGAAAGCAGGTGGAAAAGCTCAAGGAGGTCCTGTCTGGAGGCAAGAAGCTTGAGCAACTGCTTGAGGAGCTCCAAAGCGAGATGCTGTCTGCCTCAAAAATGAGGCAATTTGAGAGGGCTATTGAGCTGAGGAATGCCATAAAGTCCCTGTCATCCCTTCTTGAAAAGCAGAAAATGGAGAGCAGAAGCGAGGCAGACGAAGACTATGTCTCCTTTGCTGAAAGCGGAGGCAATGTCTTAGTCCAGATTTTCAGGCAGGTTGGCGGTGTCATAAAGGACAGGAAAAGGTTTTCCATACCCTCCGCTGTTTCTGGAAGCCCTCTTTCTGAGTTTTTGGCCCGCTTTTATGAGGCAGAGAGGATACCGCGAAAGATATATGTTGAGCAGCCTTTTGAGGACATGGCGCTAGTCGAAAGCTTCCTGTCTGGCAAAAGAGGGGGCCCTGTATCAATAGCAGTGCCTGAAAAAGGAGACAAAAAGAAGCTTCTTGAGCTTCTCCGCAAAAACATAATGCTTGAAATAAGCAAAGACTCCAACCCCGCCCTAATTGAGCTCCAAAATGCGCTTTCTCTCCCGCGCCTGCCAAAAACCATAGAATGCTTCGACGTTTCCAATCTGCAAAGCTCCAATATAGTGGGCGCAATGTCCCAATTTGTGAACGGATTCCCCAAAAAATCCTCGTATAGGAGATTCAAGATAAGGTCCATAGAGCAGCAAAATGACTTCGCTGCCATCTGGGAAATAGTCTTCAGAAGATACTCCCGCCTGAAAGCGGAAGGCTCCTCTCTTCCTGATTTGGTTGTGGTGGATGGCGGGCCTGGCCAGCTTAATGCGGCAATCTCAGCAATCTCTGAGCTTGGGCTTTCAATTCCGTGCGTGTCACTTGCGAAGAAGGAAGAAGAGATTTACCTTCCAGGCAAAAGAGTTCCAATAAAGCTTCCAAAATCGTCTGAAGCTTTGCATGTGCTTCAGTTTGCCAGGGATGAGGCGCACCGTTTCGGAGTTTCCTACCACCGTCTCCTGAGAAGAAAAAAAACCAGCCTGAAGCTTTAGCCATGCGTTTCCTTCAGCACCCTTTTCAAGTACTCGCCGGTGTAGCTGGCTTTGTTTCCGGCAATTTCTTCCGGTGTCCCGCATGCCACAATCTCCCCTCCATCTTCTCCTCCTTCCGGCCCCAAATCAATTATCCAGTCAGCCGACTTTATGACATCCAAGTTGTGCTCAATGACTATAACGCTGTTGCCCCTGTCAGTCAGCCTTTGCAGGACAGCCAGAAGCTTTGACACATCCGCAAAATGCAGGCCCGTGGTTGGCTCATCCAGTATATAGACGGTGGAGCCGGTGTCCCTTCTTGAAAGCTCGGCGGCCAGCTTTATCCTTTGCGCTTCGCCTCCAGACAAGGTGGTTGCTGGCTGCCCAAGCGATATGTAGCCCAGCCCAACATCATTCATGGTCTCCAGCTTGTTTTTGACCGAAGGTATGCTCTGGAAGAATCGCAAAGCCTCCTCCACGCTCATGGACAAAACCTCGTGGATGTTTTTGCCTTTGTACCTTATCTGAAGCGTTTCGCTGTCATATCTTTTGCCGCCGCATTCCTCGCAAGTGACATAAACATCAGGCAGGAATTGCATCTCTATCCGCTTGACTCCGTCGCCCTCGCAAGCCTGGCACCTGCCTTTTTGGACATTGAAAGAGAACTGCCCAGGGTCATAGCCTCTTGCCCGGGCTTCAGGCACGCTTGCGAAAAGCTCCCTTATCGGGGTGAACGCTCCGATGTAGGTTGCTGGATTTGACCTAGGGGTTCTTCCGATAGGGGACTGGTCTATGCATATGACGTCCCTCACCAGCTCCACTCCCTCCAGCCTGTCAAACTTTCCAGGCTCCTCTTTTGATTGGTGGAGGTGCTTCATGAGAGCCTTGTAGAGAATCTCATTAACAAGAGTGGATTTTCCTGAGCCTGACACGCCTGTTATGCAAGTGAACAGCCCAAGCGGGATTTTTGCATCTATTCCCTTTAGGTTGTTCTCCCTTGCCCCCCTTATTGTCAGCCATTGCTTTGGCTTCCTCCTTATTTTAGGCGTAGGTATGGCCATTTCCCTGCGGAGATAGGCTCCTGTGAGCGACTCCTTGCTTTTCTCAATATCTTCGGGCCTGCCTATCGCTATCACCTTGCCGCCATGCACCCCTGCCCCTGGCCCAAGGTCGACCATGAAATCTGCATTTCTCATGGTCTCCTCATCATGCTCAACAACTATCAAAGTGTTCCCCAAGTCCCTCAGCGACTTCAATGTCGAAATCAGCTTGTCGTTGTCCCTCTGGTGCAGCCCAATTGAAGGCTCATCAAGGACATACAGCACGCCTGTGAGGTTCGCCCCTATCTGCGTCGCCAGCCTTATCCTCTGCGCTTCGCCCCCCGAAAGCGTGCCAGTTGTCCTGGAAAGGGACAAGTAGCCGACGCCGACATTAAGAAGGAAATCCAGGCGCGATATTATCTCGCGCAAGATAGGGCGGGCTATCGCCTCTTCTGTCTTGCTGAGCGCAAGGGAGGTGAAGAACCCATAGGCTGACTCAATAGGCATTTCTGTCACTTCAATGATGCTTTTTCCTCCAACTTTCACAGCCAGCACTTCTGGGATGAGCCGCTTGCCCTTGCATGAGGGGCATGGAAGTTCCCTCATGTATCTTTCCATCTCCTGCCGCCTGTACTCTGATTTCGTCTGCCTGTATAGCCTCTCCAAGTTCGGTATCACTCCCTCAAACCTTGCCATTCCCTCATATGTGGATTCCCCGTCTTTGGATTGGATGTGGTACTGTATTTTTTCATCGCTTCCGTACAAGACCGCCTTTTTCGCCTCTTCTGAGAGCACATTGAACTGCGTTTTTAGGCTGAAGCCGTATTTTTCCCCCAGCCCTGCAAGCAGCTGCAGATAGTATCCCCCAATAGCGCTGTTCTTCCAAGGCTCAATCGCTCCCTCCTCAAATGTTTTGGTTTTGTCAGGTATCACCAAGTCCGGGTCAAATTCTATCTTCACCCCTAGCCCATGGCACTCTGGGCATGCGCCATATGGAGCGTTGAAAGAGAACATTCTTGGCTGCAGCTCACCGACAGAGACGCCGCATGTTGGGCAGGAGTTCTTCTGGGAGAAAAGAAGCTCTTTCTTGTCAATCCCAACAATCACTAGGCCGTCGGCGCTTTCCTTGATTGCGGTTTTCACCGCTTCAAGAAGGCGCTGCCTGTTTTGCTGGCTGGCGGAGAATCTGTCCACAACCACCTCTATGGTGTGCTTTTTGTTTTTGTCAAGCTTTGGTATCTTGCTTTCAAGCTCCATAGGAAAGCCATTCACCCGCACTCTTGAGTAGCCTTTTTGCCTCAGCTCATCAAACAGCTTGTCGTAAGCCCCTTTTTTTCCGCGAACCACCGGGGAGATTATCTGCACAATCTTTCCGTCTGCCTGCTGCAGCACGCTGTTTGCAATCTGCTCCGTTGTCTGGGTGGCGATTCTCTCTCCGCATTTCGGGCAGTGGGGTATGCCTATCCTTGCGAAAAGCAGCCTCAAGTAGTCATATATCTCAGTAGTGGTCCCCACAGTTGAGCGCGGGTTTTTGCTTGTGGTTTTCTGCTCAATTGATATCGCAGGCGACAGCCCTTCAATAGAGTCAACATCAGGCTTGTTCATAAGCCCAAGGAATTGCCTGGCATACGCAGAAAGCGACTCGACATACCTTCTTTGCCCTTCCGCATAAATAGTGTCAAATGCCAAGGTGGATTTGCCTGAGCCCGAAAGGCCAGTGATGACTGTGAGCGTGTTTCTGGGTATCTCAAGGGAAATGTTTTTCAGGTTGTGCTCCCTGGCGCCTTTTATCACAATTTTGTCCTGCATGGTTATCACTTGCAGCTTCAAGCGCGTTTTTTAGAAAAATAAAGTTTTATATTGGCGCCTAGTGAAAGTTAGCGACTCTGCTGGAAGGTGAGTTATGAAGATAATCATATGCCATGCTTCCCTTAACCAGAAAGGAGGGGGCGAACGGGCAGTGTTGGAAATAGCTAAGAGATTTGACGCTACAATCTACACCACTCATTACAACAAATCCTATACTTATCCTGAATTTTTGGAGCTTGACGTCCGCCCTCTCCCTCGCCTCTTGCTTGAGTTGCCGTTTTCTGTCGCAGCCAGGCTTGATCCTGACAGCCGGATGGTTGATGTAGTTGAATCAGCATTCCGTTTTTCCTTTCTTAAGATAAAGGAAGATTACGACGTGCTGAATCCCCATTCTTTTCCATCAGAATATGTGGCATTTAGGAATGAACGCGTTTGCTGGTATTGCCACAGCCCATCCAGGGGCGCCTATGACCTTCATTCAACTTTCCTCTCCCAAAGGAATATTTTAGGCAAATCTACCTTGAAAATCGCATCAGCAGTAAACAAGCTGCTAGACCGTTATTCCATAAATAGGATAGGCACAATCTGCGCCAATTCCGAAATCACCGCAAAGCGAATAAATGATTATCTTGGAAGATATGACGTAGATGTCATCCATCCAGCTGTGGATCACTCAAGCTTTTATTGCGCAGGATTCTCCAGGTTTTTCTTCTATCCTTCCAGGTTTATTCCAGAAAAGAGGCAAGAATATGCAATTGAGGCATTTAGGTTGTCCAAATTAAGGGGATGGAGCCTAATCCTCGCAGGCTTTCTCCCAGATAATAAAAGGTGCAAAGCGTATTTTGAATATCTAAAAAAGAAGGCAAAGGGGCTTGATGTTAAGTTTGTCCTACACCCCACCGACCAAAAGATGAGAGAACTTTATGCAAGCTGCTATGCTACTTTGTTTTGCGGGATGGATGAGGATTGGGGGCTTATTCCTCTTGAGTCCATGGCAGCCTGCAAGCCAGTCGTGTCTGTCAATGAAGGCGGCCCTACAATCTCCATATTGCACGCAAAGACTGGCTTTTTGGTCAATTCTCCATCAGAAATGGCGGAAAGAATGCGGTTTTTGGCAGAGCGCCCGGATGTCTGCGAGAAGATGGGCAAAGAAGGCAGAAAGCATGTGATGAGGAACTACACATGGAAGCGTTTTCTTGAAAAGCTGGAGAAAGTTTTCAGGAAAACTGCAAAGCTCTGAGTTTTCACATGGTCTGCCTTCGCCTTTTCTTTTTGCCGCTTTCTCCCTCTCCCAATTTCTTCTTTATCTCCAAAAGCTGGTCCCTAAGCTCAATTGCGCGCTCAAAGTCCAAGTCCTCTGCAGCCTTCTGCATCTCCATCTCCAAGTTTATGGCAAGCGCTCTCAGCTCCTTGTAGCTTTCCGCCTTCTTCTCCTCCTCAATCTCAAGCTGCTTGCTGATGCCTTTTGAGACTGTTTTTGGGGTTATGCCGTGCCTCCGGTTGAACTCTTCCTGGATTCTCCTTCTCCTTTCAGTTTCTGCTACAGCCTTCTCTATCGCCTCCGTCCTCCTGTCGCAATAGAGTATGACTGTTCCATTCGCGTTTCGCGCAGCCCTCCCCATAGTCTGTATCAGGGAAGTTTCGTTTCTCAAGAAGCCCTCCTTGTCCGCGTCCAGTATCGCTACAAGGGATACTTCTGGTATGTCCAGCCCCTCCCTCAAAAGGTTGATGCCCACCAGGCAGTCAAATTCCCCAAGCCGCAATTTCCTTATAAGCTCTGTCCGCTGTATTGTCTCAATCTCCGAGTGCAAATATCTGGCTTTGACATCGTGGCGATTAAGATAGTCGGTCAAATCCTCAGCCATCCTTTTTGTCAGAGTGGTCACAAGGGTTCTCTCCCCCCTCTCCGCCCTCGTCCGCACCTCGTTCATCAAGTCATCAATCTGCCCATCTGTCTTCCTGATGTATATTTTCGGGTCCAAAAGCCCGGTTGGGCGCACAAGCTGCTCCACTATCTGGAAAGACTTTTCCCTTTCATAAGGTCCAGGCGTTGCCGAAACAAATATCGTGTTTTTGAAGAATTTCTCCACCTCCTCAAACTTCAAGGGGCGGTTGTCGTATGCGCAAGGCAGCCTGAAGCCATAATCCACAAGGTTCTTTTTTCGCGTGTAGTCTCCATGGTACATGCCATGAAGCTGCGGTATTGTGACATGCGACTCATCCACAACAATCAGCGAATCTTCAGGGAGGAAGTCCATGAGGGTGTAAGGCGGCTGCCCGGGAGACCTGCCGTCAAAATGCCTTGAGTAGTTCTCAATGCCTTTGCAGTAGCCCAGCTCTTCAATCAGCTCCAAATCGTATTCTGTGCGCGTCTTTAGCCTATGCGCCTCCAAATCAGGAAGCTCAGGAAGCCTTTGCTTGAGCTCTTCGCGTATGTCCCTCAAGGCCTTTTCCCTTATCGAAAGCGGGACGATGTAATGCTTGGCTGGGAAGATGCGTATCTCTGGAAGCTCGCGTATTTTTGCCGCGCTGACAGGCTCAAGAAGCATTATCTTGTCCACCTTGTCCTCATTGAGCACAATCCGGATTATCTCGTCTTGGTATCCTGGAAGCACATCAATCGTGTCCCCTCTTGCGCGGACGGTGCCGGCAGCAAGCTCTGTGTCATTGCGCTCATACTGGATGGATATCAGCGATGCAATCAGAGATGAGCGCGGCATCAGCGCTCCTTTGCTGACCAGAACAGACTGCTCAAGCCATTCTTTTGGAGAGCCCAGCCCATATATGCATGAGACTGTGGCAACAATTATTGACGGTCCTGGGGAAAGGAGATATGCCGTTGATTGGAGGCGCAGCCTCTCAATCTTCTCGTTTATCTGCGCGTCCTTTTCTATATACGTGTCTGTTTGTGGTATGTAGCTTTCTGGCTGGTAGTAGTCGTAGTAGGACACGAAATAGCCTACTTTGTTTTTTGGGAAGAATTGCTTGAATTCTGAGTAAAGCTGGGCTGCAAGGGTCTTGTTGTGGGAAATCACAAGGCAGGTTTTTCCAGCCTTTGCTATTACGTTTGCTATTGTGAATGTTTTGCCAGAGCCAGTCACTCCCAAAAGAGTCTGGTTTCCCCCTCTTTCTGCCCCCTTCAGCAGCTTAGCAATTGCCTCTGGCTGGTCTCCTGCCGGCTTGAAAGGCGCAACAAGCTCGTATCCCATATCAACCTTCCCAAAAAGCGCAATCGCTACGGAGGAGTCCAATCTACAACTGCTTGCTTCTCCTTGTCACATGGTCTATCTTTTTTGCAATTGTTGAGAGCTTCACTTTCCCATAATCCTGCAGCGCGAATATCACGTAGAAGCCCACGCCCACCCCTATCAGCATGAGAGGGATGGTGAAAAGCTTCCCATAATAGCTTTGAGGCACAAAGTCGCCATACCCAACAGTTGTTATTGTGGCTGTGGTGAAATATATCGAGTCTTCCCAGCTCCATCCCTCAAGGGTGTGGAACACAAAAATGGATATGAGATAGACAGAAAAAAGCATCAGAAGGGCATAGGTAATCTTCTTCCTTACCTTCTCCCTTTGAATCTCCAGCTCCAAGTCTATATACGACTGTATGTCCAGGCTTTGCCTCAGCTTCCTCCTAATCGGCGCGGAATGTACGGCCCTCACAGGCATATCTTCACCAACCCTCTTTGGCTTTCTGCAAGGCTTTGGAATAAGCAGCATAATAATTCTTTACAAGCTTTGCCCAGTCAATATGGCGTATCGTGGCCATCGCCCTATTTTTCTGCCTCTCAAGAGAATTTTGGGGAAGATGGTATATCCTTTCAAGCTCCTGCGAAAGCTCGTCCGATGCCGCTGATTTGCTTTTTCCAGCCATCCTTATGACAATTATCCCAGAGTCCCTCTTTATGCGCTTTTCCATCATGTATCTTCCAAATCCAGTCATATCAGATGTTATTGCGATGCTGCCTTTTATTGCCGCCTCCACAGGCGTATAGCCGAAAGGCTCGTATCTTGATGGAAAAACGCCAACATCCATAGCGGATATGACATCGTAGTAGTTCAAATTCATCAATCCGTCATTAGGCTTGATGTAAGTAGGATAAAAAATCACTTTCACAGCGTTTTCTTTGCGGTTGTCCAGCCCAGCCTCGACGCATGCTTTTATTATGGAGTCATTTTGGTAGGCAAGGTCATAGCAGTTTATGTGCGGCTTTTCCCCGTCTTTCACAAAGCCCTTGAGCATATTCTCTATGTCATGGCGGATGCTTCCGTTCAGATGCTGCACAGTCTCCTGGAGATTGGCATATTTTACGTTTCTCATGCTAGGTATCTCTTCAAGTATCTCGGTTATTTTGTCAAGCAGAAGATAGTTTTTTATGATTGAAATCTTGGGGCCTTTGACTGAGCTTGGGGCGAATATGAATGCGAATATTTTCCTGTCCGCTTTCCTCTTTTTCAGCCTTTCATTGAGCTTCCCCAAAGCCTCTATGAATATGTCAAATCCTTTGTTGGTGAATTCGTATCTTCCAGAGATATAAACAAAAAGCGGATTGTCATATCTTTGGGGGTAATAGCTTATGAAGCATGCCTCCAAAAACTGCTGAAGCTCTCTTCTTGCGTATGAAGACAAATCATGCTCCTCCTCCAGCTCTTTCCTGCTTCTTATCTCTATCCCATTTGTGGTTATGATGTCCGCTTGCCGCCCAAGCATATAGCGAACTTCCTCTGCGACGGTCTTGCTTACGGTGGTGAATATGGTGCTTTCCCTGGCTGCCGCCATCTCCAGCTGATGCTTTCCCTCAACCCTCATGTTGTATGCGACATTTATGGAAATGGGCTCTTTGGACTCCATAGATTCCTTCAAGACATCCACTCCAGCTGAGGCAAGAGCCCTGCCGAGCACAGTGGCATGCGTTGTGAAGACCGTCCCTGCTTTCAGCCCGTTCATTTTGCAGTGCAAAAGCGCTGCCCCTGAAATCCACTCGTGGAACTGGATGACTGTGGCTCTCTCATCAAAGATTCCCTTCTCAAAAAGCTTTTGCAGAAGCATCCCTGCCCCCAAGCACCACCCCACATTCTCGTCAAAGTCCCAAGATTTTTCGGTCAGCGAGTCGACACCGAAATTTTTCCAAAGGAGGAACTTGAAATAGTTTATCTGCCTGTCTTTCTGGACGCTTGTCCCGTTTATGTATTCGACATGCCTCTCAGCCGCAGCTTTTGCATCAACGCATATGATGCTTGCTTCTCCCCCGTAAATCCATTTGCCAGCTTTGCACCTCACCCCGCTTGCCTCAAGCTCTGAGAATATGTCTTTCAAAGCCCCTTTGGGCTCCTCCCATCTGACATCCTCATTGCATTTTTCATCAAGAAAGCCTATGAGAAGATAGCCTTGCTTGAATTTGCTTTGGAAATAAGGGGCTTTGCTTCTAAGCACGGTGTAGATTCCGCCTATTTTCCTTCCTGCTTCAGATGAGACTTCAATAAGCGACTTTGGCTCCTTTGCTGCCATAATGGCTCATCGTTTCTCCGCTTTATAAATCCTATGCAGGCTATTCAATCAAGGCATCCACCACAACCTGCTCCACCTCTTTTGAGTAGGGCCGCACTATGCGCCTGAATACTATCCTGCATCCTCTTCCCATTTTTTCCGAGGCGCTTTCTATCTCGCGCTCCGCTTTCAGGTATGGCTCGGCTGCGCTTCCAAACGAGTAGTAGTGCAGGCACCCTCCTCTCTTCAAGCAGGGAAGCAAATGCTCAAGGAAGCTGATGCTGTCTTTTGGCAGTGGCATGACTATGCGATTTGCCCATCCCTTGTATTCTCCTGGGAAAACCTCTCGGACATCGCCCAAGATGGCAGAAACATTTTTGAGGCGATTTCTGGCTATGTTCATTTCAAAATATCCGAATGCATCAGGATTCAGCTCCACCCCAACCACATTGGCTTGCTTTTGCTTTTTTGCGATCCTTATCGCAAAAGGCCCCACTCCGGCAAATGGCACAAGGACATTCTCTCCAGGCTTCACCAATCCGGCAATCCTTTCCCTCTCAGTCCCGAGGCGGGGGGAAAAGTAAGACTTGTTCAAATCAAGCTCAAACTCGCAGCCGCCCTCTTTATGCACTGTGCGTGTCCTTCTTTCGCCTGCAATCACCTCAACAGGGCGAATCCTGTATTCTCCATAGGTGCCGCCCAGCTTTTTTGCCACCACCTTCACGTTCCGGTGGTTTTTCATGATTGCTGAGGCGATAAGCTTCTGCTTCTTTTCAAGCGATGGAGGTATTTCGGCGACCGCTATGTCTCCAACGATGTCAAATGATTTCACAAGGTCTCCAAGCTCCTTGTCGGTAAGCTTGCCTTTCAGCTCATCTTTGAGGCTTTTCCCCCTTTTTTGCCTTTTTTGGCATTTGCGATTTTCGGTTCTCATGCCTGGAGGCGCGGATTTCACAGGGAAGTACACATAGCCTCCATGCCGGCAAGGCGCATATCTATCGTCAATCAGCCCCTCGCCAGCAAGCCGGCGGCGCACCAGCTCCGCATTTTCCCTTGCGGCTTTCACGCAAAGTGGCATCTTTGCACCTCAGCTGATGAGTATGCTTGGCTTTCCCGGAAGGGCATACGAGGCTTTCGGAGAGCCGCTTTTGCTTTCCTCTGCCACTATCACCTGGGCTCCGAATTCCTCTGAAAGAAGCTTGGTTGCGGACTTTAGGGCCTCCAGCTCAAACTTTTCATCCATTGTTTTGCCCAATGCCCCTATGTTTTTCATATAGCTTTGGAGCACTCTTGCAGCATCTTTCGCATGGGCTTTTATTTCCGGATCATCCATCGCCCTCTTCATTGCTGCGTCAAACTTCTTCTCCTCTGAGGCTATGCTTCGGAGCTTCCTCTTCCAGCCTGAGGCTACAAAAAGCTCAATTTTCCCGATATTCTTGATTTTCAGCAGCTTCATTATGGACTGTATGTCTTCCTTTACTTTGAGAAGATACTCCTCTGCTTCCTCAAGCTCATCATCAACCTTTGCCGCATCCCCATCAGGCATGCGCGCGGCTACAGCAAATGGGGCATCATCCACGTAGTGCTTCTTTCCAAGCTTTTCCCACATTTCCTCTGCAAAATGGGGCAAAAACGGCGCAACCAATGGGACCCAAACCTCAAAGAATTCCCGCAGCTTCGGCTTTTTTGCCCTTTTGAGGTACCACTGCACATCGTTGAATGTTTCATAAAACAGCTCAAGCGCCAATTCCCGAAGCTGGAAATTCTCATACATCTGTGGCGCGCGGATAGCTCTCCTGTGGATTCTTGACAAAATCCACCTGTCAGCAGAATCCTTCTCGCCATCGTCTTTGGAGCATGCATGCCTTTCCATCACGCCCATCATCAATCTCATCCTTGAAACTATCCCCTCTGCTGCCGGGCGGTTGAAATCGGTGTCGGATGACAAATCTGCTCCTGAGACGACCATGAACCGGACAGCATCGGCTCCAAATTCGCGTATCGCCTGCCTTATTGGCATTATGTTTCCCATTGATTTGCTCATCTTCTTGCCGTCCATGAGCACAAACCCATTAGTTACAATCTGCTTTGGCCAATGCTCTTTCCAAAATATTGCGGTGTGGTTGAATATGAAGTAGGTCAGGTGGTTGTGTATCAGGTCAGTGGCTGAATGCCTGCTGTCCAGCGGATACCAATACAAAAACTCCCTGCGCATAAGCTCTGCCTCTGGCGGAAGCTTTGCTTTAGGCTCCTTTCCCAAGAAGACATAGTCAAAAAGCTCATCGGTCAGCTTTTCAGGCTCCATTCTCATAGCTATGTGGGCAATCGTGTAAAAGGCCATGTATATTGTGGAGTCTGAGAGGGCCTCAATCATCTTGGTTTGGTCAAAAGGGAAGCTAGTCCCAAGCCCATGCGAGCGCGTGCATGCTTTTTGCTTGAGCCATCCTATAGTGTATTCATAGTCTTTTCTTGTTTTTTCAGGAAGGATTCTCATGCTGGACAGATGGCTATGTGTCTTGCTTTTCCACTCCGCGTTTGCATAGTCAATGAACCACTGGTCTTTTACAATTTTCACGCCCACAAGGCCTCCAAACCTGCTGTATATTGGGCCATTTGATATTTCATAAAGGCTTAGCGCCATTCCCTCAGCAATCATTTTTTCCTTTACTCTTTCCTTAGCCTCAACTCCCCTCATGCCTGCAAATTCTCCGGCAACCATCACCCCTGTATGCGCCTCTTTTTTGTATATCTCAGCTGTGGCAAGCTCTGCTTTGGGGTCGTTTTGGTCTCTGACGCCCATCTTTTCGCACATTTCCTTAGCAGGATGTTCCCCAAAACCATCCAGCCTCAAAACTTGGATGAATCTAATTTTTCCTTCCAAGCCAGCGTCCCTTATGGCAAGATAATCATATGGCGCATGCGCAGGGACAGACATGACAACGCCAGTTCCATGCCCAGGATTGACGAAAGTTGCTGGAAGGATTGGTATTTCCTCTTGCGTGATTGGGTTTTTTGCCTTGTGCTTCATCATTTCATCAGGGTTAACCTCTCCTTTCGGCTCAATCTCAATCTGCATGGACAGCGAAGGCAGGCATTCTTTCGACACATAAAGTATTCTCCCTCCGGATGCCGCCTTGACATATGTTGCCTTTGGATTGACCCAGATATTTGTGACTCCATATATGGTTTCTGGGCGGTAAGTTGCGCAGACCAAAAATCCGTCAAGGAAAGGAAAAAGTATTCCGCTAATTTCTTCAATCTGCGGGTCTATGTCTCCCCTCGTGTCATGCGCCCCAACAGCGGTGTTCCCCACAGGGCACCAAGGCACTGGATGCTCTCCTTTTTTTATGTAGCCTGCTTGGTTGAGCTTTGCGAATTGCCAGTGTATGAAGCGGTTGAACTGCGGGTCGTATGAGTAAAATTTTCTTCTCCAATCAATCGAGTAGCCCATCTCTTTCATTCCTGCCTCTATCTCATGCGAAAAGTAAGTGACCAGCTTGCGCGGGTCAGTCAATCCTTCGCTGACCTCTTTTGGTATCTTGTATATCTTCTCAAATATCTCAAGCACTTCTTTGTCTTTGTCAGCGATTCTTTTCGCCATGGCAAGTACAGGGGTCCCTGTCACATGGAATCCCATGGGAAACAGCACATTCTTTCCTTTCATCCGCATATAGCGAGCATAAATGTCTGTGGTGGTGTAGGTCCTTCCATGCCCTATGTGCTGCGGAGAATTTGGATAAGGAAAAGCGGCAGTCAAGTAGAATTTTTCCCTGTTTCCAATCTGGGGCTGGAAAATGCCTGCATCCTCCCACCTTTTTTGCCATTTTGCTTCTATTTCTCTCATGCAGTCCATCTATTCGGCAAAAAATAAAAATTTGCGTTGCCTGCCGCTACCACCTTTTGCCAAGAAGCCAGCCAAACTTCTTCCTGCCCTTCTTTATGATTTTCTTGGTTGTGTCAAACCCAGCCTTGATTACCCGCTTGCCAAGCAAAACTTCCTTCTCCACAATTCTTCTGCTGAAGTCCCAGCCGTTCATGGCTTGCTGGACTGCTCCCTGGGTGGGATAGACTGCTACCAGATTGAATATTATTGCCCGCTGCTGGCTTGTGTTCTGCAGGCTGCTTTCGGCAGCAAGTATCTTTGGGGCAAACAAAGCCACCAAAAGGAGCCTCATAGCCCCCGAAAGCAGGAACACCAGCAGTATCCCTTCCAGCCCAAATACTCGCGCCCCTCCAAAGCTTGAGAGGAAAAGCCCTCCCGCCGCAGCGCCAAAGGCGTTGAAGAAACCGGAGAACATGTTGTATTTTGACATGAACGATGGCCGAAGCTCCCTTCCCACAAGCGACAAGGCGGTGTTCACAGAGGCAAGGTCAAAGCCAGACCAGACAAAGCCTGAAAAAATCTGGAATGCGCCTATCCAGATTGGGTCAGCGGAAAAAAGCCAAAGCAGCGGCACGAGCGGAACTGCTGTGGCTGTTGCCAAAAGCACAGTCCTGTTTCCAAATCTGTCTATGGCATTTCCCCAATAAGGATAGGACACTATCTTGGCAAATATGCTCAATGCGGTCATAATGCCAAGCATCCCCAAGTCAAAACCCAATTGATTGAGCATGTAAGGCGTGAAAAAAGGCGAGGCGAATTGGACAGCGAAGTTCATCGAGGCTATGAATGCCAAAAACCAAAGCTCATTCCGGTGGGCAGGAAGCAAAAATAGGTGCTTTAGCTTTATCTCGCGGATGAGCTGTATGTCATAATTCACATGGGCTATTTTCATGTGGAAAAAGACTGTGGCAAGCCTTGAGAGGAAGGGTATTGCGAAAACAAAGCCAAAGGCTGCCGCAGCAGGCATGAACAAGCTGAGCTCCCTGATGAGGATTCCGGCCGCAAAAGTGGATGCAAAAAGGACAAGCTGCATTATCCTGTTCCTTTCTGCAAAAAATCTTGCCCTTTCATTTTCAGGCACTATGTCCGCAATCCAGCTGCTCCAAGCCGGGCTGGAAAGCATGACCGCTCCTGTTCCTAGCGCAAAGAAAAAAATCACAGCAGTGACCGAAAGCTCGCCTGGCCAGACCATCACAGCTATTATGGGCAGCCAGCACAAGGCTTGGAGAAGGGCCCCCAAAATCACCAGAAGTTTTCTGTTGCGCAAAAGCTTGAATGCCTCCAGGCTTGCAGTCTGGACCGCAGCTCCTATCAATTGCGGCAGGGCAGTTAGCATTCCTATCTGCAAATTGCTGGCTCCAAGAGAGACAGCAGCAGCAGGCAGGTAAGCTTCCCCAAACCCTGACATCACAGAATAGCCCATGCCTTCGGCTATCGAGTACTTCATTGATTTTTTCCTTTCCTCATAGCTAAGGCTATCTTTTTCCATACGAGCTCTTCCCTTAATTTCTTAGTAAGGCTTAAAATCAATGCCAAATAAGGCAATTGTGGTGGTTTTTTGCTCACCCAGGCCAAGTTTGACCATGCTTTCCAGCTGGCTTTGTTTGCGGTGGGGGCTTTCCTTGTGCTGTTTGGCGCAGCATCCTCTTTCCTCAGCGCAAAGGACCCGTCAGAGCATCAAAGCATTGAGGAAGCCCTATCTTTTGGCTTCAACTCCCTTTTCTTTTCGATTTTCTCAGGCGTTCTGATAGGCGTGGGCGCAGCATTATTCATAGATGGGCTGATACTTGGCATCCCAGGAAGCAAAGCCCACATGCTTCTTGCGTTTTGTTTTTGCGCGCTTTCAATCTTTCTTTCGGCCTCCGCAATCTCCAATCTCTCCACCCTAACTTTCCAGATGATGGTTCTGTTTTTTGCTGGAATGGCTTCTGCAGGCGCATTTTTGCTGTCAACAGTAGTTTTCGGCATGTCCGGGCTTTTGCGCCTCTACCTTTCGCGCAAAAAGTGACTATTCCCCAATCGCTTTCACTATCACTCTTTTTCTCCGCTGACCATCAAATTCTGCGTAGAATATCTGCTCCCATGGCCCCAAGTCCAACTTTCCGGCAGTTATCGGCACAATTGCCTGGTGGCCAATAAGCAGCCTCTTGAGATGGGCGTCTGCGTTGGTCTCCCCTGTGTGGTGGTGCTTGTAGTCTTTTCTTTCAGGCGCAACCTTTTCCGCCCATTCCATGATGTCTTGCCACAAGCCAGGCTCATAGTCATTCACCAGGACGGCAGCAGTTATATGCATGGCAGAGATGAGGCAAAGCCCCTCCTTTATGCCTGAGCGGGAAACTATTTCCTCCACCTGCTTGGTGATGGGCACAAGCTCCTTTTTCGTTTTCGTGCTGAACCAAAGGTATTCCGTGTGCGATTTCAAGCAACCACCCATCTGTGCAATCGGTTTAGCTTATTATTCTTTTCTGCTTTATTGGGTATATGGATTCTGCGATAGGCTTGCTGCAATACGCGGCGCATGTTGTGGCGCTGTTTTTGATTTCTGTTGCAATAGGCAAAGTGGCTGGCCCAATAATTGCCAGAATGCTTGAGTCATTTTCAAGCAGGACCAAAAGCACTCTTGATGACAGGATTATACGGGCGGTCAAGACTCCGATAGAGTCGTTTTTCTTCTTGGTCGTTTTTTACTTCCTGCTCCATTCTTTCCCAGAGCTTGTCGAGGCTGCCAATTTCTTAGAAAAATACACAGTCGCCTTGCTTGTCCTTATAGCCACATTCATGCTTTCCGAGGCTTCTGGCGCAGCCATTCGCTGGTACTACGAAGAGGGGCATCGCTCAAAAAGATTGGGGCTGGATTTGTCTCTTCTTCCTCTTGTCAGAAAAGTCAGCAAGCTGCTAATATACGTGTTCGGCATAACAATCGCTCTTTCCAATGCCGGCTTTGAGGTGACAGGCATCTTCGCCATCACCAGCGTCATCGCAGTCATCTTGGGTCTTGCATCCCAAGAGACGCTTGCGAATATTTTCGCAGGCATTGCTCTGCAGCTTGACAGGCCTTATCACTATGGCGATTATCTCCGCCTTCCATCCGGCGAAATAGCCACAGTCAAAAAAATAGGCATGCGGTCCACCAAGCTTGAGGATTTGCAGCACAACACAATAATAATCTCAAATTCAGAATTCGCCAAAATGCGCGTCACCAACCTCTCGCTTCCCGATGACCTGTCGCAAATCTCAATCTCAGCAGAGCTTCCGCACTCCGCTGATTTGGAAAGATTGCACAAGAAATTGTCTTCCGCGCTTGACTCCTCCAGCCTTGCTGGGCTGGTCAAAGACAAAAGATACTCGCTGAGCGTGGAGCAAGTTAAGCCTTCTACTGTCGTGGTGTCGTTTTCATTTTGGGTCAAAGGATACCAGCACTCAGCGGCAATCAAGGAGCTTGCGAACCGGACTATCCTCGGCTTCATGAAATCTGGCAAGGGCTGATTGTCTTATCATCTGTTTTTGAGCGCAAGAAGGCTGCGCGTATATTCTTCCCTGACGAAATCCGGGCCCGCGGAATGAAGTGTTTGTATGAACCAAGCTATAAGCCGGTCATTGTCCTTTCCCCACAATCCAGATTTTGCCACTATATTCTGCACCCTGTCTCTTCCTATTTTCACCACTTTGCCGGTTTCAAAAAGCTCGCAATTGTCTATGCATTTTGCGTATGATTCAATAGCCATGAAAAGAGGAATGAGGCAAAACATCCTCACTCTGAGGGCTTTCTTTGGGAGCAGCAGAATATATTTCATGGCAGAATAAAGATATTTCCTGGCGTCATCTATCTGCTCCCTGAGGACCTTAAGCGCAGCCTCGCGGTATTCTTTCTTGCAAAGCTTGCTGTATGAAAGGCAGTATTTTTTTATCAGGCTGGAGGGCCAGTAATACCTTCCAGAAGCTATGTCGCTTGCTATGTCCCTCAATATGTTCACTTTCTGCAAAGCCAGCCCAAAGTGCTTGGCGTATCTCCGCAGCCTTCTTTTGAGCCTCCAGCTTATTATCTTGTTTATGAGCAGAAGGTCATTGAACAAATATCCAATCACTCCTGCCACATAATAGCTGTATGTGTTTTGGTCCCTCAAAGTCTTGATTTTCCTTTTCTGGAAAATATACATGCCCTTTGCCATGACTTTTCCCCATCTGAGTATGCGGCGCTGGACGCTTTTCTCCTGCGAAAAGTATGCTGCCATCACCGATGGCAAGTTCTCCAAAAGCTCCTTTTCATAAGTGTAGTCCAGCTTCTCCAAAAGCCTCTTGCTCAGCTTTTCAGCGCTCTTTTTGTCAAATCTGCCTCTGCCCATAAGCGAAATGGCTTCATTGAAAAGCGCTTTCTTGTCCTTAAGGCGGGCGCGCGAATCCTCAATAGTGTCCAATATCCTGAATATCAGATAAGAGACCATCATCTGCTCGTTGAGCCGATGCGGCAGGATGCGTATGCAAAGGGCGAAGCTTCTGGAGACTTTGGGCAAAATCTGCCAGCACATGTCCGTCTCTTTCATCTCATCCTCCCTTGTTTTCGCGGTGGAAAAATCTTCAAGAGAATTTATATTATTGTCGCAACCATCTTCTTCCATGGGCGAGATTTTTGTCCAAAAAGCCGACGGCAGATTGGAGCATCTGGATTACAACAAGATACGCAACGCTCTAAGGAAAGCCGGCGCGTCAGGCTCTCTTGCGAATGAAGTCGTGGATGCCATATCGCCTAAAATCTACCAGAACATCCCCACAAAAGAGATTTACCGCCTGGCTTTTGAGAAGCTCTCGGAGCTGAGGCCAGGGGCTGCCGCCAGGTTCGGCCTCAGGAGCGCCCTTCTTGCTTTAGGCCCTGATGGATATCCTTTTGAGACCTTCATAGGCGCCCTTCTCAAAGGCAGAGGCTACCAGACCCGCTTGCGGCAAATTCTGCAGGGAAGGTGCATACAGCATGAGATAGATGTGGTGGCAGAGCGCGGCGAGTATATGGGTCTGAAGCCAACAAAATGCATTGTGGAGTGCAAATTCCACAACTCCCCTCATTATGAGTGCCATATACAGTCTGCGCTTTACAGCTGGGCGCGCTTTTTGGATGTGAAGGAGCAGAATCCAGACATAGATTCAGCCTGGCTTGTCACCAACACAAAGTTTTCGCGCGATGTCATCACCTATTCCGACTGCGTTGGGCTCAAGCTTCTTGGCTGGAGCTTTCCTGAGAACGAAAGCATCCAGGTAAGGATTGAGGAGAACAAGCTTTACCCAATAACTCTCCTGCCTCATCTTGACAGGCGCACCTTCTTGGTTTTGCATGAGGCTGGAATCATCCTCGCAAAAGAGCTCCTTGCGGCTCCTGACGACAAGCTGCGCTCCTTGCGGATTAGGGAAAAAGACATCCAAAAGCTCAAATCAGATGCTAAAATGGTGCTTTCAAGCAAGCATTAGTGGCGGGCAGTCAGGCTTTTATTTTTCCAGCCCATAAAAAGGCGCATGGTGTCCCTGCCTCTCTCAGCCTCCAAGCAAGAGCGCCTGGTGTTCGAGTACCTTGAGCCTGATTCAAGGCTATTTTTGGCAATTTTCACCTTATTTTCTGCCGCAGTCTTGTCATTTCTGATTGTGACTCAGCAGTGGTTCAACTCAATATTGCTTTTGGCTCTGATAATAGTGGTCTTCACCCAAATTGACATGCCTTTAAAGCAGCACATCGTTGATGCGGATTCCAAAAAATTTCTCATCGTGCACAAGAACATAATCTCCGATAGGGTGGAGGCTTTCGATTTTGTTTTGGCAAAAGAAATTGTGCTTGAGACATATCAGCCTACTGCTAGCGCAGAAGGCATCCTTGCCCTCCGCATATATTTCAGGGATGGGAAATCGGTTGCTGTGGGTGGCGCAAGGCTTTATTCCCAGCAGGCTGCATCAGAGATGCTTGCCGCAGGAAAAAGAATCTCTGCGCTGATGTGCGTGCCATTTTCCGAGAAGCTCATGGAGTATTAGCCTGCCTTCATTTTTTCATCAAGGAGCGCAGCACCAGGCCTATCTTGTCAATCGCTCGCTTAAGCATGCTCTCTCCCCCTTTTTTGCCGTTTTGAAATTGTCTTGAATGCTGCCTTTTTCATCCTATTCATTATTGCAATCCCCAATCCTCTGCTTTCAACACCTTCAGTTAAAATAGCTTCTACTCCCTTTTTGTCCATCTTCCTGAATGCAGCAAAAAGCCTCTTGGCAACCTTTTGCGGCTTTTCCCCCAAAAACTCCACCACGTCCGCATCCGCGCGGATATTTTTTGATGTCAAAATCACTCCGAATTTTTTGCCTTTCAGCCTGAATTCGTCAATCATCTCGCTCATCATCTTCCGCACGTCTTTCCTGTTTCCCACCAGGAGAAAAACCTTTGCTTTTGGGGCGTAGTGGCGGTATCTTGTCCCAGGAGAGCGCGCCATCAGCTCTTTTTTCTTTTGCGCTTTCTCCAAAATCTCGACCCTCCCCAGCGCCCTTTTCAGCTTGCCAAGCGTTATGCCTCCTGGGCGCAGAATGACTGGCGGGCTGGCGGTCATATCCAAAACAGTCGATTCTATCCCAATTTCCGTGCTTCCGCCATCAATGATTGCGTCAATCCTTCCGCCCAAGTCTTCAAGCACATGGCTGGCGGAAGTGGGGCTAGGTTTTCCGAATAGGTTTGCTGATGGGGCTGCAATAGGCGTTCCCGCAGCTTTTATCAAGCCAAGCGCAATAGGGTGCCTTGGCATCCTTATGGCAACCGTTTCCAATCCGCCTGTCGTGATGCTGGGCACATTGGGCTTTTTGGCCAGCACAAGCGTGAGAGGGCCAGGCCAAAACAGCCTCATGAGCTTTTTTGCCTTTTCAGGCACCCAATCCGCAATTTTTTCCGCCTGCTCAATGCTTGCGACATGCACAATCAGCGGGTCATCGCGAGGCCTTTTTTTAGCCAGGAATATTTTCTCCACAGCAGCAGGGTTGAGCGCATCTGCGCCCAAGCCGTACACCGTCTCGGTTGGGAAGGCGACCAGCCCTCCTTTCTTTATTATTTCCGCAGCTTCCATCAGCTTTCTTGAAAAGCCTTTTTTCCCGCCTTCAATCCTTATGATCTTGGTTTTCATGCCATGCCCTCATAGGCTATCCATGATGTGCTTCGCAGCCGAGATAAAGTCATCTGCCACATAATCAGGCTCTATTCTTTTTTCCCTGAGCTCATCAAAGTGCTTGGCTCCGTGCCCGGTAAGCACATATATTGCCTTGCATCCAGCATTTTTCCCCATCAGCACATCAGATGGATGGTCTCCTATCACCCATGATTCTGCAAGATTCACATTGAATTCCCTCTCAATCTGCCTGGCGTATTTGGTGCTTGGCTTTTTGCAGTCGCATCCTTCAACATGCGGGCAAAAGTAGGTTTTCTCTATCCTTATTCCTTCTTTTTCCAGTATGCCCAAAAGATGGTTGTTGAATTGGTGGAAGTCCTCAACAGTGTAATAGCCTCTTCCAATGCCCGATTGGTTGGTTATGATGAAGAACATGTAATCATTCTGCAGCATCCTGAGCCCTTCCACCACGCCCGGCAATATTTTCAGCTGCTCTATCTTGTGGGCATAGCCGAAATCCTCGACCAAAGTCCCATCCCTGTCCAATATCACGCTTTTCCTCAATCAAATCCCCTGCCGTTCAGTCCATTTTTGCTCAGAAGCTACTCCGCATGGTCATTGCATTTGGCTAACCAACTGGAGCGGTGTCATCATAGCAAAAAGATATGTGATCCCGGTTTTTTAAAGAATTATACACAGCGGCTGGAATTTGCAGAAAAGATAGATTTAAAAATGGTTATTGAAATAAATGAAGTAGCTAAGAGTGGTTAAATATGACGTATAAATATGCTGGCAAAAAAGATATTCTTTTTGTTAAGGTGATCTTTTCCAGTTAGAAAAATTGTTGCAAAAATGCAAATAGAGGGTGTGACATGGCAAATGCCGCATTTTCAAAAAATATGCAAATGGCAGGTTGTGGGGATGTGCATTCTAATCAAAGCAAAAGCAAAGCTTTCAGAAATCCTCTGAAAGAAGAAATTCAAACAACTGCAGGGATTTCTGAAAAGATAAAAACCGCAAAGAGGTTGCTTGAAGCCTGCCAAAAATGTTCCGAAATCATTGGTTTTCTTTCTAAAAATAACTACGAGGATCTTTTCGATAGGAAAGGATACGTGAACTTTGCATTGGAGCAGGCAAGAATGGGTTTTTTTGACCAAGCCCTTAATGCAGCCTCGAGAATAAAAAGCCAAGCATATCACTCTTTGGCATACAGTCAAATTGCAGAAGAGCAGGCAAAGGCGGGGCTTTTTGAGCAGGCTGTTATTGCAGTATCCAGGCTAAGAAAGTACAGCATCGAATACGAAAAAACATACGAAAAAATTGCAGAAGAGCAGGTAAAAGCTGGAAGGGTCAAGGATGCGCTACGCACTGCAGAGAAGATAAAAGACAGCGACTATCGCTATTCTGCCTATGCAAAGATTGCGTCAGAGCTGGCAATGGCAGGGAAATTCAGTGATGCGCTAAAGATTGCAGAGAAAATACAGTGCAGCTATCAGAGCTCCCCGGCATACCGGCGCATCGTAGAGGAGCAGGCAAAGGCAAGATTATTTAAGCAAGCCATTCGGCTGGCATCGAAAATCCAGGAGCCAGGAGAGCGTTTTGAAGCATATTTTGCTATTGCAGTAGAGCAGGCAAAGGCTGGCGAAAATTCAGAAAAAGCATTTTCCCAAGCACTTGCTTCAGCATCTGAAATAAGATCTGAAAGCTATCGCTTGCGAGCATACCAACAG
>JAOAJY010000005.1 GCA_026413965.1 Microcaldota archaeon
GATAAGGTCTATGAAAATATTGAACGCCAACATGGTTATAAGGAAGATGACAGGCTAGGAGGTCATGATCCTTATAGCTCATCTAAAGCCTGCGCAGAGCTAGCTATTTCGGCCTACAGGCGTTCTTTTTTTGCAAAATCAAACTGTAAAATAGCTTCTGCTAGAGCTGGGAATGTTATAGGTGGGGGGGATTGGGCAAAAGATCGTCTGATTCCAGACCTAATAAGGTCTATATATGAAAATAAAAAGCTCGAACTTAGATATCCAAATGCAATAAGGCCTTGGCAACACGTTCTTGATGTTTGTAATGGATATCTTATTCTTGCAGAAAAGCTGTATGAAAATAGAAAATATGAGGGAGCATATAATTTCGCACCACTGTCTGGCAAATCTTTTACTGTAGAAGAAATAGTAAAGATGGGGATAGGCGTCGTAGGTAAGGGTAAATATTCAATATCTAGCGGTTCCGAGCCATCTGAGGCAAGCATTCTGAGACTAGATGCCACTAAGGCAAAAAGGTTGCTTGGCTGGAGGCCAAAGTTAAAAATCAAAAAAGCCCTCAAGCTCACATTCGATTGGTACGCTTCTTTTTATGAACGTAATGAAGGTAGAGAAGAAATGGAAAAGCAAATTAAAGATTATTTTTTTATTCAATGAGATGATTCTATGGATTCTGAGAAAAAAAGACAAGAGATAATCAAGATGGTAAAAGAATTTTATCAAATTAAAAATGATGAGCTAAGTAAAAATGCAGCTATATCTGTTCCAGTTTCTGGAAAAATTATTGATAGTGATGATATAGCTATGCTTGTAGACGCGGCGTTAGATGGATGGTTGACCGCGGGCAGGTTTACTGACTTGTTCGAAACAAAACTAGCTGAGTTTTTCGGCCTAAAATATGGACTAATGGTAAATTCTGGATCTTCGGCAAACCTAATAGCCTTATCCGCCTTCACAAGCCGGTTCCTAGGCGAAAAAAGATTGAAAAAAGGTGAAGAAGTAATTACTACCGCCACTTCTTTCCCAACTACTGTTAACCCGATATTCCAAAACTCGTTAGTTCCGGTATTTTTAGATGTAGAACTTGACACATACAATATTGACTTATCTTGCATCGAGGAAGCCATCACTGATAAAACAAGAGCAGTTATGGTTGCACATACGCTTGGAAATCCTTTTGATGTAGAGCGGCTGTCAAAGATATGTAAAGAGCACAACTTGTTTCTTATAGAAGATTGTTGTGATGCATTTGGCGCGACTTTCCACGACAAGATGGTCGGAACTTTCGGCGATTTTGCAACTTTGAGTTTTTATCCGGCTCACCACATTACTACTGGTGAAGGGGGGGCTGTGCTCACAAACAATCCTTTATATAAAAGAGCAGCAGAATCCATGCGCGATTGGGGACGAGATTGCTGGTGTAAACCAGGTTGTGATAATACTTGTGGGAAACGATTTGGCTGGAAACTTGGGAACCTCCCATACGGCTACGACCATAAATATATCTATTCAAATATAGGTTATAATCTAAAAGCCACTGATATGCAAGCAGCATTAGGACTTTCGCAATTAGACAAAATTAAGAGATTTATTCAGATAAGGCGTGAAAATTTTAGATATTATTTTAGGTTCTTTCAAAAATACAGCAAATTTTTCGTTCTTCCAAGGAGTTATGAAGGAGCAAATCCAAGCCCTTTCGGGTATCTAATTATAATAAAAGAAGATGCCCCATTTTCAAGAAACGAATTTGTTGCTTTTCTTGAAAAAAATAAGATAGCCACTAGAATGCTTTTTGGTGGAAACATCATAAGACAGCCAGCATACGCATGCACAGAATACAGGATTGTAGGAGACTTAAAAAATGCGGACTATCTGATGAACAATTCTTTTTGGATTGGGGTTTGGCCTGGAATTGATGAAAATAGAAGAAAATATGTTGGTTCAAAAATTGAAGAGTTCTTGGCTAAATACTTATGATTAGCCGGTTCTAATTCCATTCCACAAAGAATCTTCCATCCTGTATATCTTCACTTCCCCGTTTTTTGAGGAGAAGACCAGGTCAAAGCCCGGAAGGTCATTGAGGAACATTCCGCGGTAGAGGTTGGAAGTGTAGAATTTGGTGCTGGCGTCCTCCATGCCGCCCACCCAAGTTCCGTTAGGCCCAGGCCAGATGGGCAAATCATCGTATACGACCTCGACAAATATTGCGCCTCCTTCCTCGCCTATTTTTCTCAGCGTGCCTTTGGCAAGCCTCAGATTGCCGTCTTCATCTTTCCTGTCAAGGTAATACAGCCCAGTTATGGTCTCCCCTCCTCTTATTATGGCATCTCCAACACAGTATGTGGGCTTGTCAAACACATTGCTCTTTCCAACCCTGTATGCATACACTCCCTCTTTGCGTTGGCTTTCTGATATTACGCATGCGACTTCCTTTGAGGCAACCTGCGGAATTATCAGCCTCTCAGGGCTGTGCTCAAATTCGCAATCAGAAGTTCCGGGCAGGCTCTTTACAGAGGTCTTGTTTTCATATGCGCAGGAAAGATAGTTCAGCGCTCCATATTTGCCGCCAAATTGGCTCCCCAGGCCGCCAATCAGCTCAACATCAAATAGGACATACCTGCTTCCGAATCTTTTCATGGTCTCCCTAAGCTCTTCGGGTGTGCCGTCAAGAAAATCATGCGCGATTCTTCCTATCATGTATCTTGAGGTGTGCTCGTTCCGCAGAACTGTCTTGCGCTCTCCATGGTAGTTTATCCAATGGCCATAGTCCCACCAAGAGGTTATCCGCGCGTCTGCCTCCACATTCTTGCTTATCCACTCCATTGATTCAACCCAGTAATCAGCAAGCCTGTTGCACCTGTATGAGGCGCCTATTCTTGCCCTCAGGGATTTTTCCTGCTCAGATTGGGAAGGCCCTGGAAGAATCTCTTCCACTGAAAGCTGGGAAGCTATGCAGATTTTGTAGCTGAACTGCTGATTCAAGTCCTCTGAGAAGTTCTTGTCATACCCTGCTGCGCATATCTCAGCATCGTAGTATCCTTTTTGGCGCAATTCTTCGCAAAGGCTGGCAAGCTTGGGCATGCGCCCTATGGGGTCGTCCTGGTATCTTGTTTCAAAAGATTTTGAAAGCAATGGGAGAAGATAGCCATTTGACACAGTCATCTGAGCGAATACAAGAAGAACAACTATTGCAGCAAAAGACCAATCAATAACCCTGTCTCCTTGCGGGAGCCTGAATCTTGCAGCTGCCTTTTTGAAGGCCATCTCCAAAAGGCCCAATGAAATTGAGGCTGCAAGAACAAGCATAACCCCGGCGAAAATGGTGTATTTGACTTTGTTCATGCCCACATACATAACAGGCGAAGCAAAAAGCAGGATAAAAATCAAAACCGATGGGATTTCCCTGGATTCGCCTTTTCTTGCAAAATGCCAAGCTATTGAGCCTGCAAAGAAAACTGTGAGGAAAAAGAAAAGGAGGGAGCTGTCCTTTTCGCCTGTGGAAATATTCATCCCAAAAACGCTGTTGAAAAATGCATCGGCAAAACTTAGGCCGGCATTTCCGATCGCGGTGAAAATGTCTGCTACTATTCCCAAAAGCGAATATAAAGCATTTGAGATGATGCCCCACGCATCAGCTTGCCTGCTGATGTGGTTTTTGGGCACAATGCCTATAAACCCGCTTTCGCCCTCAAAGCTTGACCCTGCTTGGTTTTGCTCTGCTATAGTCCTGTCAAGCGGATAGTTGAACTGCGCAGTCCCAAGGTATGCTGAAACTATGTTTTTTGGGAATTGCCCAGGAGGAGTAACCAAAAGGAAGACCAAAACTGCTATGATGGAGAGGGCAAAAATAGCCACCCTTTTCTTTTTTTCAAGAAGCATTTTATCAGAGGCAGCCTCAAGCCCAAATGCGAACAGAAAACCAAAAATTGCAATCAGGCTTGAGCCTGAAAAAATGGCAGCCGCCCCTTCTGCCAACCCAAGAAGGGATATGTTTTTCATTGCCAACCCAACCACAAATCCTGCAAACGGATAAAGGCTAAGCTGCACAAGGCTGCCTGGCTTTTTCATTCTAAGATAATAGTCAGCTGACTGCAAAGCAACAAACAAGCCAAACGGGATTGAAATCAGGGAAGAATAATTTGAGCCAGTTGCGGTTGCGAAAGCAGAGATTGCTGCTATAATTGAAGCCTCGCTTTCGTTTTTCACCAAAGCATAGGCATAGGTCCCAAGAAAGAGGAATATGGTCATAAGCCCAAAAGGCGCAGTCTCATTCACGCCAGCAGCGGTCTTGAATATTGAGATGGGCAAAAAGCACATCAAAAAGGCTGCCAAAAGCCCGTATCTTCTCCCAAAAACAGAAGATACTGCAAGATAGGCCCCAAATGCCGCCATGGCTCCTGATATAGGCGGAAGCCAGCAAGCAATGGTGTAAAGCAGGTGGTTGTTGTACGCCCCTCCTCCTGTATAGGCAGCATACCATTGGGCTTCAATATATGCCCTAAGCTCCTGCCCTCTATGAGAGCTTCTCTCCTCAGGCCACCATGCGGTATCATCGCTGAAAGGCACAGCTCCTTCCTGGATTATCTGAGAAGTAGCATACACATAAAAATATGGGTCTAGCTCGGAGTATATTGGGCTATAAGTCTGGATTCTTATCCAAAAGGCAAGAAGAATGCAAAAAAGAAGAAAAAAAGAGGCGGCATGCGTTTTGAGGGTTTCGAGGCTCAATATCTCCTCAATTTCGACCTTCGGGGCTTGCAATTTGAAAACTCCGGTTTTGATTCCCCAAAAAAGCCCAGCAGCAACCACAGCAAAGAAATCAATCAAAACCAAGGCAAGGGAAAACTTTATTCCAACCATGCTTTGCGCGTAAAGCAAGGAGGGGACAGCCACCAGCCCTATGAAAAAAGAAAGCAGGAATTTCTCCATCCGGGAAAAGCCTGATTTCCTAAGAAGCGGCCAGCCAATCGCAATCCCTGGTATTGCGGCAAGAAAGAACACCAAAAGAGAATGGTAAGCCTCGTTGAATTCCAAAGCAGGCATAAACTCACTCTTTGCAATTCCGCTACAGCATCTATAAAAACCTAACCTCATCCAGCAAAATCATGCCATTTGACGTGCATGTGGTTGGCGGAGGGCCTGCTGGCTGCTTTGCTGGGATTGCGGCATGCCAGCAAGGCAAGAATGTGCTTCTTTCAGAAGAGCACATGCAGATAGGCAAGCCTGAAGCTTGCTCTGGCTTGGTCTCAAAAAGCGGGCTTGAAGCCATGGCTCCTTACGTGAGCTACAAAAAAGTGATGCTCAACTCCATAGATTCTGCGAAAATAATGTTCTCTTCCGGAGAAGAATTTGCAATCAAGCCAAAGAAAGAGCCTGCCATACTGGTTTCCAGATGCGGTCTTGACATGCAGGCAGCAGAGGCTTTTGAGAATGAAGGCGGAAAAATAAGGCTTGGCGAAAAAGTCACACGGAAATTCGAGGCAAAAATGATAATAGGCGCAGATGGGCCAGCATCCTCGGTTGCGGACTTTTTTGGCTTCCCAAAAATAAATTCCTATGTTGCCTGCATGCAGGGCGATTTTTCATACCAATGCGAAAACCCAAACCAGGCCGAGGTGCATCTTTCGGCTAGGGATTTTCCTGGATTTTTCGGCTGGGCAATTCCAATAAATGAGGAGAGGGCAAAAATAGGCCTTGGCGTGGCTCTGCCTTCGCATCCGCTTCCCTACTATCGAAGATTCCTCAAAAAGCTTGGCGTCAAAGGCAAGCCAGTTGAGGAGTTTGCGGCAGTAATCCCAACCTCAGTGAGAAGAATGACTGCCAAGCAATCGGGCAGCTATTCAGTTCTTCTGGCAGGAGATGCTGCAGGGCAGGTGAAAGCCACAACCGGAGGCGGGATTTTTTTTGGCTCAATGTGCGGCTTTATAGCAGGGAAAAACGTGGGCAGCCCAGAAAATTATGTGAGAGAATGGAAGAAAGCTTACGGGCTGGATTTGGCTCTCCATCAGGCTTTCCGCAAGCTTTTGAATCTTGGAAATGGCGAGCCGCATCCTCTACTGGTTTTGCTTGCAAAAAGGCTTTTCTTTGAGGAGTGGCTTTCAAATGAGGGCAGGATGGACAGATGGAGCAGGATGCTGTCCTTGGCTTCGCTTTTGTCCTACGCAAAGCTGCTGGGCAGCAAGGCGCTGGTGGGCAAATGAGAAATCCAAAAAATTTCCAGGCTGATTTGCACATACACACCTTCTTCTCTTTTGACTCCCTCTCCAAGCCTGAGGATGTAGTGCGCGCAGCAGAAAAGGCAGGGCTGAGCGCTATTGCCATAACCGACCATAACCAAATCCAAGGCGCATTGCAGGCTTGCGATTTTGCCAAAGAGAGCGGAAGCAAGCTGCAAGTGATAATAGGCGAAGAGGTCTCAACAGACAAAGGCGATCTGCTTGTCTATTTTGCCAAAAGAAAAATTGAGAAAGGCGCCCTGGAGGAGGTCTTGGAAGAGGTAAAAAGGCAAAACGCAGTCTGCTCAGCAGCGCACCCTTATGATTACATAAGAAGCGGAATAAGGCTGGAAAGCCTTCTTCCGCGCACCCTTGCATCCATACATGCAGTTGAGGTTTTCAACTCCCGGGCAACATCTGCTTCGCTCAACCTCAAAGCTGAAAAGTTTGCCATATTCAACGGCAAGCCTGCCACTGCAGGAAGCGACGCCCACCACCCATCTGAAATCGGCAATGCACGGGTGGTTTTTGAGGGCATAAGAAAGCTTGATGCCAGCTTGCTTTTGCAGGCAAAAAGGGCAGTGCAAGGAAAGCTTTCCCCCAAGCATGTTCATCTTTACTCAAGATATGCAGTGCTTCGCAGGAAGCTTGGCTGGAAGCCGAGGTGAGCAAAGCGTATTAAAGCTGGCGCAAAATTGAATATGAGGGGTTGGATGCTTCCAAAGCACATCGCCATAATTCCAGATGGGAACAGAAGGTGGGCAGCAAGAAAGAAAGTTCCTCTTGCGCAAGCTTACAGCAAAGGAATAGACCACATAGCAGATGTGCTCAAATGGTGCAAGAAGCACAAAATCAATACTTTGACCATGTGGGGCTTCTCCACAGAGAATTTCATGCGAAGCAAAAAAGAGGTGGGGGAGCTTTTCAGGCTTTTCAGCCAGAAGCTTTCGGAAGGGCTGAAGCATGACTACAAAAAATACAAAGTCCGAGTCCGGTTTTTAGGCAGGATATCGGAGCTGCCAAAAGATGTCCAGGAAAAAATGAAAAAAGTGGAGAATGAGACTGAGAAAAACGACAAATACACGCTGAATCTTCTGCTTGCATATGGCGGCAGGCAGGAGATTTTGGATGCGGTCAATGCCGCAGTGTCATCTGGAGTCAAAAAATTTGACGAGGAGTCATTCTCCAAACTGCTTTACCTGAAAGATTCTCCTGATTTGGTGATAAGGACCTCAGGTGAAATCAGGACAAGCGGTTTTCTTCCATGGCAGTCCTCTTATTCAGAGTACTATTTTTCCAAGAAGCTTTGGCCTGATTTTGCCTATTCCGACTTCAAGAAAGCTCTGAAGGACTACTCCCGCAGGAGGAGGAAATATGGCAAATAGGCCTTCTGGCGAACCAAATTTCATAATCTCAAACAAAATTAGGAAAAAGTCGGTCAAAGTGAGCATGGAAATAGCTGACAATGAGCTTTTGAGGATGAGAGGGCTGATGTTCAGAAGCAAAATAATCCCAATCCTTTTTGTTTTTCCAAAAGCAGGATTGTTTCCCATCCACTCTCATTTTGTGAGGCAGCCTTTTGATGCAGTCTATCTTTCAGAAGAAGGCAGGGTGCTGGAAATATTCAGGAAAATACCGCCGAACACAAGCTTGGTTTCCCCAAAAAAGAAAGCCAAGTTCCTCCTGGAGCTGCCGGTTGAGGTTTTTGACAGGCTGGAAATACAAGAAGGCGATCTGGTCTCATGGAGGGAGCTTTGATGGAGCCTTCTGAGGCGCTTGGTTGGGGGGTGGGGAAATGGAAAGCAGGCTACAAATCCCGCCTGCCTCGCCTCTCATCTGAGGAGGCTTCCTTGGCGGTGCAGGCAGCCCAGCTTTTCATCAAAGAATCGCAGAACAAGGATATAGAGGATAAAGAGGAGGCAAAAAGCCTGGCTTTGCGGTGCCTTGAGGCTGTATGCGAGCAGGAATCTTTGGAGCTGGACAATGAGCAGAGAAAATACCTCTCCTATGTAGTTTATCTTCAGACTCAAGGGGCAGGGTTCCTTGAGGAGCTCCTATCTGACCCCTCATTGGAGGAAATAGCAGTGAATGGCCTTGGCAAGCCGGTTTTTGTTTTCGTGAGGGGCAAGGGGTGGAAAAAATCCGACCTGTTCATCCATTCCCAGGATTATTTTGTTTCCTTGGCAAATCGGCTGGCAAGAAAGCTTGGGAAAAGGCTGACTGCCTCAAGCCCGAGGATGAACGCAATATTGGAGGATGGCTCCCGCATGCACGCTTCCATGCCGCCAATCTCATCCTGCGAGCTTACCATAAGGCGGTTCTCGTCAGAGCCTCTCACCGCATTTGACCTTGTGAGATTGGGGACTTTCCAGCCAAAGGCGATGTCTTTGGTCTCTCTTGCGATGCAGTGCGATTTGTCTGTCCTTTTCGCGGGAAACACCGCAAGCGGCAAGACCACCACGCTGAATGCATTGCTTTCATGCGTCCCATCCTCAGAAAGAATCCTTTTGATAGAGGAAACTCCTGAGATTTGCATACCGCATGAGCACCAGCTTAGGCTCATTCCTTTTCAGGAAGGCGGCATTGGCATGACCGAGCTGGTCCGCGATTCGTTGCGCATGCGGCCAGACAGGGTGGTTGTGGGCGAAGTGCGTCGCCCGGATGAAGCGCAGGCGTTTTTGGAATGCGCCCTTTCAGGGCAGTCAAAAGGGAACTATGCCACCTTCCATGCCAAATCTGCCCAAGAAGCCATGCTCAGGCTCAGGATGATGGGGTGCCAAGAGCCAGACCTGCCAAGCATAAGCTTGATAGTTGTGCAGCGGAGAGTCTCCTTGTATGACAGGGCAAAGCGCAAGACTGGGGAGGCAAGAAAGCTTACGGAGATAGCTGTGTCCGACAGGTCCAATCCAATGAAGCCTTTCCCTATCATCAGCGGCTCCTCCTTTTCCCCTTCCGCGCAATCAAGATTTGAGGAGCTTCTGGCGTCTTCAAGCAACCTGTCAAGGAAGGAGATTTCAGAGGAGATTAGGATGCGTGAAAGGCTGTTTGCAAGCGCAAAGCCTCTCAAATACGACCAGGCTTTCAAGCGCATCCAATCTTTGCTTTTCGGAGGGGATTTGCCTGGGAATTGAGGCAAAGCTTGCGCAGCTTATCGGCAGCTTTTCTTTCGGCCTGAGGCTCTTCTCCTCTGCTTCCTGCAAAAAAGCCTCAGCAGAGCTTCATATGGCAGGGGTGCCTGGGGAAGATGGAGAAAGGTACCTCTCCGGCTCCGCAGTCCTGTCCATTTTTTTCAGCTTCCTCTTTTTTGCTTTGCTTTTTTCCATAGGGCTTGGCTTGGCAGAAAGCTTCGCAGCTGCCATGCTCTCATTTGCCGCATTTTTCCTTTTTCTCCTCTTTCTTCCAAGAATGCTTTCATCCAGAAGGCAGCTGCTGATTGAGGCAGAGCTGCCGTTTTTGCTTAGGGAATTTGCGGTGTATTTGGATATAGGGATGCCGTTTGAAAAGTGCATGGAGGAAATCTCAAAAAAGGAGTATCTTCTGTCCTCCTCATTCAAAGCCGCTTTGGGCCAGATACGCTCAGGCTCAACCATCCCGCAGGCTCTCATCAGGGTTTCTTCCGAAAGCAAATCAATCCAGCTGAAAAGGAGCATGCTCATATTAAGCGAGATATACGAGGTGGGAGCAGGCTCTGAGCAGCTGAAGCATTTTGCAGACAGCCTGTCGGACATGCAGTCTTCCAATATCCGCGCGCAGGCAGGAAAGCTGGCCTTCCTTTCTGTCCTTTTCATTTCAGCCTCCGCCATTCTGCCGGCTTTTTTCTGCATTTTTTTTGTGGTCTTGCCGTTCTTTGGCGAGCCTATCAGCGAGGGATATTCATGGCTTTTTTTCCTATTCATATTCCCCATTCTGGACGCAGCCATACTGCTTGCCATGGTCTTCAACATGCCTGCGCCGGATTCGGCTTTGGCAGGCAAGCAGGCCCTTGAAGATTACCTTTCTAGGCGCGGGTTTTCATATGGGGCGAAAGGCTTTGCATTATCGCTTGCCTTTGCTTCCCTCGGGCTTTCGCTTCTTTTTCTTGCGTTCGGGCAGGCATGGCTGGCTGCCCTTGCCTTGTGCGCAGGCCCCTCTGCTTATGCATTGGCCTCCCATTACGCCTCAAAGGAGCATGATAGCGCAGAGGATTTCCTCCCCGAAGCCCTCCATTCTGCAGCCTCGGTCCAAAAAGTCCTTTCACCTGAGAAGATGCTGTCCTTCCTTGCGAAGTCTGGCTACGGCAGGCTCTCTGAGGCTTTTGAGACCGCGCTTCGCAGGCAGAAGGCAGGAGAGAGCTTTTCTTTGTCCATGAGGCACGCCCTGTCCTCCTGCCAGACCTTCCTTGTCAGGCGGGCTTTCGGCTTGCTCATAGTCTCCTATGAAACAGGGGCGGATATGCGCAAGGCTCTCCGGGAGACAGCATCGGATGCTGCCGCATTTTTTTCAATCATAAAAGAGAGAGCGGCTGCACTTGCAGTGCAGCACTATACCCTCCTTGCAGCCTCCTCTTTCCTCGTGCCTTTCATATTGGGAAGCGCTCTTTCAATGGTGCCTGCCATCTCAAGCTCAGCATCAATAGGCGGCCTTTCGGAAAACCCAGCCCAGTTTTCTTCCCTCGCGCTTGCCTGCCAGCTTTATCTTGCGGCATGCTCTTTTTTCTCCTCATTTGCCCTGTCAATCTCATCAGGCAAAAGAGAAAGCTGGCTCCTTTATTTTTCGCTCATCCTTCCGCTGTCGCAGTGCGTTTTCCTCCTTTCCTCAGGCAGCTTGGGCGGCATGCAAGCCCTCGCATCCTGACTGCTTTATAAAATGCTATGCCATATCAAATCAAGGAATCTGGGTTTTTTCCTTGCCTGTGCGGCGAAAGCCGGGCTGGCTTTGGCGAAAGTCAGGTTCTGAAAGAAATGAAAGGAGCTGATGAAATGGGTTTCGGAAGAGGCGGATTTGGTGCGGATGCGCCAAAGCCAGTCAAAGTGGGCGACGAGCTTGATGTCACAATTGAGGCAGTCGCCGCAAAAGGAGATGGAATAGCAAAGAAGGACGGATTTGTCATATTCGTTCCAGGAACTGCTGTAGGGGACAATGTGAAGATAAGGATAACAGCAGTGAAGCCTTCTTGCGCAGTGGCAGAGAAGGCCTGATTTGTTTTTCTCTTTTTTTCTTTTTTCCCAAAACAATAGTGCTATAATACTGCCTTCCCAATCTAAACCATGCAAAAATTCCAGAAAGACTTCATAGAGCTTGCCCTTTTTGCAGGCGCTCTGAAATTCGGAAGCTTCAAGCTCAAGTCAGGGAGGGTTTCGCCATATTTCTTCAATTCAGGGGTTTTTTACACCGGCGAGCTTTCCAGGGCGCTCTCTTGGGTTTTCGCTGAGCTCATCTCAAGAAGGATTGGGCCTGAAGAATACGACCTGCTTTTCGGCCCTGCCTACAAAGGCATACCTCTTGCAGTCTCAGTATCCATGGCTCTTGCGGACAAGGGCATAAACAAGCCCTGGTGCTTCAACAGGAAGGAAGCCAAAGAGCATGGGGACAAAGGAGCATTTGTAGGGGCTCCGATTCAAGATGGGGCGAAGATAGCCATTCTGGACGACGTTTTCACCACTGGCGGGGCAAAAGAAGAAGCCATAGCTCAGCTTTCCTCAGCTGCCAAAATATCAATCGCCGGGGTTTTCATACTTCTTGACAGGCAGGAAAAGGACGACCAAGGCAGAAACGCAATAGCCGAATTTGAAAAAAAGCACAGCACAAGAGTGCATGCCGTAGTCTCTGCCGATGAGGTTTTCTCTTATCTTTCCCAAAACGAGGTTAACGGAGAAATAGTCGTGACTGAAGAAATTCTCCAGGCTTATAAAAGCTATAGGAAAATCTATGGCATCAGCTGAAAGGTGTGTGTTGTGGGGCCGTACCTTGAGTATTTGGAATCCTCTGCCAGGGAAAGGCAAAGCATTGTCTGCTTTGGGCTTGACCCGGTCTCAGAGATGCTGCCCCAGTCAAGTCTTGGGCTGGAGGAGGGCATATTCAGGTTTTTCTCAGATATTATAGACTCCTCTCTTCAGGAAAGCAAGTCCATTTCTGCAATAAAGCCGAATTATGCGTATTTTGCCCAGTATGGCTGGGATGGGCTTCGTGCGCTCAAAAAGCTGATGGAAAAGTACTCTGGCAAGCTTCCAATAATCTTCGATGGCAAAAGGGGGGACATCTTAAAATCAAGCGAAGCTTATGCCAAGGAGGCATTCGCCTTCTGGGGGGCAGACGCACTCACAGTCTCGCCTTACATGGGGCAGGACAGCGTCATGCCATTCATCTCATTTTGCAAAGAGGGGAAGGGAGTGTATGTGCTGTGCCGAACCTCCAATCCTGGCGCAAGCGATTTCCAGTCTCTTGCCACAGAAAGCGGCAAGAGGCTTTTTTTGGAGGTGGCGGAGAAGGCTGCGAAGTGGCATCAGGCAGGATTGGGGCTGGTGATGGGCGCAACAGCGCTGGAGGAGCTGGAGGCAGCCCTCTGGATTTTCTATGACTCAGGCAAAAAAACACCTTTCTTGGTGCCTGGGGTGGGCGCGCAGGGGGCTTCAGCCGGGCAGACCGCCTCGGTTTTGCGCTCCATCTGGAGGGAGTCCCTTTTGCTCCATAGAATAAATTCTTCATCCGCAATAGCATATGCCTACAAAAGCAGACAAACCTCTGACTACATAGGCGCGGCTTTGGAAGAGATCAAGAGGATGAACAGCCAGATAGGCAAAATAGATTAGGCTGGCTCTGGCGCAGTAGTCCTGCCTTCCTTCACATATTTTGATATCCTTTCCGCAAGCCCGTCTGCCTTGACGCGTATCTGCTTTCCGTCATTGCGGAAACGTATGGTAGCGTCATCGTTCTGCAGCGACTCGTAGTCAATGGTTATGCAGTATGGAACCCCTATCTCATCTGCCCGGGCATACCTTTTTCCAATCGAGCCGGAGTCCTGATAATAAACGCTTAGTCCTGCTTCGCGGAGCTTTTCCTCAATCTCTCTTGCCTTCTTGTCAAGCCCGTCCTTTTTCATGAGCGGGAAAACCCACGCATGGTATGGCGCTATGGCAGGCGGGAAGTCAAACCAATCCCATTCTTTTTGAGGGCTTTTTTCCCTGAAGCAGTGCTCAAGCACGCACCAGAACATCCTGTCCACTCCCATCGATGGCTCAACCACGTGGGCAAGCACTTTCTGCTTGGTTTCCTCATCAAATACGGTGAGGTCTGCCTTGGAGTGCTTGGAGTGCTGGGAGAGGTCATAGTCGGTCCGGTAAGCCGTGCCAGCAGTCTCAATTATCCCATATGAGGTCTCCACTTCCATATCCACATTCCCGCGCGAGTAGTGGGGGGTTTCCTCTTTGGGCATTTTACGGAAGGCGAATTTGCTTTGAGGTATGCCTATGGCAAGGTAAAGCATCTTCTGCTTCCAAAGAAGGTAGGCCATTATTTGGTTTGGCACCAGACCTTTTTCCAAAGCTTCAGATATCTTTATCTCAAAATAACCTCCTTCGCCATCCGCAAAGCGGAGAGTTTGGTCCTTTATGCTGTCAAACTTTGGGTGGGTGGAGTCGGATGGGTTGAAGAAATATTCCAGCTCCATCTGGGTGAATTCCCTCATCCTGATGAGCCCTTGCCTGGGGGAAATCTCGTTCCTTGCGCTTTTTCCCACCTGGCCTATGCCGATTGGAAGCCTGCTTCCGTAATTCCTTATTATCCTTATGTAGTCCAAGAAAATGCCCTGCGCAGTCTCGGGCCTGAAATACCCTGTGTTTCCCTCTATTGGCCCGATATTGGTGGAAAACATCAAATTGAACCACCCAACATCTGAAAGCTCTTCTTTTTTGCACTGCGGGCAGGATGCTTTGTATTTTTTCAGCAAACCGGAAAGCTCAGATGGGCTGAGGCCTGAAAGCTGCACCCCGTCTTTTTTCACTTGCGGAAGTTGCCCGAGCAAGTGGTCTGCGCGGAATTTGCTTTTGCAGGAATTGCAAGCAACCAACGGGTCTGCGAAGTTGTCAGCATGCCCTGACGCCTTCAATACAGCTTGGGGAAGTATGAAGGAAGTCTCTATCTCATGGAAGCCTTCTTTTTGCAGCATTTCCCGGCGCCACAAGTCCTCAAGCTTCCTCTTTATGGCGCACCCCACAGGCCCGTAATCGTAAAAGCCGGCAGGCGAGCCGTATATCTGGCTTGATGGAATCAAAAAGCTTCTCCTTATTGCAATATCCATCAGCTTCTCTGCTTTGCCAGGGTTCCTGCTCTCCATAAGCTAACTTCTTCCTCGGAAGTTCTATAAACATATTGCGGGAAAACGGAATGGGAGGTCGGCCCACATGACTGATGCCAACAGGAAATTTTCAGCAAAAAGAGAGGAATTTTTCAGGAAGGCGAAAAAGAAGGTGCAGGCAGCGGTAAGCTCGCGCGACAACATCCTCATCCAATCAGTCGGGCTTATCGATGAAATCAACAGGAGCGCAAACCTGCTTTTTGAAAGGCTGAAGGAATGGTATGGAATGCACTTCCCAGAAATGAAAGTCTCAGACAACCAAAAGTATGTTAAAGTGGTCCTCTGCTTGGACAGGAAAAGCCCCGATTTGAGGGAGCTTGAGGCGATTTTGGGGCAATATGGCAGAGAGCTGGCGCAGAAAGCAGCATCCTCATCAGGAGCAGATTTCTCCGAGCAGGACCTTTCCAAAGTGCGCTCTCTTGGGATGCAGGTCCAAGCCCTATGGAAGCTTAGGGACGAGATAGAAAGCTACCAAGCCCAAGTTGCCCAAGAAATATGCCCCAATCTCTCACATCTTGCAGGGCCTCATCTTGCGGCAAAGCTGGTTGCCCATGCGCACGGCTTGCAAAGGCTGGCTTCATTCCCAGCAAGCACCATCCAGGTGCTAGGGGCTGAAAAAGCCCTGTTCAAGCACCTCAAATCAGGAAGCAAGCCGCCAAAGCACGGGCTGATTTTCCAGCACCATCTTATCTCCACCTCGCCAAAAAAAGCAAGGGGGAAAATTGCCCGCGCGCTTGCAGCAAAGCTTGCAATCGCATCAAAGGCAGACGCAATTTCCCGCAATTTCATCGCAGCGAGGCTGAAAGAGGAATTTGAGCTTCAGGCAAAGAAAATACTCTCCGCATATGCCTCAAAAAAATGAGTGATGGAATGAGCATGAAGATTCTTGCCCTGTCTGATTTGCATGCTGATGAGGAGGTCCTGGACAGGCTACGCTTCATGTCTGCCTCGCGCAAATACGACGCGGTTCTCTTCTGCGGCGACCTGACCAATCGCGGACCTGTCTCCTATGCCGAAGAAGCCGTCTCCCTGTTTCCGCGCTCATATGCAGTTTTTGGGAACATGGACTCTCCGCAGGTTGCCAAAAGGCTTGAGGAGCTTGGCGTTTCGGTGCACGCCAGGAAAGTCAAGCTTGGCGAATGGAATATCGCAGGGCTTGGTGGAAGCAACCCGACCCCATTCAACACCCCACACGAGTTCTCAGAGGAGCAGATAGCCTCCTTTCTCAGGCAGGCTGGAATTGACTCCCGCTCAATAGTGCTTTCGCACCCTCCTCCAAAGGGAATCTTTGATTCAGTGGGCAGCATGCAGGTGGGAAGCTTGGCAGTGCGCAGCATGATATTGGAGAAAAAGCCGCTGATGGTCATATGCGGGCATATCCACGAATATGAAGGCAAGCAGATATTGGATAGCACATTGGTGGTCAAGCTTGGCCCAGCTGAGAGGATGCGCGCTGCTGAAATAGCCATTAGCGACTCCATATCAGTCAATTTCATGAGCCTTTAGGTATGGATATGTTCTCTGTTAGAAAGGCAAAGCCTTCTGACATGGATGCAGTCCGCCAGATGGTTTCCATTCTTTTCCCATCAGCGCGTCTTCGCCAGCTCCCTGAGGATGTGTTTTTGGTAGCGGAGAAAGAAGGCATCCCAATAGGCTTTTGCCACTACAGGATAAGGAAAAAAGCCTGCTACATAGCCGGGCTTGGCGTCTTGCCGCAATACCGCGAGCATGGAGTAGGAACAAGGCTTATGGCTGAGGCTCTTTACAGGATTGACAGGGCGGGTGTGCAAAAAACCTATCTGAAGGTTCGGGCGCTCAACCATGCGGCAAAGCTTTATCTTGGCTTTGGCTTTTACGAAAAAAGAGCAGGCGACACCATCACACTTGTGAGAAAGAAGCCAAGCTGATTTTTATCTTTTTCTTTCTTTTTTATTTTATGCAGAAGCAGGAAAATGAATCGTGGGCATTGCCCAAGCCGCTTCATCTTTACACCACTAAGGAATTGCACAGTCTGTTACTCGTACGCGGCCTGCCAAAAGAGCTTTTGGAAAAAACCGAGCAGGCAAGAATGGCAATAGTGTCTCTTGCCCAGTATTGCATGGAATACAGGCCATTGAGGCAACAGAAGGATGTATTTACAGGACAAATAGTGGTTCACGAAGATACTTTGGCGAATGCTATGAACAGAAAACTTCTCCATCTTCTCGCAGAGCGTGTAGGCGATGTCATTGTGGAAGAGAGGCTGGTTGATCCTCAATTTGACAGGCTATGCAGAGATTATTCAAAAAATGACAAAGATTTTTTAGATTTGCAGAAAAAAACTGTCGGCGATCTTTACAAAAAATGGTCCACTCCGGTCAAAATACATAGTGCTCCTGGATTGTCCACAAACACTGTGACCTATTTTTATCCATATGAGGAAAAATTAGGATTATTAATTAATAAATTTTCTGAACAACCAGAGCTTTATATCACTTCTGCCAAGAACACAAATTTCTATTATCCTAAAAATGCGAATAGGAACATCAAAATCCCAAATCCTGAAGACACATTCAAGCCGCAAATGTCTGTTTTTGTGCAAGATGTTTTGAGGTTTGTGATAGGCTTTTCAGAGGTTTATGAGAGAAAATCTTTAGAGCAAAAGATGCAGCAAGATCCATCAATATCAAATATGCTGAAATCCCATCTTTTTGATCAAGAGTATCCGTATTTGCTGGCAATGTCTGTGCTTGCCTGGGTTCCGTTTGGGAAAGCCGCCAAAGCTGCAGAAAAATTGTGGGAATTTGCCAATAAGGCTGAAAACAGTCTAGTTAGGACTTTCATCAAAGGATGCGTTGAAAATACTCCCATCAACAGAATTGCCCAGCCTGGCGAATTGACTATGGAACATGTATCTAAATTCATTAAAATGGACAAAACAAGGAAAATAAAATATATTTCAGAAAATATTCTGGAAAAGCGTTATCTTCCTCAATGGATGAAATCGATAAACAGTATAGACATATATGATGAAGTTGGTGAAGGCAGCCAATTCCTTGCTAATAGGGCAAAGATGAGCAAATCGAAAGATATCTTGGACCTCTATTCTTTTTTTGGAAACAAAAAGGTCCCTGATTTATTGTATAACCCAAGAAGTAGAATAGTTCAAGTAGGTGGAGGCAGTCTTCAAAATGATTTTGGGATGAAAATCCATATTACTCTGCCAAGTCTTAATCAGACTGAGCACTACCAGCTTGCAGAAGCAGTCTTTGATAGGTTGCTATGGATAAGACAGCAAGTAGGAAGGGACAAAATGGCCTTCAAATTTATGACTAGTTCATCATCATGGCGAATGAATAGATCTCAATTCGGGAAAGATTTTACCATATATTTTTCAGATGATGAATCTTTCAGAGCTGCCATGCCCCATTTGCTGGATCTTGATAAAGAATTAGCAAGCATTCGGTCAACAACCATTCTGTTTAATTCTATGGGAGAAGCTGGGATGTTCATACCTCCTATCAATATTGCCTCTGAGACGGTGTTTGGCACATATATTAGAGGTTCCATAAGGAATTTTTCAGGCAAACCTTTGTATATAAGTATGGCTGATGCTCACACTGTCATAAATAATCTGGGTCTTAATAACAACAATGCTAAGAAGTTTATTGAATACTTGAATAATTTCAGAAATGGAAATATCTATATGTTTTCAGATGATGCGCTCAGAAAAGTTCCTCTAGAATTTTCAGATCAAATGAACAGGTTCATGTACGAGGCATATCTTTCCAGATTTTTGAAGTTGAAGCCTTAGCCTTGCCAAAGCCATTTTTATTCTTTGCTTACAATGTCCTCTCATGGCATGCTTCATAGTTCCCACAATTGTGGGGATAGGCGCGCATCTTATGAGAAAGAAGATTCCTCGGGAATGGAGGGCAGAGTGGCTTGTTGCTATGGTTTTGGGAGGGGCAGCCGGGCTTACTGTGGAGCACATTGCAAGCGGGGAAATAGTTCCCTGGCCCCCTTTCTTCACTGCAATGGCAAGCCCAGAATCATTTGCGGCTATGCTTGAAGAGATGCTCTTGGTCGGCATTCCTATGTCAATAGCAATTGTCGCAGCATGGGCAGCCATCGTTCATGCGCACAACAATTCATATTTCAGGAAAAAGTTCCAGCTTCCAGCCCCTAATGAGGTTTTATGATGTGGCTGCTGGTTTCTCTTTTCGCCGCACTTTCAGCATCTTTGGCTTACCTGCTGTTTCCTAATCACAGGAGAAAATACAAAACCGGATTTCTGGCGCTCATGCTTTCCGGGCTTGCATTAATGGTCTTGGTCGACAGGGCATTCGCGCTTGCAAGCGGAGAGCCCATGGCGCCCCTTTCTGCAGAAGGCATTGTGGAAAACAGCGCAGTTTTGGGCTTTCTGATGCTTGCCCCAATATTTATAATCTGGGGGATTTCAGTCGGCATGTCGTTGGCAAGCCAAAATCCGCAGGCGCGGAATTAGCCCCACTCGTCTTTCTTTATCCTCTCCTTCGGCACCCCTGCTGACGCAAGAGATATCGCAAGCGAGCCTGCCATCTCTTTGCTTCCGCATAGGTAAAATGTCTTCCCCACAAGGCTTTCCAGCTTTGCCTTTATCATTTCCACATTTATTCTCCCGCTCAACCCGTCCCAGCCCTCGGGCCTGTTTTCACCAGTTATGGACGGATAGAATTTGAAATGCGGGTTTTTCTCTGAAAGCGCCTTAATCTCGCTGTAATATATCAAGCCTTCTTTCGTGTGGGCTGAGTGGAAAAGGCAAGATTTTTTGCCCTCTCTTATAGTCTGCAGAATCATGCTTCGCAGGGCAGATATTCCCACTCCTCCGCCAACAAACACCCGCTCGGTGTCGTTTGGATTGAGAAGAAAAATACCATAAGGCCCGCTGACCATTATCCTGCTGCCCACCTTAAGCTTCCAAAGATAAGTGGGGAAAGTCCCCTTCAGCTTGACGCAAAATTGCAGGCCGTCCTCCCAAGGAGCTGAAGCCACAGAATACGGGCGGTGGGTGGGCTTGCCGGTGCTGTCCGGCAGCTGCAGGAGGAAAAAATGCCCGGGCTGGTAAGCAGGAATTACGCCGTCGTGCCTTTTGAGCCTGAAAGTCCGTACGTCCTCGGACTCGTCCCGTATTTCTGTCACGAAATATTCCTTGAAGTCCATGCGTTCTGTTCCTGAACAGAGGTTTTTATTGCTTACCTGTTTTGTTTTTGCATGGCTGCCGAGATCCGCGAGATAACCATCAAGCTTGACACCTACGACGACATCTTTTCGGACTTTGACCCAAGGCCCTACTCCCAAAGGGAGCTTTCAGAGGACTTTCTGAAGGAAGTCCAGCGAAGATACATGGAGGACAAGCACGGAAGGTTTGAGGTGCACTTTACAATCCCCTCCTCTGAAAGGGACACCAAGGAGGAAGCCTTGATAAAAAAAAGGATAAGGGAGCACTTTTCCCAAATGGCAAAGGCAGAGCATGAGGAAATAAAGAAGACACAAAGGAGGGGCTATGTCTATATCGCCATAGGCGCTGCTGTCCTGCTTGCCAACGTGGCGGCGCTGTTCACCTTGCATGAGTCATCATGGTTTTACCAAGTCCTGTCCATCCTGCTTGTGCCTGCTGGCTGGTATGGCATGTTCACCGGAATAGGCAAGGTGATTGACGAGCCTGTGCTTTCGGCTGAGAAAAAGGCCGTTTATGAGCGGTTTGAGAAGGCAAACTACATATTCATGTCCGAGGAGCTTGAGTGATTGCAGGCTGGCGAAAAGCTCTCCATTACTCCAATGATTTCTTCTTCAGCTTTCGCGCCATTCAGCATCCTGCGCGCAGCCTTTGCCCCAGGCTGCCCTTTCAGGAACTCAATCGCATGGGCGCGCAACGGCTTTGCCGACATGATGCCATGCTTTTTGGCAAGCAGGACGTATTCTCTGAAGTCCTCCAGCCTTGATGCCCAAGAATCCGGCTCGTATTTTTTTCCCATCAGAAGCATGTTTGCTCTTTCAAATATTCTCGGGTTGCCAAGCGCTCCTGAGGATATCATCACAGCATCGCACTTTGCCTCCTGCAAAAACCGCACCGCAATCTCTGGAGCATAGGCTCCTCCATTTCCAATTACAGGTATGCCCACTTCCTTTTTTACCTCGGCAACGCTTTGCCATCCATCAGCTCTTTTCCTCCCCTCCTTTGCGGTCCTCCAATGCACAGTTATGCCTGCTGCCCCTGCCTTCTCAATAGTCTTGGCGATCAAAACCGCATTGTCCGAGTCCCACCCTGAGCGTATCTTGGCGGTTATTGGAAGAGAGGAAGAGGATACGCATTTCTCCACAATTCTTCTTATCTTTTCTGGGTTGCGCAAAAGCGCAGAGCCTGCCCCTGCCCTCACAACCGTACCAGCAGGGCAGCCGAAATTTATGTCTATGCAGGATGCCGGGCATGTTCCTTCGTCTGCCATCCTGCTTATTTTCCTGCAAGCTTCTGCCATCACATTCTCGTCTGAGCCGAATATCTGGATTCCAACAGGCATCTCCTCTTCGCAGGTGCGCAGCAGCCTCATAGTCCTGGCAACATTCCTCACTATGGCGTTTGCGTTCGCAAATTCGGTGAAGCACATCGCAGCTCCTCTCTTTCTGCAAAGAAGGCGGAAGGCCATGTCTGTATAGGCTGCCATGGGCCCAAGCACAAATTTTCCTTCAAGAAGGCTTTTGCCATATCTCATATCCACCAACCAACAAACGCAAAAGCGCCATTTCTTATGTTTTCTTTCTCTTTAAGCTCGGAAGATAGGCTTCTTTTGCATTTTGCACAATGGCAGTAGGTGTTTGGACGCGAAGCAAAGCAAAAGCTTTGCAGCGCATGGGCTTTCCGGTTATTCTTAGTGCCCCCCCAACCAAACCACCAGGTTTCATTCTGGGGGTGATGCGCATTTTCTTGCGAAAATGCATCAGACATCAAGCTTCGCTTGATGCTGAGCCCTCAGGGGGCTTTCCGGTTATTCTTAGTGCCCCCTAGGGATGGGCCCGCGCGGGATCGAACCGCGAATCTTCGCTGTGTGAGAGCGACGTGTTAACCATTCCACTACGGGCCCTTTTTCCTGATAGTCCTCACTTCTGCCAAATTAAGCATATAAATTTTGGTAATTAGAGGAGAATGCATGGATAAGAATGCCCTTCGCGCGCAGTTCCGGTCCGAGTGGGAAAAGCACTACAAGGTGTCTGCCCTGATAGAAAGAGGGTATAGCCGCCAGCAGTGCAAAAAATGCTCAAGATTTTTCTGGTCTGTGTCGCAAAGGGAGTTTTGCTCAGACCCCTCTTGCATAGGCTATGTCTTCATCGGAAAAAAGATGGCAAAAAGGCCGCTTGGCTATGTTGAGACATGGAAGAAGATAGAGGAGTATTTCACAAAAAACGGGCACGCCTCTGTCGAGCCCTATCCCACAGTTGCAAGATGGCGAGACGACCTTTATTTCACAATCGCCTCAATAAACGATTTTCAGCCGTATGTGGTTTCAGGGGAAATAGAGCCTGTCGCCAACCCGCTCATCGTCCCGCAGCCTTGCATAAGGTTTTCCGACATCTCAAATGTCGGCGTGACTGGAAGGCACTACACCAATTTCGTCATGGTGGGGCAGCATGCGTTCAACACAAAAAAGACAGGAAATTTCTACTGGAAAGACCAGGCAATAACTCATGACTTGAACTACCTTACCCACTTGGGGATAAATGAGGAGCACCTGGTGTTTTTGGAGGATGTTTGGGCAGGCGGAGGCAATTTTGGGCCCTGCATAGAGTATTTTGCGGACGGGCTTGAGCTTGGCAATTGCGTATTCATGCAGTATGAAATCCTTCCTGATGGCTCAAGCCGGGAGCTTTCCACACGAGTGATAGACATGGGGGCAGGGCTGGAGAGGCTGGCTTGGATAACCCACAGCTGCCCCATTTCCTATGATTTGGTTTTCGGACCGGCAGTTGAGAAGCTGCAAAGCAGGGCAGGAATAAAGGTTGATGAGCGCCTTTTTTTGGAATACGCCAAGCTTTCCGGCTCTCTTAACACGGATGAAGTGGAGAACATATCTGAGGAAAGGGCGAAGATAGCCAAGCAGCTTGGAATGAGCGCAGAGGAGCTGGTTGCTACTTTTTCTCCTCTCCATGCCCTTTATGCCTGCGCTGACCATCTGAAGACCATCCTTTTCACATCCACTGACGGAATGCTTCCCTCAAACTCTGGCGGGGGCTACAACCTGAGGATGATACTTAGGAGGACCTTCGGATTTGATGAGGAGTTCCAGATGGGGATAGACTATGCCGAAGTGCTGGAAGCCCATGCGCAGCACCTCAAAGGCCTCTTCCCAAAGCTTCTTGAGGGGGTGCCAACCGCTATTGCTATTGTTGAGGAGGAGAAGCGCAAATATTCTGCAGGAAAAGAGAAGGGGAGGGGCAAGGTGGCAAGCCTTATTTCTCGCGGCAAGCCGATAGCAGTTGAGGACCTAAAGAGGCTTTATGAGTCTGACGGAATACCTGTGGAATTGGTCGCGGAGATAGCAAAGGAGAAAGGCGTGAAGGTGCAAATACCGGAGAATTTCTACTCGCTTATGAAAAAAGAGGACGAGGCAGGCCCTGCGCAAAAGCAAAAGGTGGATGTTGAGGGCCATGAGAAGACTCTCACTTTATTCTATGATTCTGTCGAAGAGTTTGACGCGAAGGTTGTGGCGGTCAAAGGCAAGTGGGTGATACTGGACAGCACAGCATTTTATCCTGAAGGCGGAGGGCAAATTTTTGACACTGGATATATTGATGGCAAAAGAGTGCTTAACGTGCAAAAGGAGAAGGGAGTGATTCTGCACGAGGTTGAGGGCGCCGAATCCTTCAAAGCCGGGCAGGTGGTCCATGGAAAGGTGGATGGCGCAAGAAGAAGGCAAATATCGCGGCACCATACGGCAATCCATCTAATCAACGCATGCGCAAGGCAAGTTTTGGGGCCCCACATATGGCAAGGCGGGAGCTATAAGGATGAGCAGAAGGCGCAGATAGATTTGACCCACTACAAGAAAATAACAGAGGAAGAGCTGGAGAAGATAGAGAGGCTGGCAAACGAATATGTGCTTGCGGACTTGCCGATAACAATCGAGGTTCTTCCAAGAATGGAGGCTGAGGCAAAGTACGGCTTCAGGCTGTATCAGGGTGGCGCGGTTCCTGGAAAAGAGCTAAGGGTGGTCTCAATAGGGGACATTGACCACCAAGCCTGCGGCGGCACCCACAATTACAACAAAAGCACGCACGAGCTTGGCTACATAAAAGTGATAAAGCGGGAGGGGGTGCAAGACGGGCTGGAGCGTATCATAATAAAGTGCGGGCCTGCCGCAGTGGAATACGCCCAAAGCCGCGAGCGCCTTCTCAGGGAAGCCTCCTCGGCTTTGGCAGTGCCTGAGAGCAACCTGAAAGACACCATACTCAGATTTTTCAGCGAGTGGAAAGAGCGCGGCAAGGAGATAGAAAAGCTCCACGCCATACTATCAAGGCAGATTTCAGAAAGCCAGGTGGAGAAAGCCAGGCGCGAAGGAAAAGCGGCAATAGAGATGCTTGGGGTGGATTATACGCAGAAGCTTGCTGAGGAGGTAGGGGTGGCCATCATGGAAAAAGGCTATCCTGCGGTCATCTCAACGGCCGAAGGGTTCATAGTTGCGGTTGCGCCGAAAGGGAGCGGGCAGTCTGCCCTTGAGCTTTTGAGGAAGCACGGCGGAAAAGGCGGCGGCTCTGAGCAGTTCGCAAGAGGGCGAGTCCAAAAAAGCCCCTAGCCTTTCTTCCTTCTTTTAGCATGCGCCTCGCTTTTTGCCTTGTAGGCTTGAAGCTCCTCTTTTATCGGCACAAGCGTGGAAAGCCGCAAGCAGGCATGCCCTTTGTGGTGCGCCAGCTTCTCTTTTTTGAGCTTTTCGGCTATCAGGTAGAGGAAAGAGGCGAAATCCCGAAGGTCCAGCTCATAGTCTTTGGCAACCTCTTCGCATTTTCTAAGAAGCTTGACCACATCCACAAGAAGCTTGGGGTCAATTTTTCCTTCTTTGCTTGCATGGCGTATCTTGTCAAGAAGAAGCAGGCGGGTCATCTGCAGCTCCTTGATTATTTTCTTCACCTTGCTTGATTTTTCCTCAGCTGAGACTGTGAATTCTTTGGAGAGCTGGGCGACAGTCTCCCAAGAGACTTCCCCCAGGCTGTCTGCGACCTGGGCTGGAAGGGAATAGCGGGCTGAAAACGGAATGTCCTCCGCAGACGCTTGCGCCACATAATTGCCTCTCAGATTTCCTTTAAAACGTTAATGGTGAAGTGCAAAGCATGCAAGAAAATGGCGTGCTTGGCACGGTGATATCCACCCAAGACGGCCCGACCACCCAGTCTTTCTCATTTGTGATATCCAGCCGCTCTGTGCGCAAAGGGCAGTTTGTCAAGGTCAAAAGCGAGCCAGGGGCAGGCGTGGCGATAGGCTCGGTTTCCGAAATCACCCGCGCGAACAGGTATTTTGAGAGGGCAGAGGCGGTTGCGGAATATGAAAGAAGCTCCCCCATGACAGAGAATTTCCCAACCGCAGACTGGGAGTATGTGGTCGCCAACGTCAAGGTGCATGGGGTTTTTGAGGAAGGCAGGATAGCCAGAAGCTCTTTTCCAGTCGCTCCAGGAAGCAGAGTGCATCTGGCAGAGGATGAGCTTCTCAAAAGATTCCTGCAGCTTGATGACTCCGGCCTTGAGCTGGGCACCCTACAGCACCATCATCTGCCAGTTAGGGTGTCCATGAGCAAGCTTTTGGAAAAGCACCTTGCGATTCTTGCCATGTCTGGAAGCGGGAAATCCTACCTTACCTCAGTCATGATTGAGGAGCTTTTGGACCGCAAGCTTTCTGATGGCAGGATAGCCATAGTTGTTTTGGACAGCCACGGAGAGTACATAGGCTTCAGGCAGACGCAGTATGGCTCCAGCACAGAGGTTATTGACGCGAAAAAGCTCAAGATAGCCTTCAGGCGGGTGAGCCCGCAGGCGCTCCGCGAGTGGTCGCCTGAAATCTCGGCTGCGCAAATCAGGGAGCTTGCCCCTGTGATGGAGAGGCTGAAGGCGGAGAAAAAGGAGAAAGGAGAGCCTTATGCCTTGCAGGACTTGATTTTGCGGGCAGAGCAGGAGATAGAGAAGGAAAATGTCCGCAGGCCGCTTGTGGCTTGGCTTTCTGAGCTGTCTAAGCTCAAGATTTTTTCCGCATCAGACCAGCCAAAGCTTGAGCAGGCGGTGCTGCCAGGGAAGCTTGTTGTGGTGGACTTGTCAAGCATTGAGAATGCGAAGAAGAAGCAGATTCTGGTCTCATACATATGCAAGCGCCTCTTCAAATTGCGCAAGGCAGGCAAAGTCCCTCCGTTCCTTCTTGTAGTGGAGGAAGCCCACAATTTCGCCCCAGAGAAGATGGAGAAGGAGTCTGCTCTTGCGAAGGGCCCGATTATCACCATGGCAAGAGAGGGCAGGAAGTTCGGAGCCTGCCTTTGCCTAATCTCGCAAAGGCCTGTCCATCTTTCAACCACTGCCCTCGCCCAATGCAACACAAACATCATACTCAGGATAACCAACCCATTTGACATAAAGCATGTGGGCGAAAGCTGCGAAGGGATAGACAGCGGAATGCTGGATTCAATAACCACGCTGCGGGTTGGGGAGGCTTTATTGGTCGGAGAGGCAGTAAGCTCCCCAATATTTGTCCAAATAAGGAGAAGGAAATCCGAATTTCCTTCAAGGGGAAAGGACCTTGCGCAGCTTGCCAAGGCTTTTGAGGAAAGCATGGAGAGAAAAAAGCAGGACATAGAGGCTTTCTTGTAGGGTGGTGGAATGGCGGCAGTTGAAGAGTCTGGAATGAAAAATTCAATCATCAAGGACGTGCTTGGCAGGGCGATTGTGCAAACCGTGGCGCGCTCCAAAAGGCCGCACGATTCAGCAAGGGAAAGGGTGAAAAAAACAGTCCCTCCTGAAAAGTGCTTCTTCTGCCCTGGAAATGAGCATTTGACTCCTCCTGAGCTTGCCCGAGCCGAGCGCGGCGGAAAGTGGGAGGTCCGCGTTTTTCCAAACAAGTTCCCAGCTTTCTCCAAAGACAGCAAGAAGGCTTATGGGAGGCACGAGGTCATAGTGGAGACTCCTGACCACGGCAAGACCCTGTCTGAGCTTTCAGTTGAGAATCTTTCGGATTATCTGGAGATTCTTAAAGGCAGGATGATGGATGCCAAAAAGGACCCTTCTCTTGCCTACACATGCATTTTCAAGAACGAGGGTAAGGACGCAGGGGCTTCTCTTGAGCATTCCCATTCGCAGCTGGTTGGCATGGCATTGGTGCCCAAGCTCGTCAAACGAATGGCCAAAAGATGCGAAGCCATATCCACAATCCCAAGAAAGCAGGCAAAGAACGTTTTTTACGAAAACCGGCTTTTTTGGGCAGTCTGCCCGAAAGGCTCGCGCTTCCAGCACGAGATTTGGATAATCCCGAAATTCAGGGCAAATTCGCTTGATGCTTTGAGCCAGCAGCAGATTTCGGAGTTGGCTGACGCGCTGAAAAAGTCCCTTTTTGCCCTTGACTTGCTCACTGGCTTTGCCCCATACAACATAGTTTTCCATTCTGCGCCGCATGCTGGCGGCGATTTTCCTTTCCATGTCCAGATTCTTCCCAGGCTTTCCCAGTGGGCTGGCTTTGAGCTTGGGACGGATATGGTCATGACCTCTGCTGTCCCGTCGCAGTCGGCAAAGCTCCTTAAGGCGTTAATAGAGGCAGGCTAAGCCTTCTTGCAAGGTTTTTTATATCCTTCTTCACATATCTAACCATATCTTGTCAAGGGTCTGGGAGAATGACTGAGACAAAAAGCAACAAGCTTAGCCTAATCCAAAAGCCCCTTCCTGCAATAGCGGAGCGGATGGTGCGCAAAAAGGAGATACAGGACTATTTCGAGAAAAACCTCCGCCCACTGCTTTCCAAAATGAAGGACAGGGTGCGCAAAGTTGCCAGGATATCCTATGTTTTCATTCGGGACAAGAAGCTCACGAGGTTTGATTTTGCAAAGGTGCGCGAATGAACAGCTATGCGGTGCTTGCCTCTGGGTTTGAGCATCTAAGCTATCCTTTGGGCAAAATCCAGTCTTGCGACAAATTGTCATTCACGTGCGCAAAGCAGAATTTCATGCTGCACAAGCTTAGGAGCAAAACCCAGGCGGAAATGATAATCGGCTCATCTGACTGGATTTCCGCCCACTCTTCCCTGCCGGTTGGCTATGTCGAGAATTACCAAAGGGAAGTATTCCTGGTCTGCGCAGTCTCAGGCAATAGCCTGCCGCCTGAAGGCATGGACAAGAAAAGCAGGATGGATTATTGCGTCGCGGTCATAAGAAGGCTTTCAGCTTTGCATTCTGAGGGGTTTGGCTGCGGCGGCATTTCTCCAGAGGGGGTTGAATATTTCCGCAAAGAGGCAAGGCTCAAAGACCCGTCAACGATTTTCGCCTTAAGCGATGAGGACCGCATTTTTTTTGAGGCTGCTGCCACGCTGCGCTCTCTTTTGGCAAAAGGATACGCGGGCAAAAAGGAGCTCCCCTACCTAGCGTCAGTATATCTGTCCAGCTCCCCGATATGCCGGGACGGGGCAGTTGCCTACATCAAGGGCAGAGGGCTTTCTTGCGCAAAGCCGCATCTTGCAATAGCCGAGGCTGCGATGAGGTTTCTTGGGGTCTAATCAGCTTTCTTTTTTGACCTGGGTCGGCTGGTTTTTTGACTTGTCCCTCTCAAGCCGGAAAACCGCGCCTTCTGCGCCTTCAGCCAGCGCCGGCTCATGCGTTATCACGAATGTCTGCTCCACAATCGAGGGTATCTTCTTGCCTATCGCCTGGGATAGCATGGAAATGGCTTCAGAATCCAAATTATGCGTTGGCTCGTCCAATATCAGCCAAGACAAATCTGGCGTCAAAACAGCCGCAAAAGCTATCCGCAAAGCGAGGCAGAGGCAAGCCCTCTCTCCCCCAGAGGCTATGGCATCAACATCAGCCCAGCCTCCTGCCTTGCGCATCATGAGCCGGTAGTCCTTGTCATCAGCCTCCAGCTTGACTTCCGGATAGTCTCCATAAGGATAAATGGAAGGCCATATCTCCCCAAGCGCCTGGTTTATCTCCTCAACAAAAAGATTGCGCATCTCAGACTGCGCTGACAGCAGGCTGTTTTTGTATATCACCATGCTGCTGGCAGCCTCGCTGTATTTTGCCGCAAGTATCCGCTTCCTCTCAAGCTCAGCAAGCGTTTCCCTCTCTTTTTTTAGCATCTGCTCAATCAAGCCAAGCTGGCTTCTCTCAGCCTGTAGCTGCGCCTCTGTTTTGGCGCGCTCCACCCTGAGGTTCTCCGCCTCTTTCCTCCAAGCCTCGTGCTCCTCCTCGCTGAATTTCATCTGCGAAAGCCTCTGCTCTGCTGCAATCAGCTTCTCTTCCGCATCTTTCAAGTCTTGGAAAAGCTGGTTGGCCCTCAAAGCTTCCTCAAGGCTGCTTCTTGCTTCCTGGGCTTTCTTCTCGCATGCAGCAAGCGCATCCTCCAGGCTTTCAGCAAGCTGCTCTGCCTGGCTCTTTTTTCTGATGGCATCCTCCAGCTCTTTCCTTGCCAACTCCGCGCCTTCAGCCTCCTCTTTGAGCATGGCAAGCTCCTTTTCCATCACTTTGGCTTGCTGCAGGGTTTTTTGGAGCCTCTCAGCCTCGCTCTTTCTTTGGGAAGCCGCCTGCCCTTCCAATGAAGCCTCTTTTCTTTTTTGCTCAAGCTTTCTTTTCTTCTCTTCCCTCAAGGCTGATGCTCTGCCTTCAGGCAAGTCTGAATCGCAAACAGGGCATTTGGCCCCAGCCTCCGCCAGCACCTTGACAGCATTTTCCATCTCCTCTGCCTCGGCAAGCAGGCGCGACTGGCTTTCAGCATGAAGCGCCGCGTCCTTCTGCAAATCCGCAAGCAATCTTTCAATCTCAAGCAAGCTTTTGCCTTCCAAAAACCGATTCATATTTGAGGAAATCTCCGCTGCCCTTCTGCCTTTCGCCTCAGCTGCTTTCAGCTTGCTTTCCAGCACTGCCATGCTGCTTTTGGCTGATGAAAGCAAGGCCTGGGCATCCTTGATTTTGCTTTTGCATACTGCAACTTCACGCTCAGCCTCAGCCTTTTTTGACGAAAGCTCCCTAAGCTCGCTTTCCTCAAAACGCTTCTTGCCATGGCACTCTTCCCTCAGCCTCTCCAAAGCGCCTTTTGCCTGCTGCGATTCTGAGCGGAGAGCCATCCACTCCGCCCTGGCTTTTTCAAGCGCCAAAAGAGCCTCCTTCTTCTCGTTGAGCAGGCGTGAGAGCCTCTCATTTTTTTCGGCAAGAGCAAAAATTGCTTCTTGCCTGCCTGCCTTCTGCGACTCCAGCTCAGCAATCTTTTTTTCAGCCTCTGCTATCCTTTCTGGCTGGCAGCTTGAGGACAAAAGCTCCGCCTGCTCGTAAAGCTTGGTTGAGGCTGCCTGGGCAGCTTCCCTTGCCAAATCAAACTGCCCAAGCCCAAGCAAGCCGTCAATCTCCTCCTTTCTTGACCTGGGGTTGAGCAAAAGAAGGTAGTCTATTTTGTTTTGCTCTGAGTAAATCGCCCTTGTGAAAAGATCGTAGTCCACCCCCAAGATTTCCTGGACAAATTCTGTGACTGCCCTGGCTCCCTTTTGCACAAGCTTGCCGTCCTGCCGAGCCTCTGCCTCAGAAATCTTTTTGCCCACCCTCCTTTCAATCCTATACCGCTTGCCACCTTTCTCAAATTCCAGCTCCACCAAAGCGTATGTGGCTTGGCTTCCTGAGCTGACCAAGTTCTCTGTGCTCTGGTCCCTTCTGCTCATTTTTGGGAAGTTCCCATAGAGGGCAAAGCATATTGCGTCCAAAACAGAGCTTTTGCCTGCACCCATCCTCCCAAGCAGTATGTTGGCTCCCCTGCTGAAATAGAACTGCGAAGATGAGTGGGACTTCCAATTCTCAAGGCGAAGATGCAATATCACATTTTCCCTCGCAAGCTAAAATATTTCCTCAATGCTGCTGCAGCGGGCTTTGTAAACCTCCACATATGCGCGATAGCGCATGAAAAAACGGTCTGCCATGCCCTCCGCAGAGTCCTCCACCACCAGGACTGATTTGGTTTTCCATGGGTATGAAGACAGCCGGCTTTTGCCCAAGTCGTAGTAAAAGCGCCTTTTTACGCGGTTGTAGTCCCGCAGGCGAGTCTTTATGTCGTAAAAGTAAATCAGCATGGAAACACGCCACCCATGTGTCCATGGTTACATAAAAGCCTTTTCTTTTCGCGCAATCTCTTTTGGATTCTCAAAGCCGGTCCATGGAGACTACTTCCACTCCGGAAACATTGGGAAGCTTGCCTGCCTTCTCCTCAAGAAGGTCCGCGCCGCCAGCCCCGTCCTCCACTATGAAAGTCAGCATCAGCGCCACAATTCCAAAGGCAACAGGCTGCTCCTCCACCTTGTAGGGCTTAAGCTGGGAAACTGCGTCTTCTTTCAGCTTTTCAAAGCCTTCCATGCTTTCAGGCATCACTTTCAGGACCACTGCCACCTTTCCCATCAAAGCACCTTATGGCCCAATTTTGCCGGTTGAGGGGCAGACATACGGAAGGGAAATCCTCCTGCAGCTTTTGCACCTTACTATCTTCACCGAAGGGTCATAAGGAGACGGGAACTCGGAGTAGTCCCTGGTCTGCGATCCGCATGTTGTGCATTTTTTCAGCATGAAGCCTCACCTTTCAGCCATTTTAGTGGGCAATAAGGTTAAAAGCCTGGCGGTGCGGGAGTCAAAGACCTGCCTGCCTGCGAAGCTCCTTTGCTTTGTCGGTCCTCTCCCAGCTGAAGTCAGGGTCTTGCCTGCCAAAATGCCCATAAGCTGCGGTCTTTGAGTAAATGGGCCTGCGCAAGTCCAAGTCCTTTATTATCTGCCCAGGCTTGAGCCTGAAGTTTCTTTTTATCAGCTCCTCTATTTTCTCCTTGGGTATTTTCTCGGTGCCATAAGTCTCCACAAATATGGAAACCGGGTCCGCTATCCCTATCGCGTAGGCAAGCTGCACTTCGCATCTGTCCGCGATCCCTGCGGCAACTATGTTTTTGGCTATGTATCTTGCCATGTAGCATGCGGACCGGTCCACCTTGGTCGGGTCCTTTCCAGAAAAGCACCCTCCGCCATGAGATGCCATTCCGCCGTATGTGTCCGCAATTATTTTTCTTCCTGTAAGCCCGGTGTCTGCGGCAGGGCCGCCAAGCACAAACCTGCCTGTCCCATTGACTATCACTTTTGTGCTTTTTGAGAAGTATCCCCCAAGGACAGGCTTCACCACCTTCTCAATTATGTCTTTGCGTATCCTTTGGCGGCTTAGCCTCTTTCCGCCATAGCTTTCATCATGCTGGGCGGCTATCACAACAGCCGAGACTCTTTTTGGGCGGTGCTTCTCGTCGTACTCCACTGTCACTTGCGTCTTTCCGTCAGGGCGCAGGTAGGGGATCGCCTTCCTTTTTCTTGCCAAGCTGAGCTGATAGGCAAGCTTTTGCGCAAGCGAGATTGGCAAAGGCATAAGCTCAGGCGTTTCCCGGACAGCATATCCGAACATTATTCCCTGGTCCCCTGCCCCTATATTCTCCAAATCATCCTCCCTCACCCCTCTGGATATGTCAGGCGATTGCGAGTGGATTGACACAAGAACCCCTGAGCCTTTGCAGTCAAAGTGGTACTCGGGCTTGTCATAGCCTATTTTCTCCAAAGTCTTGCGCACTATCCCCTCAACGTCAGCGTATCCTGAGGTGGTTATCTCTCCTGCCACCACCACAAGCCCAGTGGTTGCAAGGGTCTCCACAGCGACATGGGATTTCGGGTCCTGCTCCAAAAGATTGTCCAATATGGCATCAGATATCTGGTCGCAGACTTTGTCAGGATGCCCCTCAGTCACTGCCTCGGAAGTGAAAAAGTACGACCTTTCAGCCATGAAACCACCTAGTGCCTCGCTGCTTCTTTATTTATAAGCTGCGCTGCGGCTTTTATTCTAAAATGAATATTCTTTTTTGAATTTTATTATCAAAACGGTTTATATACTGCCTCTGCCGCAACAGCGCCCATGAGAAAACCCAAGCCCAAAGACCAGCTAATTTATGTTCCTGCGGAGTTCAAGCGGAAGGGGCACCCTGACCGGCTGGCAGACTCAATAGCCTCTGCCGCAGGGGCTTGGCTTTTGGAGCTGGATCCATCAGCAAGGTTCGACATCCAAGTCACCGCGCACTTTGGGCCAATTTTGATCAAGGACGAAAAAGGCAATTCAGCGGCATCCTACAATCCCTCCCCAGTGGTTTTCATGTGCGGGCAGGTTGAGACCTCTGCAAAATGCGAAGCCTATCTGGAGAAAATGGAGCAAGCCGCGAGGTATTCTTTTGTGCAGGCAGGCTATGGCGCACAAAATTTTTTTGACCCCAAAGACATATTGGTGATAAGCAGCTTCAACAGGCAATCGCCTGATATAGCAGCTGGGATAAAAAGGAAAGGCAAGCAGGGAGCAGGGGATGCGACAATCTCGATTGCTTATGCAAGCAACCAGACTTCCAACCATCTCAACGCTTCGCATGCCCTTGCGCTTGAGATAAACAGGCTGCTTGACGAGGCTTTTGCGTTTGGCTGGATAGATGGGCTTCAGCCTGATGGCAAAGCCCAGGTGGAGGTTGGGTTTTGCGGAAGGGAGAAAAGCTTCCCTTTCGGCCCAAAGGCAGCCTCTGACATAGTCGTGGCAGCCCAGCACAGCCCTGGCATTGATATTGGAAAATTCAGGAAAAAGATAAAGGAGCTTGTTTTTTGCGCAAATGATTCTCTTTTGAGCCTTGCTGGAAAGGCGCTTGGCCTGATAAGCAAAAGCACAAGGATAGTGGTGAATGGCGCAGGCGATTTTTCAGTAGGCGGGACAATGGCTGACACAGGGGTCAATGGCAGGATGGATTCCCTTTATGTTTCAGGCTCAAGCAGGACGTATGGCGGCGGCCTGCTTGTTGGGAGGGACATAACAAAGACCGATGTCTCATGCCTGCTTTCTGCCAGGCTCATTGCCATACAGCTTGTGAATGGCTTTGCGGAGGATGCAGAAGTCAAGATAACTTATGCCATAGGGGCGACAGAGCCAGAGTCCGTCATCGTCACCGCAAGAGGCTCTCCGTATTCTGACAAGCAGCTTTCTGCTGCTGTCCAGAAGACTTTTGATTTGAGCCCTGAGGGGATGAAAAGCCTCCTTAGGCTGAATGCCGAGGATTTCCTGTCGATATCCAAAAACGGCTTCATAGGGGTGCCTGCCAACGGCTCGCACAAGTGGGAGGAGGCAGATTATGAAAAAATCCGAATACTAAAGTCGCATCTTAAGAGAGGGGCTGCTGTGCCTTCAGGCTTTGAGGCTAAAGCATTGAGAAGATAGCCATCCGCAACGCTTTTTTAAATGCTGATTATCTATAACCTCTGCCCTCGTGGTATAACTTGGATAGCATGCGAGCTTGCGGTGGTCTGGGCTTTGCTGCCCAAGCCGCAGAAAGCTTGAGATCAGGGTTCAAATCCCTGCGAGGGCGCTGGAGGTGCTTGCGATGAGGAAGGGAAAGAAATCTGCGACAAGAAGGCAGTCAAGAAAAAGGGCAAAATCAAATTAGGATGGAAATGGTTTCATGCATGCGACCCAGCAGGATTTCCAGCACTGCAGAAGCATACTCAAAAGAGGCTCCAAGACCTTTTTCTTTTCCTCAAAGATACTTCCAAGAGGCAGCGAAAAGCCGTTCTGGGCAGTCTATGCTTTCTGCAGGAAAAGCGACGATATAATAGATGAGGGGAATTTGCCCAAAAAAATCCGGGCAGAGAGGCTTTCGCAGTGGAGAGGCGAGCTTCTTAGGGCTTACCGCGGGCAGAAAAGCAGCGACCCGGTAATCCGCGCCTTCGCCCAAACTGCCATGGAGTATTCCATACCAAAGTCTTACCCGCTCACGCTCCTTCGCGGCGTCTCATCCGACTTGCTTGGGGAAGAAATCAGGACTTTTTCCCAGCTTCGCTCCTACTGCTACTCAGTGGCATCTGTTGTGGGGCTGATGCTTCTTTGCGTCATGAGGGTGAAGTCCAAGAAGGCAAAAAAGCATGCCATCAATCTGGGGATTGCAATGCAGCTTACCAACATAATAAGGGACGTGGCAGAGGACATGCGCATGGGAAGGGTATATCTTCCAACAAAGGATTTGGAGGCGCACGGGCTTGTCCGCAAGGACATCCGCCCCAACATGCCTGCTGAAAAAAGGGAGCGCCTGCGAAAGCTCATAGCTTTTGAATGCAGGAGGGCAAGGCATTACTACAGCCTATCTGTGCAAGGGCTCTCTCTCCTCCCAAAAGAGCTGAGGATAGCCATCGCCACAGCATCCGCGCTGTACTCCAAGATACTTGATAAGGTGCAAAAGTCCGGGCACGATGTCTTCAGTGCGCAAAAGCTGTCTTCCGCCATGACTTAAGCTTCTGCTTTGCTTTCCCAAAGGATTATTGTTGCAAGCATGAGCGACAGCCCAAACGCCAAATTCTCCAAAGGTATGAATGGCAAAAAGATTCCAAGCGTGTGCGAGCGGCTGAAGCTCCAAAGGCCTGCCGCAGTCATCAGGTTGTCGAACACCAGCTGGAATGAAAGCGAAATGGCGGATGCAAGAAGAAGAGGGGCAAGCTGAATTTTTTGCCGCAAAGCTGCATAAATGAGGGCAAAGGCAACAAGTGCAGAAACGATTGTGTATTCCATGCTATCCGCCTTTTCCAGAGGCAGCCTTCTTTGCAGCCTCCCAAACCACCACATAAAAGAAAGGTATGACCAAGAAAAAAGCAAGCTCCTCAATAGGCTGGTTGAGGATGATGATGCCTGACATTTTATCCAACCCAAAGCTCCAATGCCCCCTCTCAACTGCGGCGATGTCCCAAAGCACAAATATGGCGAATACAGGAAGCACTGCTTCGGCAAATCTCCGCAAGCTGATGCGCATTTTCAGGGCAGAAGCCATCAGCAAGGAAGAAAACAAAACCAAGGCAAGATACCCCAGGTAATAAAACCAGCCCATTTTCATCCCAGCCCAAAATCATCCCTGAACCTTTTCTCTATAAGCTCAGCTGAAAGCAGGACAATAGGTATGCCGCTTCCTGGATGGGTGCTTGCCCCTACAAAATAAAGCCTCTTTATCTTCCGGTCTTTGTTTGGGGGGCGGAATGCTGCAGACTGCAGAAGGTGGGGCGAAAGCCCGAACGTTGCGCCATTCTCCAAGCCGTAAGCCTCTTTCCAGTCATAAGGCGTGAAAACCCTTTCCATTACTATCCTCTTTTCTATGTCCTTCACCCCTATCTCTTCCAGCTTTCGCAGGGCAATTTCCCTAAGCTTTGGGGCCTCCTTTTTCCAGTCTATGCCTGATGAGAGGTTTGGGACAGGAATCAAGACGTATATGATGCTTTTGCCCTCTGGGGCAAGCGAAGAGTCGTGCGCGCAGGGATTGGCTATGTAAATGCCTGGCTTTTGCGGCATGGCTTTCCTGTCAAATATGTCCTCAAATGTTTTCAGATAGTCGCTTGGGAGAATGAATGAATGGTGCGGAAGCCCAACTTCGCCTTCTATCCCAAGATAAAGCATGAATGCTGAGCAGGATGTTTTGAGGGACAGGACTTTGGAGTCCGTCATGTGCGGCCGGTGGCGCTCATCTATCAGGCGAAGATATGTATAAGGCAAGTCCGCATTGGATATCACTGCGTCAGCCTCTGCTTTTGTTCCGTCAGCAAGCGCCAATCCTTTTGCTACGCCATCCTCAACCATTATCCTTTCCACGCCTCTTGAGGTGTGAATCCTCACCCCCAGCTCATTGCATAGGGCAATCAGCGCTTCGGCAATTGAGTAAAGCCCTCCTTTGGGATACCATACTCCTTCTGTGAATTCCACATAGGGTATCAGCCCATAGACCGCAGGTAGCTTGGTTGGAGCAGCGCCTATATAGACTGATTGCAGCGAAAAGGCTATCCTCACTCGCGGGTCTGAAAAATAATCTCCGGTTTTTGAGTACATGTCCCTTAGGGCTCCGCTTGAAAGCAGGGCAGATATGCTCCGCAAGCTCAGCATGTCCAAAGGGGAGTCAAAGTTCTTCTCTATGAACTCGCTGAGGGCTATTTGGTAATATTTCCTGTAGTCCGCAAGGTATCGCGAGTAGGCATCTGCGTCTTTTTTTGAAATCTTTGATATTTCCTCTATCATTTTTTTCGCATCTGAGCTGGGCTCAATCCGGCTTCCATCCTCAAAGTATATCCGATATATCGGGTGAAGCTGCTTGAGCTCCAAATAGTCCTCCATTTTCCTGCCCAGGTCCTCAAAAAGCCTCCTTAGCACCCAAGGCATGAGGAGAAGCGTTGGGCCAGTGTCCACCCTAAAGCCGTTTTCCTGGAAGTTGGACAGCCTGCCTCCTGCTTTGCTGTTCTTTTCGTATATCTCAACTTCGCATCCAAGCTTGGCAAGCCTGCAGGCAGATGCCATGCCTCCAACGCCTGCCCCTATTATTGCGACTTTCATGCTCTCCCTACGTCAATTGTTGAAAACAACATTTATTAATGTGAATACGAAGGGAATAAAGGCGGCAGGAATGAGCATGCAGGCAGTCAACAAGCTCAATTTCATGGTAGGTGGCCCAGCAGGCACAGGAGTTGCCACTATGGGGCTTCTTTTCGCAAAGTGCCTCCAGCGTTCTGGGCTGGAAGTCTACGGGACAAATGACTATCCTTCCTTGATAAAAGGCGGGCACAACACCTACATGGTGGCAGCCTCCACCGAGCCGATTACAGGGATAGTCGGCAAATTCGATATCCTGATTGCTCTTGACAAAACCACAATAGAAAGGCATCTTCACGAGCTTTCAGAGGGCGCGGCAGTCATTTATGACTCCAACAAAGTCAAAGATGCCGAGTCGCTTGCCCAAGGGAAAAATCTGGTTTTCTTGGGTGCTCCGCTCACAAAGATGGCTGCTGAGGCAGGCGGGGAGATAATGTTCAACACAGTTGCCCTAGGCGCATCAATGGGGTTATTGTCGCTTGACTTTGGGATAATTGAGAACATGCTCAACAAGATATGGGCGCGCAAGGGCAAGAAAGTGGCAGACGCAAACATAGCAGCCGCAAAAGCGGGTTACGATTTCTCCAAGTCAGCGCTCAAGTCGCCTTTCAAGATACGCGTGGAGTTTGTCAAGCGCGAAAAGACCATGTTCATAAACGGAAACGAGGCAGCTGTCCTTGGGGCAATCAAGGCAGGATGCAAATTCGTCGCAGAATACCCAATGAGCCCCTCATCCTCCATCCTGCACCTGATGGCAGGGCATGAGAGGGATTTTGGCATAATAGTCAAGCAGACAGAGGATGAGATTGCCGCAGCGAACATGATTGCAGCCGCAGGGTTTGCAGGGGTGCGGAGCATGACTGCAACCTCTGGCGGCGGGTTTTCCCTTATGGTTGAGGCTTTGGGTATGATGGGCATAATGGAGGTTCCATGCGTGATATTCGAGTCGCAGCGCTGCGGGCCTTCCACAGGGCTGCCTACTTACACTGAGCAGGCAGACTTGCTTTTTGCCCTGCATGCCTCTCAAGGCGAGTTCCCGCGGGTGGTGATTGCTCCAGGCGACCCGGTGGAGTGCTATGTGGAGGCATTCAATGCGTTCAATCTTGCAGAAAAGGTGCAAACTCCAGTGATAGTGCTTTTGGACAAGTTCTTGTCTGAAACCTCAATCACTGTTGATGATTTCCGGAAGATACCGCTTAAGGTTGATAGGGGAAAGCTTATGTCTGATTTGGAGATGGAGAAAGCATCAGGGTTCAAAAGGCATGCTTACTCTCCAGACGGAATCTCCCCAAGGTGCTTGCCTGGCCAAAAGAACGGGATGTATGTTTGCTCATCATACGAGCATGATGAGACTGGCTATACCTCTGAAGACCCTCATGTGCGTGTTGCCATGATAGACAAAAGGGCAAGGAAGCTCTCAAGCATACCTCAGGAGATGATTGCCCCAACTTTCTTTGGGGCAGAAGAAAGCCAAGCCCAGCTTCTTTTGGTCTGCTGGGGCTCCACCAAAATGCCTGCTTTGCAGGCGCTCCGGCTTCTTGAAGCCGAGGGCGTCAAAATCCGCATGATGCACATAAAGTACGCCTCACCATTTCCTGCGCAGGATGTCCTGCGAGCTTTGCAAAGCGCACGGGATGTTGCCATATTTGAGGGGAATTCGCAAGCCCAAATGCGCTCGCTTATAAGGCAGCAGACAGGGTTCTACATAAAGAAGGCTTATTTGAGGTATGACGGGAGGCCGTTTATGCCCGAGGAAATAGCTGAGCAGGTGAAAAAATTCCTTCAGGTGTGATTCATGGTCAGCATCGCGGATTTGAACAACACAAATTGGGTGCAATGGTGCCCTGGATGCGGAGATTTTGGCATTCTGATAGCTTTGAAAGGCGCTCTGGTTAAGTTGGGGATTGAGCCGCATCAGACAGTGGTGGTGTCTGGAATAGGCTGCGCAGGAAAGCTTCCGCATTACATAAGGACTTATGGCTTTGAGGGCATACACGGAAGGGTTCTGCCTGCTGCCTCCGCAATAAACATGGCAAATGACAGGCTCACAGTTGTGGGCGTGGGAGGGGATGGCGACGGATATGGCATAGGGATGGGGCATTTCATACATGCAATGAGAAGGAATTACGACATAGCTTACATTGTCCACAACAACGAAATTTATGGGCTTACAACTGGGCAGACTTCTCCCACAACAAAAAAAGGCGTCAAGACCAAATCCACCCCTCACGGCAATATAGAAACAGAAGTCAATCCCATCATGCTTGCCCTTGCCTCTGGAGCCACCTTTGTGGCAAGGGGCTACTCAGGAGACATACCGCACCTGACCAGCCTGATAGCCGAAGGGATTGCCCACCGAGGATTTGCATTGATTGACGTGCTTCAGCCATGCGTCACCTGGCGCAAGGATTTGCCGTATGAGCTTTACCAAAAAATGGTCTACAAGCTGGAAAAGGAGGGGCATGACCCAAGCAGCTTTGAGGCGGCAATCAAAAAGGCGCAGGAGACTGAAAGGTGGCCCATAGGGGTATTCTACAAAACCCAAAAGCCGATTTACACAGACGACATACCATTCATCAAAGAAGAGCCGCTTGTAAAGCACGACATATCCAATGTGGACATATCCAAATTCATAGAGGAATTCATGTAGCTACACGCAGGGCAATATTAGAGGGTATTCGCTCATGTCCTGCTTTTTGACTACCTTTATCCCATTCACATTCTCCCTGTAGTAAATAATCAGCCTGCTGAATTCTATCGCAGAGCCGCTAGGTCCGCCTCCGCTGCAGACTTGGTTGACTGCATACTGCTGGTGATTTAGCGCAGCATTGCTCCAAACTCTGAATCCAACCATTATCTGCTCCCCAGGGTTGAGTATGTTTTTTTGCGTGTATATTCCTTCTCCATTTCCTCTCGGCGGCGCGATATATGCCTTGTAATTAACTCCTGTAGGCGAGGTTTCTGCCCCAAGGGCCTGCATCTCAAAGTCAGGAGTGATGGCAAGCCCATCCAAGTTCCAATTTTGCCTCTCTTCAGCTACCTCGCGGCTTCCAATGGGGCCTATGGCAAGAAGCTCCACCGGATATTTGCCGCTGTTTTTGAGCACAATATATGCCATGTTGGTGGAGTCCGCCCTTCCGCCAAGTATGGCTA
>JAOAJY010000006.1:0-34367 GCA_026413965.1 Microcaldota archaeon
CTGCATTTGAGCTTGAGCTTTGCCCAAAGCCGCCCCAGACAGCCAATCAGACCTCATCCAGAAATGAAAGCCAGCCTCAGACTGAGCCAAAAGAGGAAAAGCAAGAGCCAGCCCAGCCTCAGCCTCCTTCTGAGCCTTCCGCTCAGCCATCCACTTCCAAGCAAGAAAGGCAGACTCTCCCAACTGAAAGAGTCAGGAAGGCATTGGAGGAAATGAAGCAGGGAGCCACAGAGGCTTCCCTTGCTTTATCTTTGCTGGCAATAGGCGGCGCAGTTGCCCTAATTGCAGCAGCGCTTGGCGCCTATCTTTTGCTTCGGGCAAGAAAGAAGTAAGCGCGCGTGCGCCCTATCAATTTCCTATAAAAATATTATGTTGAATAAGGAAGCAGCTTGAGCCTATTTTCTCAAGTGCCAGAGGTTGTTTTGATGGTCCGAAAAGAATATGTTGTAGAAGAAGTAGTCAAAATGATGAATAAAGTGGAGAACGTGCGCAACATAGCGATTGTGGCGCATGTTGACCACGGAAAGACCACCCTTACTGATTCGCTTGTGGCGCGCGCAGGGCTCATCTCCAAGGAGCTTGCAGGGGAGCAGAGGGTGATGGATTTTGACGAGCAGGAGCAGGCGCGCGGAATTACCATCAAGGCTGCAAACATTTCCTTGGGCTTCCAGTACAATTCGCAGGATTATCTCATCAACCTGATTGACACGCCTGGCCATGTGGATTTTGGCGGGCATGTGACTCGTGCCATGCGGGCTGTTGATGGCGTGGTTCTGGTGGTGGATTCGGTTGAGGGCATAATGCCCCAGACTGAAACAGTGCTGCGGCAGGCGCTGAAAGAAAAGGCAAAGCCTACGGTCTTCATCAACAAGATTGACCGGCTGATAAATGAGCTTCAGCTTGATGCTAATGCCATGCAAGCCCGACTAATAAAGATAATAACTGGCGTAAACAAAATAATCGCCCAATATGCCCCTGAGGACAAGAAGGAGGAGTGGCAAATTGGCGTTGCAAAGGGAAATGTGGCTTTCGGCTCAGCATTCCACAAATGGGCGGTTTCCATAAAAAGCATGAGCCGGTTCAACATAAAGTTCCCTGACATTTACAACCATTGCAAAAAAGGAGAGCACAAGCTGCTTGTTGAAAAGTCTCCTCTTGACGAGGTGCTGCTTGAGATGGTCATAGACCATCTCCCCAATCCGCTGGTTGCGCAAAAATACAGGATTCCTGTGATTTGGAGAGGCGATTTGGAGTCGCCAGAGGGGAAAGACATGCTCTCCTGCAACCCTGCCGGAAAGACCATAGGGGTTTGCTTTGGGGTGGTGAATGACGAGCATGCAGGCGAGGTGGCGGTAGTCAGGCTCTTCTCAGGAACGGTCAAGAAAGGGGACATGCTCTTTCTGGCCTCACGGCTGACATCAGAAAAAGTCCAGCAGTGCGCAATCTACATGGGCCCTGACAGGGTGATGGTGGACAATGTGCTTGCCGGAAACATTGTGGGCATAGTGGGGCTGCGGGATGTGTATGTGGGCGAGACAGTCTCAGAGGGGCAAATCACCCCATTTGAGCAGATAAAGCACTACTCTGAGCCTGTGGTCACAAAATCAATCGAGGCAAAAGACTCCAAGGACCTATCCAAGCTGATTGTTGCGCTCAGGCAAATAAGCAAGGAAGACCCCACGCTCAAAGTTGAAATCAACCATGAGACAGGCGAGCACCTGATATCCGGAATGGGCGAGCTTCACCTTGAAATAATTGAGTACAAGCTGACAAAGGAGAAAGGAATCCCAATTGTCACCTCCCCGCCAATAGTGGTTTACCGGGAGACCATCAACAGCAGGTCTCCTGAGGTGCAAGGCAAGTCGCCCAACAAGCACACCAAGCTGACTTTTGTGGTTGAGCCTCTTGAAAAATCCGTTTTTGAGGCTCTGCTTGACGGCAGGATTCCAGAAGGGCGGCCAAAAGGCAAATCGCTTGTGGACACTTTGGTGGAATGCGGAATGCCGCGCGAGGAGGCAAAGTCAGTGTATGACATCTACAACAAGAACATATTCATCAACGACACGCGCGGAATACAGTATCTCAACGAGATATCCGAGCTTATGATACAGGGCTTTGAGGAGGCAATGAACATGGGGCCTCTGGCAAAGGAAAAGGTGGTTGGGGTTAAAGTGCGCATAATTGACGCAATCATCCATGAAGACCCGGTGCACCGCGGGCCTGCGCAAATAATCCCTGCCACAAAGCGCCCAATCTATGCGGCGATGCTTTATGCAGGCGTGACTTTGCAGGAGCCCAAGCAAAAAGTCACCATTCTCTGCCCGCAGGACTACATGGGCAACGTGATAAACCTCATTCAAGGCAGGCGCGGGCAGCTTCTTGACATGCAGCAGGAAGGGGAAACCTCCACAATTGTGGTTAAGCTTCCTGTGGCGGAGATGTTTGGCTTTGGCAATGACTTGCGCTCGGCAACGCAAGGGCGAGGCATACCCTACCAGGAATATGCAGGCTACGAGCCTCTGCCAAAAGACCTCTTGCAGAAAGTCGTGCGGCAAATACGCGAGCGCAAGGGGGACAAGCCTGAGCCGCCAACGCCGAATGATTTCCTGGACAATTAAGCTTTCCCAACCTTTTCCCCATTTTTTTCATTCTCTATCTCTTGCCTATAAAATTTCAGAGGAAAAAGCAAATCCGAAAAAGTTTTGGGCACCTTCTTCGCGGTTATATTGAAAGCCGCCCGCGGGTCTCCCAATTGTTTTGCTATGTTGCAAATTCCCCTGTGGAAGGTCCAATATATTGTTCCTGCTGCCAGGAGCGGGATGGCAATCATAGGGGCAAGATTCAAGGCTATCGTCTCAATTGCGCTTGTGACAAAATCGCCCGCATGAATGTTCTTGTCAAGGAAAACGCGCAAATTCTCAACCACATTTATTTTGTCGATAGAAATTTTCCAGCCTGATAACGCCGATATCCCAGCAGCAATGCTTATGAACGGCGCATTTAGGTATTTTGCGCGAAGATAATCCCATTTGCCTGCGCAGTCATAAAGCTTTTGGGCAAAGGTTGCCCTGCCTTCAAAATACATCTCTTCCACGAGCATGCCCATGCCTGCTGCGCGTTCTGGCTTTTCTTTTGAGTGGATTTTCAAGTGATGGTCCATGATATGCGTAAGCTCATGGACTGAATTAGAGGTGCGGGCCCCTAATGAAACTTCCTCTGAGCCAATGGCAAAGCCTGGCGATTTTGCGATAGCCAGCCTCCGCTCGCCAGTTTTTTTGTCCAGGACCTCTTCAGTCTTCACTTTGCAGCCATCAGGCAACTTTTCTTGGTAAAGTCTTTCTACAAAATCCGCTGCTTCTTTTGCCTGCTGGAACATTTCCCTTGCTTGCCGCAGCGTGACAAAGCTCCTGAATTGCCTATATATGAATCTGTTTTTTGCGGCTGTTTTCAGGCAGCCATCAGGCTCTTCTGTTTGCTTTTGTGCAAAGAGCGCTTTCATGTTTATTATTTTATAAAAAGTGTTTATAAATGTTATTATGTGTAAATATCGCAGGGCAGGCGCAAGCTCCATGTCTTTTCTGATTTTTAGGCATTCAGCCCCTTATCCTTGCCTTCTGCGCTGCTGTCTTTTGCGGGGGTTCCTTCTTTTTGCTGCCTGTTATTTTCTCATCAGCTCCTGATATTGCATAAATCCGCTTGGCAGCCTCCACTTTCAGGGCCGCCAGGAAGCTGTTTGCTTTGACTTTTATCTCTCCCCTATCAAGCATGGGGATGACGCCGCTTCTTCCCTGCTGTATCTCTTCTGCCGCATAGTCGCTTACAGAGATTTCTATCCCTGGGTTCGCCAGCCTTCCCATTTCAAGATAGACCAGCTCGCCTTTTTGGAATTCCGCGCCTATGGCTTTTCCTCCAATCTCGACATTTACCTTCTCGTCTCCAATCAGCATGCGGGCGCTTTTTGGGACCTGCGGCTCTATTTTGCTTTGGTAGTGCGTTATGATTTCTTGCCGGGTATAGTTGAATGCAAACGGGTGCGCAAGGGAGAAAAAGGCAAGGCTCAAAAAGGCTGCAAGCGCCAAAAATCCCATGCAAACCAATCCTGCTTGCACCTTAAAAAGCATTCGCAATTTTTATGGCAAGCCTTTTCTGGATGCTCAAAAGGTTTATAAATACTTGTCTCATATATAGCCCCATCTTCTTACAGGGCCAAAAGAGGAGCTTTCTTTTGGCATTCGCCAACCGCTTGGCGGATAATGTAAGATGACACTCGCCGACACCCCGGCGCTTGCGCATCGGGAAAGAAGCGCGGCGAATCACCTGCGAAGCTGCAAGCAGTCATTCAGTGGTTGTCATGGGGAAGCGTTCAGGCTCAAAAAAGGGCTCGATGGCATTCAGGCCACGCAAAAGGGCAGAGTCCCAGATGCCGTCCATAGGATACTGGCCTTCCTCCACTGAAAAGAAGCTTCTTGGCTTTGCTGGCTATAAGGCTGGGATGACGCACATCACTTGGATAGATGACACAGAATCCCCAAACAAAGGCAATGAGGTTTTCGCCTCTGCCACAGTGATTGAGTGCCCTCCAATCACGGTATATGGAATACGCGGCTACAAAAGAGGGCAAGTGAAAGGCGACATTCTTGCTGATGACGAAAGGGTGCTCAGAAAGATTGGCATGAAGAAAAAAAAGCCATCCGGCTTTTCTGCTTCCGATGTTGATGACGTATTTGCTCTCTGCTTCACCTCTCCTTCTCTTGCAGGCTTTGGCAAAAAAACTCCTGAGCGGATGGAGATAGCCGTTGGCGGCAAGGATGTTTCAGAAAAGCTTGATTATCTGCGCTCCCTGTTGGGCAAGGAGGTGAAAGCCTCTGATGTGTTCAAGGCAGGCGAGTTTGCGGACGCAATCAGCGTGACTAAAGGGAAAGGCTGGCAGGGGACTGTCAAAAGGTTCGGCACTGCGGTCCAAAGGAGAAAAGCGACCGGAAAAAGAAGGCACATAGGCTCTCTTGGAGCCTGGCATCCTGGATATGTGCAATACACTGTCCCCATGGCTGGGCAGATGGGCTACCACAAAAGGACCGAGCTTAACAAAAGGATAATGAAGATAGGGGCGCCATCGGAAATCAATCCCAAAGGCGGCTTTCCGCATTACGGCGTAATCAAAAACGAATATCTTCTGGTGAAAGGCTCTATAGGAGGGCCTGTGAAAAGGCTGATAAGGCTGCGCAAGGCTGTGCGCAAGGCAGGCTTGGCAAAAGCGCCTGAAATAAGGCATGTTTCTTTGGAGTCAAAGCAGTGAGTGGTTTTGATGAAAGCTGCAGTATATTCGGCTGACGGGAAAGCGGTCCGTGAAGTCCAGCTTCCGCCGCAGTTTTCAGCAGAGGTTAGGCAGGATTTGATATCCCGCGCCGCCATCTCAGACCAGACCAAGCACTATCAGCCGAAGGGCAACTACCCTGAAGCAGGAATGGAAACCTCGGCAAGATACCGAGGGAGGAAAGAGGATTTCGGCTCAGGCAAGAACCGTGGAATTGCAATCAGGCCTAGAGAGGTTCTTCCAAAAGGAAGGCTTGGGAGAGTCAAGCGCATACCCTCGGCTGTGAAAGGCAGAAGAGCGCATCCGCCCAAAGTCAACAAAATCATCGTTGAGAAGATGAACAAAAAAGAGTACCGCGCAGCCCTAATTTCCGCCATAGCCGCAACCGCAAGCAAAGAGGCAGTGCAGTCGCGCGGGCATAAAGTCAGCGTCCCTCTTCCGATTGTCTTGGACAATTCGTTTGAATCCCTCTCAAAGACAAAGGAAGTCTTCAAGGCGCTCAGCCAGATAATAGGGCAGGACCTGCAGCGCGCTTCAAAAAGGAAGCTTCGCGTGGGAGTGCGGAAGAGGAAAGGAGGGAAAACCTATCCTGTCTCTGCGCTGATAGTGGTATCAAAGGACTCCCCGCTTCTCAAAGCAGGGAGAAACATTCCTGGAATAAGCACAGCAAAAGTAAGCGAGCTGTCAGTTGAGCTTTTGGCTCCAGGCGCAAAGGCAGGCAGGCTTGCCGCATATACAGAATCCGCGCTTTCAGAGATTGCCAAATTGTGATTTTATGCCAAGCATACTTTACCCTGTAACAAACGAGAAGGCGATTGGGCTGATAGAGACCCAAAACACCCTCACCTTCGTGGTCAATCCAAAAGCCACAAAGCCTGAGATAAAAAAGGACGTTGAGGCTTTGTTTGAGGTTAAGGTGGAGTCGGTCAATACCATGATTTCGCCAACAGGCGTGAAGAAAGCTTATGTGAAGCTCAAGAAAGGCTTCAAGGCGGACGATGTTGCCGCGAAGCTCAAGATTGTATAAGGTGTGCCCATGGGCAAATTGCTGAAGCAGCAGAGGCGCGGGAAAGGGTCAGTGGCATATCGCGCTCCCTCTCACCGCTACAAGGCAGACGTTGCGTTCCGCAGGTATGACGAGGCGGAAAAGACAGGATTTGTCCGCGGGCAGGTTTTGGAGTTTGTGGATGACCCTGCAAGAGGGGCTCTTTTGATGCATGTCATGTTTGAAAATGGGGAGGAGAGGATGCTTCTTGCTCCTGAAGGCGCGTATGTTGGCCAGGAGATTCGCTGCGGGGCTGAAGCAGGCATATCGGCAGGCAACTGCCTCCCGCTCTCCAAGGTGCCTGAAGGTTTCATGGTGTTCAACATAGAGATGGTTCCAGGGGACGGCGGAAAGCTTGTCCGCGCTGCTGGCTCTTATGCCACAATAGCCTCAAAAGAGAAAGACAAAGTCTACATCAAGCTTCCCTCGCGCAAAACGCTCGTGCTGCCTGCAAGCTGCAGGGCGCAGGTTGGCGTGGTATGCGGAGGAGGCAGGCTGGAAAAGCCGCTGATGAAAGCAGGCAACAGCTTCTACAAAAAGCATGCCCAGAACAGAAGGTGGCCAGTCAACCGCGGCGTGCATATGGCAGCATACAACCATCCATTTGGAGGAAAGCAGCACCACAAGGGAAGAGGCAGCATGACTTCAAGGAATGCTCCTCCTGGCAGGAAAGTCGGCCATATTGCTGCCAGAAGCGTTGGCAGGAAAAAAGCCCATGTGGAGGAAAAGAAGCTTGAGCAAAAGTAGCTGAGGTTAGTGTTATGCCAAGAGTTGACAAGTTCAGGGGATTGGGGAAAGAAGAGCTTTCCAAGATGCCTGCTGAGCAGGCTTTGCCCCTTCTTAGCGCAAGGGCGAGAAGGGCAGTGAAAAGGGCGCTTGAGAACAAGTCAATAAAGATACGCAACTTCATGAGGCGAGTGGCCCAAGCCAAATCGTCTGGAGACAGCAGCCCCATAAGGACGCATCTTAGGGAAGCGGTAATACTTCCGGAATGGCTGGGCATGACCTTCTCAGTATACAACGGAAAAGAATGGAAAAACGTGGTGATAAGCGTAGACAAGATTGGATACCGCTTGGGCGATTTCTCCCACACGACAGGAAGAGTCATACACTCCGGTCCAGGCGTGGGGGCAACCCGAGGATCAAAGTTCATTCCTCTCAAGTGAGTGGTTTTCATGGCATTCAGGTACGCATACCAGGGCAAGCCGGGCACGCGCACTGCGAAAGCAGCCTTGCGCGGCATAAATGCCTCATACAAGGACCTCTGCGAGGTTTGCAGGAATGTCAGGGGCAAGGACACAGATTATGCTCTTGAGTTCCTCAAGCAGGCTGCGGAAGGGAAAAGGGCAGTTTATTTTGCCCGCCACAATAGCGGCAAAGGGCATAGGAAAGAATTGGGGGGCAAAAAAGGAGGCTGGCCTGTCAAGTCAGCAAGGCTGGTGCTGGAAGTTGTCAAAAGCGCAGCCGCAAATGCCTCCAAGCTCGGGCTTGGTGAGACAAAAATAGCCCACATAATGGCAAACAAAGAGGATATTTACCCAAGGCTCTCCCCAAAGGGCAGGAGAATAAGGCATGATTATGAGACTGCCTTTGTGGAGGTTGTCTTGGAGGAGAAGCAAGCCGATGGCAAGGCAGCTTTGCCAAAAAAAGATTCAGCAGCAAAAGAAAAAGAGCCAGGCAAGGCTGAAAAGCCTGGAAAAGAAAGCGCAAAGATATCTCAGGAAGCTTCCCTTCAAGGCTCAAAGGAGGGCAGTGAGGGCAAAAAAGTCCAGCAGGAGGCAAATGCGAAGTGAATCAAGAGCGTGGAAGCATGTCTGAGAAGAACAAAGCTGAGGAAAAATTCATAGAGGATGCAATAACCAGGTACAAAGTATCCAAGTTCCTGGAAAGCGAGCTTGACCGAGCAGGCTTTTCCCGCGTGGCCATCCAAAGAACCCCGATGGTCACAAGGATAGCGGTGGAAGTCACCAATCCCGGAAGGGTGATAGGCAAAAAAGGAAAAAGCATCCAGGACTTGACTGAGGCAATACAAAGGGAATTCAAGATAGAGAACCCTCAGATATCAGTAGTGGAGTCGGCAAACCAGAATCTTGAGCCGCGCCTGGTTGCAAAGAAAATATGCCGCTACATTGAGATGGGCAAGAAGATACGGGCAATCCTGCACGCCTCTTTGCGCGATATAATCCGCGCAGGCGCCCTTGGGGCGGAGATTGTGGCGTCAGGAAAAATCGCCGCGAAAGGAGGAAGAAGCAAGAGGCTTAGGGTAATGGCAGGATACGTGCCGAAATCAGGCGAAGCCTCAAGGCAGGTCGCCGAGTCCCACGTGACCGCCTATCCAAAATCCGGAGCAATCGGTGTTTTGGTGAGGATAGTCAAGCCAGGCACAGTTTTCCCTGACCACCAGCCAGGCGCAGTCATTGAAATTCCAAAGGTCATATCCTCAGCTGAGGACATCACTGCCGCAACTCCCATGGAGCCGGTTTCCAAGGAGGAAGAGGCGCCGATTTCAAAGAGGAGAAGGCAGCAGAGGAGAAGGTAGTTGGTGCTTATGGCGATACTCAAAAGCTCAAAAGCGCGCGAGCTTTCTGATGCCGAGCTTCAGGCGAAGCTTTTCGAGTTCCAAAAAGAGCTGAATACCGAGCGCGGAATACTTGCGGCAGGCGGGCGCTCCTCAAACACCGGCAAGCTGCGGCAGCTGAGGAAAGCGGTTGCCCGCGTGCTCACCATACTGCATGAAAGGAAGCTTGGCATCCAGAGGGGAAGCAAGGCGAAAGAAAAAAGCGAAAAATGATTCAAAAAAAAATTTGCGGCTGCGCAAGGCAGCTGCGGAGGAAGGTGTAGTTGGTTGATATATGCCAGAAATGCGGTCTGATAAAGGAGATTTGCTCTTGCGACATCCTTGAGAAAGAGGAGACGCAGAGAATCCGCGTGTATGCGACGAAAAAGAAGTTCAAGAAGCTGGTCACCATCGTGGAAGGGATTGACAAATCCAAGCTCGAGGAGACCGGCAGGGAACTCAAGCAGAAGCTTGCATGCGGCGGGACCGTTAAAGACGGCGTGATTGTCTTGCAGGGAGACCAGAGGAAAAACATCAAGAAATCCTTGGTGAACTTTGGCTACCCTGAAAGCAGCATCACCGTTCTTGAAGGGCTGCAATAAGAGGGTGCGGCGCCTTGATAACGGAGTCCAACATCCGCATACATGAGCTCATAGGCCTGAAAGTCAAGGTGGCAAAAAGCCTGTCTTTGGCTTACCAGGGAATCCGAGGCATTGTGGCAGACGAGACCAAGAACACGATCCTGATCCGCACTAGAGGCGGGGAAAAGCGCATCCCCAAAAAAGGGTGCATTTTCGTTTTCCAGCTTCCGGGCGGAAGAAAAGCAGAGGTGGATGGCAACACGATTGCATATCGGCCTTTTGACAGGCCAAAAAAGCTCAGATGATTGGGGTATGGTTTATGGAAAATCCAAGCAGGAAAGGCCCGATTGTTCCGCGAGGGCACACTCGCGTCGGCACAGTGGTATCTGACAGGAACAAGAAGACAGTCATAGTCGAGTGGGAAACGCTGGAGCGGTTCCCGAAATACCAAAGGTCAGCAAGAAGCAAATCCAGGCTGCCTGCGCACAATCCAGATTCGATTGGGGCAAAGCTTGGCGATTTGGTGGAAATCGCCGAATGCCGCAAAATATCCAAAACCAAGGCATGGACGGTCACAAGGATAATCAAGAAGGCCGAGGGCAAAGTCGTCCTTGAGAAGAAAGGAGGCAAAGCATTGGAGGAGGAGGCAGAGCGGCTGAAGAAATCCGAGGTAAAAAGGGACGAGCTTCCTAAAGCTGAGAAGAAAGAAGAGTGATTCAGGCTGATGCTATGAAAGGGACTGGAAGCAAAATGAACAAAGGGCTGCAAATAGGCTCTCTGCTGGTCTGCAATGACAATTCTGGAGCCAAGCTGGTTGCCATCATAGGCGTCAAGGGAGCCAAGGCAAAGCGGGCGATGTACCCGAAAGTCGGGGTTTCGGATGTGGTGACCGTGGCAGTCAAGAAAGGCACAACTGCCATGAAAAAGAAAGTGCTCAAGGCAGTGATCGTCAGGCAAAAGCAGCCTTTCAGAAGGCCAAACGGCATGAGAATAAGCTTTGAGGACAATGCATGCGTGATAATAGACGACCAAGGGCTGCCTGTGGGGACTGAAATCAAAGGCGTGATAGCAAGGGAAGTGGCGACAAGATTCCCGAAGGTCGCCGCAATTGCAGCGGCAGTGGTGTGATTGTATGCAAGATTCTGTCCAGCCAAGAAAGCAGAGGAAATTCAGGCATTCGGCGCCCATGCATATCCGAAAGAAGATGGTTTCAGCCCATCTCTCAAAGGAGCTTCGCGCGAAGCTTGGGACAGCAAGAAGAAGCATGATTTTGCGCAAGGGGGACAAGGTCAAGGTGGCAAGAGGGGAGAAAAGAGGCCACATCGGAAAGGTCTTGGAGGTCGATTTGAAGTCCATGAAAGCCTATGTGGAGGGGCTGGTCAAAAGGAACGCGAAAGGGATAGAGAAGCTGATTCCGATCGACCCTTCCAATCTTTTGATTGTTGATGGGGATTTCTCAAAAGACAGGCAGGAGATGATTCAAAGGTCAAAGAAGCCTGAAAGCAAAAAGTGAGTTGGTGATATGTCCAAGAAAGGAGGCTCATCGCATTTTGTCCGCCTGCGAGCCCACAAAAGGGTGGGAGTGGTCAAAAGGAAAGCCATGAAATGGCTCCTCTCCCCTGCCGCAGGCCCTCACCGCAAGGAAGACAGCATCTCGGCAGGCGTGCTGGTGCGCGATGTTTTGGGAAGGGCAAAGACCATGCGCGAAGTCAAAAAGCTCCTGAATGCTGGAGGGCTTGTGGTTGATGGCAAAAAGGTCAAAGACCCAAAAAGGCCGATAGGGCTCATGGATATAGTAAGCGAGCCTATGGAAAGCAAGCTCTACCGCATGTCCCTGTCAGGCCCAAAGCTGGTTCCAAAGCCGATATCTGAGAAATCCTCGGCCAGGAAATACCTGAAAGTGGTCGGCAAAAGGACTGTCAGAGGAGCCAAGATTGCCCTCACATTCCATGACGGAAGGAACTATATTGGAGACAACAACATAAAAAATGGGGACACTTGCGTTTTTTCAGTTCCGGATTTCAAGCTGCTGTCTCACATAAAGCTGCAGCCTGGAGCAAGGTGCCTGATTGTGGAGGGCAAGCACAGGGGCGAGATAGCCAAGCTTGAGCAGATAATACAGCGGCCCGGCTCGCATGCCACAGAGGCTTTGCTTTCAGGGCAAAACGGGCAGTTTGTCACGGTCGCAAAGTACCTTTTTGCCGTAGATGATGAATTTGACGCTTGAGATGGTGAAGGAAAATGGAAAACAAGATGAGAGAAGTGATGATTGACAAAGTCACTCTCAATATTGGTGTGGGCAAAGGAGGGCAGGAGCTGGAGAACGCCAAGATGCTGCTTGAGAGGCTCTCCGGAGCCAAGGCAGTGCCGACAAAGGCAAAATCAAGAAATCCTGTGTTCCGCATAAAGAAAGGGGATGTGATTGGGACCAAGACCACCCTCAGGGGCAAAGCCGCCTTGGAGTTCCTCAAAAAAGCTCTGAAAGTTAAGGATTACTCCCTGCCATCAGGCTCGTTCGACAAGGACGGCAACTTCTCATTCGGCGTTCCAGAGTACATAGAGTTTCCAGGGGCAAAATACGACCCACAAATAGGGATGCTTGGGTTTGACGTTTGCGTCACTTTGAGAAGAAGAGGCTTCCGGGTGGGGAAAAGGAGAAGGGGCAAATCCAAAGTCGGGCGCAAGCACCGGCTGAAAAAGGAGGACGGGATTCAATTCGCGAGGAATGTTCTTTCAGTCAAAGTCGAATAAGAGGTTTTGCATGGCAGACAAAGATAAAAAGAAAAGCAGAAAGATTCCGCCTGAGCACAAATATCAGGGAAAGGGCTTGAGGAAATGCCGCTTTTGCGGCTCTGCCCGTGCTCTGATACGCTCATATGGCCTGCGGATATGCAGGAGGTGCTTTCGCGAAGTGGCGGAGGAGATAGGCTTCAGGAAATATTGATGGGGGATTTTATGGCTAACGATCCGCTTGCAGATGCCCTGAACTCAATAAAAACGCACGAGATGTTCAGCAAAAGCGTCTGTGAGGTGAAACCAAGCAAGCTGGTCCGCGAGACATTGAAGATTCTGCAAAGGAAAGGCTACATAGGGGATTTTGAGTTCGTGGATGACGGAAAGAGCGGCTACTTCAAAATAAAGCTGCTTGGGAAGGTCAACCAATGCGGGGCGGTCAAGCCTCGTTTCGCGGTGAAGAAGAACGAATGGAGCGAATGGGAGGCAAAATACCTCCCTGGCTCAGGATTCGGCATGTTCATAGTCTCCACGCCGCTTGGTCTTATGACCCACACTGAAGCAAAAGAGAAAGGGCTGGGCGGAAGGCTAATAGCCTACATTTATTGAGGATGGTCTCATGAAAATACCGGACGGCGCAAAGGTTTCGGTTGAAGGAAGCAAGGTCACAGTCAGCGGCCCGAAAGGCACGCTGTCCCGCGTTTTTCCAGGCGCAGGGGCGTCAATCCAGCTGAAGGACGGGGAGCTTTCTGTGTCTGCCGACAAGAGAATGGCAAGGACAATTGAGACCCACATACAAAACATGGCAATAGGGGTGACTTCGGGTTACTCAAAAAAGCTCAAAGCCCTCTATTCCCACTTCCCAATAAGCACAGAGGTGAAAGGCCAAGAGATTCTGATAAAGAACTTTCTTGGGGAAAAGCAGCCGCGAAAGGCAAAAATAGTCGGGCAGACAAAAGTTGAGGTCAAAGGGCAGGAGCTGACGGTGTCAGGCATATCAAAAGAAGACGTTTCCCAAACAATCGCCAACCTCAAATCCGCAACAAGGATACGCGACAGGGATTCGCGCATATTCCAAGACGGGTATTATGTTATAGAGGAATAGCTATGGTGTCAAAACGCAAGCATCCAAAATTCCTGCGCCCAAACTACGGCAGAAGCAAGCGCAGCAGGATAAAGCCCAACTGGCGCAGGCCTAGGGGAATAGACAACAAAAAGAGGCTCAAAATCAAGTATATGGGCGCTTCTCCGTCCATAGGATATGGGCAGCCCAAGGCAATAAAAAGCATCCACCCCTCTGGGCTTCCAGAGGTTCTTGTGCAATCCCCATCTGAAGTCAAAGGCTTGAAGGATGTGGCAGTCCGGATAGCAAGCGGGGTGGGCAGGAAGAAAAGAGAGGAGATAGAAAGGCTTTGCCAGCAGGCAAACCTCAAAGTCCTCAACAAGAAAATCCCAAGCAAGAAAAGCCCTGCCGGCAAGCAAGAGGCGGAGGAAGGAAAGCAGGAGCAGAAAATAGGCGCATGAGTGGTTTTTATGGCTGTTGACACTGTACGAAGGCTCGCATCCGGCATGCTCAAGGTTGGCGAGTCAAAGATAAGGTTCGCAAAAGATTCCCTCTCCAAGATACAGGAGGCACTGACAAGGGAGGATGTCCGCGCTCTGATAAAAGAAGGCGCAATCTATGCCATCTCCCCGCGCGGCGTGTCGCGCGCAAAAGGGAGAAATAAGCAAAGGCAGCTAAAGAAAGGAAGGCGGTTTGGGGCAGGAAGCAAGAAAGGGACAATACAAAGCAGAAGAGGGAAAAAGGATTTCTGGATGAAAAAAGTCCGAGCCCAGCGCAACTATCTTCGCAGCTTGGCTGAGGCAGGCAAGCTTCCGCATCAGGAGGTGCGCAAGATTTATCTTATGATAAAAGGGAATGCTTTCAGGGGGGTAAAGGCTCTTGAGACCTACCTTAAGGACAACAAGCTTCTGAAGCAATAATTGGTGATGCTGTGGGGCAGGCAACAGGACCGGTATATAAAGTGGCGTTCAGGCGCAGGAGAAAGAACCTGACAAACTATTCCAAGCGCCTTGCGCTTGTGAAAGGGGAAGCGCCCAGGATGGTAGTCCGGAAATCTTCAAGAGGGGTTTTGGTGCAGTTTATGGAATTCTCTCCTGTTGGGGACAAAGTGATCTCTTCTGCGCAGTCCGGCATGCTCAAGCAATACGGCTGGCCTGCAAGATGCAATTCCCCAACAGCCTACCTTTGCGGGCTTCTTGCGGCAAGGCTTGCCTCAAAAAAGGGAATCTCGTCTTTCAACTTGGACATAGGGATGCATTCGCCAACAAAAGGCTCTCTTGTCTTTGCTGCCCTGAAAGGGGCGCTGGATGCAGGGCTTTCCACAAATTACAGCCAGGAGATGATTTCAGAAGACAGAATCAGCGGCGAGGCGATAGCCAGCTTCGCCAAGCTCCTCAAGTCCCAAGATGAGCAGAAGTTCCGCAAGACATTCTCCTCGTATTTGAAAGAGGGGTTTGACCCTCAAAATATGGCAGAGGTTTTCAAATCTGTCAAGGAGAAAATAAGCAAAAGCTGATGGTGACTAGATGGCAAGGGAAGATACAGGGGATGAGCAAAAGCCGGAATGGATACCGAAAACTGAGGTCGGTCGGATGGTCAAATCCGGGCAGATAACCTCAGTAGAGGAAATATTCTACATGGGCAAGAAGATATTGGAGCATGAAATAGTGGATTATCTTTACCCCAACCTGGTGGAGGAGACGCTGGAGGTCTCAAGCACGCAGAGAATGACTGACAACGGCAGGAAAGCTCAGTTCCGGGCAGTGGTTCTGGTGGGGGACATGAACGGGCACGTGGGGGTTGGCGCTGGCAAAAGCGAAGAGGTGAAGCCTGCCATAGAGTCCGCTTTGAAGAATGCCAAGCGCAACCTCATCTCTGTTCCAATCGCAAGCACAGGCGGCCATAAGCACACCATCCCAATCAAAGTTGTTGGCAAGGTCGGAAGCGTGGAGGTCACCCTCAAGCCGGCCCCCCTTGGCATAGGCCTGGTTGCCAACGAAGTCACAAAAAAGGTGCTTTCTGCGGCAGGCATAAAGGACATCTGGAGCTTTTCCCGCGGAAGGACCAGGAACACTTACAACACCGCAATGGCGGTGGTCAATGCTTTGGACAAGCTTAACCGCATGCGCTTGCAGGCTGAATGGGAAGCAAAGCCTGAAAAAAAACCTGAGCAGGTGTCCTCATGAGCGTTTTGGCAGTGATAAGGTTGAAAGGGAAGTTTTCAGTTTCGCCAGAGGTTAAAGCCACTCTTGAAAGCCTCAGGCTCAAAAAGCTTTACTCCTGCACTATCGTCCCTCAAAACGAAAGCTACGCTGGCATGCTTCGCGTATGCAAGGATGTGGTTTCGTTTGGGGAGATTGGCAAGGATGCCATAAAGCTTCTGATTTCCAAAAGAGGAAAATACAAAGGAGGGAAAAAGGTCTCCTCTGCCAAGCCAGAGGAGATTGAGAAGCTGGCATCCGAAGCGGCTGCAGGCAAGCCTCTTGCTGAGTTGGGTCTTGAGCCGGTTTTCAGCCTTTCTCCGCCAAAAGGCGGATTCGGCTCGCGCAAAAAGCATGCTCCATTTGGCCCTCTTGGGAAAAATCCAGGAATCTCCAAGCTCATAGAAAGCATGGCATAGGGTGTTTTTATGGTCAGGCAGAAAAAGAGAAGCAGGAAGTTCCTTGGCTCCCGCAGCCACGGAAAAGGGAATGCCAAGAACAGGCGAGGAAAAGGCAACAAAGGAGGCTGGGGCAGGGCGGGGATGCACAAGCACCGCTTCACATACATCACTGCCCGCGAGCCTGACTTTTTCGGGGTTCACGGCTTTTCCAGCTTGCGGAAGAAAAAGATGAAGACAGTCAATCTTTACCAAATTGAGCAGATGGCGATAAGCGGAAAGCTGGAGAAGCGCGACGGGAAGGATTATTTTGAGTTTGAAGGCAAGGTTTTGGGGACAGGCACAATCACAAAGCCGGTGGTAGTCAAAGCAGCCGCTTTTTCGGAGGGGGCGGCTGAGAAGATAAGCAAAGCGGGCGGCTCAGCATCCACATTCGAAAGCGAAAGCGGCAAAGCTTAGCTGTTTAAAAATTTGAACTTTGCAATCGTGCCGTTCAAGGTCAGATTTGATGGGAAGCTCTCTTGATTTCATAAAGCCGTTCATCCGGTTTCTTCCAGAGGTCAGCCCTCCTGCTCGCCCCCCGCCGCTTTCCGAAAAGCTCACTTGGACTATGCTGGCATTGGCCATATTCTTTACAATGTATCATGTGGTCGCGGCAGGGGTCAAGCCAACGGCGTCAGGCTCAGATTTTCTCCAGGTGGTCACTGCAAGCAGGATAGGCTCCCTGATAACTGTCGGCATAGGCCCTATTGTTCTTGCAAGCATATTCCTGCAGCTTTTCGCCGGAGCCAAAATCATCAACGTTGACATGTCCGACCCTGAGCAGAAGCGCACCTTCCAGGCAGCCCAGAAAATCCTTGCGATTTTCCTCTGCTTTTTCCAATCCGCAATCTTTGTCTCATTTGCTGGCATTCAGCTTGTCCCTCTTTTCTCATCGCTTGGGGAGGGCTATGTGCAAAACCCGGACGGAACGGTTTCTCTGAATGCTCCCTACACTTTGGCGTTGGTAATACTGCAGGTTGCTCTCGGCTCCCTTATCCTCCTTTATCTTGACGAAGTGGTCTCAAAGCACGGGATAGGAAGCGGAATCTCCTTATTCATTGCGGCAGGCGTATCATCGTCCATAGTGGGAGGCACGCTCGGCCTCTTCACCTCTCCTGGAGGCGTGATAGAGTCTCTCTCTTCAGGCACAGCCGATGCTCTTCCCAACGCCATCTTGGCGCTTCTTCCCCTGTTCTTCACCCTTCTTGTTGTGCTGGTTGTTTCCTATGCAGAAGGCATCAAGGTCGAGATTCCTCTTGCATTTGAGAGGGCAAGGGGACTGGGAAGCAGGTTCCCAATAAAGCTTCTTTACGTGTCCAACATACCCGTGATTTTGACATCAGCCTTGCTTATGAACCTCCATTTCATGGCCACAAATCTCCAAGGGCAGCACTTCTGCATAACCGGCTCTTATGACCCGCAAGGCGATGCCCTCAACAAATGCAAAGGCGGGTTTGACCTTGTCCCTGCGCTTGCCTATGTGGATAGCAGCAGGCAGGTTCGCGATGGGCTGCTTTATCTTTTTTCTCCGATATACCGCCCCCTGCAGGGCAACTACGGCGTCTATTTCGGCCATCTGATATCCGGCACCACTCCTGTTTTTGGGATACCTGAATGGGTGCATGTTGTTGTCTATATCCTCTTCAACATGCTGCTGTGCATAATATTTGGGCAGTTTTGGGTTGAGACCACAGGAATGGGCGCAAAGGATGTCGCAGAGCAGCTTGACCGGTCAGGGCTCCAAATTCCAGGGTTCCGCAGGGACATAAGGGTGGTGGAGAAAAAGCTCAACGACTACATACCCTATATCGTGGTTTTGGGGAGCGCATTTGTCGGTCTTCTGGCTTCCCTTGCCGACATGACAGGAGCCCTCGGGACAGGCACAGGGATACTGCTTACAGTCGGAATCCTCTACCGCTTTTACCAGGACCTTGAGAACCAAAGGCTGTTTGAGACCTACTCCGCATTCGCTAAGCTTTGAGGTGGGAAGATGATAATTGTGATGGGCCTTCCTGGCGCAGGCAAATCCACAGTGCTTTCTGCCGCTTCATCCGCAAAATGCAAGCTGGTCAATTATGGAGATTTGATGCTTGAGATTGCCTCCAAAAAGTTTGGGGTGAAGCACAGGGACGAGCTTCGCAAGCTGGATGTTGCCAAGCAAAAGCAGGTGCAATCCGCTGCGGCAAACGCGCTTGCGAAGATGAAGGGAAAAGTGGTCTTGGACACGCACTGCTCAATTTCCACGCCCAAAGGCTACCTTCCAGGGCTCCCATTCAGCCTTCTCTCCAAGCTCAAAGTGGACTGCCTTGTGCTCATAACTGCCCCTATAGAGGAGATAGTTGAAAGAAGGAGGCAGGACAAAAGCCGCATCCGAGACGAGCAATCCCCAGAGTCGCTCTCTGAGCATGATTTCATGAACAGGGCGTTCCTTGCCTCTTACTCGGCATTTTGCGGAGCGCCAGCAGTGGTGATTGTCAACCGCAACGGCAAGCTGGAAGAGGCGCAGCAAAAATTCCTCCAGCTTCTCCAATAGGTGTTTGGCTTGCTTTTTGACTTCTCCAACTACTGGATTTTCCTCCTTGCTCTTGCAATAGGATACACTGCAGCCCTGTCCTATCTTCAGTCCAACATAGGCGGAAAGAACAGGCTCAAGAACCTGCAGCTGGAGATGCGCGAAGTCCAGCTCAAGCTGTCCGAGGCTGCCAAAAAAAAGAATGAAAAAGAGATTGACGAGCTGATCAGCAAGAACTGGAAGCTCACATTTGAGCTTGCCAAAATCCAGTTCCAGCTTTTTGCGGTGCTGATAGGCATACTTTTTGCGCTGATGTATGTCTTCCCATTTTTTGAGCCTGGAACCTCTGACGACATCCGCCTCCCGTTGTTTGACGACGGGCTGCCTGAGCACTGCGACAAGGCAGAAGGAGACGGAATCTTCTCCAACTGCTTTGCCCTGCCGCAGAATGGGACAAGGGGGGCTTGGATTGTGGATGCATATCTTCTTTCTGCAACCAACGAGACTTTGGCGCGAGGCTCTGCGCCTATTTATTTTGAGGGAGGCAGGCTTGAGGACGTCTGGCTGCAAAATTACTCCCATACAAGCCTGCTTGATGCCTTGATGGGTAAGAAAGCCTATCATGTCTCAGTCCAGACAGGGCAGCAGCACTACTCAGCAGGCCAGCTGGTGCCAATATCAGCAGAGGTCTATCCCAAAATGCAGAAGCCAAAGCCAATCCTTGCCGAAAACGGAGGCTCTCATGCCCAGCAGAGCCTCCCCTCTCCAAGGCTTGAGGCTTCAATCAACATGGGGACTGCGTTTTATATAGACCTCCCATTCCCGCTACCTTTAATAAACATCTCCCGCATAAGTGGCTCTTACGGTGTCTTCATATTCTATGCGTTTGTCATAGGCATCTTGCTGAGCATAGGCAGGCCGGTTGCGGCAGCCTTGAGAAAAAAATTTGAGGGGATTGTATGACTTATCCAAAGAACCGCTCCTCATCCATGAGGAAGATATTCAAGCGCACGCCAAAGGGCGGAAGGGTTGTTCATTACAAAAGGGCAGAAAAGGGGGATTCCCATTATGACCCTGTCTCAAATGAGAGGCTGCAGGCAGTAAGCTCAAAAAGAGGGCTTCCAAAAAGCATGCGCAGGCCAAACCGCAAGTTCGGGGGGCAGCTGACCTCAAAAAACTCCTCGCTTGTGCTCAAAACAGCCCTTCGCGTGAGGGAAGGGTTCATGAAGCTTGAGGAAGTGGACTTGCGCATACTTCCTTATGTCAAAAGGCTGCTTTTGAAAAAGTAGGAGGAGAAAATGATAATCTGCATATCTGGGCTGACTGGAAGCGGAAAGAACACCGTGGGCCAGCTGGTTGCAGAAAAGCTTGGGCTGAGGCTGGTGAGCCCGACCTTCAAGACCCTTGCGGCAAAGCACAAGATGTCTCTGATGGAGTTCCACAAAAAAGCCGAGAAGGAGCATAGCATAGACAAGAATTTCGATGCCCAGCTTGTCGAGCAGACCAAAAAGGGAAATTGCGTGGTGTCCACCTGGCTTGGGCCGTGGGTTGTCAAGAATGCATCGCTGCGGGTGTGGCTTTACGCCACAAGAAAGGCTCGCGCAGAAAGGATAGCCAAAAGGGACAATATGGGCATTGAGGAGGCAGAAAGGCACGTTGCTGAAAGGGATGAGTCCAACCATCTCCGCTACCGCGAGATTTATGGGATAGACATATATGACCACAGCGGTTTTGACCTGCTGCTCAACAGCGAGCGCTTCACTCCAGAGCAATCCTCTGATATAATAGCAGCAGCCGCGAGGCAGCTTTCATCCAAAAAGAGTTTAGGGTTTGGCGGAAGGAAAAAGGGAAAATCTGGCAGGATTTCAAAAAGATGATTGTGGTGGTTTGCATGGCAGCAATACAAGTTGGAAGGGTTTGCGTCAAGCTCAAAGGCAGGGATGCAGGGGAGAAAGTTGTGGTGACCAAAGTCATTGACGAAAACTTCGTGATGATACGCTCTCCTGCAAGGAAAAAGAGCCCTGAAAGAAGATGCGCAGTTGCCCATCTTGAGCCTACTGAAACCACAGTAAGCGCATGAATTGGGCAGTCTGCTTTTGGCAAAGTGTTTGGATGCCTTCCCTAGGAGAGCTTCTGAATTGCTCATTTGTGATGGTGGACAAGCCGCAGGGGCCGTCTTCCCACGAGGTTGCGGCCTGGGTGCGCAAGCTTCTTGGAGCCAAAAAAACAGGCCATGCGGGCACTCTTGACCCAAATGTCTCCGGGGTCCTGCCTGTTGCAGTGGGCAAAGCCACAAGGCTTCTTCGCTATATTGCCTCCCACGACAAAAAGTACGTCTGCCTTATGAGGACAGGCAAAGAGCTATCGGAAAAGGAGGTTGGCGAGCTTTTTTCCCGTTTCACAGGCGAGATAACCCAAACCCCGCCCAAGATGAGCGCGGTGAGAAAGGCGCCAAGGAAGAGGAAGGTTTATTATATTAAGCCTCTGGAAATAATGTCCAAGAAGGTGCTTTTCGAGGTGCACTGCGAAGCTGGAACCTACGTGCGTGTGCTGGTTTCGGATTTCGCGAAGCTCACATCTGGGGCATCCATGCTCGAGCTGCGGCGGACGTCGGTTGGTCGCATAGGCGAATCGGCGTGCCACACTCTGCAGCAGATAAGCGATGCCATGTGGCTTGCCAAAGAAAAGCGCGACGAGTCGGAAATCAAAAGAATCCTGATTCCGGCGGTTGAGGCGCTCTCCCTTCCAAGAATTGTGATGCGCGATTCTGCCGTTGAGGCAGTATGCGCAGGCTCGCCGCTTTATGCGCCGGGCGTCTCCTCGTTTGACGAGGGCATTTCGGATGGAGCGAAAGTCGCCCTCACCACGGAAAAAGGCGAGCTGGTCGGGGTTGGATCCGCCAGCCTTTCAGGAAAGGACGCGCCGCTGAAAGGTGCGGTCGCATTTCCGGAAACAATCGTTATGGAAAGAGGCACGTACAAGAGGATGTGGTAATTGGGAAGAATGCCGGGGTCGCATAATCTGGTAGTGCGCACGCCTGGAGCACATTGTTTGGATGGGTGGACAGCAAGCGTGTGGTCGAAAGGCCGTATGGGTTCAGGTGCTTCCTGCCCTGCGCATGCAGAGCAGCATCGCCCAAAAATCCCATCTCCGGCGCTTCCCACTTACGCTGATGCGCAAGCAGGAGGAAATTGCATGGCTGAGAAAGGCAATCCGAAGCATGAGGAAAAAAGAGGGCCCGCAAAGAGGCCTTCGCAAGGCGTTCCCGCAAAACCGATGATATCCGAATCCGGAAAGGAAGTGCGCGGGGTGGTCCGCTTGGCAGGCAAAGACCTGCGCGGAAACCTTCCTATAATGCGCGCCATAACCTCAATCCGCGGGATTGGAATCAACATGGGGCAGGTGATTTCGCAAGTGGCATACTCCCAGCTTGGGGTGAATGAAAAGACCATGCTTGGCGAGCTCTCTGAGCCACAGATAGAGAAATTGGAGCAGATTCTGTTCCACCCTGAGAATTTTGGGGTTCCAAGCAGGCTTTTCAACCGAAGGAAAGACCTGCTCAGCGGAAAAGACATCCATGCGATAGGCTCTGATTTGGCCTACTTTGTCAAGCAGGACATAGACCATGAGAAGGATTCTGGCACATGGAGAGGCTTCAGGCATGCGTATGGGCAAAAAGTCAGAGGGCAGCGGACCAGAAGCACAGGCAGGACTGGAATGACAGTCGGTGTCCTGAGGAAATCTGTCCTTGCCAAGACAGGTGCAGCAGCCCAGCAGACTGGAGCTGCTGCGCAGCAGCAGGCAGCAAGCGCGAAAGCCGCCCAAAAGGCAGAAGCGCCCAAGCCCAAAGCCCCCAAGCCTGAGGAGGCAAAGAAGTGAAGGAGGGAATTTTCCATGGGAGACCCAAGAAGGATAAGGAACAAGTACGAAACCCCGCGCAGGCTGTGGGATTCCGAGCGCATCAGGAAGGAGAAGAAGCTGGCTTCAACCTATGGCTTGAAGAACATGCGCGAGGTATGGCTTGCCTTGCAGCAGCTGAAAAAGGCAAGGAGAAATGCCATAAGGAACATCGCGCTTGGGCAGATGGGCGTGGAGAAAGGCAAGCCTCTGTTGGTCCGCTTGGCGAAGCTTGGCATCCTTCCTGCCGATGCTGACTTGGAGGATGTCCTGTCTTTGACTGTGGAGAATTTCCTGGACAGGAGGCTGCAGACGCGCGTGGTGAAGAAAGGGCTTGCCAGGACCATGCGCCAGGCGCGCCAGCTGATAACCCACGGCTTTATTGCAGTGCGAGGAAGAAAGGTCACCGTCCCTTCATACATGGTGGATGCTGAGGAAGACCAATACATCTCCTATTACAAGCCGATTGATGTTTCCATCAGCGAGCCTGCGCAAAAAAAGAATTCGCAAAAAAGCGACAGCCAGCAGGCAGCATCTTAGGTTGGTGATTTTGTGAGCAAGAAAGAAGAGGAAAAAGGCGCAGAGCCTGCCCAAAAGCCAGAGGCTGCAAAGCCTGCTGAGGCTGCCCCTGCCCAGCCTCAACCAGCTGCTCCTGCGGCGCCAGCCGCCCAGCAGCCTCAACGCAAGGAGATAAAGTGGGCAGTGGCGCATGTTTATTCCTCCAAAAACGACACCATCATCACAGTGACAGACATGTCCGGGGCAGAGACAATCGCCAAAGCCTCAGGCGGAATGATTGTGAAGGCTGATAGGGAGGAAGGGAAGCCTTATGCCGCAATGCAGGCTGCCGCAAAAGTCGCCAATGAAATAAAGAACAAAGGCATAACCGGGCTTCACATCCGCATCCGCGCCCCTGGCGGCAACGGGGCAAAAACCCCTGGCGCAGGCGCGCAGGCAGTTGTCCGCTCTCTTGCAAGGATGGGCCTGCGGATAGGGAAGATAGAGGATGTCACCCCAATACCGACAGACACCACAAAAAGGCCTGGCGGAAGGAGAGGGCGCAGAGTTTAGTGAAAGCAGGGTGGTTTTGATGAACATATCTGTGATTTCTGAGAAAGGCAACCGCATCGAGTTCTTGCTTCGCGGAACCTCCATCGCATTTTCCAACCTGCTGCGAAGATACGCCATGGGGCAAGTGCCGGTCTATGCTCTTGACCGCGTGGTTTTCTATGAAAACAGCTCTGCCCTATTTGATGAATACATAGCCCACAGGATAGGCCAGATACCCATCCTTTCCGAGTCAGGCAAGGCTGACGAAGTCATCTTCACGCTTGAGGCAGAGGGCCCAGCAGTGGTGATGTCCAAGGACCTCAAAAGCACAGACTCAAAAATAAAAGTAGCCCTGGACAATATCCCCCTGCTCAAGCTTTTGGAGGGGCAAAATATCCGGCTTGAGGCAAAGGCGCGCATGGGGATAGGCAGGCAGCACGCCAAATTCCAGCCAGGGCTGGTCTCATACGAGATTCTTTCTCCAAATGAGCTGAAGTTCAAAGTGGAGTCTTTCCTGCAGCTTGAACCAAGAGAGCTTCTGGCCAGGACCGCAGAAACCATTGAGCAGCGGTGCGAGGAGCTTGAGTCCAAGCTGTCGGACATAAAGAAGCCGACTGAATCAGATTGAGGTGTAATATGGACGTGTGGGGGTGGCAGAGCCAGGTCAAATGCGCCAGCTTGAGGGGCTGGTGCCTTAGGGCTTCGAGGGTTCAATTCAGAAAAACCAGCGCTTTTGCTGGATTTGAGGAGGACAAATCCCTTCCCCCACACTGATGCTTGCGAACCGGCGGTGTTTCTATGAAAAAACCGAAATTTTCAGAGAAGAATTTGAAGGTGTCTGCTGGGCTTCCTCCTGAAGCGCGGAAATCTCCTTTCTGGAAGCGAGTGCTGGAGCTGCTTTCCGTGCCTTCCAGAAAGAGGCAGGGCGTGAACATAAGCAGGATTGCCGCCTATGCCAAAGAGGGGCAGACAGTGGTGGTTCCAGACAAAGTTTTGGGCGCAGGCGGGCTCAAAAGCCGCCTCACTGTCGCCGCGCTTGGGTTCTCCCAGTCAGGAAGGAAAGCTATTGAGGCTGCAGGGGGCAAGGCAATATCCATAATAGAGGCAGCCAAGCAAAGCCCAACCGGGAAGGACGCGATAATAATAAAGTAAGGTGAAACCATGGTGGTCATAGACGCAAAAGGCGCGGTTGTCGGAAGGCTGGGGGCAAGAGTGGCGAAGCTTTTGCTCTCAGGCCAGCAAGTTGAGATAATAAATGCAGACAAAGCGGTAATGTCGGGCTCGCTTTCTGCAGCGAAGGAAAAGTATTTTTCCAGAAGGAGCCAAAAGAACAAGCGCAATCCGGATGAGTCTCCAAAATGGCCAAGGGTCCCCCATCTTCTCTTGCGCAGGATAATACGCGGGATGCTCCCATGGAAAAGCAGGAGGGGGCGCGAGGCGTACCGCAGGCTGAGGGTGGTTTCTGGCGAGCTTGAGGGCAAATCCCAGGCAATCAAAGAAGCCTCATCGGAGGGCAAGCAAGGCACCTTCACCTTGTCTCAGCTTTGCTTGGAGCTTGGCGGTCCGAAGAAGTGGTGATTTTATGGTCGCAGCAAAAAAGAAGCCAAAGCCAAAAAAGAAAGAGGAAGCCCCGATGGTTTTCAGGGGAAAAAGGAAAGAGAGCGTTGCGCGAGCCTCAATCAGAAAAGGGAAGGGAGTGGTGAGGATAAACAGCCAGCTTCTTTCTTCAATAGACAACAAGTATGTGCGGGAAATCATCTCCGAGCCGCTGAGGCTGGCTCCTGAAATAGCTTCCCAAGTTGACATCTCCGTGAATGTTTATGGAGGCGGCCAGATGGGGCAGGCTCAGGCTTGCCGAGTGGCGATTGCCCATGCTCTCGTGGGCTTTTCAGGAGGCTCTGCGCTCAAGGAAAAAATGCTTTCTTATGACCGCTCTTTGCTTGCGGAGGATTCCAGGCGCGTTGAGCCTAAAAAGTACAAAGGGCCAAAAGCCAGGGCGCGATTCCAAAAATCATACAGGTAATTGGGAGGTGTGCTTATGTATTTTCCGATAAGATGCTTCACCTGCGGCTCAGTGATTGCCCATCTTTATGAGGATTATTCCAAGCAAGTCAAAGAGGGGAAAAACCCCGCAAGGGTTTTGGATGAGATGGAGATAGAAAGATACTGCTGCCGAAGGATGTTCCTTTCGCATGTGGAGGTAATGGACAAGATCGCAAGGTATAGGAAGTATTGATTGGCGTTTATGGGGCCATGGGGTAACCTGGCTATCCTTCCAGCTTGGGGTGCTGGAGATTCGAGTGGAGCTGGCCGTTTGGTCTGTGCCCGAAAGTTCAAATCTCGATGGCCCCATTTATCAAGCCCGGATGCGCTGAGAGTGGCGTCCCGAAAATTAGGGCATGTGCCTGCAGCCTCTGGGCAAAAGGTGGATAAATGGACAATTTCCTCATAAAGCAGGAGACCTATCTTGAGGCAGGAATACACATAGGCACGAAAATAAAAGTAGTGGATATGAACCAGTTCATTTACCGCATGAGAAATGACGGGCTTTATGTGCTGGATTTGCGCAAAATTGACGAGAGGATAAGGCTGGCAGGAAAGCTCCTGTCCCAATATCCTCCTGAAGACATACTGGTGGTCGCTTCGCGCACCTACTCTGGAAACGCGGCTTCCGTTTTTTCAGAGCTCACTGGCATAAAGGTTCTGCAGGGCAGGTTCATTCCAGGCATACTCACAAATGTCCACCGGAAAGATTTCCTTGAGCCAAAGCTTCTTTTGGTCTGCGACCCAAAAGGCGAACGGCAGGCGGTGATTGAGGCAGGCAAGATGGGGATTGCGACAATCGGCCTTTGCGACTCCGACAACTCCACCTCCTTCATCGACTGGGTGGTCCCGTGCAACAACAAAGGCAGGCGCTCGCTTGCGCTGATATTCTATCTTCTTTCAAGAGAATACTTGATGGGCAGGAACAAGATATCTTCATACGATGAATTCACCGTGCCTCTCTCAAGGTTTGAGGCAGAGAAGCCAGAAGAGGAGGCAGGCGCTTCTGTCCAACCCTCGCAGGAAGCCCAGCAGCAGCCAGAGGCCGCTTTGGAGCCGCAAGAGGAAGGCAGCCAGGAAGGGCAGCCTGCCGGCAAAAAGGAAGAGGCTTCTGCAAAAAAAGAGAGGAAATCAAGCAAAAGGAAAGAAAAGCCTGCCGAGAAAGAGCAGGAATCCAACTGAAACTGAATAAGCTTCCGCTCATTTTACTTGCGGGAAAAGCTCCTCGCAGTCTCTCCTGTCTGCTGCTCCCTCCTCTATGAAAGAGCAGTAAGTTCCGTTGTTGCTCTTTATAGCTGCCCTAAGGTAGCATTTGTTTTTCCATTCATTGCTTTCCACAGACTTGCAGTCAGAAGGAACGGGCCCTGCGTCAATATACAGTATGCTTGCTGCGTAGCAGTCCCTCATCCATGCAGAGTTCCCAAGCCCATTGCAAAGGGAAGGCATCCTGTTCTCTATCGCCGCATTCCGATAGCAGCTTATCCTATTCAAAGACTCAATAACACGAGCGCAGGAGGTTGCGTTTGCTTTCAGGGAAGCAAAGCGCGAGTAGCACCAGTCCTGGTCCCTCTCCTGCAATATCTTTCTGCATATTGCAGGGTCGTTGTTTTTGACTGCGAAATGGAGGTAGCAGTTGTTCGCATACTTGCTTCCTGGAGTGGCGAAATCGCATCCGCTTTGCTGGTCAAGCTCTTTGGACGCCTCCTCTATGCAGCTGTCTCTGACTGCCTCTTGCTCGGAAAGCCTGCAAGCAAAGAAGCTTTTTTCAACCAAGGCAATGCATTTGAATTTCTCTGCCGGTTTGCTTATTCTTGCGCATGCCTCTGCAAAGCTTCTGTTTTTCGCGTAGCCTTCAAAGCAGAAGTCGCTTTTGCACCGGGTGTAATCGTTCTTCTCAAGCGCAAGGCACAAATCTCTCTCATCTTCATTCAAAATGAGCATGCATGGCGGGACCACTTTCCTCAAGCACTCCGCACGCGCATCATCATTCCCTATCTCTTTGCATATTCCATCATCCTTTTGCCTAACCGCATTTTTTACCAGGCAATCAGCCCTCTTGCCTGCATCATGTATTTTTCTGCATGCCTCCAAGTCTGCCTCTGCAAATTGGGCGTAGCACAAGTCCCTCCGGTCAATGGAGTATATGCGCTTGCAAAGGCCCGAGTCCGATTTTTCCTTTGCCAGAGCAACAAAGCATTCGTCTTTTTGGATGACGTTCCCCTCAGAGCAAGGCGGCTGCTCGGCTTGGCTTGCGCCCATTACGTTTGAGGCATTCTCCAGCTCGGCTGAGGAAGGCTTCTCCGCCTCAATTTTTTCCATTTCTTCCCCTGTTTTCTCCTGCGCGCATCCTGCAAACAGGATTGCCAAAGCCATTGCAAACAGAAGAGGAAAGAGCCTCATGCCTTCACCTTGGCTCATTCTCATATAGCATTTTTAACGCTTACCTGCATCTTCTTTTCCTGCGGAGATGGCAGAGCCTGGTCAAATGCGCGAGGCTTAGGACCTCGTGCCCTAGCGGCTGCGGGGGTTCAATCATTGCGAGCAAATCCTCCTCTCCGCATTTCTGCTCCGTCAGATTTATTATATGCAACGCTGCTTTATCCTAAGGTGCCCGGATGTTTCTTTTCCAGTTGCAGCAGGCGGCTCGCAAAGAGGAGGATGAGGATTCGCGGTCGGAGTCCCATGTGGGGATGAAAATAAAGCGCAGGGGAAAAGGAATGCCAGAGGACTTTATGGTCCTATCCGAAGACTCTCTTGCTTCCCTTACCCTGAAAAATCTGCTCAAAGACAAGGAAATAGACTCCTTTGTCTCTACCCTCACCCCCGGGGCTCAAAACGCCATCCATGCCGCGTCATTTGTCTGGGGCTATGAAAATGCCTTGAAGTCGCTTAAAAATGCCATGAAGATTGACGAGGTGAAGAACGCGACAGACCCGATTGAAAGGAGCAAAGCTGTCATCGAAAGCATGCAGTCGCAGCTTGGGCAACTAGAGAAGAAAAGCGAGGTTTCAAAATTCGTGTGGAGCTACTACAATGAAGACTTGAAGGAGGCGCAAGCGCACTCAGCCAAGACAGAGTCAATAACCGACAAGACTTTGCTTGCCATGCAGCAGCCTTATTTGGCATTGAATGCGCAGGAAGCGGTTTGCGCAAGCTTGGCGATGGGCACATATGCTCCTGCGCTCCTTTATTGCGCAGGCTCCATTGATGCAGCCCAGCAGGCAGCGGAAGCCAGGCTCAAAATCGAAAAGCGGGAAAGGATGGCGAGCCTCATCAAGCAGGAGAATGTCGTTCCAATCGGGAAAGAGCCTGTGTCAGAGGAGCAAAAGGCGAAGGAAGCTGCGGAAGAAGCAAGCAAGATTGCCATGCAGCGCAAGGAAGAGATAGTCAAAGAGTGGGAAAAGCTGGAAAAAGATTTGCAGATTGCAATAAAGGTGCTGGACAAACTCAGCGAGCAGGAGAGGGACAAGGTGCGGAAAATAGCTGGCATGCTGCCAAGGGAGCTTGCCAACTTTCTGACCATAAACCAGAGGGCTTATCCAAGAAAAATTGCGCTGCGGCTGCAGCTTTCAAGCTGGCTGGCTTTTGCCCAAAAGAGCCGTTCGGCATTCTCAAGCCTCACACCATCAAGGCTTTTCAAGCTTGCCTCGCTTTCCTCTATCTTCAAGCGAATGGGGTAATGCTATGCTAGGCGAAGTCTCAACAGTCTCTCAGTTTTCATTTTTCATAATTTTTGCGCTTTTGGGAACTGTGCTTTCCATCAAGCTTCGGCAGCCCTATGTGGTCGGGCTTTTGATATTCGGGATGCTGTCTGGCCCAAACGCACTAGGCATAATTGTGGATGAGCAGCTGATTTCCACTTTTTCTGAGCTTGGGGCGGTTCTGCTTTTGTTTGCTGTCGGGATTGAGTTCTCGCTTCCAAAAATAATGAAATCTGGGCTGAAGGCGGTTGTCATAACCATCTTGAAGATGGGTGTTCTATTCCTTGTAAGCTATGAGGCCGCTCTTTTCTTCGGGCTGGACCTGACTTCTTCCTTGGTGGTGGGGGCAATGTTCTCCATCACAAGCACCACCATCCTTTTCAAGCTGGTCACTGAGAAAGGCATGGCCAAAAACCCAACCCTTTCTCTCCTGTTTTCCATGCTGATTCTTGAGGACGTGGCCGCAATCGCCGCCCTTACTTTCTTTTCCACCATCGGAAGCAGCGCTGCAACTTATGAAGACAAGCTCCTGTCTGTTTTCCTCTCGCTAGGCTTTCTGGGCGTGTTCTATTCGCTTATAAGAAAGCCTGCGGAGCGGCTGATAGTTGACCTGACCTCCTCGCTTTCTCTTGAGATTGTGGTTTTTGTATCATTCTCTCTCTGCCTTGTGATGAGCATGATAGCGGATTTTGCAGGGCTTTCTCCCGCAATCGGCGCGTTTCTTGCAGGAAGCATCATTTCCGGGCTTCCAAATTCGCGCAAAATAGAAAAAGCAATCCGCCCACTTCTTATGATGTTTGCATCCCTCTTTTTCCTTTCTTTGGGCATGCAAGTTGACCCGAAGATAGTGCTTTCCAACCTGCCATTCTCCATCTCCCTCACCATCCTTTTTGTGCTGGTGTGCTTTGCCTCTGTTTTCGCATTGCTTTACCTTACAGGCTCAAAATCAGAGAAAGCCATATTTGGGGCGTCAGCGGCAGTGGTTTTGGGCGAGTTCTCCCTGATTATCGCATCCACTTACAAAGGCGAGCACTCCGGCCTGCTTATTGCGGCAGGCTCTTTTGGCGTGGTTGCCACTGCGATAGTCTCCTCATTCCTTCTTGATAGGCAAAAGGTCATTATCAGAATGAAAGAGAGGCTTGCGCCATCATGGCTGCAAAGCTCCAGCCGTCCGCTTGCCTCCTACACCTCTGGGCTGATAAAAGACTTCTCGCCCAATGGCGCATTCTGGAAAGTTTCGCGCCTATGCTGGGCTTGCATAAGCAAGAAGCTTGCCCATATAGCTGCGATTGCTTTGGCGGTCTTTCTTGTGAGGCAAGCGACCGTAATGTTCCTTCCGCCCTCCATAGCCACTCCTTACCTGCGCGCCTCCATTCTCACAGCAGGAATACTTGCGGTCATCTACTACATTTACCTTATTCTGCTTGACCTTCGCCCCCTGGCGGACACTCTGAGCAGAACCATAACCAGGCACAAAAGCAAATCTGCCCCCGAAAAGGCAATCCTGCGCGACATCCTGGCCGCTGTCATTCTTGCATTCTTGGCTTTCAATGTGCATGAAATAGTTTTCTATCTCCATCTTCCAAAGATTTTCCTTTGGGTGGATGAGCTGCTATTCATCACGGCTGCCGCATTCCTTTGGGACATACTGATACAGGCGCAGCGCCTCCGCAGTGGCGCCAAATAGGCACTAAATCTTCCTTACCAACACAGAAGCAATCCTTTCTTGGCCAGCGATAGCCGCCACCTTCTCATTTCTATTCGGATGCACTAGCCTCGTTGCGCGGGGTGCCATGAGGGCCCCGTCACGGCCTAGCTTCCATCCTTTATTTTTTCTTCTATCACTTTTTTGAGAGAATACTCTTTGCCGTTCGAGTCCACGCCCAAAAGCTCTAGCCACAATATTTGTATTTCGGTTTTTTTCACAGGGGCAAACTCAAGGGTTATCCTTTTCTGCTTTCCTTTTATTTTGGCTTTTTTGGTCAGCCATGCCAGCTGGCTATCGTTTTGCCCGAAGCGGACATTTGATTTCATGCTGAGTATGCCTCCGCTTTCTCCAAGGTTCTGGAAGTCCATTTGAAGCGCCATCGCCTCTCCAATGCTGGCAAGCCTGCTGCTTTTTGGGATATACGCCAATTCCATCGGGGTTTTTACCTCTGAAGTCAGCTGCAGCGGCTGGCTTTTTGCGGGTTGCCGGTCAACATAGGCGGCGGTTTCCCTTATGTATGCATTCAGCACAAGCGGTCCGCTTCTTGCGGACTCCGGCAGGCTGAATTCTATCTTTATCTCCTGCTCTGCTCCGGGCTCAAGCGAAAACTTCTCAGGCTGGGCTCTTGCCTCAACAGACTTTCCGGACGAATCCGCCAAAGAATGCACCAATTCAGCATTTATTTTTCTTCCCGTGCCGTTTTTGCCTGCAAGCAGAACCTGGATGTTCTTCTGCCCGCAAGAAAGAGAAACCGGCAGACCTTGAATTGCGCTTATGGTTATGTTTCCCTCATCCTCCTCTTGCGGAATATTCATGTGCATGATTGGGCTCGAGCCAGCATAATCTCTATCTGCTTTGGCTGGCGGGAGGGATTTTTTCAGTGCAGATGCGGCATAAATGCTAGGATGTTTTATTTGCTCTGGCAAAGGTTTTTCGTGAGCCTCTTTTTTTTGGGCGTAAATCTCCCCAACCCCAAAATGCCTCATTCTTTTCAAATCCGCCCCGCTCATAAAAACGCGCTGGGGGTTTGTGTGCTCTGATTCCTTTCTTTGCTCATAAAGCTTTGCTTCTATTTCGCTTATCAACTTCTGTTTCTTGGCTTCTCTTTTCTCCTGCTCCCTTCTTTCCTGCTCGGCCTTCTTCCTCCTCTCTTCTTGTATCCGAACATAGCATGTCATGCAATAGTCATGCCCTGAGTCAAACATCCCAATTTCATATTGCGTCCTGCATCGGTTGCATGTGTGCGGCATGCTCTTCTTTCCGTTCCAAAATTTAAAAAATAGAGGGAATGCAAGCGCAAGCCCCTGGCGAGAATCGAACTCGCTGCCTGTTGTTTTCCTGAAGCTGAATACAAGACAACCGCTCTACCGATGAGCTACAGGGGCGATGCCAAAAGATGTTTGTGCATAAGCATTTAAACTTTGATTAGGGTAAATGCAGAAAGCCAATGCAGGCTGCAAAACCGCATGATTTTGAGGGGGTTGAATGGGAAAATTCGCAGAAGCCGACGCCGTCATATCCAACATATTCATTTGCCGCAAATGCAAGGCAAGGAACAAGCGAAGCTCCAAAAAATGCAGAAAATGCGGCTCAGTTTATCTTAGGCCAAAAAGGAAGGACATTCGTGTCAAGAAGTGAAGAAAGGGAATGCGATGGAAGAAGGCGAAGTGGTCTTCACCGCAAGGTACAAGGATTGGGTGGTGGTCAAGAAGCTTTCCATAGATGGCAAGACCACTCCGCAGGAAATATCCGCAATACTTGCCTCAATCGAATCCACTCTTTCGCGCAAGTCCTACCAATTCAGCGGAATCAACCAGGCTGCAATTGAGTCAGCCGCCTCAAAGCTTGCCCAAGGCAAAAGAAAATCGTTTTCCTCTTTGGCAGAAATCCTCTCCAGCATCAAGCCAGCCGAATTGAAAAAAGAGCTCCTTTCCGCATGCCCAACGCCTGCCCATCTTCCAATTGCCGAAAATTATCTCCTGAAATGCCTGCTTGATTCTCTTGGCTTCAAGACAAATCTTGATGTTGAGACGCTTTCAGAAGCCTACCCTGAGATAAAAGTGCCCAAGCCAAAAGGGAATTTCAAAAAGATGAAATGACTGCCTCCAAATCTTCATCTAAGCGAAGCGCCTTGAAATGCCCTTGCTTTGCTCTCAATCAAATCTTTCCCTCAAGCCATATTTTTTGGCAAGAAGCCTCGCATTTCAAAAAAGAATTTTTAAATATGCTTGTTAAAATCTATGCATGGGGTTCTCGAATGGCATCTTCAAAATCATCCTCTCTTTTTTTTTGTTCCAGGTATTTGCAGGCATGACCAATGCCTCCAACATATCAACTTGCACAATTCTAAGCTCGCCTAATACATTATACAATCTGACGCAAAATGTTTCAAGCCCATCGACATGCATAAATGTAACTGCCCAAAATGTCACTCTGGACTGCAAAGGCAACTCAATCACAGGCACCAATGCTATAAACATGTACGGCGTTTTCTCCAACAGATTCAACACAACAATCAGGAATTGCAAGATATCCAACTATCAGCATGGGATATACTTTGCAGGCTCAAATAACAGCTCCATAATCAATTCATCCTCATCTACAACGCATTCCTCAGGTTATGGCATTTTTCTATCATCAAGCCATGGCGTTTCAATAACCAATTCCTCCTCCAACTCAACCTCAAGCTATGCAATTTATCTTTTCTCAAGCTCCAACAGCATAATCACCAACACCACCGCAACCTCCAACTCAAACTACGCAATTTATCTTTCCTCAAGCTCCAACAACCAATTTTCCAACATAACAGCAACAGCCATCTCAAATACAGCCATCCATCTCTATTTAAGCCTCAACAACCAAATTACAGAAACCACCGCAACCTCAAACTCTGGCTACGGAATTTATCTAGATTCTGCTTCCAACAATCAATTTTCCAAGGTCACAGCCACATCAACATTGAACCATGGGATTTTCATTTCCTCAAGCTCCAACAACACAATTACCAACACCACCGCAACCTCCAACTCAACCTCAAGCTATGCAATTTATCTTTCCTCAAGCTCCAACAACACAATTACCAACACCACCGCAACCTCCAACTCAAGCACAGCCATCTATATTTCCTCAAGCTCCAACAACCAAATTACCAACTCCTCTTTCATAGGCTCAGTTGACTTCTATTTCAATCCAGGCACAATATCAAATTGCAACAACACAATTGCCAACAACACAGGAACAGGCGGAAAGCCAATCCTTTTCTACTCAGGAACAAGCGCATCCATTTCAAACATCCAAGCATCCACAATAGTGCTTTGCAATGCCTCAAACTCTCAAATATTCAATTCCTCATCAGGTCCAATCTCAATTTTCTACACAGACAACAACACAATTACCAACACCACCGCAACCTCCAACTCAAGCACAGCCATCTATATTTCCTCAGGCTCCAACAACACAATTACCAGCACCACCGCAACCTCCAACTCAAGCACAGCCATCTATATTTCCTCAAGCTCCAAC
>JAOAJY010000006.1:34466-34907 GCA_026413965.1 Microcaldota archaeon
GCATCCATTTCAAACATCCAAGCATCCACAATAGTGCTTTGCAATGCCTCAAACTCTCAAATATTCAATTCCTCATCAACATCAATACATCTTTTTTATACAAACAATAGCCAGATTTCAAATACTAACGCAAGCTCAAATTCTTATTCGATTCCTTTCTACATTTTTTCAAGCTCTAATAATCATTTTACCAGCATTGCTTCAACTGCAAACATGACATATTCGATATATATAGTTCATAGCTCCAACAATACTTTCAATAATCTGGTTTCCAGCTCAAATTCAGACGAAGCATTATATGCATCACAAAGCTCACGAATCCAAATTGTCGACTCACATTTATCTTCTAATTTAGATTATGCAGTCTATTTTGATTCAAGCTCCAACAACACAATTACCAACACCACCGCAACCTCCAGCTCCAGCTATGCGATTTATCTT
>JAOAJY010000007.1 GCA_026413965.1 Microcaldota archaeon
ATATTATCTTTATTAAGCCTCTTCCTATCTCAGCCAGATCCGCTCCAAATAGCGAGCCTGTCTGCCTCACAAATGTGAATGTTATTATCAGGCTAATCATAGGGTAAAAGACAACTTGGAGATAAAGCTGCTTTACAGCGTGCATCAAGGCAGCAGTGTCAATGTCTTTATCGGAGTTGGCTTTTGACTGGTATATCGCCATGCCCCTTGCGCCTGCGTTGTTGAAGCAAGGGTCGTCTCCCAAAAATTTCGCCCCGAACATCTGCCTGCTGAAATCGTTTGCTGTGTCTATGTGCGTGCAGGCGTATTGGTTTGAAGGCATCATGGCGATGATGAGGACATAGGTCGCAGGAAAGACAAATCCAAACCCGAGTGCAAATGCAGTAAGAAGCCCTCCCACGCCGCGCGTTATGGGCAGGACTCTGAGTATCAGCCCAAGCGGAAGAAAAATCTGCAGCATTGTGTACTGGGAGAACTCCAGGACAAAATACTGGATATATTGGAAGAGCGAAAGATAAAACATATTCTGCATGGCAAATTTGCTGAAGCTCACATGCCCTGCCAAAAAGTATGACGGAGATATGCCCTCCACATTGCCGCGGTTGAATCCAAAGCTGCTTATTCCCTCTAGCCAATAGTTTCTCACCAAGACAAAATCATAAATCGTTGACATGCATTCGATAGGCACTTGGAGGATGTACTCTTTTGCAAGCACAAAAGGGTCTGCCCTAAGGTCAGGGGGGATGTTGGTTATGCCAGTGTTTCCTGAAGCCGCAGCAAGCTGCGCAGCCAGGCTCCCCAATACGTTCCCACCCACATTCACCATTGCGACCGCGCCAACTATTATCAGCGCAGTGGCTAAAACCTGCATATACTCTGATTTTGCGTAAAGCACCAGGCTTTGCAGGCCAAAGGCTACGCCAAACATGTGCAGCAAAGCAGCCAACGACAAGGCTATGGCAGCAGCAAGAACGCAGATTCCAATCCATCCTCCCCAAAGAAGCACCAAGTCAGGCATTCATATCAGCCTCGTAAGATTGGACACATCAAGCTCATCCCCAAGCATCCGCGTCAGACCCCTGGCTATTTCCACAAGAACAATGAAGTTTATCACTGGCAGCACAACTGCCCCCACCATATAAAGCGAAACAGGCTTTAATAGGAAAATGGTGGCGGAAGATGTTCCAGTTATCATATCTTGTATGTTCATCTGCCCCAAAGCATCTGACGGGTTGAGTTGCCCTATTTTCTTCAAATCCTCTGGATTATTCACATTCCCTGCCTCAATCTGCGCTTCTGCAATATTGGCGGCTTGCTTAAGCTCATCAAATACAGAATTGTATGTTGTTCTGGTCAGATAATCGTTGAAGACTAAGATAATTGGATAAAACAAAAAGAAAGACATGGCTATCCCGATTAGCGCGCCCCCAGCGCCTCTTGTGGGCTCAAATGCCCTGAAAAATATCCCGAAAGGAAATAGGTAAAACATGGACGCGTATGCCATATACTCCAGCATTCTCCTTTGCAAATCAAGAAGCAAAAATGAGGTGACAAATCCGCTCATGGCAAGAAAAATTATGGAGTTGAGCTGGCCAAGCGAATCAAGCGGGTTGTCTGTGACGCCAAGGCCTAGCGGGCTGCTGAAATACGTCACTTTCTGGAAAAAGACAATCACTTTTGAGACGTACATGGCATAGGCAAAAATAAGATAGCCTATGCCTTTCATCCTCTGGAAGTATTCATCCACGATAATATACAGGTTTTTGCCCGTGTAGTCAATCCCTCTCACAGAGTCATTCAGGAAATCCATCTTGAATTCGCACATGCCCACGACCCAGACAATCAGGAATATGAAAACGGTTGCGGTGCCAAGGATTTGGAAAAGCTCGAACTTGCACCAGCTGGTGAGGCCCTGGTGGCGAAGGAAAAGCGCAAGCATGTAAATCAAAACAAGCGCCAAAAGCGAGCTTAAAAGCGCAAGGAAAGTGACTGTCCGCCAGTCTGCAAGCAAAACTCCGAAGGCTTCTGGAAAGGTTGGGTTTGCGCCAACCAGCGGCGCGCATGCGATTTCTGCAAGATGAGCCATAAAAATCCTCATATGAGCTTCTCAAGAGCGCTCAGGTCAATTTCTGTCCCAAGCGCTTTGGTTATCTCCTTTGCGGCAGTGAGGCAGACGAAAAGTATCAAGATTGGGAGCAGGATGCTGACCACAAAAACAAAAAACACAATCTCATACATGGATGAGAACATGAAGACTGCCATCACCGGAAGCAGGACTACCGTTATCCAGCTTAGGCCCACATATTTCGCAAACAGGAAGTTAAGTCCTGCGACACCTCCAGCCAGTCCTGCAAATGTTGGAAGCCCCCAGCTTTGCACTACTGAAAGGAATGTGCCGTATGTTCTTGCAAGGCCGGTGTTGAAAACGCAAATCGAGCCTCCCTGGAAAACTCCATGCAAAGACAGTATCACATTGCCAAGTATCACTCTTTCCTGCGATATTCGGTGGGACAGGTCGCTTCTCCAATTGTTTCCATTTGGCAAGAATGGCTCATCCCAGCTTGATGGAACAGCATCCGTGGGCGCGCAGCAGATCGGCTTTCCAGAAAGGCAGGCAGGCCAAATGTGCGGGGTGCTTGCCGCAAGCATTTCATTCACATAGTAGTCGCTGACCATCTGCCCTACGGCAATTATCATGAAAGGGTAGATGAAAAACAGGGAAAGCGCCATCCCAAGCAAAGCATTCCCTCCTGCTTTTATGCCGAAAGCCCTAAGAAAAAATCCAAGAGGCATCAGCAAAATGAGCATGTCAGTCTTGATGAAGCACAGCAAAAACTCGTTGGCAGTCCAGGCAGCAACTGCCCCTGCCAAAAGCTGGACCATCATTCCAAGGCCGTCAAATATGGGCCTGAACATTGGTGAGAGCTGGAAAGACAGCCCAAAAGCCTGGAATCCTGGTATTCTTATCTGTGGAGACTGCCTTGACATGAAAGAGAATATGGTAGTCCCCACAATCACCATCCCAAAGTCAAAAGAAAGGGTGTTCCGTATCACTGATGAATACGCCCTGGCGGTGTCTATGTTGCGGATTCCGTATTCCCAAAGCCCTGCAAATGCGAGCGTGAAGATTGACAGAAGGCCTGCTGTCTCAAAAATCCCCCATAGCCCTCCTTTTATATAGTCGCTGTATTTTTGGATGGAGAATGCTCCGCTTAGTATCATGGCGGCGGACATGAAAAACACGCCCATCATAAGAGTGAGCCACGAAAGGGCTATCCAATGCATTGGGCTGCTGCTTGTCTGTATGCATGAATTTGCTTGGTTGGTCTTGAAAAGCTTCCCAAGCTCTGCGAAATCTATAGCATTGGTGGTTGCCATGAACGCAAAAAGCGAAAGAAAGAATGCGGCAAGAAATTTGGCTTTCCCAGGAGCCATCATATCAGCCTCGAGAGCAAGGATATCTCAACATCTCCTCCTATCAGCGGCGAGAAAACTTTGAAGGCAGACAAGGTCAGCATAAGCCCCACAAACGGAGTGAACAGGGTGAAAAACATCAAAGCTGCAAGATTTGCGATGGGCCCTTTCTTTCCAAACCTGCTTGTGTCGTTCTCAATCCCGCCAGTGTTTTTCATGATCTCGCCTGCCACATCAGAATGCAGCGCCTTCCAAACCAAACCAACTGCTCTAAGCACCATGTCTCCCCATGAATCTTTTTCTTCCTGTGTGGATGTGCCGCAAATATCTCCCAAGTTGGTAGGCTTGGAGAAAGCCTCAGCTCCGCTTGCGCCGCCAAAGCTCACCGGTCCGCTTGCCCCAGGCACGATTGTTTTGTTTTGGTCCACTCTGTTTCCAAAAGTGCCTGGCGCATTCACCCAGCCGCCCATGAATCCGAACAATATAGCATCCATAAGAACATAAAACATCGGCAAAACCACATACAAAGCCAAACCCAACGCTATCAGCATGCCTCCAAGCTTTCTGCTGAAATGGAAAATCCTCAGAACCATCCCCAAAGCAAGCATGATGGGGAAGAATGCCGCGTAAAGGTAGTCCATAAAAACCTGCTGGACCCTCAGGAACATCATTGTCTTGAAAATCAAATCCAGCATTATGGAATGGAATTCAGAGTGGATAGACAATCCGGCAAGCGGCCTTACGTGGGCATGCATTATATCCATCATCACTGGATTTTTCGTAGCGATCGTGATGTTTGAAAGAAATGCGGCAAGCCAGTAGTTGAGAATATGGTATTGGGCCTGCTCTCTTGCGCTTTCAAACAATATCTGCAAATAGTCCTTGGCAATGGAAATGTGGCATGGGCTAAGCCGAAGGCTAGGCGGAGTAGCCGGGCATTCAATAAGCCAGTTCCCAGAAGAAGGCCTGCAGCAAACAACATTGTTTATGTAGCTGTTCCATTGGCTTGAAGGAGAAGCCAAGCTCACTATCTTGAGCCATCCATCCAGCGTCTGCAGAAGCAAAATGACTGCCACTATGATTATAGCCGAGTAAGCAAGCTGCCCAACTTCATGCTTTGCCCAAGCCCGCATCTGCTCGTCGCCAAGAAAGCTTGCAGCCATGTATGCCATCCAAATTATCAGCACCATGGTGGCAAAAGCGATTCCAACCAAGCCCTCCCATCCCCAGCTTGTCCAGGCCGTGCTCCACTGGATATTTGGGGAGTTTGACACTGAAGCGCAGCCGCTAGCCAAAGCAAGGGCCGCCACGCCCGCAATCAGCAAAACTATATTTTTTCCCATACTACCCCAGCTTCTGGCTGAAAAATTTGGAAAGCCCTTTTATGAACGTTACGGTTATTATCATGGATAGCGCAGGCAAAAACAGCGCCTGCAAAAGCAGGAAAGACATCGCAATAAGCGGCGTAAAAAGCAGTGTCTGCACATCAAACAGCCCCTGTTCAATAACGGAAAAAACGCTAAGCTTGTCATGCCCCAAATCATGAAGCTGCTGCGAAAAGGTCCTTTCAAGCCCAGCCTGGGCTATCTGCCTCTCCACGATGTCTTTGTGCATGACATAAGTATAAGGATAAACTATCTGAAAGCTTATTGCAGAAGCAATAAGGAATGCTCCTGCGTCTCTTGTCGGCGGGAATATCCTCATGACCACTCCTGCAGGAAGGACAAACGGAATGGCAATTCCTCTTATTGTTTCAATCATTATCCTTTGCACCATAAGGCTGGCGCTGAACGGAGTGACAAGTATGAGCAAAAAATCCACCACCCTCTCAAGCAGCACAAAAGAAGGAAATCCTGGCACTGAAATGCCCCAGACTGTGACCCCCCACCTGAAGCTCATAGAGCCCCAAAACTGGACAAACATTTTGGTTGATTCCAGGGCAATCACTGCCTTTATCATCACAGTGTCAGACAAAAAGTTCAGGTAAGAGGTGGATATGTCAAATGGGTCGCCTCCTGCAAAAAGCTCAGCCATCCTGCAGGAGAACTCAGATGCCCCAAATATGCTTATCAGAAGGATTGCGGAGACTAGCAGCTGGTGCGATTCAATTGAGACAAAGCTTTCGTATTCTGCCTTTCTCAAGAATTGGGCAATCATCCAGAACAAAGCCAAGAATAATGCCATAATAGAAAGGGACACTGCTGCCATTGTCTGCACAGTCCCAATCATTTCAGGCAGTTGCGCGCAGTACATCAAACCACTATACCATCTTGCTTATGCCCATTATCCTGGGCTCTCCCCCAATCATTCCAGAAAAATCTTTGTACAGAGTAAGAGTTATCACAATCTCAACCACAATAAAAAGAGAAACCAGCACCATCTGCTTGCCAATGTCCATCACCAGGAATTCAAACTGATTATATAGGTTGAGCACATCCGAGAAACTGAAAAATGAATTGTTTACCCCTTCCATAAGCCTTGCTTGCTCCAATGAAGCCAGCCTTTCCCTCTCTCTTAAGGCATCCTTTTGCCTTGCCTCCGCTTTGCTTCCAGGCTGGCTTGATTCAATCGCCCTATTTTTCTCCTCTTGGTACCTTTTTGTCCTTTCTATCTCCTGCTCAATGCTTCTTTCAACCAATGCTTGATTGGAGCGCCAATCAGTGCTTCCGCAAAATTTCAGCGTGGATTTGTATTTGTGGATGTTGCCTATGGCTGATTCGCATTTTCCGGTGCAAAGCCCTGAGCAGCACTGCGCATCCTGGGTGCAAGGCTCTCCGTCTTTAAGCAAGCCCTGCGGGCATTGGGGGTTCGCAAGCGCATTGTAGATTTGGGCGTTCACCAGTATGCTTAGCGGATATATGAAGTAAGCGGCAAATGAGAATGCGACAATCGTGGAGCCTGTTTTGCGCGTGAAGGGAAACGCCCTCATGACCAGCCCGAGCGGAAGTATCACTGAAGGCACGCTTGTTTGGACAAAAACAAGAAGCATTTTTTGGACAAACACAGAGGCTATAAGCGTCCCAACAATGTCTGTGAGCATGGTGTTTGCTTCATTTATGGGATTCAAAACAACCCCAAACAAAAGGTTCTCCACAACCAAATCAATAGGGAACACATTGAGAGGCTTTGGGACATTCGCAGAGAATCCGAATGTCGAAATGAAGCCGGTGGCTATCTCATACCCCATCAAATTCATATAGGCGTCCACCAGGTTGGGCAGAAGGATGCCTTTCGGCCGGCTTCCGAGGATTCCCAGGCTGAAATAGTCCGTCCATTCCTCCGCGTTCATTCTGCATCCAAGAAAATACTCGGCCTGCTTGAAGGCGAAATTGGCATTGGGGCTTGTTTCAGGGCATGCAGGATGCGGAGGATGGGGCGCAAGCCCTTCCCCGACCTTGTCAAACAAGCTGCCAGGGGTTACAAGCACAATGGCAAGCAAGACTATAACGGCAGTGACTCCAAGCTCCCGCAGCTCCTGTTTCCCGTATGCTTTCAGAGAGGGCATGGAAAAAAATTCCGCTGCCATCCAAGCAAGGGCAATGCTCAAAGCGGTGAATAGGAATGCCGATATCAAAAGGGGTTCGGAAAAGAAATTAGGGTATGCGAAGCTTATGAAATCTATCATCTCTCCGACCTATCTCATTCTGCCAATATAAATTTATAAAGACAGCAAATCTAATTATATTCATGAGGGTGCCTGCATCCTTGCCCTTATTCTTCTTGCTGTTAGTTCTGCCTATTTCGCATTCCATCAACAATCCTGAGGATTGGAGCTTTAAGACAATAATAACCGTCATATCCCAATCAGAATACAACATCACTGCAAAAATAACTTATTTCAACCTAAGCTATTTCAGCAAGTTCAACCAAGAAGAGATAAAAAGGGAGCCATTCAGGCTGGATCCGAATAAAAAAACCTCTTTTGATTACGTGAGCACAGGCTTCTTTCCGCTGAATGATTCGCCAATCTTTTTCACCTTTGAGGGGAGGAATGTCTCTTTGGATGGCTCCAGCCCAGCATGCAATCCCTCAATCTCTGATGCTGATGGAAAGGTGGAATGCCGCTTCACGTACTACCAGAATGAATCAGGCGGCTTTGTCCCCATGGAGCAGCGGACAAGCTGCGGAACTTTGACATTAACCTACAAGGGCGAATTCAGAGGATCAGATGAGTACAAGCCTTCAAGCGCGTCACTGGTCATCTGCCCAAGGAACAATGCGGCAATTTCTGCGCTTGGGCCCGCCCTAATCTCAGCAATTGGCTCGCCATCAAACATCGGGGTGTGCCTTCCAGCCTTGGTTTTGAGCGGCCTTCTGATAGCGTCCATGTATTATTCAGGAAGGAACCCTCTTTCGCTTTTTGACTTGACCACTCCGCGCCTTCCAAAAACCAAGCATGCGCGCATATCAGGCGGAAGCACTGCTATGGCGATAAGGACAGCAGCCACAAGATACATGCAAGCAAAAAAGAAGGCGCAGAAAGAGGCGACAAACCTTCTCAAAAAAATCGCAAGGAAAAGCGGCAAATCATGGGGAGAAAGAAGGAGGGCAAAAAAAGAATTGAGCAAGCTGTTTGAAGATCTGGATGAGGAGCTAAAGAAAAATCCAAATGGCCTCAATGAGAATACGCTCAACAATTACCGGATGAGGCTTCATGACATTTTCTCAAAATACGGGCTTCCCAGGGATGAGGAGCACAAGAATTTCAGGAAACTTTATGGAAGATACCACACTCTCGTTTTCAATCTCTTCAACACTTTTTATCTTTCAGATGTGGCAATGAAGCAGATGTCCTCCACTCGCTCTCCAGGGGGCGGAAAGTTCAAGAAATGGCTGGACAAGAAGCAAGCCGCCCTGACAGAAAAGCTTGTTTCATTTGAAAGCGGGCTACAAAAAATACCAGGCTACAAGATATTGAGGTTCACCCCTCTGCTTTATCCGCTCAGCCTTCCCAAAGCCGTGCTTGATGTGATTGCCCAGAGGCGCTCGGCAAAAGCCTATGCCAAGGCAGTCCAGCGCAGGATTCTGGGCCATGTTCCCTATGTTTTGCTTACCAGAAAAGTCAAAGATGGAGTGGGCGAGCGCGAGCTGAATTGGCTGGGCGAGCAAACCAAGAAGCTGTTTGACAAAGGCCCTCTAAAGTGGTGGGCAAACTACTTTGACTGGAGTTTTGATGGCTTCATTGAAAGGCACAACATCCACATGCGGCAGGCGGTCCATCTTTTTGATGCCGATTCAAAATACGCAAGGCAGCTTGCGGAAGCCATGAACACAGCGTCAGTCCTTGCCCTCCGCGAAATAATGGAGATGGAGCTTGCGATGCATAACATGCTTGCTGAAAAGAAAAAAATGCTTGAAATGATGAAAGCCTCCGCTTCCAAAAGCAAGCTTGCTGCTGAATTTGAAAAGATAGAAAACCATCTTAAAGAAGCGCAGGCAGGCAATACTAACCTTCTTGATGTTTGCAGGATGCTCCAAAAGCACGGAGACGCAAAGCAAAAAGCCATGCTTGCTGATTTCGAAACCAAGCTGAAGCAATTTGGCAGCGATTATCAGGCAATAAGGCAGATGGAGCAGAAAATAATGGCGGAATACGGAATATTCATGAAATTGCAAGGGCTATATTCTGATCTTACTTTTGACAATCTCAGAGATATCGCAAGGAAAGCAGAATTCGATGCGGTGGAGAATGCAAGGAAGCGCGGAGTAGTTGTGGCAAAAAGCGAAGAGTACATAAGAAGCAATCGCGCGGAAATAGAAAAGGCGATTGAGAATGCCCTTCCAGCCGCCATGCTCAAAAGGCTGGGCCTATCAGGCTCTGCCCTCTACAGCATAATACTCAAGGACAGGTCCAACGACCAGAAGGAAAGGGCAGAAGCAGAGGCAGAATTCAGGAACCGCGTCCTCAAGCCCATAATTGGCAATAGGATAAGCCAGCTTAATCTGGAGATAAATGAGGAGGGGCAACTCACAAGGCAGGGCATACTGAGCAAATATGTTGAAGCTGTGGAGGCGCTTGGCAAGAAGGCCAATCCAAACGGCCCGGTCATTGGCAAAGACCCAGCAGGAACTATCCTGTTCAGCCATTTGGAAAGCCTTGCCAAAGCCACAGGCAGCCCTGAGCTTCTGAAGTTTTTCCAGCAGTGCAAAATTGAGAACATCAGCGATTTTGAGACTCTTTATGCGAAAGGAGCAAGCAACCGCGAGCTTGCCCGCCTCCTCACCGCTGCGATAAACAGCGCAAGAGACGACACTAATGGCATAAGAAGGATTGCTGAAGTCCTCGCAGTGGGCATGAAAACAGTTGAAGGCGTCCACAGGGAGCTTTTGGCGATTCTTGAGAATAGGGCAAAGATTGCAAACGGCCTGGCAAGGCTAAGCGAAGAGGAAATCCAGAAATTATGCGCCCGGGTAGGTGTGCGCCCAGACCCGCACACAGGCGCAAGGCCATCTGTGGATGAGATAATTGAAGGGCTAAGCAGGCTTCCTGATGAGAAAGTCTCAGACAGATGGAGGCTTAAGAGCATAAGCCGCAAGCTTGGTGTTTCGGTGCAGGAGCTCCAGGAAAGCTCCATCCTGAGCTTCACCATGGTTAAGCTTCTTGAAAAGACCCAAGTCGGAATTGAAAAGTGGGGGGCAAAAATACTCTCATCAGGAAAAGCCGGCTCTGAAAGCGATTTCAGGCAGGATTTCAAGAATTACGTTGGCGCGCACCAAGCGTTCGAATATGCTGCTCTTCGCAAAAAATTCAACTTCAACCAATACGAAGGAGAAATGGCGCAGCACATTGAGACAATGCTTTACATGATAAGAAGATACAACAAGGGAGCCGAATTTGCGCTCACAAAGGCTTTGAACGAAAATGTGAAGAAAAAAAGCGGAGCTGACATCTACCTGTCCAACAACGCAGGCGGGCTTCTTGGAAGCTATGAAAGCGTTTTCAAAAACACCGTGTATGCGTTTGCGGCTGAGCGGGTGTTTTACAAAAACATCACCAGCCCAGAATCAAAAGCCTATGACAAGTCGTTTGCTAAGAAGATGTCTGATTTTGGGGCGAAAGCTGGAGAATTTGATGCTGCCGCCTACATGGCGCTCCAGTCCCGCGGGATTCTTTTCAGGGACATAAAAAGAGTGCCATACTCGCTCACAGCCGACAATTCCGGCGCAATTCCGCTTTTGGAGTTCGACTCAAGATATGCAGTCAGCAAAGACTTTCTTTTGCGAAAAGACGCCAATATCAAGAAAGGCAGCATAGAGAATCAGCAAGACTATGGGCCTCTGCTTTCACGCATGAGGGTTTCTGACTTTGGAAGCGAAATCATAGGCCTTGTCGCTGTGCGCAACCAAGGGGATGAGCACCATGAGCACTGGCACAAAGTGAATCCAGCGGACATAAAGGGCCTGAACACAATCTTCATGGGCTCCAGAGCCGAGCCTTCAAAGCGCGGGATTTACTCCAACGCAATAGCAGGGCTGGATGCTGAGGGTAACAGAGCATCAAAGCCCATCCTCAGATTCCTCCAAAATTCAGATTACGTGGAAAATCATCTGGGCAAAGGCTGGCAATTCTACCATCGGACCATGGAGAGGATAGGCGCATTCAGCTACATGCTGATGTACGATGACCTGAAAAACTCAAGCTACTGGTACGCTGCGCAGGCAAGAGCCAGGCATGCGCTCTACGAGCTTGCCCGCGTCGCCTCCAATTGGATGACGCCTGGGGCGAATCGCCTGGACCCAGAAAAGCTTTTTGAGGCAAACGAGTTTTATCAGAAATTTGACCCGAACTTCAGCTATGACAAAAAGAGGATGCTTCAAACTCTGATGTCCGAGCTTGAAGACCTTGGGACTCTTAAGAATGGAAAGAAAAAGTCAGAGGTTCTAAGAGAGCTCATCTTGAAGATGGGCGACAATCCAAAAGCAGAATGGCTTAGGAGAAATTACGCTTACATCAACAAAGAAGCAGCCGGGTTTGAGTCGATAGCTTTTGGAGCGAAGATGGGGATAGAAGCCCTCAAGGAGATGTACGCAAAAAACATGATTGACAAGGCGCAGTTCGACAGGCTGTCTATCCAATTCAGGGAGATTCAAAAGATGGCTCAGGCTGACTTCAAAGCCTCAGCAAAGATGTATGAGGAATTCAACAAGGCAGTGATTGGCTACACCGGAAGCCACAGCCCGCACACGTACTACGGAAGCGTCCGGAACATATTTACCATGTCTGGGCTTTTCCCAGCATTTGATTTCAAGCAAGGCTTCATCCCAGGCTTCTTCATGTCCATAGAATCGACTGCGATGAGGGATGCTGACTACAACCGAGGAGGCAGGAAAGGAGCGGAGTATTACGAAATGATGAACATGAACACAGGGCAGGGGATATACGAGAATCCGCGCTGGTGGGCTGCCTCTATTTATGAGCAAAGGATGATTCTTCCGCTGATGTTTGCCCACTTTGTCCACAGGACGTTCTTGCCTCTTGCGGCAGGTTTCTACAGAAGCCAAATCGGGCTGTCATCATATTTGCAGAGGACCGAAATTGAGACAGAGTGGGGCAAGCCAAGGGTGCATCTTCTCTGGCTTCTTGGTTTGGGCAGGGGCACAAACGACATATTGGGGGCAACTGTGCAAGAAGTCAGCGACTTCACCGGCGTGTCTGATGCGCTGGCTGCTCTTCGCAAGATAAAAAGGGTAGAGATAGACAAGGACGGCAATGTTTATGCAGAGCAATCGCCTGTCTCAAAGTTTGTCCAAAGATGGGCAGTTGAAAGCAAGCATGTCAATTCCTCATCGCAGTGGGCTTTCCAAAACAGGATTCAGGACAGGCTTCTTAGCTCAAAAGAATGGGCAGACAACCAATCGCTTGTGTATAGGAACGGGGAAAAGATTTATTACAATCCAAATGACTTGTCAGCCGAATTCTCGGTTGGCAGGCCAAGAGATGAAAACTACAAGGAAATGAGGATAAGAGACGCAGTGTCCATGTGGCCTCAGCTGTTTGATGCCTCCAGATTCTCCAAAGGAGCTGAAAAGGAGGTTTATGAGCAGCGCCTGCGCGAGCTTGAAGGATACCTGAACCCATTCGCATCAAAAATAATTGATGAGAGGCCTGAAGGAAACCAGCTTAGCCGAGGAGTTGGCAGCTTCTTCAACAAGGACGGCTCGCGTGACAGGTTCATGGAGATATTCCAGCGCGACCATGCGAACACATGGAGGCAGGTCATACCTGGAATGACTGAAGTCGATCCTGAAGGCAACGTTTTCATATCCGCAACCACAGCGCACTACTATGAGAGGGGCGACAGCGGGCGAATGAAGCTGATGAAAGACATGTACTCGGTTGGCTACAATGAGGCTGAGGACCGCTTCTTCCTATTCAACCAGGTTGATACCCACCGGGACGCTTTCCGAGACACCATGCGCCTGGACACTCCTGCCATGATGCAGCTTCTCAAGTTCCAAAGCTATGTCATGCGGTACGAGATGTTCAAGCCTATAACTTCCTCGCTGCGCTCAGCTGTTCCTTTCGGATTGGGCGATTGGGCATATGAGAAAATCCAAAGCAGGAAATCATGGACAAGCCTTTCCGAATCCGAAAGGCAAAGCGTCAATGCCCAGCTGGAGCGGTATGGGGCAAATCTGGATTATGTTCAGGAGATGCTCAACAGGAAAGCCCACAATTGGCACTATTTCCAAGAGGAAAAAGAACGGCTGGGGGTAAGGCCGCTTGCAAAGATTTACAACCGCTATGTTGAAAGGATGCGCTGGATTGCTCTTGCAAGCACCGAGCAGCAAAGGAACATCAACGTCATGCGCAGGCAGAGGCTGCTGCATGAGTTGGATGTGGGAGAGGAAGAAGTGGTATAATGGTTAAAAAGCACTTATTCCTCCTTTTCTTATCCCTTCTAGCCTCAGGCTGCGCTCTTTATGACTACCGCACAGGAGATCCATTGCCAGGCTCGCTTAACGTGACTGAGCTTAGCGATGACATAAATGGAAGCAGGATTGTCTGCAAGGAGCTGCCAGGACCTCATCCTTGCTACTGCGTGCTTTGCGAAAACAAGACAAGCTGGGACCTGGGGATACTGAACTTCCTCAACCCGTTTTTCGATTCCAGTCTGAAGGGCGGGAACTGCAGCATTTCGCACTGCAACATCTCCACTGCGGTTCAGGTCATAAAAGAGGATGAAAACGTCCAGCTTAGGACCTTCATGCTTGGCCACGGCCCTACCTTCACAGCAGGCGACTTGTCCAACATATATTGCAACTACTCCAATCAGCTGGCGGTGACTTGGCTGTTGGGGGCAAATGGGATTCCGCCTCAGGTCCCGCAATCAAAGAGGGCTGCCTGCTGGCTGGAGCGCAACATCATCCCTATTTACATATACAATACGCAAGGGACTGCGATAGACCCTGCACGCACCGGCCAAATAGCCTCTGCCCTTGCTGACGCAGGGCCTGTGATAATCACAAGCGAAATCAATTTCAACTCCTCTGATGCTTCTGCCGTGCAGGCAGTTAAGCAGCAAATATACCAAATAAAAAGAAACTGCCCAAAATGCCTAAGCGTCCTTGCGGTCAAAAGCGGCGATTTGGAAGGGGTGCGCGCGGTTTTGGAAGACCCCTCTCCATCATATGGCGGGAAAAACATATCCAGCCTTGTGGATTTGGTCGGTTTTGGGTTTCTTGCGAATGATTATCCTGACTGCAATGTCAATAGGATAATAGGCTACAATCTTGCCTTCTCGCGCTTCATTTTGAGGAACTACTCCAAGCCGACCATTTGGCTTTATGTCGGCGCAAGCGAGGGGGGCAACGCCAATGGCGTCTGCACATTTTCCCCAGGCGCTGTCCGAGAGTTTTACCAAAGCCTTTTCACAGGAATCCAAGGGTTCGCAAGCTCGGGCGTAATCGGGATGGCGTTTTATGAGTTTTCAGACAGGTCAGGGCCGCTTCCTTGTCCAGAAGGCAGAGGCTGCGAATTTGGGGTATTGTCCTCAAGCGGCTTGCAGAAGCATCCGCACATAAACACCTGGGCAGAGCTTTGCAGATACTATACGCAGGTGGATTACCGAAGCCCGCTTGTTTTTTCCAGGAATGCGCAAGGGATAGTGTGCGATTTTCTGCAAAACTGGAAGATGTATCAGATAGCGTCAGTGGAGGTCAACACCAATCTTGGTCTAAGCAATGAGCAGGTTATTCCGCTTCCGCGCAAGAAAAAGCTTCACTGCGGGGAGATTTGCGTATCTGACATTCCGCTGCAAAAGCCAGACATATACAACTCATACCAAGGCGCATCTTTCAGCGGCTCATGCTCACGCTATCCTGCAATTGAGGATTATTCTGATGATTTTGAGATAAGCTCGGTTTATATGCGGGCTCTTATACAGCAGGAGTCTGGGTTTGACCCATGGGTGGTCTCCTGCAGCCCCACGCCTTGCAACATACCCGCAAACACCACCATGGACCAGCTTTGCCAAATGGCAGGCTATTCTTCTGGCTGCTCTGCTCACACTTTGAACAGGGACAATGACAAAACCTGCCCGCCTTCTGCTCCATACTTTTGCGCTATGGGGTTGGCGCAATGCACAAGGCCCCCAGGCGATTCCTTGCTCTCGCGCGAGTGCGCAGGAGGGTCAAGCTACGACCCATTCAATGCGTCTCAAAGCATCTGCTGCGGTGCGCGTGAGCTTAGGCAGAGGCTAGCTCAGGCAGACTCCTTCCTGCAAGCCAACTGGGAAAAGCTTTCTGAATGCCCATACGGGATGACTCAAGACGAGTATGGTTGGGCAAAATACTATCTTGCAGCCAATATGTATTACGGAGGGCCTGCCATCCAGCACCTATCCTCATTCCTTTCCCAGAGGGATGCGAATGGGAAATGCTCAGGGCAGCAGCATTACATAAAGTATCTGCGGGAGTCATTCACACGCGAATCCATTCCAGGGCTTCGCGACAGCGAATATGGGGCAAAGCAGCTGACCATTTACCTTGACGCATTGGGCGACTGCCAAAGCGACTGCCCGGGCGCGATTCCAGGAGGGCTAGCAGTAGGAGAGACAGGGGATATGAGGATATTTGGGCATTCTTTGGCGCAAGAGTCCTTCAAAGGAAAAGAAGCCCAGGTCCAGCAGATGCTTTCTGAAAGAGGCGTCCGGATAACCGTGAATCCGACAATATCGCGCAGCGGGCAGACAATAGCCGAAACCACAAACAACGTGAGAAATGCAGGGCAGCACAAGGCAATAGTCCTTTACACTGGCGCAAATGACTTGCACAGAAGCGAGGAGGAGATAAAATCTCTTTTCAGCAATCTTTTTTCCGAGGCTTCAAGAAAGGCTCAGAAGGTGTATGTCTTCAACATAATAGAGTTTGGAAGCCAGGCGCAGTGGGCAAAGATATCCAGAATCAACTCCTACTTGCGGAACTACGCCAGCTCCAACAGCCAAAAATTTGTCCTGATTGACATAAACCAGCACATGAGCACCCTTGGCCCAGGCTGCCCGTACCGCTCAGGCAATATCCACGGCTGCTATGTGCAGACAAGGGAATTTTTTGTGCAGAAGGTGGCTGAAAATCCGCCATCTCCAGCATGAAAATTTCTGGCCAGCCAGCGTTTGCTGAGGCTTTGGCTGAAAAAAACAAATAGAAATCAGCGCGGCTTGGAAAAAGGTGTTTTTTATTTCAGCCTGCTGGCTTCCCTTTCGCGCTCAAGCTCAATTATCTGCCGGCTTCTTGCAATGTCTTTGGGGAAGTGCCTGCCTCTCATCATGAAGTTTCTTTCATAGGTCTTTGCCTCAAATTTTGAGGCTATTATGTCAGAGGCAGACTCCACATCAAACTCCTTGCAGGAGAATATGTCCACGCTGACATAGTTCTTTTCAGGGAAAGTATGCACGCTTATGTGCGATTCTGCAATCAGCACTATGCCCGACACGCCCCAATCTTCCGGCTTAAGCCCGCTGTATGAGAACGTATACGGGGGCATTATCTTCGTCATGCCTATAAGCGCAGGAAGCTCGTCCAAAAAATTATAAACAAAATTCACATCTTTCAGCTTTTTCTTGTTGCACCCATACATGTCCATAGTCAGATGCGGTCCAAACATTTGTCTTGTCCTCCCTCCTTTCCCGATGGGAAAAGCACGCCTTTTTTATAAATATGCCGCATTTATAAGCTTTTGCTTTTTTGAAAAAATAAAAGACCTAATAATTCTTTTTATAGCATAAAAAACTCTATAAACATCTTTTTTTAAAAACAAAATCTCAATATCTTTTTTTTATCATTAAAATAACACAATAGTGTTTTTTAGTTATTTTAATATTCATATCCTCAATTTAATAAAAAAAGAAGCTCTAATGTCTTCTTTTTAGCCATTCTATCTCCTTATAACTTATTTTTTTCATCCTCCGCCTGAAAAATATCTGTTCCATAAGGAACAAACAAAATCAAAAGAATCTCATTAAGGTTAAATGCTTTAATCCACAAATTGCAACTTATGCCACAATGCCAAAGATGCGGCTCATGGGCAGTTCTGCCATCTGGCTTATGCCAAAGCTGCGGCGCCAGTTCTCAAGCCCATCTTCCTGAGGATGTGCCGTGCCAGCGCTGCGGCATGTACCTGCCTGAGCATGAGCTGAAGATGTGGAATTCCAGGCTTTACTGCGCCTACTGCATAATGGACATCCAGGATGAAGAGGATCTGCTTCACCGAAGGCATAGCAAGCCTGAGCGCCATTCTGGAAGCGAGGGTCGAGAGCAAGAATTCGGCAAGGAGAAAGGCGCATGCGAAAGGTGCGGAAGGCAATCAGATGCCCTTTATCAGCATTTGGGAAAAAAGCTGTGCGCCTCCTGCCACTCAGACTCCAAGAGCCCTCCAGGCGAAGGCCATGCGCCATTTGGGGTTTTTCTGCAGCAGCAGCTTGTGGGTTCTGCAAGGCAGTTTGCGGCAGGGCTTGGGAGCCCAAAAAAAGCCATCCTGCCTGATGGGCAAAGGAATCCAAAAAGAAAGAGCATTTGGGAAAGGATTTTTTCTTTTTTTGGGCTGAGAAAATAAGCTACAGCCTGCTTATAGTTCCGCTTGTGGAGACAGGCTCCATTCTGGCAGCCTCGCCTTTCCAATCAGCCAGGCAAGCCATGCAAAAAATAGCCTGCTCCACCTTTTCCCTTCCGCACCTCACAACGCCTCTGCCTGTCTTTTCATCATACTTGACCAGCTTGAAGGCCAGCGTGGATACCCCAAGCTCGCCAAAAAAAGACAAAAAGTGCTCATGGATGATTGTTTTCCCTTGGGCATGCGCAGGCGGAGCGCCGCCGCATGTCAGCACAAACAAAATGTACCTTCTGCGGAATCTCTCAGATGGCTTCATTTTTTCGCCTCTTTAGCCTTTTCTTGCGCAAAACAAATCTCATGCTGGCTGAGCCCTAAAATAGCCATGAAAGAGCGGAGCTCCCTTGCGGTTCTAAGCTCATGTTCGCCTCTTGCCAGGGTGCAGAAGACATAGCCGCATCCTGCTTTTCTGCATGATTCTGCCGCAAGCCGCATCTTGGAAATCAGGATGCCTCGCCTGAAGCCTCTCTCCGCAAGGATGTCGCAAAAAGCAAAAACCAGGCACCCATTGCTTTTCGCAAGCTGTCTGCAAGCTCCCTCATCAAGCTCATATTGGGGGAAGTGCAGCAAAACGTTTTTGACCTTGGCAAGCGGCTCCAAATCATCATGGGTTTTCGCTTGCCTGAATGCCTTCAAGCTTTCTGCAAGCAAATTTTCCTCAATCCCCTTTGCGCATCTTAAGCCTTTTGCCATCACTATGTCATACATCCTACTGCCTTCCTTTCTTGCCTGCTGAGGTCAATCCCCTAAACGCCCTTCCTTTTGGCGCTCCGGGCAGAAGCTTCCTGTCCACAAGTATGACCTCAAAATATTTTTTCGTCCCGTCTTGCCCAACCCAGTAGGAATTGAGGACCTCCATGTTGCGGAAAACCCTTGCGGCTTTCTCCTCCCCAATCCTCTGGAGGGACTTTCCAGGCGACAAATAAGCCACGTTTTTCGCAGGCTTCCTGCCTCCCCAAGGGTGGGGCCTTTTCCTCTGCCCCCTCCCAACTGCCACACGGGCAAGGATATAGCCTTCCTTTGCCTTATATCCAAGAGCCCTCGCCCTTGCAAGATTGGTGGGCCTGGCAATTCTCACCACAGTCCCCTGCTTTCTCCACTCGGCTATCCTCTGCCGGTGGATGGCGCTCCTTTTGCGGTATTCTTCCTGGAAAGCTTTCTGCATGTATTTGTACATCCCCACACAATCACCGTTGCTCTTTTTTCTTCTTCTTCTTCTTCGTTCGGGCAACGACCCCCACATCCGAAGCGCAATCATCTGGCGCATAATGTATAATAAGCTTGCGCAATCCCTTGCAGGCAAATCAGCTCAGATTTCAAAAGACTTCTCTTTGTAAACCACGGTGTCCCCAGCGATGTACCTTTCGCCAATTTTCAGCAAAGAGCGCCTTTCGCCTTTGCGGTAATGCCCCAAGACAACCGTCCCGTTTTTTCCAAGCTTGGCAAGGTATTTTTGGAGAGGGGCAATCTCCTCAAGGGCGTATCTTACTGTCTGGGAGAGCGGAATCCTGTCTGTGTGCTTGCCGTTGCTTATGGTCAAGTGCTTGTGGTCCAAAAATATGTTGGCGCTTCCATGCTTCCCCATTATGCCAAGCAGCTCCTCCTTGGCTTCCTGTATCCTTTTTCTCAGCCTTTCTTTTGAAATCCTGTCGAATGCCTCCCCCACTTCCTTTTTGAGCCTCAAAACCTTGGCTTTCAGCGACCGCAGCTTTCGGTATGAAGACCCGCTTCTGCCGTATGCTATCTTTTTGAGCTTGGAGATGGATTTCCTGCACTTTTCAGCTTCCTTTCTGAAAGCCATGAAATGGCTTCTTGCCTCAAGCGCATCGCCTTCAGAATCGGCGTCTTTCATTTTTTTCAGGCTGCCCGCCAGCTTCTCAAGCACGGCTTTTGCGGATTCCAATTCGCAAGCCCATTCCTCCTCCCGCTCGGCAAGCTCAGCCGCAATGGCATACCTTTCAGCCTCGCCAATCTCAGCCAAAAGCTTGTCCGCAACTATGGCAGTTTCGTTCAAACCCAAATCCTTGCTTGCGTTCTGCTGAAGCATTTTTTTCGCAGCCACTATCTGCTCCTCGGCTTTCTGCGTCAAGGAGAAAAACCGATCAGCCTCTGCGCTTTCCCTAATAAGAGCCTCCATCAGCTCATCTGCGCTGCTTTCAAGCTCAGAGTAGATTTGGGAGCATTTTTCTATCAAGCTGGTCGCAGAGGGCATGTGGCAGTTGTGCAATTTCTTATTTATAAGCGTTTATCCTTTCACCACGCCCATGGGCGAAAGCCTTGCTACTATGTCTGAAAGCCCTGCCTGCGCAACTGACGCCACCACTTCATCAACGTTCTTGTATGCTCCTGGCGCTTCCTCCGCAAGAAGCTCTGATTCAGTCGCCTTCACCATTATGCCTTTTCCCATGAGCTCATCTTGTATCTGCTTTCCAGTCCAGCTGCGTATGGCTTTGCTTCTGCTCATGGCTCTGCCTGCCCCATGGCAAGTTGAGCCCCATGAGTTCTCCATCGCCCCCTTTTTCCCAACAAGGACATATGAGGCAGTCCCCATGCTCCCTGGAATCAGCACCGGCTGCCCTATCTGCCGATAATATGGCGGAAGCTCCTCCCTTCCTGCCGCAAATGCCCTCGTGGCTCCTTTGCGGTGCACGCAAAGAGTCTTTCTTTTCCCTTCCACTTCATGCTCCTCAAATTTTGCTATGTTGTGGCAAACATCATAGACAAGGGGCATCTGCTCTGAGGTTCCCCTGCCGAACACCTCGTCGAAAGTCTCCCTCACCCAGTGCATCATGATATGCCGGTTGTTGAATGCGTAATTGACTGCGCATCTCATAGCCTTTATGTATTTTTGCGCCTCTGGGCTGCTTATCGGGGCGCAGCAAAGCTCAGGGTCTGGAAGGTCTATTTTGTATTTTTTGGCAGCCTGCAGCATCTCGCGCAAGGAGTCGTCGCAGACTTGGTGGCCAAACCCGCGCGAGCCGCAGTGTATCATCACCACAGCGTTCCCCTCCCTAAGCCCGAACTTCTCCGCAATCTCAGGAAGCATGACTTTTTGTACCTCCTGGATTTCCACAAAATGGTTGCCTGCCCCCACTGTTCCAAATTGCGGCAAGCCCCTTTTCTTCGCCTTTTCGCTCACAGCCGAAGGGTCCGCGCCCTCCATGCGCCCGTTCTCCTCTGTCTTCTCCTTGTCTTCCCGCGTCCCGTATCCTTGCCTTATTGCCCAGTCCACTCCCTCCACCACTGCCTCATCAAGCTCAGACTCTTTCAGCCTCAGCTTCCCCTTTGAGCCCACTCCGGATGGGACATTTTTGAAAAGCGCATCCACCAGCTGCCTCATCTTTGCGCGGACCTCTTGGGACTTGAGCCCGGTTGCAATCAGGCGCACTCCGCAGTTTATGTCATATCCCACTCCGCCAGGGGAGATGATTCCGCTTTCCATCTCAAAAGCAGCCACTCCCCCAATCGGAAATCCATAGCCCTCATGCCCATCAGGCATAAGCAGGGCATGGCCCACAATGCCTGGAAGGCTCGCCACGTTCCTAAGCTGGCTGAAGGTCCTGTCCTTTCCCATAAGCTCAACTACGCTTTGGTTGGCAAACACCCTTGCAGGAACCCTCATCTTCCCCTCTTTCTCTATTTCCCACACTGCGCTTGAGATTTGTTTCAAAAAACCACCGATTTTTCAGGAAGCCTGCTTCTTTATGCGCATCAGGTTCTCCAGCCTTTTTGCAGTCAGGGGGTGGGTCATCAGAAGCTCAATAGCGCCTGCGCGCTTCTCCTTCTCAATTGCCTCGGCAAGCGCTGCCTCGTTTCCTGAGCTGATTGCCCTTGCGATTTCATGGGCATCCAGCTTTGCGCTTGATGGCTCGGAGAAATAAAGAGCCTTGACCATTGAGCCTTGGTCAAATTTCCCAAAGTAGCGCCCATAGGATATTTTGGCAAGCGCGGTCATAAGCGCATTCGGATTGGAGGTGAGCCTTGCGGAGAATTCATCTGCCGCATACTCCCTTTGCCGCGAAAGCCACATGACCATAAGCTGCCCTATGAACTGAGCCACGAAAGCCCCCACAATCGTGCCTATCCCCGGCCCCTCATCCCTTCCTCTTGGAGAAAATATCAGCACGCCGTAGTAAAGAAGCACAGGCAATACGCTTGCCACTGTCATCACAGCAACGTCTCGGTTGTTTATGTGCCCAAGCTCATGCGCCATCACGCCCTCTATTTCCTGCTTGTCCAATACAGAAAGCAGGCCCGTATGGACAGCTATGCCTGAGTCAGACTGGGTTCTTCCGAAAGCGAAAGCATTCGGGGATGGGTCCTTGACAAGGTAAAGCTTGGGCATGGGCAGCCCTGCTTTCTTTGACAGCCTCTGGACCATCTCAAAAAGCTCAGGGGCATCCTGCTGCCTGAGCTCTTTTGCACCAGTCGCCAATTTTATTATGCTGGGCCCAAGCCACCACTGCACAGCAGTCATGGCGAACGAGACAATCAGCCAAAAAAGTATGCTCCCTGTCCCAGCAATTCCTGTATAATGCAATATAGCGCCTATCAAGGCTGTTATGACTCCAAACACCAGCACAGTCGTGAGCAATATCCTGATTTTCATTCCCCATCCTGGGTTAAACCGTGCCTGCTCCATTCTCCCACCTCCAAAAAAAAGATGCATCTTATCTTTTTCTTTAAATCGTATTGCCAAATATATAAGCTTTTCTTGCCGAAAATGGAGCCTGGCTCCTTGCCTCCAAAAAGCAGCTATAAAAACCTGAACATGCTTCATACACTCATGCAAGAGGAAGAAGTGGATGGAGGGCAGGAAGAGGAGCAAGCCGCCAAAGAGGCTTACAAGCCATCAATTGCATCGCGGGGGATTCCTTCCAAAGACTCGCTCTACCTGCCTCCGCACAATTCCCCAGAGCTTCGCTCTTTCCAGGACAGCGGGGAAAATCCGACCAGGAATGTGTGGAGCCTGGAGGAAGTGGTGAATTTTGTCTTCCCGAAAAAGTACCAGCAGAAATACAACGAAATTGCCCTCTCTTTCCTTAGGCTCTGCCTTGAGAAAACCACGCTTTCCGGCGAGGAAATCGGCAGGTTCGTCTCAAGCAGCGGCATCTCAAAAGCCACATTCTACAACCGCGTCCTTCCTCGCCTCAAAAGAATAGGCATGCTGAAGGTGGAAAGGCAGACTGTGATTGCGCTGGAAAGCAAAAGGAAATTCCGCCCGATGATAATCTCCATCTCAAAAACTTTCGGCAATTACCTAAACAAAATTGGCGATTCTTGGCTGGCAATCGTGGATGATGCCCGCTCAAGAAAGCGGGTGGAGGAGCGGACAGGCGGCTTGCAAAAATGAGCCTTCCTGCTATATCGCCTAATCGTCATTCACATCATAAAAGACTATCTCGTTGGGGTATACTCTTATCCCCAAATTGTCCACGAATTCAAAAGGGCAAACCCTCTCTGATGGGCGGCTTCCCCTCATTTTCAAGACCTCTATTGCGCGATACCTGGCGGACTGGTTCCTTGGGTGGTGCATCACTATGACGCCGTCCGAAAGATACTCCAAGCCAGCTGTCCTTCTCTCCTTGTCCGACAGCCTGCCCTCCACCGAAAGCAGGGAGGTGCATCCCCATTTGCGAAGCATGTCAAAAAGCGCAATCTCGGATTCTCTTGCCTGGTAGGCAGTCTCAAAAAGAGCCATGTAGGAAGTCAGCGAATCAATGCACAGCCTCTTTGCTCCAATGGAGGTTATGGTGTCCATTATCAGCCCGCCTCCCTCCTCAATCAGCTTCTTCACCTCGTGCGGCCGGTAGCTGATGGCTGCGAAAAGGTTCTGCTCCTCAAGCGCTTTGAAGTCAAACCCAAAGCTAAGCATGTGGCGGAATATTGATTCCGCAGACTCCTCAAATGTTAGGAGAACTCCGGGGTCTTTGTATTGCGAAGCCCCAACGAAAAGATATTGCGCAAGCAGAGTGGTCTTTCCAGATCCTGCCCCGCCCATGACCAAAGTGGTGCTGCCCTTCTCAAACCCTCCTCCAATAAGCTCATCCAGCCCGGGTATGCCGGAAGGCACTCTTTCCTCCAGCGGCACGCTGCTTGGAGCCTGAGCCTGCAAGGATGGCTGAAGCCTTTCCTTTTCCTCCTGCCCGCGCCTGATTGGCTTGACTGTAGGCCTTATTTTCTGGTCGGACAAGCCAGGCATAAAATCATCTCAGAAAGTTTTCCAACGAACTTTTATAAACATGCTCAGTTTTATTCTCGTCATAAAAATGCGAAAGTGAGGCCATGCCGTCCGATCTGCTGCTTCCCACAGGGATAAAGACCCTCGACAGCATTTTGGGGGGAGGCTTGCCTGTTGCAGGAAACATACTTTTGGACGGCGATCCGCTGTGCGGAAAAAAGCCTCTCATGATGCAGTTTGTCTGGGAAGGCCTCAGGATGAACATACCAGGCATTTTCGTCCTCACAGATTTTGGCTTTGAGGAGTGGAAAGCCATGATGGAGTCCTCTGGCTGGCGCCTGGCTGAATACGAAAAGAACGGGCTTTTGCAGGTGATAGACTGCTATTCCCGCCAGTTCAACCCGTCTTTGCAAGACCAGGGGATTGTGGCGTATGTGAGCGGGCCTGCAGACCTTTCCGCCATCTCCATGCAGCTTTCTGGACTTCAGGAGCAGATAGTCAGAATAGCGGACAACCACCGCCTGGGCATCCACTCCCTATCCTCCCTTCTGGAGACCAATCCCCCGGCTTCAGTTTTCCGCTTCCTCCAGTTCATCACAGGCAAGTTCCGAAGGTCAGGGGCTTTGGCCATGTATGCCCTTGAGCGCGGCATGCATGATGAGAAGCACGTCAAGATGGTGGAGCATCTGATGGACGGCGTCATAGAATTCGAGGAGGACAAGCTGCGCGTCAGGGGGCTGATGGGCGCTTCCAATTCCTGGCACAAATACGAGCTTTCTGATAAGGGCTTAAGAATAATGCTTTAGGTCTTGGCATGGCAGATATTTTGAGCATAGCAGGCCTTCTTCTGATACTTGCAGGATGGGCTTTTGAGCTCATGAATGCGGTTTCGCAGGGGCGCGCTTCAGTGCCTCTCAAGTTCTCCATTCTTTATGCTTCAGGAAGCCTTCTTCTTGCATACCACAGCTTCAACATAGGGGACGGAATTTTTCTTGCTCTCAACTCAGCTGCCTTCCTGGTCGCTTCCGCAAACATCCTGCTTTGGCTGGCACAAAGGCAAAAGCCAAAAACAAGGTAAGATGGTTACTGCTCTTCCCCAAGCTCCTGCTTTTCCTTGCCCTCAAAATATATCTTCTCCATCCTTGCTATGTGCCCAAGCTGCCGCAGCTCCAGCTTTATTGCCCTCACTCTGCGCAAAATGTCGATTAGTGGGATTGGAATCAGCCCAATTGCCACATCCACAACCGCCTCTCTTATGGATTCCCTCTTGAAAGCATCATGCTCTTTTTCAACAGCCTCTCTTGCCTTTCCTTCCAGCCTGCTTGCTATGGTATCCATGAGAATATGCTGCAAAACATCAAGAGTGTTGCCAATCCAAGTCATTGCCCGTGTTATTGGAGCAATCGCCACCAAGGTGTAAATTGCGTATGTTAAGAAAGTATTGAAGGCCTTTGACATCTCTTGCATATCCGCTATCCCATTCTTTATGGAGGATGCTGCTACGGCAACTATGCCTGCCGCTCCCCCCGCAAAAATCAGGATAGACAAAGCCTCATTGTAGATGTCTATCCTTGAGCCGAATTTCGCAAGCCGGAAAGCATTTTTCTCCCCAAGGGTGTCAATAATCTGCTGCTCGTCCATTCCGATTTTTTTAAGCATCTTCCTTTTTGCCTCCATCAGCTTGCCAGTGGCTTTGGCTATTTTGCCAGAGGCTTTCCAAAGAAAGCTTTCTTGGCTTCTTTTCCGCTCTGCCCTGGCAAGCTCTTTTTCAGCAAGCTTGTCAAAAAACTCAGACACTTTGCCCTGCTTGCTGTTCTCCATCCTTTTCAGCTCAGCTGCGGTCCACTCAAGCATCTTGGAGTAAAACAAGCTTCTTTTTTTCCTTTCAGCCTGAGGGCTTGGAAAAGGAAGATGCCTCTCTCCGCCTTCTTTCCTATAATACCACATATGTTATTATTTTACCACAATACCTATAAAAGCATATGCCTACTTTTCGCAAAGCTTTAAATTCACTTCTTTCCATAAATTAAAACATGTTCATGGCAAAAACAAAATCTCCGCAGAGGCAAGAAGAATCAATTGACTACCCTCGCCTCCGCCCAGAAAACGCGGAGAAATTCTACAGGCTGAAGGATTTCATAGAGAAAACCTGCGCCCAAAATGGCTTGGAAAGCCCGAAATTGGTCATTAGGAACGTTAATGCCATGTCAGCCTCGGCGAAAGTCAAGCCAGCGCCCTTTGCCATAAGCATATCCTCCAACCTCATAGACAAGCTGCCATCAGACCAGCTTCAAGCGATAGCTGCCCATGAGATAGGGCATAGGAAATACCACAATTCGGCTCCAAACTACGCCAATTTTTTTCTCTCTTTGCTCAACTGCTTTGCTGCTTCAGACGCAATATTTGCAGCATGCCAGATAGGCTCAAGCGTATTTTCAGGATTGAAGAATTCGCTTTTGGTCTTCGGCGCATCTTCTCTGCTTTTGTATCTCAACCGCATCAAGCTTTACAAGAATGAATACGAGGCAGACGAATTTGCGGCAAAAATCGCCTCAAAAGAAAGCTTCATAAATGGCCTCAAAAATCTGCACAGCCACATTATGGATGCTAAAGCTAAGCGGCTTCCAAAAATCCTCAAAACAGTCCTCGAAGAAGCCAAAAGCAGATTGCTTTCGGCAGAAAAATCCATTTCTGATGCCGAAAATGTTTTCTTGAAGATTGCCAAGGCAGCTTTGAAGCCCGCAGTCTCAGCGTCCAAATGGGCATTGGGCAAGCTGGAGCGCTCTGTTTGCGAATTGGAGCGCACCTCGTTTTTCAGCAAGGCATCAAGCCTTTATGCCAGCCTCTTCCACCTAAGCCCCTACTCCACCCACCCAACAATCAAGCAGAGGGAAAAAGCCTTGCTGAAATTTCAGTCGCCCTGCCAAGAGAAGGAGGGGGCTCATGAAAGCTGAGCCGCAGCTTGCGGTTCCTAAAAAAGCAGCGCTTGCCTTGTCAATAACTATTTAAGCCTTTTGCTGCTTATAGCAACCATCGGCGGCTTTCTATCTTGTTGATTTTGGTAGAGGTCGGCTTTTACAAAAAGCAAAATAAGAGGCGACAAAAGAGGGATTTTATGGCTGCGCAGGAAGGCGCTTCTGAAAAGCAGAAGGCTCTTTCAACCGGAACTACCACTGTAGGGCTTGTTTGCAGCGATGGAATCATCCTGGCTTCTGACAGGCGCGCCACCATGGGCTATTTCATAGCCAACAAAGACATACAAAAGATTTACCAGATAGACGATCATCTTTCCATGACAATCGCAGGCGGAGTGGGGGACGCCCAGTCCTTGGTCCGCCTGATGAAGGCAGAAGCTGCCCTTTACAGGTTCAAGCACGGAAAGCCCATGAGCGTCATGGCTGCTGCAACGCTGCTTTCCAACCTTCTGCACAGCTACCGGTTCTACCCATTCTATGTCCAGCTTCTGGTGGGCGGCTATGTGGAGAGTGGCGAAGTATACAGCATTGATGCTGTAGGCGGGCTGACTTCCGAAAAATATGTCTCCACAGGCTCAGGCTCTCCAATAGCCTACGGAGTCCTTGAAGAGACTTATAAGGAGGGCGGAACGGTCAAGGAAAATCTCCGCGTGGCAGCGAGGGCAATTGCGGCTGCGATGAAAAGAGACGCGGCTTCAGGAGAGCATGTTGATTTGGTGTCTATCACAAAGTCTGGCTTCAAGAGGTATGACCGCACTGAAGTGGAAAAGTTGCTTCAATAATTTAATCAAGGATTAAGACGGTTTTTCTTGCCCAAGCAAGCAAAGAGGCGACTATTTGGAACTCAAAGAGATAGAAAAGAAGGTTCGCGAGCTGGTGCCTAGCGAGTGCCTTCTCACAAAAGTTGAGGCAGAAGGCTTAGACATAGTGATATACCTAAAAGACATCAATGCTTTTTATGCCAACGACCAGCTGATAAAGAAAATCGCAGGCACAATCCGCAAGAGGATACTGGTCAAATCCGACCCTTCCTCTCTTCTGCCGGTTGAAGAAGCCTCAAAAATAATAAAAGAGGTCGTGCCTGCTGAGGCAGGCGTTTCGCAGATAAGCTTCAACCCAGATTTTTCTGAGGTGAATATAGAAGCCCTCAAGCCCGGCTTGGTTATAGGCAAAGGCGGAGCCACGCTCAAGTCAATAATCCAAAGAACCCACTGGGCCCCTGTCATACTCCGCACGCCAACAATGCCTTCATCCACAATCAAAGGCATCCGCTCCTCCATGCTCAAGGAAGCTTCCAGCAGGAAGAAATTCCTCACAAGCTTGGGGAGGAAAATCTGCTCTTCCCTTCCCTCTGCAAGCGACTGGGTGAAGGTGACCGCCCTTGGGGGTTTTTATGAGGTCGGCAGAAGCTGCGCGCTGGTCCAGACCCCCAACAGCAAAGTCTTGGTGGATTGCGGAATCAACCCAGAAACGTTTGAGCCATCCAAAGCCTACCCTTACCTCAATGCCATGAATTTGGAGCTTGACCAGCTGGATGCCGTGGTGCTCACCCATGCCCACATGGACCACTGCGGCTTCATCCCGTATCTTTATGCCTACGGCTATGAAGGGCCAGTTTATTGCACCACGCCAACACGTGACCTTGCCATACTCTTGCAGATGGATTTCGTGGCAATCGCGAACAAGAATTCCCAATATGCTCCGCCTTATGGCATAAAAGACATACAAAAGGAGCTTGCCCACATAGTCACGGTGGATTACGGCGAAGTGATTGATATCACTCCTGAAATAAAGCTCACATTCTATAACGCAGGGCACATCTTAGGCTCAGCCATGGTGCATCTTCACATAGGGGACGGGCTGCACAACCTGGTTTTCTCAGGAGACATAAAATATGGCTTCACGCGCTTATTTGACCAGGCGAATTCCTCTTTTCCAAGGGTGGAGACCCTTTTCCTCGACTCCACTTACGGCGGAAGGAATGACATCCAGCCCAACAGGTTTGAGGCTGACAAAAAGCTTGTTGAGCTGTGCTTGGCTACTTGCCAGAGAGGAGGCAAGGTCCTCATACCTACATTCGCAGTGGGCCGCTCGCAGGAAATAATGCTGGTCCTTGAAGAATACGCTTCAAAGAACAAGGATTTCAACTATCCTGTCTATCTGGATGGGATGATTCTTGAGGCATCAGCAATACACACCGCTTATCCTGAGTATCTGCGCCACAACATACAAAGGAGGATACTCTCCAACGATTCGCCTTTCGAGTCCAAAATCTTCGAGCCTGTCAAAAAAGAGCGCAAGGAAATAGCAGAAGGCGATCCCGCAATCATAATCGCGCCTTCCGGCATGCTTAGCGGTGGGCCATCTGTGGAATACTTGAAGCTTCTTGCAGAAGACCCCAAGAACTCCCTGCTGTTCGTAGGCTACCAGTCTGCCCTTTCGCTTGGTAGAAAAATCCAGCGGGGGATGAAAGAAGTCGCCATGGTGTCAGATGACGGCAGGGCGACCTCCCTAAAAATAAACATGCAGGTGGAGACTGTTGAGGGGTATTCTGGGCACTCAGACAGGAATCAGCTGCTTTCGCTTCTGAAGAACATGCGCCCAAAGCCCGAGAAAATATTCACGCTTCATGGGGATGAGACTAAGTGCGAAGACCTCTCCCGCTCAATACAAAAGCTTATGCACATAGATTCCCGGGCGCCGATGGATTTGGATTCAATAAGATTAAAGTGAATCGCCTTCTCATGAAGAGGCAAGCATCAGACACCTCTCATCTACGATGGATTTGGATTCAATAAGATTAAAGTGAATCGCCTGCTGGCTCCGCCGGCTTTTGCGGCGGCTTTCTGTCAAGTATCTTTTTGATGAAGCGGACATACCTGTTGATGAACTCCAAAGGCTTTTGCAGGCGCCCTCTTGCCAAATAAAGCGCAGCTGCTGCAGAAATCCCAATCAACCCAATAGCTATCCACCCAGAATAGTCTGCTTTTGGCTCTTCCTTCTTCAGCGCGGCAGGATTTTGGGGCTCCTGCGGCGGCTTTTGCGGCATATTTGGCTGGAATTGCAGCATAAGCGGAGCTGATTCAGCTTTTTCATATTTGTTTGAGGCAACCGCTATGACAGTGGTGTCTGCGAATATGCAAAAGCTTGTCGCAAATCTTCCCTGCTCGTCAAGCTGGGCATCTGCGGAAGTGGTGAGGTTGCTTGCATTTTTCAAAAACATGACTTTGATAGGGAGGCTGCTTCTTGGGTCGCTCACATTCACGCTGAGCTTGTAGCAGTTCCTTCCTTGCGGCAGCTGGCTGATATTCCCTATTTTAAGAAGAGGCGGAAGGGCAACCGTCTGGTTTCTTGGCTGGCTCGCCTCAAAGGAAAAAGAATAGGTGTAATCGTTTCTCCTGATTGCTATCTCAAGCTTTCCTGGCGGCATCTGCACCAAGGCAAACCCGCTGTCATCCAAGGTCAAAACCACCGCTCCCTCAGAGTGCTTCGCCTCAATTTCCTGCCTGCCTAAGGGCTTGCCATCGCTTCCGTATATCCTGAGCCCAAAAGGTATGGCTTTTGTGGCGTTGGCAGGCGGCGGAGCCGGCATCCAAACCTCAATAGCTCCCCCCTCGTTGCCATGTATCATGTCTTTGCTTGCGAATTGCTGGCTTTGGTCCCTCAGCCTTGCCTCTCCTGCGAACCTGAATCCTGAAGGAAGATAAAAGATGGCATTTCCTTGCTGGTCAGCTTTTTCCTTCATGCCGGTTCCGAATATCTCAACCTCTGCGCCAGGGGCAGCCTTTCCGCGGTAGTCCAAAACCTTTATCCTTATAGGCTGAAGTTCGTACGGGACTGTGAAATTCAGCCTTGCCGCTTCCTCCTTTCCTGCCTCAATCGCCCTGGTTTCGCCTTCCCAGTAGTAAGAGGAAATGCTCACCTCTATCCTCCTGATTTCATTCTGCGGCTCCACTGTGTTGAGGATGCTGGCTGAAAATCTCCCATCCTTGCCGGTTTTTCCCAAAATCAGCCCGTCGCTTCTGCTTGCATTGTCGCTTTTTTGGTAAGTTATCCTGATTTCGCACCCCTGGGCAGGCAGCCCGTTTTTTGAGCTGGCGTATATCTCAATCGTCTGGTTCCATGCCCCCAACGCCGGCTGGCAGAGGAGCAAAAAAGCGGCAAGAAGCGCCGCATATTGTCTGCCCATCATTCTACCTCTTCCACAAGCTCAAAAACAGGCGGGTAAATTTTTGCAAGCTTTATTCTAGCGCCGCAATCAGGGCAAACCATCGCCTCTCCCTCCTTCAAGCCAGGAGGCAAGGCTATGTGGTAGGTGCATGCAGGGCACTCTGATATTGCCATATGAAAAAGATTCGCGCGGTATGGTTTTAAACTTTCCAGCCAAATCCCTTCCTGCCTGATTTCCATAGGTGATCATATGGGCATTCAAAATTCATGCGGCAGCGATATGAGAAAAGGCTTTGTTGCGCTTGCAGTTTCGCTGATGCTTGTCTTCATGCTGGCGTTCGGCTGCGCTTCAGCCCAGCCGCAAGAAAAATCGGATAAAGCCATCGCGCCCTCGCCACAGCCTTATCCCAAGGAAAGCCAAGATAAGCAGGCTGAGGTTTCAGGCAAGAGTCCTGAAGTATTGGCAGACAATAGGACAGGCTATGAGAAAATCAACCAGACAATAGCAAAAGCCATCGAAGATGGAATTTACGCAAAGAATGTTTCTTACAATTACCACAGCGGCAAGGTGGATATGCAGATAACCCTTTCAATCAAGGACGAGAAGGTTGCGGATGTTTCTTTGGAGGGAATAAATCCTGACAAAGTTTCTGCCAAGTACATAGCAGGCGTGAATGGCGCCATCAGGGAACTGGTTGTTGGCAAGAAGCTTAGCGAAATATCCCTTCCAAAGCAAGTGGCTGGAAGCTCCCTGACAACCGCGGCATTCCAAAAGTATGTCTCTGAGCTGCAAGAGAGCCAGTGAGGGCATGCAGCTTTCAGCAAGGTCTGAGGAGCATCTTGGGACTGTGGTTGAGGTGAAGCTGCCTGCAAGCAGCTCTTCCCTATTTCCAGCCTGCTTTGCAGAGTTCTCAAGGATTGAGAAGGCTTTCTCCCGCTTCCTTCCTGATTCTGAGCTTTCGCGCCTCAACAGCCGGCTTGGGGTGTGGCAGGATGCTACTGAAGAGCTTTTGCTTCTTGTGCAAAAAGCAGAGGAGTTCCGGGCAAAGACCCGCGGCAATTTTGACATCACCTTGAAAAGCAGGCTTGAGGAGCTTGGGTATGGCCCAAAGCCTGCGCCTTCCGCAAAGCCATCTCCTTTGCTTGGATTTTTCCAGCCGCCCTTCAAACTGGACACCAAAAAAAGGCGGATACTGCTGAACAAGCAGATTGAATTTGGCGGCTTTGGAAAAGGCTATGCGATTGACCGCGTCGCCTCAATTTTGGACAAGGAAAAAGTGAAGCACTATTACATAAACGCAGGCGGGGACATTTTCGCAAAAAGCGCAGATGGCGAGCCAGGCTGGCAAATTCTGCTTGAGCACCCAGATGACCCCCAAAAAGCCATCGGCAAAATCTCTCTTGACTGCATGGCGATAGCCGCCTCAGCCCCAAACAGGAGGCGCTGGGGGAATGCGCACCATCTCTTGAACGCAAAAACCGGAATGCCTGCGGATGGCATGAAAGCCTGCTTTGTGCTTGCCCGAACAGCAATTGAGGCTGACGCATACGCAACAGCCCTTTTTTCCGCTGGATTCAGCGCCGCAATAGAGCTTGCAGCCAGCCTTCCTATTGATGCTCTCCTGGTTTCAAAGGATGGCAAGATGTACCAAACCTTCGGCTTCAAAGCTGAATTTTTCGCTTAGCCAATCCTATTTTTTATACATACGTTTATATACTTCTTATAACACTTTTTTGCATCGGAGGGTAGATGCATATGCAGATAGTCTTTCGAAAAAACATGAAGGACAAGGTAGAAAATCAAGTCCTTTCCAACAAGCTCAAGCATATTGAGCCGCTGGTAGATTCCATATCCAAGGCAAAAGGAATAGATTGCTTGGAGCTGACAGTCCGAAAGTCCAATCGGATGAAAAGCGCTAGCGTTTTGTCAAAGGGCAGGCTGCTTGAAATCAAGGTGACCTCTGCTCTTGTGCAAAAGCTCAACCAAGATGAGCTTGCAGCAGTGGCTGTTTCTGAAATAGAAAGCGCGAAGAATAAAGACAGGCAGTTTTCAGCCTTCAGAAACATTATGGTGATTGCCAATTTAGGGTCCGGGTTGATCATTCTTGAAAGGATTCTTAGTCAGGCAAGTATTCAGCAAATAGGCGCCTCATTGGTAGCGTTTGGCCTCACTGGATTGTTTGTTTGCCTTGGTCGGAGTATGGACTTCGAACGCATCTTCAAAGCAGACCTACATGCAGCAAAGGTAGTGGGCAAGCAGGCTATTGTTAGTGCTCTGAGGAAAATGAAAACAAATCTAATCAACTTTCCTGCAAATTTGCAGGCTGGGCTCCTCTCCCTGGTTTCTCTTTCGCCGACTTTAGACCAGCGAATCAGGAATCTGGAAAAAAAGGACAAAAGCCAGCCTCCTGCCAAAAGCGAGTAATTGAGCTAGGTTCTGGCAAGCTTGCCATATGCAGGGGGAGGGATTTGCAGTCCTGGGCTGGCATTCGCGCCAGCGCAGGGCTTTTGAACCCACGAACGGCTAACCGACAGGATTTCCCATGGGCTTGATGCAAGCCCGTCTGAGTCCTGCGCCTTTGACCAAGCTTGGCTACCCCTGCTTGCTTGAAAATGGAAAAAATCTGCTTTTAAAGATTACTCGTACCTTAGCGCCTCGACAGGCGCAAGCCTGGCTGCCTGCATCGCAGGGAAATAGCCTGAAAGCACGCCCACCACAAAGGCAAAGGCAGTCCCAAAGAAGGCTATCCAAATGTTTATCTGCGCAGGAAGGCCAAATAGCCCTCCGACATAAACAAGCGCTATAGCAAGCGCGCTGCCCGCAATTCCGCCGACCATCCCCAGCACTCCGGACTCAAAAAGGAAAATGTTGCGTATGTCCTCCTCTGTAGCCCCAATAGCCTTCAGTATCCCTATCTCCTTCGTCCT
>JAOAJY010000008.1 GCA_026413965.1 Microcaldota archaeon
CTAGGACTGCGTGTGCAGTAGTTCCAGAACCAGCAAAGAAATCCAGAATGGTTGCATTTTTATTACTAAACTGGAGAATTCTCCATATCAGTTCTAATGGCTTCGGATTGTCAAAGACTTTTTTACCAAATATCCAGGTAAGCTTACGGCTACTATTTGGCGGAACATCAAACCACACATCGTTTAGTAAGGTATTGTCGGTTGGGGGGATATAATGTTCTGGTTTATTATTTTTTGACAGTCTCAGCAAATCCAGTTCTTCTTCCGTTTCGGTGCTCTTTTTTAGGTACCATCTGTCAATCTCTTGTTGATTGATGTCTACTTCTTTTTTGCCGATGTCTTTCAACATTTTTTTATAATTATCAATCGCCTTTAAGCTCCGTTCTTCACTCCATCTCCACTGCCCCTCTTTTGGTGTAATTCCGAATAATTTGTATCGCATTGTAGGCCGGTCTGTGCCGCGCCAATGATTGTTCCAACTGCCTTCTCTTTTTTCTTCCAAAGCTCTCATTTGTTTTGGCAGTCTATACTTTGAGTTTTTAGAATAAACAAGAACAAATTCATAACCACTGCTTAGTCTATCTATGGTATCAAACTGAGCTTGAACATTTTTTGCTCCTCTCCTGATAATAATACTATTTCTATAGTTTCCTTCGGTAAAGATTTCATCACATAATATCTTTAGCTGGGCATATTCATTATCGTCTATAGAAATGAATATGAGCCCCTCTTTACTCAGTAGTTCTTTAGCTAATTTTAATCTCTTTTCCATAAAAGAAAGCCATTTACTATGTCTGTAAGCATCTTCTCTATCCACCCACTTATCATTATACTTGAAGTCCTTATTACCAGTATTATACGGCGGGTCAATGTAAATTACGTCAATGCTGTTGGCGTGCGTAAAATTCAGAGCAGCCAGGGCATGGTAATTGTCGCCTTCTATTAAGATATTGTAATCCGCGTTTTTGTCAGTGGTTATTTCCTTGCTTTTGACTTCGCTTAAGATAGGCAATTTTTCCTTGCACATCTGGGCAACGTCTTCAGGCTTATCCTCCCAAACTAAGCCATATTTCTTTCGCTTTTTCAGAGTCTCTATTTCCCTTATCAGCTCCTCTTTGCTCCATGTGCTGTAATCTACTTTCTTAGCCATCAAAAATCCCCACTCTGAAGCCCTACTCTGTTTATTTTCGCAGGCTTAATATGCGTTTTGTGCGTATGTGGGGGCGCGATTGTAAAGAGTGGGCAAGAAAAAGCCCATTAGCCCGTCCAAGTCCTTTACCATCGCAGTCAGGCTCATGCCAGTCATTTTATGGGCTGAGGAGAAGTCAGACCTGTATTTCTCAATACGTCGCTCCCCTATCTGACGTGCCACGGCGTCTTCTGCGAATTTCAGAAATAGCTCCTTGTCTGCATCAGTCATCCACTTGCTCTCTTGCAGCCTCTCTTTCCAGCCTTTCATAGAGATTTATACGTCATTAATGTATTTAAGTCTTACTAAAAATAAAACGCCGACGAGGAGATGTGTTCCCCACGTTTTCTTTTGGGGGTGAAACCCTCAGACCCTTTTCTTTCCCAAAGAAAAGGGGATATGGGATTGAACTCCTAAGCCCGTAAAGGGCACTAGATTTCTTGCAAAACCTTGCGATCTCGAGTCTAGCGCATTACCAGGTTCTGCCACGTCGGCGCTTTCAGCCTGCCGGCAAGCCAGCGGCTGCAAATCCAATTTCACCTCATAAGGCATATGCCCTCAGGGATTTTTGATAGGCAAAGAAGGGTTTAAAACCATTCAGAGCAAAGCAGAAGCATGAAGCCCATAATTGCGCTCAACCTAAAAGCGTACCCTGAGTCGCTTGGCAAGAGGGGGCTGGAGCTTTGCCAGATTGCCGCAGAGGTTTCCCTTCTTAGCGGGGTGAGGATAATTGCAGCCCCGCAAGCGGTTGATTTGCGGGAGGCTGCCCTTGCCTGTCCGGACGTTTTTGCCCAGCATGTAGATAGCGCGCCACAGGGAGCGTGCACTGGGATGCTGACTGCGGAGGCGATAAGAGACGCAGGCGCAAAGGGCAGCCTGCTCAACCACTCCGAGCACCGCCTGCCTGAAAATGAGATTGCGAAAACCATCGCAAGGCTGAAAGAAGCAGGCTTGGAAAGCATGCTTTGCGCCAAAGACGCTGAAGAATCCGGGCGGCTGGCTAAATATGAGCCTACTTTCATAGCGGTTGAGCCGCCTGAGCTGATTGGAAGCGGGATTTCGGTCTCGACCGCAAAGCCTGAGGTTGTCAGAAGCAGCGTCGAGGCGGTGGCGAGCGTCAATTCCACCCCTGTGCTTTGCGGGGCAGGGGTGAGCAACGCAGAGGATGTGCGGAAAGCCATTGAGCTTGGGGCAGCAGGGGTTCTCCTTGCCTCCGCATTCGTGAAGGCGAAAGACCCAAAAGCCTTGCTTGCAAGCATGGCAGAGGCAGCAGCGCGTTTTTGATTTGTTCTTTTTGGAACAAAGAGTTTTTTAAATGAGGCAAATGAAATCCTGCAAATCTTGGGGGAGATGAAAATGGGCGATGAGTCAGAAGGAGAAATTCTGCCGACGAAGGATATTGAGAACAAGAAAGTGGTGCTGGCTTACTCTGGCGGGCTGGACACATCCTGCATTTTGAAGTGGCTGATTGACAGAGGTTATGAGGTGATTTGCTTTATGGCTGATGTCGGGCAGCAGGAGGATTTCCAGGCTGCCGAGCAGAAAGCCATGAAAATCGGCGCAAAGAAAGTGGTCATAAAGGATGTCCGGCGCGAGTTTGTGACAGATTACATATTTCCGGCTATAAGGGCAAATGCCATTTATGAGAACCGATACTTGCTTGGGACCTCGCTTGCCAGGCCGCTGATAGCCAAGCACCAAATGATGGTCGCGGAGCAGGAGGGCGCGGCGTATGTGGCGCATGGAGCCACCGGAAAAGGCAACGACCAGGTCCGCTTTGAGCTGACTTATTATGCCATCAACCCAGACATCAAAGTCCTATCGCCATGGAAAATGCCGGAATTCCTGGAGCAATTCAAGGGCAGGGACGACTTGATAGCATACGCAAAGGAGAAAGGCATCCCTGTGTCTGCCACCATAAGCAAGCCTTATTCGGAAGACGAGAACCTCATGCACATTTCGCATGAGGCAGGAATATTGGAGAACCCAGGACTGGTGCCAGACGAAAGCGTATATTCGCGGACAGTGAACCCGAAGGATGCCCCAGACAAATCAACATGGCTGGAGATACATTTCAAGGATGGCACGCCTGTCAAGATAGTCAACAAAAATGACGGGACAGCGAAAACCGACCCGCTTGAGCTTTTCATGTATGCCAACAAAATAGGGGCGGAGAACGGGGTGGGCAGGGTTGACATGGTTGAAAACCGGTTTGTCGGAATAAAATCCAGAGGCCTTTATGAGACGCCTGGCGGCACCATACTGATGGTTGCCCATCGGGACATCGAGTCTATCGCCATGGACCGAGAGGTCATGAGGCTGAGGGACATGCTCACCCCGCGCTATGCTGAGCTTATCTACAATGGATTTTGGTTCTCGCCTGAAATGGAGTTCCTCACCGCAGCGTTCAACAAAAGCCAAGAATACATAGACGGAGTGGTCACATTGGAGATTTACAAAGGGAATGTCTGGACACGGGCAAGGACCTCCCCAACCTCGCTTTACGACGAGGACCTGGGGTCCATGCACAAGGCAGGAGGCTTTGACCAGAAAGACTCTGTGGGCTTCATAAAGATAAACGCAATACGCTTGATGGCTCACAGGAAGATTCTGGACAAGCTCTCCAAAAGAAAGGAGAAATGAGCCCGTTTTCACATGCGCCAAAGCGCCCTTCAAGACCTTTCTTTGATTTCTTTTTTCACCTTTTCTATGAATGAGGCTATAGGGACATCGCTTTGGATTTTCCCATCGCGGGTGCGCACTGCCAGGTTGCCCGAGTCTTTCTCCTTTTGCCCTATCACCAGCATGTAAGGAATCTTCTCAAGCTGCGCTCCGCGTATTTTTGCGCCGATTGTCTCCTGCTTGCAGTTGGCCTCGGCGCGTATCCCTTCAGCGCGCATCTTTGCTGCAAGAGACTCAGCAAATCCATTGTATTGGTCAGAGACAGAAAGCAGCGCCACTTGAACAGGCGAAAGCCAAACAGGGAATTTTCCTGCGTAATTCTCGGTCAATATGCCAAGAAACCTCTCAAAGCTCCCTATGATTGCGCGGTGCAGGACTACGCACGTGTGCTGCCTGCCGTCTGGCCCCTCGTATTCGCATTTGAAGCGCTTGGGCATCTGGAAATCAACTTGGATTGTGGCAAGCTGCCACCCTCTGCCAAGCGCATCCTTCACATCAAAATCTATCTTCGGCCCGTAAAATGCCCCATCTCCTGGATTTATCGCGTATTCTATCCCATTTTTCCTCAGCGCATCCTCCAAATGCTTTTCTGCCTCCTCCCACTGGGAAAGCTCGCCCATGTATTTCTCAGGGCGGGTGGAAAGCTTTGCCTTGAAGGAGAATTTGAACGTGTCCACATATATGAACCTTACAAAATCCAGCATGGCATCTATTTCTTGGCCTATCTGCTCAGGCATGCAGAAAATGTGCGCATCATCTTGCGAAAACTTGCGGACGCGCGTCATGCCTCCCAATACCCCTCGAAGCTCATTCCTGTGCAGCATGCAGAAATCGGCAATCCGAAGGGGCAAGTCCCTATATGAATGCGCAGAGCTGTTGTAGATGAGCATGTGGGATGGGCAATTCATGGGCTTCAGCGAAAATTCAGCATCATCCACTGTGAGGATGAACATGTTCTCTTTGTAAAACTCCCAGTGCCCTGACTGCTCCCAGAGAGCCTTGTTGAAAAGCTGAGGAGTGATGACCTCGCGATATCCGCGCTTTATGTATTCTTGCCGCAGGAGAGCCTGTATCTCGTTGTATATTATTGCGCCTTTCGGGAGTATGAAGGGGCTGCCAGGGCTCCACTCGTGGAACATGAATAGCCCAAGCTGCGCCCCAAGCTTGCGGTGGTCTCTTTTCTCTGCCTCCTCCAAAAATGAAAGATAGTCGTCAAGCATCTTTTTTTCTGGGAAGGAAATGCCGTAAATCCTTTGGAGAGGCTCGCGCGAAGCATCCCCTCTCCAATAAGAAGAGGAGGATTTTGTCAGCTTCAGCGCTCCTATCATGCCTGTGGAGGGCAAGTGTGGCCCGCGGCACAAATCAAACCAAGAGTCTCCGCTGTAATAGACAGAATGCTGCCCATCAGGAATCTCCCTTATAAGCTCGAGCTTGAATTTGTTTTCCGCAAAAAGCCGCTCAGCCTCCTGCCTTGAAAGCTCCACCCGCCTGCTAGGCTGGTTCTCCCTGACTATTTTTTTCATCTCCTCCTCAATCCTCTGCAAGTCTTCTGGAGTGAAAGGCGGAACTCCTGCAAAATCGTAATAGAAGCCCTGCTCAATAGGAGGGCCTATTGTCGGCTTGGCATCAGGGTAGAGGCGCATCACAGCCTGCGCCAAAACATGGGAGGTGGAATGCCAATAGACTTCCTTTCCTTCCTTGGTATCAAAAGTATGGGCTTTGAGAGAGCAGTCGCCTGGAAGCCGGAAGAACAAGTCCACCATTTTTCCATTGACCTCGGCTGCGACTGCCTTCTCAATAAGCCTTCTGCTTACAAGCGCAATTGCATCAGCAGCAGTTGCCCCTTGCGGAACCTCCAGGGCCTTTCCATCCGGAAGAGTCACCTTTGGCATGCTTTGGGATTTGCGTGCGAAAATTAAAAATGCAGAGCCTCGATTCAAGCTATCATGGAGCCAATGAACCCGCCGATGACTGTCTTGAAGACCGTGAACATGGCCCAAGAGGCAAGCGCGAGCGGGAGAAAGTACTTCAGCCCGTACAAAAGCTTGCCCTCTGCGATGACCCCTATCAAAACAGAAGTCAGAAGGGCAGTGCCGAAGATGATCACAAAAGCCATCTGGTCAATGAATTTCACATCCACTTTTACCTTTGGAGGAGAAATCATGCCCATGCTGGATGGCTGCCCTGCCCCGCCGGTCGCGTCAAGATGCCCTTGGAACTTGGTGAATGTGGATAGGAACTGGGTGGATATCCCAAGAAGAAGAGGCAAGCCGAAAACAAGAATGAAGCCAAGGAAGATGGCATAGGATTTTGTGGCAAGCACCATCTGGTTTTTGACTTCTTCTGTCTCCCTTATCTCTTCGGCGGAGGTCTCAAGAAGATAAGCCAGCTTTCCGCCTGACTTAAGCTCGTTTTCAAAAAACGAGACCATCCTTCTTAGCATCGGGCTGTCTATGTTGTTTGTAAGCTGGCGCAAAGCCTCAGCAAAGGATTCGCTCCCAAGCGAGCGGGAGGAGACATAGAGGACCTCTGATTGCAGAGGACCAAACTCTGGCCTGGCTGCTGCCTGGAAAGCCGCAAATGGAGTCATGCCTGAGCGGAGATTGGCTGCCACCATGAGAAGGAAATCAGGCAGGACTTTCTCCACTCTTTTTGTGCGCTCTGTTATAAGGTAATAAAGGTGGAGATAAACCAGAAACCCTATCAGAACCATGAACGCTATTCCTGTCGCTATGCCAACTATAATGCGGGAAGGGAGGCTGCTGTCAGCAAGGATTGGGAAATCCCGCAAATCAAGGTATTGGAAAATGGTGAGGGGTATCAGAAACCCCACTATTCCAAACAGGAATATCATCAAGAGCCTTGAGCCAAGCCATATGTCCGGGCTGGTCTCAATCCCTGCATAAGACAAAAGAGTGGAGAGCCTGTCTTTGCTTTTTGGCTTGAAGAAAGAGGAGAATCTTTTGTCCACAACATATTTTTTCATAGAAACCCTGCCCTACTCAAACATTGTTGGCCTTTTCATCTTCACATACCCAATCACAATCATTTGCGCAAGAAAGCTTAGCCCAATTATGCCGCCAAAAACCTCGGGCGTCACGCCAAGCATTCCAAATACAGAGAAAACCACCAGCACAGTTGTGCCAATGGTGGGCAAAACAGCAGCAGTCAGCAGAAACACCAGGATGATGAAATTAAGCTCGCTGTTGAATGATTTTGAGAGGGAGAATTGGTACTCCACAAGCATGTGCACTATCCCTTTCAGCGTGCTTGCCAAGTTTGCGCCAGACCGGACTGCAGTCACAATCTGCCAGCAGGTCTTTTTCAGGTAATCTGACTGCGTCCTGACTGCCATGGCTTCAAGCTCCTCTGTAAGCGATGCGCCTGCCTTTACATGGTTGGAGACAATGCGGAACTCCTTGCTTATGTAAGCGTAGTTTGAATTGGCGAGGTTGTCTATCGCGGAAAAGAGAGGCACGCCTGAGCTTATCTGGATGAGCATATCCCTCATCGCAAATATCAGCTCCCTGTCTATTTTGGAGGCTATGCTTTTGGCTATCATCCTAGGGTATGAAAGATGGAGTATCAGGAAGAACACCGCAACGAAAAAAAGGGCAAGCATGGGGAATATCACTTTCGCAACTGGGGGGATGGCGGCGTTTCTTGCAAGAAGCATGCCAACAAAAATTGATATGAGCATTGCCCAAATCATGGCAGAAAAGAAAGCTATTGCGCAAAAGTTTTCTGGGGGATAGGATATGCCTATGCTCCTCAAATCATACCGCACGCTTGGGTAAAAGGGCAGAATCTTTACGCCCACGCCCCTGAACCGACTGCCGATTGTCTCGCATGCTGAAAGCGGCAGAAGCATCAGAGGAATGCGCTTGATTTCACCTGCCATGCTGGCGCACCGCCATCACTTTTTGTCTTTGCCGGAAATGGATCTTTTAGCAATGTCAAGTATTTCCTTTGGCTTGCTGTAATAAAGCGCCATTATGCGCCCCACGCTGTCTATGTCTGAAAGCTTGTTTGCAATCATCCATTTGATTATGGTTGCCCTGTTCTTTATGTCCTGGTATATTTCCTCTTTGGTCATTCCTGTGTGAAGATTCAGCTCTTTGAGGTATTTGTTGGGCTCTCCGACCATGTCAAAGCTGTCGGTCCTTGGCCTCCACCTGTAAACAACATTTGTGGAAAGGTCGGTCTCTTTCTCCCCGCCTACAATTTCGCATATCTCCAAAGTCCTTCGGACATTTTTTCTCCTATCTCTGTATTGGACCACCAGCAGATGGACTGAGTCCAAATCAGAAGGGGGAAGGTTGATGGGAGGAGAGGTGAGCCTCCTTAGCGCCTGCATGCCGGTGTCGGCATGAAGAGTGGCGCAAACAGAGTGCCCAGTGTGCATGGCTTCAAAAAGAACCTCCGCTTCTCTCTGCCTCCTCATCTCTCCAAGTATTATCCTGTCAGGGCGCATTCGGAGAGAGGTGGTCAGCATATCAAGCATGGTCACTTCTCCCAAGCCTTCTGCATTTGGGGCTCTTGTGAGAAGCGGAATCCAATTCCACTGGTAAGGCGGAAGCATCAGCTCGCGGGTGTCCTCTATTGTCACCACGCGCTGGTTTGGAGGAATGAAAGCGGCCAGCGCATTCAAAGCTGTGGTTTTTCCTGAAGCCGTGCCTCCTGCAATCAATATGTTCATCTCGTAATGTATCGCCTGCCAAAGCATGCCTGCCATCTCTGGCGTCATGGAATAGCCAGGCTCGCCCACAAGATTGACTATGGTCCAGGGATTCCTTGCGAACCTGCGTATGGTTATTGTGTTCCCATGGGCAGAAATAGGCGACAAGGTTGCGCAGACACGGTCGCCTGTCTCCAGCCTAGCATCCAATATAGGAGTCAGGGTGGCAATCTGCCTTCCCACCCTCCTTCCAATTTGCGATGCGTAGTTGAAGATGGAGTCCTCATCAGGCATGTATATGTTGGTCTTGAGCCAGCCGAGCCTCCTGTGGTAAACACCTATCGGGCTTTTTGAGTTGTTGATTATTATCTCCTCAAGCCAATCATCCTGATTGAGCACGTCAATCTCCCCCAAGCCAAAAAGCTTGTGGAGCAAGACCCCTACAATAACCTCCTCTGCCTCTTTGCCGAGCTTGAATTGGGCGATGTATTTGCGTATCACGCTTTTGAACTCCTCCCGCATTGCCATGGCTTTCTCTGCATCAGAAACATCAGAGCTGGTGACCGTTGGCACGCTCCGCAGCATCTCTTCTTTTATCAAATCAAGAAATATTTTTGTGGCAGTCCCGAATTCAATCAGGGAAACCACATAATATTTCTCCTTTTCTGTGTCAATTATTTTCACGGACGCCGGGACGCCATCAGAAGAAAAGGAATAGCTTGAGATGACTTTGCCCTTTATGTCATCATAGGATGGGGAGGCTGGCTCAATTGGAAGCATCCTGAACGAAACTGACGGCTTTTCGGTTATATTCAGAGGATAAACCAAATCCACAATCCCTCCTTTCTCCAAGATGGCGCATATCAGCTCGGCAGTGGAAGGCGGAAGCTGGACGCTTCTGGCAAGCGCATCAAGAGGGACGGACTTGTGCCTTTGAACAAATGAGACAAGCTGGTCTATTTTTGTCTCCATTATGTTTTCAGCCATGCGAGAACCTCTCTTGTGAGCTTAAAAATACTTGCTCCTGCTCATCCCCACTGCGAAGCCAGCCTTCTCTCAACTGAAAGCATGCTGTCAGCATGAAGCTGCTTGATTTCTTCTGCCGAAAGCGCGCGGGAAAATGCCCTGAACTCGTCTATATGGCCGCTGAAGGTATTTGGGCTGCAAAGTGCCCCGCCTATTTTGGTGATTGATGGGTAGACTGAGGCAGAAGCCAGCTGGCTGCTTTTCGCCGAGCCTGCCAGCACGCCATTTTCATAAATGGAAATGTTTCCGCCTTTTCTGACAGCAGCCACATGAGTCCATTTGCCCAAAAGCGAACTGAAGCTGCTGCCAAGCGCATACTCGCCTGTCCCAAGCGTGAATGCAAGCCTTCCATCCTTTGCGAAAACTCCTGCTCCTTGCTCGCTTTCGCCTACTGTGAAAAGAGCGCTCGGTCCGCAGGAGCCTGAGGAGAAAGACTGCGGATATATCCATGCTGAAACCGTGAAGTCCGATATGCCAAAAGCAAGGCTTTTGTTGCCAAGGAGTATGTGCTCCCCGTTTCCGCCGAAGGAGAAGGAAGGGCCTGATTTTCCAAAGGCAGACCAGTTGGCTCCGATATTTCGCCCGTGCGAAAGCATAGGCGAGCTGTCAGGAACCGCGCCTGCGATTGGCGGCTGGTCAAGCGGGTAGTACAAGACCATCTGCGGCAGCGATTTTCTTATTCTGACCTCTGCGTTGTAGGAAACGCCCAAATCCTTCAAATCCGAAGCTGGAAGGTTTGCGTAGCGCGAGAAGATTTCGGCTTCCAGCCTCTGCTGATTAACCCTGCGGTAAGCCTGCGCTATCTCATATTCGCCAAGGGCCCTCCTGTAAATCCTAAGCTCGTCAATCCTGCCTTTGAAGGCATTCCCTCCTGCCCCATTCCTGCCAATCCAAAACTGAGAGCTGCTGTTGAGCCTATCCACAGGGAATTCCCCCTCGCCTATCAATCCAGCGTCAAGATACGCCCTGTAATAGCCCCTTCCATTGCTCCCTATTCTCTCGACAGCCAAAGCAAGCTGGTGCCAGTTGCTGTTTGCCACATAGGCTCCTGAATTGACCATCTGAAGATTCCCGTCTGAATCAATCCCAGATATCGAAAGATAGACTGAGCCGTCCGAGTTCATATACCAGTCCAGCCCCACTTCGCTTTCAGGATTTCCATTCCAAAGTATGGATGCGCGGTCGTTTTGCTTGCCCTGCGGCTTGAACCAGACAATAATTGTGAAGTCGTATATTTGGGAGAGGTCCAAATCGTCAATATAGGCTTCACTTCCGCCTTTAGGAGGATAGAGCCTAAGCTGCACATGAGAAACGTTTGAAGAAAGAGTTGAAAACTTCCTTGAATACTTTGAGTACCAGCCAGAGCTTCCAATTCCCAAATCAATCAATACCGGCTGCTCAAATTTGTTGTCTATGTCTTTTGGGGAAAAAATCCATTCTCCATTCTGCTGAAGATAGGCGTTGTTGTTTGCGTCATAAACCGAGTATCTCGGATTTCCATCGTTGTTTATGGTCCAAAACTCAATAAGATACATTGAGCTGCTGTTGAGCACAAGCTCGGTATTGTAAGCGTATGAGAAGAGCCCGCCTCCGCTTTCGCGAAGGTATAGGCTGGAGCCCCCGCTTCTTGGGTTTCCGCCATGCGCGAAAACATTGTCCCCAACAAATGCCCAATTTGTGGGGATGTTGTTTGGAGAGGCGCCGTCTATTGGGAGGCAGAAGAATTCAAAGCCTCCAGCAGGGGAAACACGGCACTCATAAACATAGATTCCTCCTGAGCAGCAGCCCAATGGGGATGAAGGCTCGCATGCAAATGCCTGCGGGATGCACCATCGGCACACACCTGCAAACCCAGGGTAATAGGCAGGGTTGGGATTGAGCAGGTCGCAGTAAATCTCCTTGAAGCTGGGGGGGCTTGGCTGGCAGCCTGACTGGTCTGCGCACGGGCTTCCTGAAAAAGACTGGGAGGCTTTAGGCACGCATCTGCGGTATCCTGATTGCCCTGCGCAAGCATAGCCTGAGCAGCAGTCGGAATCCTCTTGGCAGGCTTCGTTTTCAGCAAGGCAGGAAACGCACATGCCATTGCTGTTGCACTTTCCGCTGCAGCACTCCTGGCTTGCTGCGCATCCATAAGAGCTGCCGTCTGGAATGCAGGAGAAGCAGCGCGGATTGCCAGACGAATCAGGAACGCAAAGAGAACATGAGGGAGAGCAATCCGAGTTGCTTGAGCAATAATGCCCGCATGAGTAGGCGGCTGTGCATTTTCCATTCTCGCACAGATTGCTGCAGCAATGGCTATTCTGCGAGCAAAAGCTACCTATGCTTGCGCAGCAGGTGCCGCTGCTTTGCCCAGAAGCTATGCTGCATACCAGGCCGCTTGAGCAGCAAGGCTGCCCGGAAATCGGGCAAGATGCACCTACCCCAAGGCTGCAGGAAGAAGCCCATAAGTAGCCGGAAAGGAGCAAAAGCCCGTAAAGCAAGCTCCAGCCTCTTGCCATTCAATTACCCTCAGGCACCAAGCCCCCTCCTTGAGGCCCCCAATCTGAATAATAATGCTCAAAGCCGCCGTTGAGGCCTTCTGTCCTTCTCAGCTGCACGCCATCGAAATAGACCTCATAGTCAGGGCTTGCGTAAAGATATATCCTGGCCATAGATTGCCCGCGCGGAAGCGCGAATTTTGTTTCTATCTTTTTGTAAGCATCGCCAGGAGCGCTTGCAGAAAGCAAATGATGCCCTCCGCCCCAGCTTCCATCAGGCTGTAGCCATTCATCTCGCTCATTGCTTATCGCATATTGCACTTGAGAAGATCCGCGAGCCCAAAATGAAAGCGTATACTCTGTGTTTTCCAGCAGATTATCAACCCTCTGCACAATCCTTCCGCTTGAGGATTGGTCAGGGCTTATGCGAAGAGCGAATGCGCCGACCTTGGCATCCCTTGTTGCATCAAAATAGCTGGCGCCTCCCTGCTCCACATCCCAAGAAGGCCAATAATCCTGGCTCAGGTCGTCAGGCTCCCCGTAGAAATACTCAAAATCCCCATCTTGCATCCTATCTTTGCCCTTCCTGAATGAAGGCGGGCTTTGCGTGAAATCCAGCAGAGATATATTCAAGTAGTCATCCACGCCGTCAAACTCATAGCAGCTTCCGCTTATGCAATCTTCAACATGCTGCGGCGAAGATTCCGGCATCCCGCCGCCAAGCTCAAAAAAGAAGCCGTGATTGTAATAGTCTGCAAGGGGGTTTGGGCTTTCAAAGGGGAACACCAAATATGCGCCTGGGCTTTTTGTGTAGCTGATTGAGGTGTAGTTTTTTTGGAGCGACATGGAGAAACCTGAGTGGATGAGGATTTGGGTTTGGTCCGGATATAGGATTTGCAAGGATAAGTTGTGCGACCTTTGCGCTATAGCAGTGCGGCTGAAAGATTTGCCTGGCTCAAAATAGAGCAGATTGTAGGTGATGGTCTCTGGCTCTTGCATTGATTCTTCATTTTGCACAACAAATTCTCCCACAGATTGGGCAGCTTTCAAAGAGCGAAGCGTGATGTTTATCTCAGAGGGAGCCCAGCCTGCTGGGTGGATATAGGTCGCTTTGTCAAATTGACCTTGGCTTGCGATGTCAAAGGAGCCGTTTTTTGGGTAAAACAAAGCGGTTCCGCCAGCTGAGGAGATGTTTGGGTAAATTGAAATCTCCAGCCCAGACTTTGAGGCTGCTGCTGCCAAAAAAAGGGAGTAGTCCTTTGCGCTTCCGAAAGGCAAGCCTTCCTGCTCAAACGGAAAGGTTGCGGATGCTGATGAAACTGCGCTGCCTGCGCCTGTCCTTCTGATGCCTCCTTTCGCCCCAAGCATGCTTGCGAAATCAGAAGCAATGGCATTCTGAACGCTGAGAGGCTCATCCTGAAGGGAAATCTCGATGGAGGCCTGCCGGCTTCTGCTCCAGTCTGATGAGAATTGCGCCAAAGAAATCAGAGTCAATGCTATGATAAGAGAAGAGATCGTGAATGTGAAGCCGGATGAGGCTTTGCTTGCGGCTTTATCCATTTCTTTCTCCCCTCAGCCATCCCTTAAGCAAGGCATGGCAATAATTGTTTTGCCCTTGGTCGGCATTCTGGGCAAGCGGGATTGCCTGGGAGCGAACCTGCCCTCCTGCATATTTGCACCCTGGCTTTTCCGCAACAAATGCCAGATTTGACGGATTGTTGTAGAGCCTGCGTATCTCCTCTGCTGAAAGCGCCCTGCCATAAAAACGCACATCATCTATCTGGCCAATAAAATAAAGCTTCTGGCCATTGAAATTGACATTTCCGCCTATCGCCACGCCCTCTCCGCTATCTTGGTTATAGGAAGGGTTGCCTGCGTAAGCAGAATTGATTTGCTGCCCATTAGCGTAAAAGTGGGAAGAAGAGCCATCCCAGACGTATGCCAAATGCGTCCACTGCCCAGCAGAAAGGACATTGCCCCATGTCCCTTGCATCATGTTTGAGCCCCCTCCTGCTTGGTCCATGTAATAAAAGCCTGCCTCCGAGCCATCGCGGTAAATCACCCACTCCCATCCCTCAAATGACTTGCCTATGATTCCACCCATTCCAGAAACAGACTCAGGCTTTACCCACAAGCTTATTGTGACTGACTGGTTGTCGTTCCAGCTGAAGTCAAAATCAGTGCCCACGAAATTCTGCCCGCTGAAATAGATGGAGTTGCCAGATGCCCCGCCAAAAACCAAAGATGGCTGGAGGAACATCAAGGCTGTGTGGCCGTTACCAGAAGAGTCGGATAGAAATGGGCCGAACGACTCGTCGAATTTCCAGTAGGCTTGCAGGCCTTCTGGGGCTTCGGTGCAGTAAGCCTCAAGCTGCATGCAGACAGAGTCAGGAGTAGCCTGCAGTATCTTCAATATGGCAGAGGCATTCGGGCTGCTTTGCTGGGAAGAAATCGGCAAATTCAGGCTGCCTGTTCTCAGAAGAACAGATGCGGCGTCCTGCAGATAGGCATCCAGCATGGCAGATGATGGGTCAAAGGCAGGAGCAGAGGAGAAAATGGAGAAAGAAAGCATTATTGAGACGAATATGACCATCATGGCAACCACTACGTCCAAAGAGAGAAAAACCCCGCGGTGAAGCTGCCCTGATTGCATAAGATTACCTTTGAGCCTCCCAAACTTGCGTTTTCAGGAGCACAAGATTCCCATCCATCAACGCAAGCCTCTGTATATAAGCTGAAGCTTGCGATGCCTGCGGGCCATCTGCCTGCCTGCCGAATCTGTAAAGCACTGCGCGGTTTTCCGCATCCGTGACTTCAACATAAACTTCCAGCCTGCCTGCGCCCATCCTCTCCCGCACTGCGTCATAGTGAGTGGAATTGAGAGATTGCAAGGCTGAAAGCTTGGCTGCGGAAAGAGTCCCGTCCGGATTTGCGAGCCCGAACGCATTGGCATTCTGGAGAGCCGAAAACTCCCAATCTGCAGGGTCTCCGGATGAAAGAAGCAGCTGGTTGGATATGCTCATTAGGGCAAAATGCAGCTGATGCTGCTGAAGCTGGGATGCGTATGAGGAAAAGATGCTGTTCCATGCCAAAAGGAAAAAGAAAAGGGAAGCCATGAACAAGACAAAAGCCACCACCAGCTCGGACGAAAGCATTTGCCCCCTGCTGCAAGTTTTGATGCACAAAAAAATCATCCTCGCGATATTTTTCCGCCAATATTTCTCAAGGTGACAAGCTGGTTCAGCGGAATTTCAGATGTGATGTTGGTGTTGTTTGTGACAAGAGGAGCGGAGGAGAATCCGCCTGCAATATAGTAAGCTCTCACCGAGCGCTTGTCAAAAATCTCTATGCGGACTACATCTGGGCCAGCCCTGTTGAAAAAAGTTATGCTTGAGCTGTTTCCGGATGCAGACACCCTGTTTATCGCATAAGCAACCTGATGCGCGGCAAGAGAGGCTTGCATGGACTGCTTCATCTCCTCCCAAGAGCTTTTGAGAAATTCATTCAAGACAAAAACTGCCAGAAGCAGAGCCACCATTGCAGAGGCGATTATCACCATCTCAACAGAAAGCTGCCCCGATTGCGAGTTTCCTGAACCGCGCATCAGCTTACCTCCAGCGTTATTGGCAGTTTGTACTGCTCTTTCAAAGCAGGCGGAGAGCCTGCGGCATACACTCTCACAAACAGATCCCCTGTATATATGCCAGCGCTTGAGTGGCTTAAAAATGCCAAAGGAATCTGCGCTGAGCTGTTGTATGCCACAAGAATTGGCGTGGGTATTGAAAGAGAAGGGCTGCTGAATTGCCAAGAATAGGTGGCATTCAGGATTATCGGGCCGGAATGCAGAGCCTTGAAGGAGACAAATTCCGTGCGGCTTTGCCCTTTGCCCATGCGGACGTAAATGGAAGTCTTTTCAGGGACAGCAAAAACTTTCCCTATGCTCACAATCCCGCCCTGGGAGGTCACATTCAGGGAGTATGCGCCTGGCTGCGAAGGGAAAGCCCCGGCAAGCGGGGCTTTAGAATATGCGGATATGTCTGAGCCGTAGATGTTGATGTTGATGGCGTTTGAGGAGGCGTTTGCGGAAGCAAAGGCGGGCTTGCCTATATACGTCTTTTCAGGGCTATAGTCTGCGCTTGCAGGCAATGAGACCCTCACCGACAAGGATGCGCCTTCCCCTTGCGAATAAACATAATCAGCTGCCTGGGCAAGATTCTGCACTGCTTCCCTTGCCTGGCGGATTTCATCCTGCTGCCTGCTGCCGGCAAGGGAGTCGGACGCAAACGCGGCGACAAAAAGTATCAAAAAAAGCGCAATGCCAAGAACAGCCAACAGCTCTGCGCTTGCCTGCCCTGGCATAGCAATTGCATTCAGGAAAGGTCGGAAGCGCAAAAATTGCATGCTAGAGTATCTCGCTTTTATTTTAAAACCATATAGAGCAAAGCTGCTCAAAGGCGGCGCCTTTATGGCCTGACAGACACGCTTATCGGAATTTCCACTCTCTCTGAGGCGTTGCTTTGCTGCCCTGCTGCTGTAAGGATGAGCATGCCGTTGAAAGGCGAGCCGGCAACAGCTCCAGACGAGGAGAAGGAAAGGACAACTGGAAAGCCTTGGTAAGTTGCGCTGAAAGAGGCAGGGTAGGCGCTTAGGCTTACCTCATTATAATTCCACATGAACGAAACATTGACTGAGACGTTTTCGCTGGCGGACTTGTAAACTTTGAGCCTTACTGTCCTGGTTTCGCCATTTGGCATTACAACAGCGACGGATTTGGCGTCAACATCAATCACATTGGGTTGGATTAAAACCGCATCGGCTTTCCGCACCACTTCCATGTTGAATGTCCCAGGATTTGGCGGGAAAAAGCCGTGAAGGCGAGCAGACGTATATGCGCTGATGTCATTTCCGCCGTATCTTATGGTAATCTGCTTCGGCTCAATAGAGGGAGAGCTTCCTTGGGGCTTGCCGATATAAGTCGCATTCTTCCCCATGTCTGCCCCTGAAGGTATGGTTATGGAGACTATCCTGCTTGCGCCTTCGCCTTGCCCATAGACATAATCTGCCGCATCAGCAAGGGCCCGGACCGATTGGTAGGCGTCGTTGAAGTCTCTTTGGGCGTCTGCGTCAGACAAGGCATTCCATGCCAAGATGGAGAACATGAAGACAACTAAGAGGGAGATTGCCATCAGCGAGACAAGCTCCGCGCTTGCCTGCGCGCAAAGATAGCGCATGGTTGCTGATGGCAAGCCGAGATTTAAATAATTTCCATTCGCAGGCAATGCATGCTATTTTCCCAAGTTGCGGAGTGCTTCGCGGAGATAGAGGCAGAGCCTTCAAGGATTGCGATGTCATCAAAGATAGCCGGGCTTTTGGGAAAATGCAGCGCTGAGGAGGCAAGGAAGCTTGTATATATAATCGAAGGAAGCATTGCCCCTGCATATGAGGGGCTGGAGGTCGGAATAGGCGAAAAGCTTGCAATAAAGGCAATAGCGCAAACAACAGGCTATTTGGAGAAGGATATTGAAAAAGAATACAAGCTGGTCGGGGATTTGGGAAGCGTGGCGGAGAAGCTGATTGCAAAAAAAGCGCAGCTTTCCCTTTCATCCAGCCAAAACACGCTTGACAAGGCATACGGAGCATTTGTGAGAATCGCGAAGCTTGGAGGGGCTGGAAGCCAGCAGGCAAAAATCTCGCTTTTGGCTGAGCTTCTCAATGGAGCGCAGCCTGCAGAGGCAAAATACTTGGTGAGGTTTTGCCTTGGCAAGCTGAGGCTTGGCGTTGGAGACCCGACAATAATAGATGCCCTTTCAATGATGAGGCACGGAGACAAGAGAGAAAGCGAGCAGCTTCTTAGGGCGTTCAACCTCTGCTCTGATTTGGGGGAGGTGGCAGAGCGCTACATATTGGGCAAAAATCTTTCGGATTTTTCCGCCCGGCCATTCAAGCCCATCAGGCCTGCTCTTGCCGAGCGGCTATCAAGCGCGGAGGAGATAATCGAGAAAATTGGCAGATGCGCAGCTGAAGCAAAATATGACGGGCTGAGGATGCAGGTCCATCTTGAAGGAAAGCGGGTGGAGATATATTCGCGAAAGCTGGAGAAGATGACGCACATGTTCCCCGAGATAGTTGATGCGGCAAAGAGGCTTGGAGCCAACGCTGCAATTTTCGAGGGAGAAGCTCTCGCCTACAGCCAGAAGGAGAAAAGATACCTCTCCTTCCAGGAGACTATCCAAAGAAAAAGGAAATACGGCATAGAGGCCATGGCGAAGGAATTTCCGCTGCGGCTGTTTGCTTTTGACTTGATGTACAAGGACGGAAAGGATTTGACCCTTGAGCCTTACCATAAAAGAAGAAGCATGCTCGAGGAATTGGTTCGAGGAAACGGCACCATAGTTGCCTCTGAGCAGATAATCGCAGAAAGCCCCCAGATGCTTGACCAATACTTCAAAAGGCTCGTGGATGCGGGCTTGGAGGGCATAATCGCAAAAGACTTGAATCAGCCCTATGTGGCAGGCGCGCGCAAGTTCGCATGGATAAAGCTGAAAAAATCATATGGGCAGATGGCGGACACCATAGATGCTGTGGTTGTCGGCTATTATCTGGGCAAAGGAGCAAGGCAGGAATTCGAGTTTGGAGGGCTTCTTGCATGCGTGAAGAATGCTGAAAGCGGGGAGCTTGAGACCGTGGCAAAAATAGGCAGCGGCTTCAGCGAGGAGGAAATGCGGTCCTTTGAGGACATGCTGAGCAAGATAAAAGTCAGCCAGAAGCCTGCAGGAGTGGTATCCAAGCTTGAGCCTGACTTTTGGGTTGAACCCAAGTATGTGGTTGCTGTTGCTGCGGATGAAATCACCCTTTCCCCCATGCACACGTGCGGCCTTAGCGGCGGCAAAGGCTATGCATTGCGCTTCCCCAGAATGGTGGGGATGCGGCATGACAAAAGCCCTGATGACATCACCACAACAGCTGAGATAATAAGGATGTTCGAGATTCAAAAAAGAAGGCAAGAGACTCAAGCGGAATGATGGGGGGTGATGGCATGCCCATAAGGGAAATCATAAGGAAAAAAGCCGAATTCCTATCAAAGCAGGCGAATGCCTTGTCTGCTAAGATAAAGATAATACCAAAAAGCAGCTATAGCCTTGGAGAGCCGATAGATTTGGATATTGAGCTTGCCCTCCGCAGCCCTATTGAAGCAAGAGGCTTTGAGGCAAAGCTGGTTTGCATAGAGACTAGGAGGGAAAAGATTGTGAGGGAAATGGACACATACGACAGGATGCAGGAGAGGGATTTGGGGGTGCCTTATTCCACTCATCTGCACACCAGCACTAGGACAATTGAGAAGGAGATATACTCGCAGAAATTGCAGCTTGGGAAAAAAGGAAGATACGAAAGCGGCATTTACCATGCCAGATTTGAGCCGCCAAAATCCTCCCCTGCAACTAGCCATGCATGGCATGACAGCCGGAAAATAGTGTGGAAGGTGCTGGTCAAGCTGGACATCCCCCATGCGCCTGACGCTTATGCCCAGAAAGAAATAGTGATTGCCTGATGAATATTTAAGGTTTATAATATTCTCCATAGTTTTTTGGTCATGCTCCAAAGCGATTCTGGCGGCGCGAAAAAAGCAGCCATCTACATAGCCGCGATAGCGCTTTCGTTCCTCCTTCTTTATTTTGGGTTCGGCCTCACCGCAAAGCAATCCATAGCCACCACCCTTGTGCTTGGCTTGGTGCTGGGCACGGTGCTATTCTGGGACATACGCCTGTCTTTTGCGCTGCTTGGCTCGTTCATACTCATAGGCTCTGGGCTGCTTGGGATTGAGAAATTCATAGAATTCTCCTCGCTTAATATCATACTTTTCCTTGCAGGCATGATGCTGTTTGTGGGATATCTTGAAAAAAACGCGTTCTTTGAGTACCTTATCGCAAGGATAATGAAATACACTGGCGGGGGCGGAGTCCGGCTGGTCTTCATAATCCTTCTCCTCTCCTGCTTTTTCGCGGCGCTTGTAGATGAGGTGACTTCCATTTTGTTCATGCTGTCAATAGTCCTCTCCCTTTGCGCAAGGCTGAGGATAAATCCAACGCCATTTGTCATGATGACTGTGTTTGCGACCAACATAGGGAGCAGCGCGACTGCGGTCGGAAACCCGGTCGGAGTGATGATCGCCCTGAGCGCAAAGCTTACTTTCGCCGACTTTCTTGAGCATGCCACAGTGGTCGCATTCGCCTGCTTTGTTGCCATGTTCATAGTGTGCTTCATAATTTTCAGGAACGAGATACTTGAGTTTGCGCAAAAATCAAGGGAAATATCCGTCAAAGACTTGTTTGAGGCCCACACCAGCGGAAACAAGGCTTTGAACGCCCTGTTTTTCCTGATAGTCTTTTCCGCTCTTGTGCTCCACACGCAGCTTGAGCAGGCGCTTGGGCTTGAGAAAAACGCGATGCTTTTGGGCGTGTCGCTTGGGGCAGCCGGAGTCACGCTGCTTCTGGAGAGGAAAGGCGCAAGGCAGTTTGTGGAGACCAAGGTTGACTGGTGGACTTTGTTCTTCTTCATGCTGCTTTTTGCCTCTGTGGGCGCTTTGGAGCAATCCGGGGTGATGGAAATAGCCGCGAAGGCTTTCTCCACAGCCTTTGGGGAAAGCAAAGCCCTTGCATCGTTTGCTGTGATGATGCTTGCGGGAATCCTTTCTGCATCGCTTGACAATGTTTTGGCGGTAGCGGTCTTCATCCCGCTTGTCCATGATTTGCAGGCAAGCGCAATAGGCGGGACTTACCTCTGGTGGTCTCTTCTGTTCGGCGCCACGCTGTTTGGGAACCTGACCATGATTGGAAGCACCGCAAACATAATTGCCCTTGGGCTCATTGAAAAGCGCGGGCTGCCGAGAATCACATTCATGCAGTGGCTCGAAGCAGGAATAAAGGTGACCATCCCGACCGCAGCCACTGCTTTTGCGATGATATACCTGCAATATTTGGCATGAGAGGTGTTTTGCGTGAGAGTGATAAAGAAGGACGGAAGGGTGCAGGATTTTGACGTGAAAAAAATTGAGCGCGCGCTGGTGAGAAGCGGCGAGAAGAAGCACGCGAAGAGAATCGCAAAGCTTGTCGAGAAGAAGCTGGAGGGAAAGGAGGAGGTGGCAAGCTCAATCATACGGGAAATGGTGATAAAGGAGCTGCAGGCATGCAAAGAGTGCAAGGCCGAGAATTTCGCCAATTTCCAAAAAACCATACGAAAGCTTTCAAGCCAGGAAGAATACCTGGAAAACCGGCTGCGGGATTTGGCAGGAGAGGACGGCGTTGTGGAAGGAGTATATGGCGGCTTCAGGATAACAGTCAAAAATCCTGATGGGTTTGACTACTGCGGGGTTTTGATGGAGATACTCAAGACCTCAAAATTCAGCATAAATGTGGAGATGCGGGACGGATTCATCGTGATAAATGCCAGATGACAGCGCCTTTATGACCTTATGACCTCAAGCTCGCTGAACTGCAAGGCGAATATCAGAATCAGATAGAGCAGATAAAGACCCAGCATGACCAGCCCGTTTTTTCTTGTGAATTTCTTGTCAACCACCGCAAAATAGAGGAAAAGAAAGTTTGAGGCTACTGCGAATAGAAGGGCGGCAGAAAAGACATTCAGCTGGACAGCGATAGGAGAGATGGCAGCCGCGGTGCCCAAGACAAGCGTTATGTTTGACATGTTTGCGCCTATCGCATCCCCCAAAGCAAGGCCGTATTGCTTCTTTTTTATCGCCTGAAGGCTTATTGAAATCTCAGGCAGAGAGGTTCCAACAGCTATCAGCGTTGCGCCTATGAAGCTTTTCGCAAGCCCGGCAATCTCAGCAAGCTTGACTGCCGAATCCACCACAAAATTGGAGCTTATCAAGACCACGATTATGCCAAGGCAAAACAAGAGGAAAGCCCTCAGCCCCTCGCTTTTGCTCAGCCTCTCGTACGGCGTGAGAGGTATCCTTTTCTTTTTGATCATCCTGTTTGCATACCAAGCGAAAATGAGAAGAAGAAGCAGTCCCTCTGGAAAGCTGAGGGCATTCCCTGCAACCAGCGAGTGGAACAGCACATAGACAGAAATCAGGGTGGTGAGCATCAGCACCAGCGCCAAATCTGGAAGATTCTCTTGCCCTACTTTGAAGCCATAAAGGAATGCTCCAGCGCCGAGAATTAGAAGGATGTTCGTGATTATTGAGCCGAATGCATTGCCTGCTGCTATTTCGCCTTGCTTGGCAGATGATGAGATGATTGAGACTGAAAGCTCAGGCAGAGTGGTGGAGACCGCCACAAGAAGCATGCCGATGGCAAGAGTGCTGACGCCGAAAAAAAGAGCCAGCTTCTCGGCGTTCTCAACAACTGCTTCGGCAGCTTTGGAAAGAATCGCGATAAAGATGAGAAGGGTTACAAACTCCACAAAAGCCATGGTGAAGAAACAAAAAGAAGGAATATTAACCTTACTTTGCCGCTTGCCTCAAAAAGCGCGCAGGAAAAGTTAAGCTATATAAACTTGACATTCGAATTAGCAGCGGCGATCGGTATGGACAGCTTAGTAAAGTCCGTCCTGAGTGAGCAGGAGCCAGCTCCAACCGAGGCATTTGGCTCAGACCAGATTAAGATTGTGACAATAGGAGTAGGAGGAGGCGGGAACAACACCATAAACCGGCTTATCCGCTCGGGAGTCAAGGGATGCGAGCTTGTCGCGGTGAACACAGACAGGCAGCACCTGAACATAATCCACGAGAAGGCGAAGAAAGTCCTGATTGGAAAGACCATAACCAAAGGCTTGGGCGCAGGAGGATATCCAGAGACTGGCGCCAAGGCCGCGGAGATAGACAGGCCCCTTATAGAGAAAGAGCTAGAAGGAGCCCACCTTGTTTTCATCTGCGCTGGAATGGGTGGAGGGACTGGAACCGGAGCAGCCCCGGTCATTGCAGAGATTGCGAAAGAGCAGGGCGCTATTGTGGTTGCCATGGTCACCTACCCGTTCAACTTGGAGAGGGCAAGGCGCCTGAAGGCAGATGAAGGAATTGCCAAGCTCAGAAAGCACGTCGACTCTGTGATCGTGCTGGACAACAACCGGCTGGTCAAGCTTGTCCCCAACCTGCCCATGAACGAAGCGTTCGCGGTCGCGGATGAGATTCTTGCCAAAGCGGTAGGAGGGCTTGTCTGGACCATCACCCAGCCATCGCTTATCAACATAGACTTCGCTGATGTCCGCTCAATTGTGCAAGGCGGAGGCGTCGGCTTCATCGCGGTGGGCGAAGGAAAAGGGACAGACAAGGTCCGCGGGGCAGCGGAGGGCGTGCTGAAAAACAAGCTGCTTGACGTTGACTACGAGGGCGCAAATGGCGCGCTCATCCACATCTCAGGAGGCGCGGACCTCACCCTCGGAGACGCCATAAAAGCAGGAGAAATCATAACCGAGAAGATGGATCCGCAGGCGAACGTCAAGTGGGGCGCAAGGCTCATTCCAGGATACGACGGCAAGCTTGAAATAGTAGCAATCGTGACTGGAGTGAAAGGCGCCAACATTTTCGGTGCCGGAAGCGACGAGCCAAAGAAGGAAGTTTCGTACTCCGACATCGAGATAATCGGTTAGGCGAAGTTGAATGGAGGGCGCGCAAATGCGCGCCTTTTTTTTGTTTTTTTTTGTTTCCTGGCTTTCCTTTTTTACGTCGACAATTTTTTGCGCATGCGCTCAAGCTTTCGCAAATGTTTATATATTTGAACGCAGAATTAGGTGCGGCGAACCAGGCAGCTTTGCTGCAAAACATGAGCGTGAATGGGGGTTGGGAATGTGTTTGGAGAAGCAGACGGGCAAAAAGCTGAGGATAGCGACGGGCTTATGAGCAATGAAAAGGTCCGCATCGGCGTTATCGGCGTTGGCGGCGCTGGCTGCAACACCGTAGACCGCATGATGAAAAACGGAATAAAGAGCGCGCAGACTATTGCAGTCAATACTGACCAGCTTCATTTGAAGATGGTGCAGGCGCACAAGAGGGTGCTTATAGGCTCCACCATAACCAAAGGCTTGGGCGCAGGAGGCTTTCCAGAGGTGGCTGCCAAATGCGCAGAGATGTCCCGAGACAAGCTCAAGGAAGTGATTGGCGAAAAGGAGCTTGTCTTCATTTCGGCTGGAATGGGTGGAGGGACTGGAACCGGAGCAGCCCCGGTCATTGCAGAGATTGCGAAGGAACAGGGCGCTATTGTGGTTTCCATAGTGACCGTCCCGTTCAGGCTGGAGAGGGCCCGCATGGTCAAGGCAAAATGGGGGCTGGAGAGGCTTGCTGCAAAATCAGACACCATAATCGTGATTGAGAACGACAGGCTTGTGTCCTATGTCCCGAACTTGCCCATCAACGAGGCTTTCAACCTAGCCGACGCAATAACAGGCAAGGCAATAACCGGCATTGCGGACACTATTATGTTCCCCTCGCTTATGAACATTGATTTTGCCGATGTGCGCTCTGTGATGGAGAACGGAGGCTTTGCACTGATTTCAATGGGGGAGGGAAGCGGGCAGGACCGGGTGGAGAATGTAGTGAAAAGCACCATGGAGCATCCGCTATTGGACGTTTCCTATGAGGGAGCAAAGGGCGCCTTGCTGCACATCACAGGAGGGGCTGGGCTTACATTGGGAGAGAGCATAGAGATAGGCGAGAGGATATCCGCAAGCTTTGACTTGAATGCTGATGTCAAGATGGGCGCAAGGTTGGATCCGTCCATGGGCAACACCATAACATGCACTGCCATAATCACAGGCGTAAAGAGCCCATACAACCTTGACAAGAAGGAGGAGACGGCGCAAAGAAGCGTGATAGAGATAGACAACCTCTCTTCCCTCTGAATTTTTTTCCATTTTTCTTTTTTTCTTCTAAAAGACAGGAAGATATAAATACTCTTTTTTACACTAATAAACACGATTTTTATGGCTCAGCTTAGGCATGCCTATAGGCACATCTACGCTCCAGAGTTCAAGCAAATTGTCAGGGAAACCCCTGGTTTGATGAAGAAGTTCGTGGAAGCCTACAAAAACCAGGTTGAAGAATATGACGACGGAAAAGTGAGGATAACTAGGTTCGGGGCAGGAGGAACAGGCAGAAGGGGCTTGAAGATGAAAAATGGATATGTCCACTACAGGGCATGGGTTGTTGAAACCGAGGATAGGCGGCTTTTTGTCAAGGAGACGATACGGGAAAAGCGGTGGGAGGACTTCCATTTCACAGGAGTGCTGCAATACAGGATGATGCAGAAGGCAGAGAAGTTCCTGCGCTTCCTTTCGATTTTCTGGAAAAACAATCTGGAGGTCCTCAAGCCGCTCTTTGCAGCCAATTACTGGGACACCAGCTTTCTGGTGATGGATTTTGTCCATCTTCCGCAAGCTTCTTGCGCAAAAATTCCAGAAAAACTTTCTGGGCAGCTGAAAAAATTCGTTTGGCTTGCGAATCTTTTCGCAAGAGCCTATGATATTGACGAATCCAATGCTTTTTATGACGAGAAAAACGGCAAGCTGATAATTTATGATATTGGAAGGGACCTGCATTCATTTCCGATAAGATTGGCAATCCACGCAGCGCACGGCATCAGGAATATATGCAGAAAGGTGCTTTGCCGCAGAAAGGTTGAACTGCAGGGCGGGTGCGAAAAAACCGAAGAATGAATGGACGAGAGGGGATTCGAACCCCTGGCCTCGTCGTTGCGAACGACGCGCTCTACCGCTGAGCTACACGCCCGCCAGCAAATCAGATAAGATTGAACATTTTAAAAAGCGAACCATGCAGATAGATTTGTGGAAAAATGAAAGTTGCGGTTTTGTTCTCAGGCGGGAAAGACTCTGCTTTTGCCGCAGAAGTTTGCAGAATGTCTGGATGGGAGGTTGTGCTTCTGGCCATAAAGCCTGCCATGCATTCCACCATGTTCCACTACCCCAACATCAAATGGTGCAAAAGGCAAGCCGAAGCCATGGGATTGCCCATAAAAATAGTGAAGGCAAAAGGCAAGCTGGAAGAAGACGAGCTTGATGCCATAAAGAAAGCCATTTTGGAATTGGGGGCGGATGCTGTTGCCGCAGGCGCGATAGAAAGCGAATACCAGAAAGAAAGGATTGACAAAATAGCATATGAAATCGGCATACGCAGCTTCGCTCCCATATGGAGAACAGGCGAGAGCCTCCTTCATGAGCAGTGCAAGTACTTTGAGGCGCACGTTGTTGCGGTTGCAGCAGAGGGGCTGAAGGAAGATGACCTTGGAAAAAGATTTGATTTCTCTTTTCTTGAGCGCCTCAGGAAAATGAATCCCCCTGTGAGCCTACATTTTGAAGGCGGAGAAGGCGAGACTTTTGTTGCGCATGCCCCATTTTTTGAAAAAAAGCTGAGGATAAAGCGCTTCAAGAAAATATTTGATGGGGCAAGCGGATTTTTGGAGATAACTTCACTGGCTTGAGACCGAAGTCCCGCCGGCAATAGCCTCCAAGCGGTCAATTATGTTGTTCAGCTCTGTGCCGTAGGCAGCTTTTATTTTGACTGTGGAAGTCAGGCGAACATCAACAGGGATGGTCTTGTTGAGCTTTATAGAATGGCTGCCGAAGGCTGATGCGCTTGAGATGGGTATCTTCACTTTCACAGGTATGCTCTCCTGCACCTTGAAAACCACTGGCTGCCCAGTTGTGCTTACAGCCACAAGCTGAGTATCCACAGGGATTGAGAATTCAAGAGGTATCTCAAAAGTCTCTGGAAAGACCTCTTTTATTGGGTAAGACTGGTTGATGGCAAGAGAGGTTGAGACTGGGGCAGAGAGGGATATTTCCTTGGCTTGAAGGCTTCTTAGGTCTTTTGCTATCCCCAGCAAAGCCTCCTTTTGCGATGCCCCAAGAGGCTTTTCGGCGAAAAAAACTCCATATAAGCTCACTAAAGATATGCCCAGCGCAAGAATGGCTATGAAAAGAGCAGCGCTTGAGTCTGCGGAAGAAGCAGGCTTTGGCCTTGGCTCAGGCGTCGGAGAGTATTGCGGAGAAACGTTAGGCTCGCTGCTGCTTGTGGATGATGCCCGCGAGGAGAAACTGCTTGGAAGATTTGAAGCCATGAAACCACCCTATCAAGAACGCAAAAACAATTTTTAATCCTATTTGGAGGGAAAAATGAGTCGACAGGCTACCAAATCAGACGAGGGGAGGGTTATAAATGTTCTGTGGAAATTAAGCAGCAGGGGATTTTATGGCAAAAGTGATTTTCAAATCGGATGGAAAGGAGGTAGAGGTTCCGGACGGGACTCCTCTTGTGCAAGTGGCAGAGGACAACGGGGCATCCATAACTTTCTCCTGCAAAGCAGGGGTGTGCGTCTCATGCCTTTGCAACATAAACAAAGGGATGGAGAACCTGAATGAGAAGACTGAGAATGAAAAGGCCACTCTTGAGGGTTTCGGAGCCAAGCCCAACCAAAGGCTGGCATGCCAAGTGGTAATACAAAAGGGCGAGGTAGAGATAGAAAATCCGTGAAATCTTCCCCAGCCTCCTTTTTTTAAATCCTTCTTTGCTTATTTTACCTGTTGCCGACGTGGCAGAATCCGGTAATGCGCTAGACTTGAGCCCATAGCCCCTTTCATTAGGAAAAAAGGGGTAGAGGGTTTCACCCAAAAAGAAAGGAGTGGGCCTGATGAGAACGTGGCTTGAAATCTAGTGCCCTTCGGGGCTTAGGAGTTCAAGAACCCTTTTGCTTGCTCCCGTGCAGCTCGCTTCGCAAAAGCGTTCACGGAAAAAAATGCAGATGGGTTTGGGCAAATCTCCTCGTCGGCGCTCATATTCATTTGCGCCTTCCTCGGTTTTGAGCATGCGCTCAAAAACAGTCGCAAACGCAGTTTGCTCCTTCTCCTCGTCGGCGCTTATGTTCATTCGCGCCTTACTTGGTTTTGCCTTCGGCAAAATCGCGCCAGCTTTGCTGACGCTCTCCTCGTCGGCGCTCATATTTTGGTTTTGGCAAACAGGCAGCATTCATGCTTCTTTTTTAAATTCTCCAATCAGAATTCCATTTGCGCCTCCGTAGCTCAGTGGTAGAGCGCCAGTTTCGTATGGCAAGCCCATAGCCGTTCCAAATGCGGGTTTTTGCGTTGCTTCCTCCTGCCTTTCCGGCGGCGTATACCGAGAAAACTGGATGTCGTGGGTTCGATCCCCATCGGAGGCTTTTTAAAGCCTTGAAATGGAGAAGGAAAGCATGGCAAAAGACCAATTCGACTCCCACAGGCGCGAGAGGATGGCATATGGCATCTTCATCTCCGCATTGGGCTGCCTTTGGCTTGCAGCAGAGGTGGGCTGGGTTTCAACCGGAGTTCCGATAGGCCCGATATCTGTGATTTTGATAGGCATTGCCTTCTTTCTCCCATGGCTGAAAAAATGAGGTGTTTGGCGTGATTTTGGTTTTTGAAGCCCCGATTTCAGGCAAGGCAAAGCTGCTTTCTGTGCTCGAAGCCGACCCTTACGGCAATCCGAGCTTTTCGCGCAACAGCTACAAGGTCAAAGAGGGCTTGGCTATAGGGCAGGACAAGGGCAAGGTGTTTGTCTATATGAAAGCAACCGATAGCTTCGCGGCATTTGCGCGGGAAAAGCTCAAAGAGGTGGCGGTCGAGTGCAAGCCAGAGGTGGCTTCTGCGGTCGCAAAGGCGATTGAGGAGGAAGAGAGCAACGCAGAAATAGGGTTCGGCTCCATTTTCGGCTGATTGTTTTTATTTCTTTTATCCGTATGCATTCTGCGATGATGTTATCGAGGTATTGCCGAGCGCAGAGGTCAGAGCCTGCGCGCATGAGGTAGATCTTGAGTGCTGAGCGCAAAACTTTCTGCTCCAAATGGAACAACAGGTTTTAAGCTAATCGTGGGCAGATTTTAGGCGCAAAAATGAGGCGTGGTTGCCATGGCGAAAAAGCTTTGGGGAGGGCGGTTCAAAAAGCCTCCAAAGGAGAGCCTTTTTGATTTCCTCTCGCTTGAGAATGCGGAGCTTGACCAAAAGCTCGTCATATACGACATTGACGGCAGCATTGCGCATGTCTGCATGCTTGCCAAGCAGAAGATAATCAAAAGAGAGGAGGCAAAGGAGATAATCCGGGCGCTGCTTGCGCTCAAATCCAAAGCCTTGGCTGGCGCATTCAAGCTGGACCATAAGCTTGAGGATGTCCATACGAATGTTGAGGCTGAAGCCTCCAAGTTGACACCTCATGCAAAGAATATGCACATAGCCCGCTCGCGGAACGACCAAATTTGCCTTGACACACGGCTTTACATGCGGGATGCCATCAACCAGCTGGCAGAATGCCTTCTCCAGCTTCAGGAGTCGCTTGCGGCTCTCTCAAAAAAGGATTGCGTTTTTCCTGCATACACCCACACGCAGGTAGCTCAGCCAGTCCGGCTTTCGTTTTGGGCGCATGCGCATTACCAGGCTTTTGGGCGGGATTTGCAGCGCCTATCCGAGCTTTACTTGCGGGTGAACCAAAACCCCCTGGGCTCAGGAGCAGTGGCAGGCACAGAGCTTCCAATAGACAGGGCATACACTTCGCGCCTTCTTGGGTTTGCCAGCCCGACTGAAAGCCCGATGGACACTGTCTCAAGCCGAGGCGAGCTTGAAGCCGAGCTTCTATCAGCGCTCTGCCTTGCCATGTCGCATGCCAGCAGGATAGCTGAGGATTGCATACTGCTTGCAAGCAAGAGGCTGCTAATCCTGCCTGACGAGTTCTCCACAGGCTCCTCCATGATGCCCCAAAAGAAAAACCCAGACCCATTTGAGCTTGTTCGGGGAAAGGCAAGCAGGATGCTTGGGCTTTATGTTCATGCCGCAGGATTGCTCAAGGGCGTGCCTTCAGGCTACAACCTGGACTCCCAGGAGAGCAAATATGCGCTCATGCAAGGGGTTGAAACTGCGCTTTCAAGCCTCTCCATTCTTGCGCAGGCAATCCCCTATCTCAAATTTGATGAAGAGAGGATAAAGGCGGAGCTTGAGGAAGGCTTTGCCTGCGCAACTTCCTTGGCGAACCTTATTGCCAAAAAAGGAGTGCCATTCCGGACTGCCCATGAATTGGTTGGCAAGATAGTGCTTGATTGCGCGTCAAAAAATAAGTTTCTCTCCGGGCTTTCGGCAAGCGAGGCCTCTGCTGCTGCAGGGGTGCATATATCAGCCAAGGAGCTGCAGGATGCGGTTTCGGTTGAGAAGGCGAGCCTGCGCACAAAAAAGCGCTTGCCTGAGGTTTCACCGCACTGGAAGCTCCTTTCTGCAAGGAAGAAATCGCTTGAGGAAGCATCACAGCTGCTTATGCAAGAGGCGCATCGGATTTCAGGTTCAAAGCGGGGCTAAATTATTCCTCCTCGGTTGAGCTGTATTGCCTTAAGGAAGGCTTTTGCCTGGGCTTCGCTGCCTTGCCCCACATAAGCAAGCTGTATCCTGTCCCAGTTGTTAGGGACCATGCTCCAAGAGGGATTGCTTATCTGCTGCTTAAGCGCCCCAAACTCCTCTGCTGCCTTGCCAACAGGCTTTGACGCAGGGATTGCGGGCGCTGGCTTTTGCGCCTGCGCCATGCTTCTCCTTTCTTGTCATAAACTTTTAAACCTTGTCAGGCTTATTTGGGGCATGAATGAGCTTGAGGACCAGATGGTGATAAAGACCGAGGAGCTTGCTGAGCAGAAAAAAGGCGAAGAGGCAGTAGCCGAGGCAAACGAGCTTGTCCAGCTTGACCCAAAAGATGCGATTGTATGGTTTGTGAAAGGCAAAGCCCATTATGTTGGCGGGCAATACGAGGAGGCCCTCGCGTGCTTCTCCAAAGCTGCCGAGCTTGACCGGGAGAACCCTCAGATTTGGCATATGATAGGCTACTCGCTGATAACTTTGAACAGGCTGCAGGAGGCAGAGCAGGCGCTGGAATATGTCAAGGCGGTCCAGCCAAGCAATACAGAGGCGGTTGTTGCCCTTGGGATATGCCAAATACTTCTTTCCAAGCCAGATGAGGCGCGCAAGAACATAGAGCATGGGCTTTCGCTCAACAAGCAGGTTGCAATATCCATGCTTGAGCATTTCCATGATAAATTCTTTTCATTGAGCAAGGAGACGTCTGCCAGCACAAAAGCCCTTATTGAAAGGGCAATTGAGACTCTCAAAATTGTCAGGTGAACGCCTGCATCAGCTTATCAGCTTATTAACTCTTCATATGCTATCTAGGCTTGCGCCGGGTTGGCAGAGAGGCTATGCGCCCGCCTGCAGTCCCATCTTCCTCTGCAGACAGCGGGATAGGGGGGTTCAATTCCCTCACCCGGCTTCAAGGCTTTCTTGGGATTTTTCGCCCAGCATGGTTTTTATTGTCTGATGGACCCATTTATAGCATGCATGATGGCGAAAAGCATCCGCATCCTTACAAGGAAGGGCACTCACACGCACAGAGGCACCATGGGCTGCACGCTCCTCCCTCTTCGTATCTGCTTTTCGGCCTGTTTTTTCTCTGCGCCATTTTTCTGGCTGCAGCAGCTTTTCTTGCGCTTGAGAACCAGAATCTACACGGCCAGATAATTCTACTCAAGCAGCAAAGCTCAGAGCTGCAAAAGAGCCTTGGCG
>JAOAJY010000009.1 GCA_026413965.1 Microcaldota archaeon
TTGCAATAATGGAAATATCACATTTTTTATTGAGGATATTGTAGGTTTCAATCCTTGTTTTTCTGGATGTTGAGTTGCAATGCCCCCGAGGAGATTGCACGTTGGAGGATTTTTTTCCGGTTTCAATCCTTGTTTTTCTGGATGTTGAGTTGCAATCGGTAGTTTTCCAATCTGGCGTAGGGATGCGGATGGGTTTCAATCCTTGTTTTTCTGGATGTTGAGTTGCAATCTGCGACGTATGCGATAAAACCGCCCAAATATATCGAGTTTCAATCCTTGTTTTTCTGGATGTTGAGTTGCAATCTCGACGATTAAAAATGAGGTAAGCGCAATTGACGAGTTTCAATCCTTGTTTTTCTGGATGCTAGTTTTTCACCCTGGTGCTTCGAGGGAAGGTTTGGGATGGCAGGAAGCGCATCGGCGATGGGCGGATCGGTTTTTTTCCTCCCATTTATAAACACCCGCCGAAGCCTGCCATTTCCGCAATCGCTGAAGCATCAGCTCAATCATTTTCCTCATGATTTGCTTTAAATCTTAGCTTTCTTGAAAAAGCCCAAGCTATTCAGGCTGCTGCTTTCTGTAGACTTTCGCAGTCTCATTGAGCTCAAATCCGCCCACAAGCTCGGATCTTTTCTGGAGGGCGGAAAGGTAGTCTGACTGGATTTTCTCGAAATAGACAGCCTCCTCCTCAGTCAGCTTGCGGGACTGCTTCTCAGCAGCCTTTGCCTGTATTTTGGCAAGAAGCTGGGCTATCAGCCTCTCGTTTTCCTCAAACTCAGCCAGCCTTTTGGCATCCACCCAGACCGTCCTGCCGCCCACAGTGCGCCTGACCTCGTCAGCAGGCTTCAGCTCAGCCCCGTCAACTTTTTTTTTATCAAGAGAGAAGCTGCCGGCAAACACGCAGCACTGCCTGCCAAGCCGCGAGGCGAGATTGACAAGCTCCTGCTGCTTCTCTTTTGGCAGAAAGGACACATCCACGTCAGGGCCGCTGTTTTCCTCTATCAAAGAGCGCAAAGCCTCCCCGTCTTTTCTTGGGAGGGTGTTCAAAAGTATGGTCAGCCTGGCTATGTCCTCGCGCCTCTCATAGTTGCTTTTTGTCAGCGCAGCCCTTTTTTTCATCAGCTCATAAGCCTCTCCTGACTTGCTTTTCACCGCCTGCTCCAGCTCTGAGCGGGAGAATCCGTTTATCTTTTGGGTAAGCTCGGCAATCTCCTTTCTTGCAGGCACAAGAGTCAGCATGTCTGCCGCAGCCAGCTTTTTGCCTATCGGCGAAAGCTTGCTTTCCACCGAGGCTATCTCCTCGTCAATGGCTTTCAGGTGCAAATCGCCATCCTTTGCCCCTGATTTGGCAAGAAGGTCGCGCTTGAATTGGAGCTCATTCCTCTTCCTGGTCAAAACAGCATGGTCCACAAGCTCCCTGCTGGAGATTATTATGGTCCTCTCCGCCTCCTCCATGGATGAGGCTTCGAGGGCAAAATTTATATTATCAGCTTCGCTTTGGCGCAATTCTTTGGGGAGGGGGGCGCAAGAAAAGTAGGGTGTGGGAGGTGAATAAAGCGCCCCCAATTCCCCAAAAAATGTCATGCGCAACCAAGCAAATCCCTTGGTTGCTGGCAAATTCATGCCAAATTTGCCATGGTCGCCTTGCGTCAACGCCGCCTCATGTCATCGGCAGCTATGCAAGCGTCATTTCGCAGGGCAGAAAACCACTATGCGCCCAACCTGCTTCTTGCAAAGCAGGCCCAAGCCGCAAAGGTGGTTCAGCCTTGCCGATGCCGCGTTCTTTCCTTTGTATCCGAATTTTTGCCTCACTTCCTCCGCGGAAGCATGGCCTTGCTTCTTCACAAATTCCATTATCTGCTCATCAACCGACGGCAAAAGCACCTCCTCTTGCCTATCCTGCCCAGCAGCCGACTTTTCCAGCCGCTCAATCCGAGCTTCCATCTGGGAAAATCTGGCATCCAGCTTCTCTATGATGGTCTTAAGCAGGCGGTTGGTGTTCTCCCTCTCTGCTGCTGCGGTGTGCATCAGCGCCGCAAGCACAACAGGGTCTTTGAGCTTCTCAGCCTCCCGTTCAAGAGGCGCAATCACTTCGTTTTTCAGGCTCTCCATTGCGGATTTGCCAGCTTCGCCCACGATAGGTTTATATTGCTCATCGCGCTTCATTTCATCACAGTGGCATTTTTGCCATGGAAGTGTCTTGCTTGTGTCATGATATTGTCATGACAATATATATAAATATATCAGTCTCTCTCTCGTATTTTTGCTGTTTTATGTGTGTTCAAAAATGGTGATTTATTGCCAATCTCCCTTTCAGAGACCGCATTTCTCATCTCCTCCGCCCTGCAAAGCCAGGATGTGCGGGCAATGCGGAAGATAAACGACCGCTGCATCCAGGAGACAGCCGTCAAATTCAGCCGCTACACCTACAATTTCGCGCTCATCTCCTATGTGCTTTCCAAGATAATCTCCAAGCCGCGATATTTTTCCCAGCGCAGGCCAAAAGAGGCTGTCGCAAAGGTGGCTGAGCTTCTTGCGCAATGCGAGGAAGCCGCAAAGTCCGCAAACTATTCCCAGCTTGGCAGGCTTCAGGAAAAGATGCTTTTGGAAATGCAGAAAATTGACGATGAGGACAGGCGGTTTGTGAGGGGAATAGTGCAAAAGGCAAGGCTGAAGATAGCGGCAATACTTTATGCGCAAGGGATATCCTTAGGCAATGCCTCCCAGATAACTGGGACAGAGAAAAGGGAGCTTCTTCTTTATGCAGGGCAGACCACCATGTTTGACCGGCTGAAAGAGAAAAAAAGCATGCAGGAGCGGATGAGGGATTTGCGCAGAATTTTCCCATAGCCAAAGCAGCCCATTTTATAAGCATATATCTCCATATATAAACACAGTGATTCCATGCAGAGCCTTTCTTTTATCCCAAAAGAGGAAAAAAAAGCCCCCAAAGCCTCAAGCAGGCTGCTTTTGGGCAGCTCCGAGAGCTCAAAAATCTTCAGGACCTCTTTCAATCCCACGTTTTTTTCAAAAAAGGTGCTTTTGGAGAAAATCTCAGAAACCACTCCGCCTGAGGCCAAGTTCAAAGACTATCCAAAAAGCAGCCTTTTGTTGCTGATGCAGATATCCAAGGAGGCGTCTTATCTTTGCAAGGAGTTCTTTTTGGAAAATAGGGTGAATTGCTGCAACATCTTCATGAACTCTTTCCACGGCCAGCTTTCGCAATACTATGCTCTTCAGCTGGCAAAAATCCTTTTCCCCAAGAATTTCCCAAAGGCTGTGGCTTTGCGCTTCTCCGGCTCAAATGAGGAAAGCTTTGCGCACCTTTATTTCATTCCCCCGCAGAGCCTCCAGCTTGGAAAGCAGGAAGATTCTCCCAAAAGCCTCCGCCCCAAGCCCAATTCCGAAGCGCAAAAGATAAGAAAGGCAGGCATCATGGTCTCTGCTTCCTCCATCCTTTGCCGTGAGGAAGGGTCGTTTGTCTTCCACGAGGTTGATGGGGTGGTATTAAGCAAGCTGCTTCCAGCCATCCAAAAGCTTCCAGAAGGGCAAAAGGCAAAAGCCAAGCTCTACCTTTCTCTTCTGCTTGCCTCCTACATAGACCATGCGGTTTCCCTATTCGTTCATGAAATCAGGCCCAGGCGCATCAGGGAGTTCAGCCAAGACCCGCTGGAATTCGACAGGGAGCTGAAGCATCTGGTGGAGAATGTCTTTTGCAAGGGGGAGGCTTTGCGCCTCATGCTGGACTTTGCCTTGGGGAAGGCGCACGCAAGCAGGGAAAACAAAGACGCCATTTTTGGCGCAATCAGGGACTCCGATTACCTGAAAGGAGGCGCGTGGGAATTCCTCAGGAACCAGCTGGCCTCTCCTCTCTACATCTCCCATCTGATGAAAGAGAGGGAGATTTTCCTCTCCAAGCAGGGCGGAAAGAGCGGTGCATGAGGAATAAGCTATTTTTATGTTGCCTTCCTTTTTTTGCCCATGCCCAAAAAACCGCAGGCTTTGGCATGCGACGCATCCTCGCTGATATCTCTGACCGATTCCTGCTTTGTGCATGTCCTTTATTTTTTCAAAAGAAAGCACAAGGCAGCCTTCCTAATCCCGCCCTCAGTTGAGTATGAGTGCGTGGAGCGCCCAATGGGCCTCAAGATGCACTCGCTTTTCGCGCTGAGGCTCAAGCGAGCAATCCTTGATGGCGTGATAGATGTGGTGCCGCTTGGCTTGAGCAGAAAAGCAGAGAGCATACGCTGGGCGGCAAACAACTCCTTTTATGCTGATGGAACCCCAATCCGCCTGCTGCATCAGGGGGAAGCAGAGGCTTTGGCTCTGGCGTCTGAAGCCGGAATCCAGAATGTCCTGATAGACGAGCGGACCACCCGCATGCTTTCCGAAGATCCTGAGGCTTTGAGGCTTCATCTTGAGAAGGAGCTTTCGCGCAGCATAAAGGTGGATGAGGAGAGCCTTTCCTCCTTCCTGCGCTTCACAGAGGGCATGCGGTTCTTCCGCTCAAGCGAGCTTCTTCTGCTGGCGTACGAAAAGGGCTATTTTTCAGATTACGGCGAGCTTGAGGAGGAGGCGATTGAGGCGGCATTGTACCGCTTGAAGTACTCCGGGTGCGGCGTGGGCATGGGCGAAATAGAAAGCTATCTTGGCAAAATCAGAAGGTGAATTGGTGCAGGAGGGCAAGCCAAAAGTATTCGTAGATTCCCGCGAGCCTGCTGAGGTTTGCGATGCCATTGAGGCTGCCGGGGTGGACATAGAGATTTGCCAGCTTGAGATTGGCGATTACCAAATCTCAGATAGGCTTGTGGTGGAAAGGAAGACCAGAGGCGATTTTGAGTCCTCAATAATTGACGGCAGGCTTTTCAAGCAAATCTCCCAGCTTTCCTCTTCGGTTGAGAGGGCGGTTTTGGTGGTGGAGGGAAGCCCTGATTGCGAAAGCAGAATCAGCCGAGCGGCTCTCCTTGGGGCATACTGCTCAATAATTTCCGATTTCGGCTGCTCCCTATTTTTCACCCGCTCCCCATCAAGCACAGCCGAGCTGATATGCGCACTTGCCTTGCATGAGCGGTCCAAAAAGCAGCCTCTTTCAGTCTTCGCAAAGCGCAAGGCGCTCTCCCAGGCAGCTCAGCAGCGCGCCATAGTGGAGGCGCTGCCTAATGTGGGCCCCAAGCTTGCCCGCGCCCTGCTGAGGTACTTCCAAACGGTGGAGAATGTGATGTCTGCGCCTGAATCCGAGCTTCGGCAGGTGGGCAAGATAGGGCAAAAGAAGGCAAGGCAGCTTAGGCAGATTTTGGCTTCGCGCTACAAGGAAGAGGAGGATGCCGAGTACGAAGGAAGCCATGAGGCAAGGAAAAACAGGGCAGATTTTTGACAGCCAGCGCAGTTTTACCCTTAATTCTACTTGCTACAACAAAAGGACACACCCCTTTATATAAAGTTTGGGGAAAAAATTGCATGCTATGCTGTTTTTGCTTGCAGCGGTGATAGGATGGACGAAAAGATAGTCAAGATTGTAGCCTCCAAGCTCAAAAAATACGAAGGCGCCCCCATAAGGCAGGCAGAGCTTGCTGAAATAAGGGAAGCCGTCTTCAAATCCACAGGCACCAACAAATCCGCCTCCTTTGCCAACGTGAAGAAATGGGTGAAAGCCGCAAGAAGCCTGCTTAAGAAGGAGGGCAAAGAGAAGGAGAGCAAGGCAAAGCCGGAGAAGGAGGAGCCTGCAGCCAAAAGGGAGCCAGCCATCCCTGATGTACCAAAGAAAGTGGAGGAAAGCGTCAATCTCATCAAAGAAGAGGCTTTCCCCCAGCCCGCCCAAGAGGTGCCTCTTCCCAAGCCCACAATAGTCTTTGACAAGGTTTATCTCCAAAGCATCAAGTTTGAGATAGCAGGCATAAGGCAGACCATGGAAAGAGTCAGCAGGCAGCTTGACAGGCTTGAGAAGGAGCTTTCTGAGCACAAAAGCGAAGAGTAGGCTTTGGAAAAACTATTTATTGCTTTTCTGCGTTTGCCTAAATGCGATCAGATGTTCATAGACAATGCCCTTCGTGTGGATGGCTTAGAGATATCTTTGGACGACGCCAGCGGCCAGCTTTGCTTTGTTTCGCACGCCCACTCTGACCACACAGAAGCGTTTGCCAAAAAGCGCGCAATAATAGCGTCAGAGGAGACCTTCTGCATCATGGGGCAGGAGCCAAAAAGCTGCTCTTTGCCAAGCGCAATCCGCATGGCTCCTGCAGGGCACATGCTTGGCGCAAGGCAGCTTTATGCTGAGGCTGACGGGGAGAGGTTCGCCTACACCGGGGACTTCTCACTGCACGACTCCTACACCTGCAAGGGGGCAAAGATAATCGAATGCGACACCTTGATGATTGATTCAACCTATGCCCTGCCGCATCTCCGCCTTCCCCCGCGCAGCCAGACAATAGACAAAATAAGGAAATTTGTCCTCCAAAACGACCATTGCATCATAGTTTTTGGCGCATACGCCAAAGGCAAGACGCAGGAGCTTGTCAAGCTTTTGAATGTGGAGTGCGGCATTGCCCCAATAGTCAGCCAGCCTGCGGCAAAAGTGTGCCAGCAGTATGAAAGGTTCGGCGTGAGGCTTGATTATGAGGCTGCAGGCAGCCCAGAGGCAGAGGAGCTCATGCGCTCATCCTTTGTCGCAATAATGCCGGCAAGGATGGTGGGCTTTGACTTTGGGCAAAGGCTCTCGGAAGCTTTCGGAAGGGAAGTGAAAACCGCGGTTGCCACAGGCTGGGCGAACTTCATGCGCTTCCCTGTGGATGCCTCCTTTCCGCTGTCTGACCATGCGGACTTCAAGGACACCATGCGCTATATCTACGGCTCAGGGGCGAAGAAAGTGATTTGCGCCAACGCCAACCAAGAGGAGGCTGCGGAGCGCTTGCGCAGGCTTGGGATAGACGCCTGCGCAAAAAGCAAGCTTGGGAAGAGGCAAAAGCAGGCAATCCTGGCAGGATGCTTCTGAATTTAAATTTTTCCTGCAAGTCTTTTTAGGAGGGGATGGGATGGCAAAGCAGTCTGACCCCACTTACGGCGAGATAAAAGGGAAAATACCTGTCTACAAAAACGGGCTGGACATCTCTGGCGAGATAATTGTCTGCCAGGAGGGCTTGATAATACGCGCGGATGGGAGCTCCATCAAGGTCCCTCTGCACTATGTCAAGATGCTTGAGAAGTCAGGCGAGCTTCCTTTGGGCAAGGTTGGCGTGGAGATGGATGTGTTTGACCAGCTTGGGCAAAAGCACTATTTCCACTTCGGCATGTCTGACCAGCACTTCCTTTTCCTCAAGAAGCTGATTCCAAAGTGAACATTTTTTATAACCTGCTTGCGGATTTATCCGCATGGGATTGAAAGCGCAAGCTGCCATGGAGTACCTGGTGAATTACGGCTGGGCTCTGCTGGCTCTTTTCCTGGTTGTCGCATTCCTGATATCTTCAGGCGCATTCTCGTCATCAAGCTTCTCTGCGCAGGAGTGCATTTTCCAGCCAAGCCTGCCATGCCCGTCTTTCATAATCTACAGGCAGGGCAGCTCAAATCCGGCAGCCAGGCTTGAATTCGCGCTTGTGAATGGGCTGGGGTTCCCAATAAACATATCCAACGTCTCATATGAGACTTCCAATTTGGGCCAAGAAGGAAAGAAAGTTTGGGTCGGCCCTCTTCCATCGCAGCCTTTTCTTCAGCCTGGGGCAAGGGCAAACTTCTCAATGGACTTTCCAGGCGCAAGCCAGCCCTCTTTCCGCCAGTTCAGGACAATCCACGTGTCAGTCTCCTATTACAGCTGCAAAACTCTTCCTTGCACAGGCCCCTACACCACTTCTGGGCGGATATCCTCAATAGTTGAGGAGAAGCCATAGCCGCAAATAATTAAAAGTTCTACCGCAGTATTTTGAGCCAAAGGCGACAGGAAAAAGCGGGTAGGAATGCGATGTTTTACATAAAAGGCTTGAAATTCCGCGGCTTCAAATCTTTCCGCAAGGCAGAGGTCAATTTCCCCAAAGGCTACGTCTGCCTGGCTGGGCCAAACGGCTCAGGAAAAAGCAATGTCGCTGATGGCATAAGGTTCGCATTGGGCGAGGCTTCGCTGAAAGCCCTGCGCGCAAAGAAGATATCTGAATTGATAAATACAGGGTGCAAGTTCGCAGAAGTCACGCTTTATATTGACGGGGAGCGGCAATACGAGATAAAAAGGGCAATAAACGCTGAGGGCAAGACCCTCTACAAAATCAACGGCAAGCGCTCCACAAGGACTCTGGTGATGGATGAGCTCCGGCAGTACGGCTTGGAGGCAGGGAGCCACAACATAATAGCGCAAGGCCAGGTCCAGCGTATAATTGAGATGAGCCCCAAGGAGCGCAGGCAGATAATTGACCAAGTGGCAGGAATTGCCGAATTTGAGGCAAAAAAGGAAGAGGCTTTGAGGGAGCTTGAGAAAGTTGAGCAGAAGATAACCGAAGCCAAGATAGTCTTGGGGGAAAGGGAAGCCGCGCTTGCCGAGCTTGAGAAAGACAAGAATGATGCCCTCGCATACCTGTCTGCCAAGGAGAGCTTCAGCAGGGCGCAGGCATCTTTGGCAAGCATGGAGCACTCCAGGCTCAACAAGCACCACACCGAGCTGGTGAAGAGGCAGGCCGAAATCTCAAAGGAGAAGGAGGAGCTTGAGAAGCAGTCTGCGGTGCTGCAGGCAAGAATCTCCGAGCTGGATTTGCAAAAGAAGCAGATTGTGCAGAAAATAGGCTCCTCAGAAAGCCGGGAAGCCTTTTTGCGCGAGATAGAAGCCATAAAGATAAGGCTGAGCACTGACGCAGCCACCCTTGCGCAGAAAAGAAAAGAGGCTGAGAGGCTGGACGCCTCGGCGGTCTCCATGAAAGCCCAGGCAGATTCGCTGAAGAAAGCGCAGCAGGAGACGCAAAGCGAGATTGACTCCATTTCGGCCGAGCTTTCAAGCATCGCCATGAAAATCCAGGATTTTGAGAAGAAAGAGGGCGTAGCCCAATTCTCCGATGGCTTCTCCTCCAAGCTTGAGCTTTGCTCGCAGAAAATCATGTCCGCCAAAGAAAGGCTGGCTTCGCTTGATGCCTCTGCGCAAAATTGCAGGCGCATGCAGCAGATGAGGAGGCAAGAGGCAGAGAGGCTGCAGGCAAGCCTCTCCAGCGCGCAGGAGAAGGAATTCCAGGCAGAAAAGGAGGCCCTCCTGTCTGAAATCAAGAGCCTGGATTCGCAGCTGGAGTCTCTTTTCATCAGGGAGAAAGAAATCAACCGGATGCTTCCTGAGCTGGACAAGCGGCTGATAAGCCTCAAAGAAAAGGCGGCTGCCCTGCGGGCAAGCCTGTCTCCCTCGGCATTGAGCATGGCTTTGAGGGCAGTGGAGGAAATGAGAAGCGAGGGCATGAAAGGAATCTTTGGCACAGTCTCCTCCCTCATCTCCTGCGACCAGAAATACAGCCAGGCGGTTGAGGCATCAGCAGGGCAGAGGCTCAATTATGTCGTGGTGGATACGATGGACACCGCGGTCAAAGCCATAAGCAAGCTCAAAGAGAGAAAAGCAGGCAGATGCACCTTCATTCCGCTTGACACGGTGAGGCAGCCAGAGGAGGAGAGGGCAAGCCTGCCCGGCTGCCTGGGGCAAATCATCGATTTCATAGAATTTGACAAAGCCCTCCTTCCAGCCATGCAGTATGTTTTTGCAGGCACCTATCTTTTCGGCAGCGTGCAGGCTGCAAGGAAAGCCGGCATAGGCAAGGCAAGAATGGTCAGCCTGGATGGGGAGCTTATAGAAAAATCCGGAGTGATATCAGGAGGAGCTCAGAAAGGCTCCATGCTCTCAAAGTCCTCTCTTGACAAGGCAGAGATGGAGGCTGAGCAGGTCAAGCAGGAAAGGGAGAGGCTTTATTCCCAGCTTTACTCGCTTAGGAATGAGATGTCTGAAAAGAGGAAGGAGAAGGCAGCGGCAGAAATACGCCTCAAGTCAATTGAGATAGAAAGCAGCGCTGCAGCAGAAAAGGAGGAAATGCGCAAAAAGGCGCAGCAGGCGATAGCCGAGATAAGCGCAAGCCTTGCGTCGCTTGCGAAAGAGGAAGAGGAATTGTCAAAGGAAAAGGAGCTGCTCTCCTCCCAGCTTTCCATGCTTGCCAAGGAATATGAGGCGCTCAAAAGGCAGCAGCACGAGGCTGCCGAGAAAGAAAAGCAGGAAGGCGCAGAGTCCAAAAGGAAATTGCTTCAGATGCACAGCCACCGCTCCTCTCTTGAGGAAAGGATGTCTGCCAAAAGGCAGGAGCTGGCTCGGCTTGAGGCAGAGCTTGCGCAAAAGCAAAAAGAGCTGTCTGAGAATGAAAAGATGCGCCAGGAGTGCAGAAAAGAGATAGCCTCTTTGGAGGCGGCGATAAAGGAAGGCTCGCAGATTCAGGCGGAGAAAGAAAAAAAGCTCTCCGAGGCAAGCGCGGCTTCCCAAAAGCTGCTGGGCAAGCTGAATGAGCTTGAGGCGCAGATAGGCGAGATAGCCGCCCAGGCAGGCAAGCTTCGGGCAGAGCAGGAAAGAAGAAGCCGGGAGCTTTCTGACCTGGAGGTCAAGCGCCAGGTTGCCGAGCAAAGGCTGGTTGACCTCAAAGCCACTCTGGAGCAGTATGCCGGAGTCCCAATAATTGATGCCTCAAAGTCCGAGCTGGAGGAGATTTCCAGCAAAAGCAAGGCTGCCATGGACAGCCTTGGGAATGTGAATCTCCGCGCTCCTGAGATTTACGAGGAGAAGAAGAAAGACATAGAGGACCTAAAGGCAAGGGTGGGGGCGCTTGATTCAGAAAAAGGGGCGGTCCTTTCCATGATTGATGAGATAGAGGGGAAAAAGAGGGCAATCTTCATGGCAACCTTCACCTCAGTCAACGAGAATTTCAAGAAGCTTTTCGGATATGTCTTCAGGGGGGAAGGCACGCTTCTTTTGGAGCAGCCTTCCAACCCCTTTGAATCCGGGCTTTTGGTGAAGGTAAGGGACGAGGGGCACGACAAATACCTGGACTCCATGTCAGGCGGCGAAAAATCCCTTCTTGCGATAATCTTCATCTTCTCAATACAGATGCACAAATCCGCCCCATTCTACATACTTGACGAGGCGGATGCCGCGCTGGACAAGGAAAATTCGCGCAAGCTTGCCGAGCTTATACGGCAAATGTCCGCAAAGACGCAATTCATAGTGGTCACGCACAACGACACCGTGCTTTCAAGCGCAGATGTGGCTCTCGGCGTGGCAAAGACAGAGGAAGGCTCCAAGATAGTCGGCGTGCAGCTGACCTCAAAGGCTGCAGTGGCAAGGCCAAAAAAAGCCTGAGGGCATCATTTTTTCAAGGATAGGTCATAAGCCTTGAAGCCATAGTTGGTGAGGACCCAAGTCCCCTGGCTTGTCAGGCGGACGCTTCTTTTCTGTATGTCCTGCAGCATGCGGATGGTTGTTGGAGAGGGCAAGCCATAGTCGTTTTCCCCAACCGATATTATCACATCCTTTGGCTTCACATGCTCAATGATTGAGGGAGGGACTGCCCTTGCTTCCCCATGGCTGAAATAAGTGGCAACATCGCAGCGCAGGCTCTCATTCGCCTGCTGCGCGGCTGAGATGAGGGCAGGCTCGCGCTCCTGCACAGTGGGGTTGAGGAGGACTGCGCAGAAGTCCCCGTTTCTTATCTTCAGTATTATGGCATCCACTTTTGGGTTGTTGTTCTCTCCTTTGCCTTTTGGAGGATTGAGGGCGAATATCTCCAGCCCTCCGAAAGCCATCCTGTCTCCTGCCTCTGGATGCTTTATGGCAGCCTTCTCCGCCCTGGCTTTGGCAAGCATAACCACATGCTGCTCGGATGGGCGAGCAGGCGAGCTTTCCCAAAGCTCGCCCACATCATAATTGTCAAATATCTGGGCGATGCCTGAAATCGCCGCCGGACCATCGTGCGTAGCAACCAAGATGTCTATCCTGCTTATGCCAAGGCTTTGCAGGTAGGCGTCCACTTTCTGCCCATTTCCGCTGTCAATCAGAATCCGGAATTCCCCTTTCTCCACAAGGATGGAGTCTGCAAACCCAGCGTCTATGAAATGCATCCTCAAAGGCTCTGCGAACGGCTCTTTTGCCTCAAACGAGCCCTCATAAATCCTGTCTGATATGCTCCTTGGGGCAAATTCCTTCTCTGGCACATTTTTCCCAAGAGGCTCTTTTTCATCCTGCGCTTCTCTTTCCTCCTCATCGCCAAGAGGCTGCTTTTCGTTTTCTTGGGAAGGGGGCTCTTTTTCGCTTGCGTTTTTTTGCTCGGAAGGCTTCTCTTTCTGGCTGGCTGATATTTTCGGCTCAGGCCTGCGGCTTTCCGCATTGTCCGAAGGCAAAGCGCATCCTGCCAACAGAAGCAAAGCAAGCAGAATCGCCATCGTCGCAGCAGGGCGCATGCTTGCTTTTCATCTGCAATCCTTTAATTGCTTGCGCAAGGCTAAAGCACTCCGAAGTACCTGTCCCTTTCCCACTGCGTGACTTGGGTGCGGTAGCCATCCCAATCTTTTTTCTGTATTGTCAGCAGCCTCTCTGTCACATGGCTGCCCATCGCATCGGTGAGCACTTTGTCCGCCTCAAATTCCCTGCTGGCTTCCTCAAGGGAAGACGGCAGCGTCCCTATCCCAAGAGTCTTGCGCTTTTCTTCTTCGTATCCATATACCCTCTCTTCAACAGGCTGCGGAGGCTCCAGCTTCTTCTCTATGCCATCCAAGCCTGCGGCAAGCATGGCGGCGAACGCAAGGTAGGGGTTGCATGATGGGTCTGGGAATCTGCACTCAATCCTGGTTCCCTTCTCCTTGCCTGCGAGGTTGCGGGGTATCCTGATCAGGGCCGAGCGGTTTATCCTGCCCCAGCAGATGTAAACCGGCGCCTCATATCCAGGCACCAGCCTCTTGTAGGAATTCACAGTCGGATTGGTTATAGCAGAAAGCGCGCGGGCATGCTTCATTACTCCTGCTATGAAATGCAAGGCGGTGCTTGAGAGCCAGTAGCTGTTGCTTTTGTCATAGAACAAATTCTTGTCCCCTCTCCAAAGCGATTGGTGGACGTGCATCCCAGAGCCGTTTATGCCATAAATGGGCTTTGGCATGAAGGATGCATAAAGCCCGTATTTTTTTGAGAGCGTCTTGACTGTGGTCTTGTAAGTCAGCACAGCATCAGCGATGGGCAAAGCATTGCCATAGGTGAAGTCTATCTCATGCTGCCCCTGCGCAACTTCGTGGTGGCTCCTTTCAATCTTCATGCCCATCTTTTCTAGGGCAGGCACCATCTCCTGCCTAAGCTCAAACGCAGCGTCTCGTGTGGCAAGGTCAAAGTAGCCTGCGTCATCATGAACCTGCGCATTGGATATCCCGTCTCCATTGCCTTTGAATATGAAAAACTCAAGCTCAGGACCGACTTTGTACTCAAATCCCTTTTCCTCTGCTTTTTTGAGCTGGCGCTTCAGCACGTTTCTGGGGTCGCCTTGGAAAGGCGTTTTTTCGTCAACATACACATCGCAAATAATCCGCGCAGTCCGGTTTCCTGTCCAAGGGAGCGCAGCCCATGTGGAAGCATCAGGGACAAGGAACATGTCGGATTCAGCTATCCTGGCGAACCCCTCTATCGAGGAGCCGTCAAACCACGTCCCGCCTGTCAGCACATCCTCCAGCCTCTCCACAGTTATTTCGCACATCTTGGGCATGCCCAGGATGTCCACAAACTCAAGGTCCACAAACTGCACGCCCTTGGACCTTGCGTCAGACAGTATCCTCTCTATTTCCTCTTGCGTGATTTTGCCAATCATATCGCACCTCCCATCTTTTTGTCCTCAGCGTTATTTTCAAGATTTATATATACATTTTCAAAAAATTTATGGACAAAATAAAGATTTTTTTAAATTTTTCTGGACAAATATCTAAAAAATGCTCAAAAAAATAAGCCGAGGCGCACAAATGTTGGATGAGACAGACGTGAAAATACTCGCTGAGCTTAGGCGCAACAGCAGAAGCTCCTGCAGAGCCATCGCAAAGAGGCTTGGCATCCACCCCACAACCGCCATTTCGCGGATGCAGAAGCTTGAGAAATCAGGCATAATAACAGGCTATGGGGCAAATTTGGATTTGGGGAAGCTTGGGTATGATTTCATGGGGCTGGTGCAGATAAAAATCGCCAAAGGGAAGCTTTTGGAGACGCAGCAGAGGATAAGCAAGATGAGGGGCGTGGTGGCGGTTTATGATGTCACAGGGGAATACGACAGCGTCGCCATAATAGCGGCCAAAAGCAGGGAAAGCTTCTCCCAGCTCATAAAATCGTTCCTCTCCCTGCCCCATGTTGAGCACACCAACACGCAGGTCATATTGCAGGTTGTGAAGCCAAGCTGGAGCTTTGAGGCGGTCTAGCCTCACTTGATTTTTGCGCGGACAAGCTCGCTTCTTGCCTGCTCAACCTGCATGCGCGCCACGTCCTGCTTTTTGCGGAAGTTGGGCAGAAGCGAATTTGAGAACCTCAAGGCAGCCAGCTCGTCTGTGATTGAGGACATGAGGGCGAAGTATCGCTCGGCTTCCTTGACATTGCCGCGCTTGAGCATCTCCAGCATCTGCCTGCGGAGCTCCCCCACCGCATCGCAAAGTCCAAGAAGATAGGGCTCAAAAGGCATCCTAAGCTGGCGGTATTCAGGCAGGGGCTTCTTCTCAACTGCCGCAAGGAGTATTCTTGCCTCAGCAATCTCCTGGTAAGGCTGCTCAAGAAGGTAGGCGAATTCCTTTGTTGCCGAAAACTCCCTTATTTTCTTCTCAGCCTGCGCAATCTCCCGCTTGGCGCTTGCTGTTTCCCCTGAGTGCAGAAGCTTTATCCCATTTGCGCAGTGCCGCACTATCTGCCGAGCAGAAGCCAAGATGGAATCCTGCTCCTTTTCCCGCTTGGAAAGCTCGCGGGCAATCCGCTTTATCTGGCTTGCGAACCCCATTCAAACCCCATTCTTTTGCCAAAAAACAGATTTAAAAAGCTGCCCAGCAAACTAAACGCATGCAGGAAACTGTGGTCTTGTCATTGGGCGGCTCGCTTGTCAATCCGGGAAAGCCGGACCACGCTTACCTCTCCTCAATCTCCAAGCTCCTCTCCGAGCTCCCCTACCGTTTCGGCATAGTGGTGGGGGGCGGAAAGCCTGCGCGCGTGGCTGCCGAAATGGTCCGCAAAAGAGGCGGAAGCGAATTTGAAGCAGACGAAGCTGCCATAAAGCATACCAAAAAGAACGCCTTGCTGGTCGCAAAAGCCATAGGCAAGGAAGCCAACCAAGCAATCCCTGAGTCTTTCTCCTCAGCAAGAAAGCTTTCCAAAAAGCACCGCTTTGTGGTGATGGGCGGGACAATACCTGGCATAACCACAGACAGCGACGCCGTGCTTCTTGCAGAGTGCCTTAAGGCAAAAAGGGTGGTCAATCTCTCAAACATAGACGGAGTCTATTCAGACAACCCATCCAGAAATCCTCAGGCAAAAAAATTCAGGAGGCTTGGCTATGCCCAGCTTATAGGATTGGCTGGCAAGAACGACATGCGCAAGGCTGGAACGCATTTTGTCTTTGACTTTCTTGCATGCAAGCTGGCGGCGCGATCAAGCATCGAAGTGCATTTTGTCCATGGAAAAAGCCTCTCGGATGTGCGGAAGGCTGTGGAAGGCAAGCCACACAGGGGCACTGTTGTGAAATAAGCGGCTCAAATCAGGGCGCTTCTTGCCTGAGATTGTTTCTGCTGCGCGCCAAATTTTTGGCAGGGGCGCTCCGCCAAGAAATTTTTGCCCAGCAGGGGCAGGGCGAAAAAAAATAAATCAAGCAGTTGCCGTAATCGGGTTTGCCTTCTCCAAAAAAAAGATGGGAAAGGGAGCATCTTGCCCAATGAAAAGCAGAGAAGGGGAGCTGCAGCAGTGGCTGCCCAAGCCCAGCTGAGCCTTCCTGGGCAATCATCAGATTCCCAAATATCCTCTCCACCGCCATTCTGCCGCCATTTTTCCCATCATTTCTCCAGCTTGACCTGCCGGACGGTTATTCCTGCCTCTTTAAGCAGCTTCAAGGAAGCCTCGCCTAATGGGTAGTCTGAATTGTAAACCACTTCCTTTATGCCTGAGTTGATTATCATCTTGGTGCAAATAAGGCAGGGGGAGAAGGTGGTGTATATAGTGGCTCCCTTTATGGATATGCCGTGATAGCTTGCCTGCACAATCGCATTCTCCTCTCCATGCGAGCAGATGCACTCATCAAGCTTGGTCCCAGTCTCCGCAAAAGAGTTGCATCTTGGGCAGCCTCCCTCGCTGCAGTTCCTTATTCCCCTGGGGGTGCCGTTGTATCCTGTTGAGATTATCCGCTTGTCTTTCACAATCACAGCCGCGACATGCCTTTTGATGCAGTTGCTCCTGCTTGCAACCACCTGGGCTATGCTCATGAAATACTCGTCCCAGTTGGGCCTGTCTTTTTTGAACTCAGAGGATATCTCTGAGAGCATGGAGTCTATCGCGTCATAAAGCTCCCGGAAGCCTGCGTCATTGACTATCTTCTTTGTGGCAAGCGCAAAGACTTCCGCAAGCTGCTGCCCGAATTCATCTTTGGATGAAATCTCAAGCTGGTCAATCACCTTGAAAGCCTCAAAGCTTCTCGGGTCTCCTTCCCTCCTGCGCGCCTTCATGCGCTCAAACCTTGTCTCCTGGGGAGCGGTTATATACACCAGCGTGGCTTTCCCTGTGGCAAGGATGGCTCTCGCTTCCGCAGGATTCCTGATGGAGTCTATCACGTAATTGCGGTCAGGGCGGAGCCTCTCCACTATCCTTTTTGCAAGCACATCCGCGCCGAAGTTCTTGCGCAGAGAATTTCCCTTCGCAATCAGCGCCTCCCTGGTTATCTCCCTGCCCTCGGATGCCAGCTCCTCCCGTATCACATCTGACAAGGAGTAGTAGTAAAATCCCTTTTTGACAAGGTAATCGGCAACCGTCCCCTTGCCTGCGCAGTTCTCGCCTGTCAGCCCTATGATTATGCTCATTCCCACACCCAACAGCATCTGCATCCTAACCAATAAATATTTAGCAGTCTGCCTCTCCGCATCCGCCAAGGCTCAGACCATAAGCTCAAGCAGCTTTTTCAAGTCAGCCAGATTCACTATGGGCTTTCCATAGGCTTCTGTGTCGTCGTTTATGCGCGGGCAGGCGGTGTTTATGTATGCGCCAAAAAGCATGAAATTTTGGATGGAGGTGGGGCTGAGCTCATTTGCCACAAGTATGGCAGCTTTCCTTCCTTTTTTCTCAAGCAGCTTTTTGGCAAGCCTGGCTCCGCCCAAATTGGCCTGGCCGCACTTGGTGGAAACCAGTATGCCAAATGCCTTTGCCTTGGAAGCCAGAAGCAGTGAGCCCATCCTTTTCTTCTCAGCCTTTTTTATCTCCTCAGTTATCCAGTAAGCGTCCATTATGTGCGGGTCTGCGCAAAGGACAGGCTTTTGCGAAGGTATTCCTGTGGGGTGGAACTTGCCGCCTCCAAAATAGACCACCGCATCAGCCTTCGGCCTTGTTGCAGCCAACGAATCGCAGCCCAAAATCTGCCCTCGGTGGCGGACATGCTTGCCTCCCATGCCCAAAAGAACGCGCAAGCCTGCTGCCTCCAGCTCCTCTTTTGCCATTTTGGAGTTGTGGAGGTGCTGGATTGGGTAGACCAAGGAAACTGACTTTGCCCCGCATTTTTTGAGCATCTCTGCGGCTTTCTTGAGCATCTTCCTGGCGCGCTTGGCGCTTATCTTTGAAAAATATGGCAGATACTCTATCTGGATGTCTGTTTTGACTTGCATGAACTCTGCGTGCCCAAAGTGCATTATCTTCTCTGCGCCAACTGCCCTTGCCTCATCCAGGCATATGTCGCATGCGCCGTAGCACGGGGAGCAGGACACGAAAACTTCATGCCCTTCGCGTTCAAGCTTTTCCGCCTCCTCCAAAGCCTTCTGCTTGAGCCCTTCTGGGAATTGCAGCATGATGCGCACAAAACCAGCCTTATTTTCTTTTTATTTTGGCCATCCTTATGGTGAATATCAAGTCCTTGCCTGCAAGCTCGTGGTTGAAATCCACTTTGGCAGAGCCATTCTCTATCGCAACCACCTTGCCTGCCGCTCCGTTGCTTGCGTAAAGCCAGCTTCCGACTCTGATGCCGCCTGAATTGCCTATTTTCTCAAGAGGGACCAAAATCACAGCCTCCTTCCGCCACTCCCCATACGCCTGGTCTGCCGGTATCTTCACCGTCTTCTCCTCGCCCTCCTTCATCCCCACAACAGCAGAGTCAAAGCCAGGAATCATCTGGCCTGCGCCAACCTCAAATTCCAAAAGCTCATACTTTTCCCTCAGCGGAAGCCCTGCCTTTCTGGCTTCTGAGGCTATATTGGTGTCAAAGACCTCTCCGCTCTCTAGCCTTCCAATATAATCCACCTGCACAATGTCCCCTTTAGAAGCAGCGATGGGCTGCCCTCCATATTTCATGCCATCAACCTCGCTTTGCTGGCTTGCGCACCCCAAAAGAAAAAGAAAGGCTGCGGCAAGCCAAACAGGAAGCAAAAGCTCAATCCTCCAAAGAAGACTTGTGCGCGCCAGGCTGGAGATGGCTGTCTCCTGCCAGCTTCGCCAGCCTCTTGAGCAGCACTTTCATCTCCGCCGAAGCCACCACTCTTCTTGTCCTTTCCACAGCATCCGGGTTTACCGATATTGAGGTTATGCCGAATTCCACAAGCTTCTCCGCAAAGTCTGGGTAAACTGACGGGGCTTGCCCGCAGAGCGAAACAGTCACCTTGTGCTCATTGCATGTTTTGATTACCATCTCAAGAGCCCTCAGCACAGCATGGTTCCTCTCATCAAAGCCCTCGGCAAGCGTGGCATTGTCGCGGTCAATGCCAAGTATCAGCTGGGTCAGGTCGTTGGTGCCTATCGAGACTCCATCTATGCCTTCCTTGCAGAACTGGTCAATCAAAAACACAGTTGAAGGCACCTCCACCATTATCCAAAGCTTGAAATCCCTGGTGTGGTGTATGCCATGGCTTTTGAGCATCTCCTTTATTGCCCTCAGCTCCCCTATCCTGCGCACGAATGGAAGCATCAGCCAAAGGTTCTTCATCCCATACTCGTCCCTGACTTTCTTTATTGCCTGAAGCTCAAGCGAGAAAACCTCAGGCTCTGCGATGTATCTTGCGCACCCGCGGTAGCCCATCATCGGGTTGGCTTCCTGAGGCTCAAATTCCTCTCCTCCCCTGAGGTTGCGGTATTCATTTGTCTTGAAGTCAGTTGCCCTATAAACCACAGGGCGCGGGTAAAACGCAGTGGCAAACACCCTCAGCTTGTCTGCAAGCTGGCTGACAAATTCCTGCCCTCTGCCCTCTTTGAGCATCTTCTTTGGATGCTCGCCTATGTCCCCTATCATGAACTCTGCCCTAAGCAATCCCACCCCGTCGCATGGCAGCTTGGCGACTTTTTCCGCAAGCTCCACCTCGGCAATATTGACGTATATTTTTGTCCCTGTGACCGGCACAGTCAGCGAAGGTGGAGAGGCGGACAGCTCTTTGGCTTCCCCCTCCTGCTTCTTGGCCTCAAGCGAGGCAACATCGCCCTCGTATATTATGCCGCGGATGGCATCAACAGTGACAAACATGCCGTCTTTCAGGACCTCTGTGGCATTCTTTGTCCCAACCACGCAAGGTATGCCCATCTCCCTGCTGACTATTGCCGCATGGCAAGTCATCCCGCCAGAGTTGGTCACAATCGCCACTGCCTTTTTCATCGCAGGCACAAAATCAGGGGTGGTCATCTCAGTGACAAGCACATCCCCTTTTTGCACCTTGCCAATTTCCTTTGGGCCTGAAAGGACGCAAACTTTTCCTTTGCCAATTCCAGGCGAGGAAGCCAAGCCTCTTGCGAGTATTTTTGCTTGGGCAGGCTCCCTTGCGGCTCCTTGCGCAGGCATGGTCTGCGCTTTCGCCTGCCCAGCTTCCTCTCCTCCGATGCTTGGCAGGGAGGAAAGCGGGCTTGCGGGCTCGCTTTTGAGCGTGGTTATGGGCCTTGATTGGACTATGTATATCTTCCCCTCTGCGACTGCCCACTCAATGTCCTGGGGCTTTCCGTAGTGCTTCTCAATCCTCTTCCCCAATTCCGCAAGCTCAACAATCTGGGAGTCTGTCAGCTTTTGCCTCTCCTGCATCTCTTCTTTTATGTTGATGTGCTCGTTGGTGTCGTTTATCTTCGCAATCATCCATGTCTGCCTTGCTATGTCTTTGACTTCTATCTGCATGCTGTTTTTGTCCACAATGTATCGGTCAGGAGTGACTGAGCCTGACACCACCGCCTCGCCCAGCCCATATGCTCCTTCAATGGCAATCTTGCTGCGGTTTTGGCTGACTGGATCCACCGTGAACATCACGCCTGCTTTTTCTGACTGGACCATCAGCTGGACCACTGCCGCAAGCCCGACTTTAAGGTGGTCAAACTTGTTGGTGGTCCTGTAATAAATAGACCTTGGCTCAAAAAGCGAAGCCCAGCATTCTTTGACTGCCTGCACGCAGTTCTCCGCGCCTCTTATGTTGAGGAAAGTGGATTGCTGCCCGGCGAACGAGGCTTCAGGCAAATCCTCAGCGGTTGCCGAGGAGCGGACAGCCACATAAGGCTCCTTTCCAGGCTGCAGATTCCTGTATGCGTCTATTATTTCCTGGCGGAGATGCTGCGGTATTTCTCCTCCGAGTATCCTGCTTTTTATGGTTTCCGAGGCTTTTGCCAGCTGGCTGGTCTGCTCAACATCCAGCCCATCTGTCATCTCCTTTATCACCTGGTCTATGCGATTGTGCTTTATGAAAAGAAAGTAAGCCCCAGAGGTGACCACAAATCCATTAGGGACAGGCAAGCCTATGGATGCCATCTCGCCCAAGTTGGCTCCTTTCCCGCCGACTTCTCCCAAGTTGTTTTTCCTTATTTCTGAGAACCACATGATGTTTTTCATATCCAACCCTCCAAAGCCATCAAAAACCTGCTTCTCTAGCTAAGTATTAAAAGGTTATGAAACAGGTTTTTTGATAGAGGGCTCGTAACTCAGCTTGGCCTAGAGTGTCTGGCTTTTAGGACTCAATCCGATTGCGGATAGGCAAAGCAACCAGAAAGTCGTGGGTTCAAATGGGGCATCCGCTCCTGCCAATCCCACCGAGCCCGCCTTATTTTATCCCAAACCTTTCAGCATAAGTGATTTTCCTGCCTCCGTAAAGCTGCGTCTTCCATCCTTCGGGCGCTTTGCCAAAAAGCTCAGCCTGGATTTTCCGTTCGGCTCTCTTCAGCATCTCTGCAGTCATCTCCCGGATGTTTTTGATGTCCTGCTCGCTTAGGAATTCGTCAGCATAGGCTCCGAACTTTCCAAGATGGCTTTTGCCTGCGATTATTTTTTCCTGCTCCTGCTTTATTTTCTGGAAAATCTCCTTTCCTCGCTCAGTCCCAAGCGTGGTTATGCGGACTGGGCCCTTTGGCTCGTATTCTCCAGGCCCTTTCGCCTCCCATTCGGCTTCCACAAGCCAGCCAGGCATCACCGCTCCAGCAGCATTTCCAGTCAGCAGCGGCGCATCTGACCTTTTGAACTCCTCAAGGTCAAAAGCCTGCCTTCTTGCCTCCATTCCCATATCCTGCGCAATAAGCTCGACTTTCTGCATGGTGAAGCCGGGCAAGCATCCATCCTCTATTCTCGGGGTGAGAAGCCGGTTTCCGCGGATTATGCCCACATTCTCAGCCGAGCCTTCCACCACAGCCCCCTCTTTGTTGCGAAACAGTATCTCTTTGAGGCTTCTGATTATTTCCAATGCCCTGTCATATCCTCTCCCAAAAGTTTTCCATCCGTCTACATATATTTCTGGGAAAGCAGACTGCGCCCATCGGACAAAATCCTCCATCCGCTTTACCCAGAGCATGGAGTTTGGATAGTTGTCTCCTCTTTTTTCCCACGGGGCAGGCAGGCTGCGCGGCTCTGGAATGCTAAGAAGAGCCATCTTGCTGCCATTCCCATGGTAAGGAGGCTGAGGGGAGACAATCAGAGAGAAGCCGAAAGCGTGCCGGTTCCTCAGAGTTATGTTGCTGGATTCCCCAAAATATATGAAAGGCCTCACATACATCTCCTTTGCAGGAGAGAAATTGCCGTCCAAAGTGAGTATGGGGAGAGCATCCCACCCGTTTGCGTAAAGCAGGTTGACCAACGCCAATGCATGCTCGTCTTGAGTCAAGCTTGGCCCTGGAAATCCCCATGTCTGCATTCCGCGCTGCAGGCGGGCAATGTTCCAGTCATAGTGAAGAAGATAAAGCCTGTGCCTCCCATCCTCCATCTCGTGCGCCACCACTTTGGCGCCCTCAAAATTCACTGCCCCGTAATGCAGTGTCTTTGATGTTATCCTGACAGCAGTTTCTCCGAGCACTGAAAATGCCTGCTCGCCTGAAGGCGACACGCTGAAAACTACCATCTGGTTGAATGCCTGCGGCGAATAGGGTGGCGGGCTTTCTGCGGATTTCTCATGCTTGCCAGCCTCCAAAATATCGGCTTCCGCTTTTGCATCAAAGCCCATCCTCCCACCTCCCAGGAAAATTTATAGGCTGAAATTAAAAATTCTAACCGTCCAACAATTGACGATGTGTTTTGGATGGCAGAGGAAAAATTCCCAGGAGTCTATTCCCTAGGCGGAAAGCTTGCGACTTTGAATTTGGCTCCAGGAAAGCGAGTTTATGGGGAGAAGCTGGTCAAAGACGGGCAATCTGAATATAGGATATGGGACCTTTACAGAAGCAAGCTTGCTGCAGCCATACATAAAGGCCTCAAGTGCATGCCCATAAAGCCAGGCTCAATAGTCCTTTATCTTGGCGCTTCAACCGGAACAACAGCCTCGCATGTATCAGACATAGTAGGAAACTCTGGCGGAGTGTATTGCGTGGAATTCGCCCAGCGCTCCATGCGCGAGCTTTTGCCTGTCTGCGAAGCAAGGAGCAACATGCTTCCAATAATGGCAGACGCAAGAAAGCCGCATGAGTATTCCGGGCAGATTGAGGGCAAAGTTGATGTAATATACCAAGATGTTGCCCAGCCTGACCAGGACGAAATACTCATGAAAAATTCCAGGCTTTTTTTGAGGAAAGGCGGCTGGGCGATGGCGGCTGTGAAGTCCCAAAGCATAGATGTCTCCAAAAGCCCAAAAAAAGTCTTTGAGGAGTTTTTGGCAGCAATCTCTCCTGAAATTGAGGTTTTGGAGAAAATAGAGCTTTCTCCTTACGATTTGGAGCACTTGTTTGTTTTGGGCAAGAAAAGATAGTTTTTTAAATTCTTTTTCATACATCTCTAACCACAGGTGCTGGAATGAGTGCGCATCTCTTGCATCCTTTGCGCTCTTCATGCTCGCTATCCAGCCCAGGCTATTTCTTCTTCGGCTTTTTTGCCAGCTGATTCTCCCTCTTGTTGCCTGGCAAGTGGCTTGAGGGACCTGAAAATCAAAGGAGCAGAAGTTCCCTTTGTTTTTTGCGCTTTGAGAAATCAAAATGAAAAGAGGTGTTTTATGAGCGTCCAAAAAAATGTTGTCAGATGCGGAGTGCAGGAAAAGAATGTTGCGCAAAACGGGCAGCATGAAAATCAGCAGCCCGGATGCAAAAATAATGGCTTGCTTTCCAAAGCCCCGATGCTTGACAGCTTGGTGCTTGCGGAAAAGAAAAGCCAGCAGGATGAAAAGCATGCCAAGAAAAGCCCCAAGGAAAAGGAAGACTGGGGGCTTACTGCTGAGGATAAATACTACCTGCATGGATGGGGGTAAAGCAAAGCTTCAGCAGTCAGCTCAATTGGAAAATTGTTACATGCAAATAAATACAGCTTTGGGCATATTTGCCCAATCAAAGGTGTTGGCATATGGCTGGCAACAAAAATAGGCAAGGTCTTCTGCATGCTAGCCTAGCCTCTTCTTTTGCTTTTTATTGGCGCTAAAGCCCGAGCCTGCGTGATTTGGCAAGTTGCGCATGCTCCTTGACAATACCCCCTAGCTTGCCTCTTTTTTCCGCAATGCTTGGGTGAACAAACATAGAGGTGAAAATATGGACAAATCAGGTTGTGTACGCAAGGCTTTGCGCGGAAGACCGCCAAAGCTTTCTCAAAATCAGCTGGCTGAAGCATCCCGGCTGCATCTGGAAGATGGAGTTCCAATAAGGGAAGTTGCCCGTTTGATAGGGGTTTCTCACATGACGGTTTGGAGAGCCCTTTGCAGACAGATTAGGGGAGGTGATACCAATGGCTGATGCAGCTCTCATCCGCCAGGCAGCTCTCCATAGCCCTCCCAAAAAAGCTTGGAGATTCACTCTTCCACCAATGGCAGAGGGGATAGCTGTGCTGCCTCGCTCCCCACAAAACAGCCATGACATAAAGGCGATAATTTTTGACATTGACGGGGTGCTTGTGGAGTCCAGCGCGCTTACTGCAAATGCCTTGAAAGAAACGCTCAAGCGCAACGGAGTTGCGATAACACAAAGCCAAGCAATAATGGCGGTTTCTGCTGGGCACGATGCAAAAAGCATCCTGCTTGCTGCCTGCCCAAATTTGAGCCACGAGCCAGACTTGCTTTCGCAGCTTTGCAGCAGCCTTATAAGTGCCACAAATGCCACGCTTCATCAACTGGAGCCAACCGCAATAGCCAGGAAAATTCCAATTCTGGCGAAAAGGTTCGGATTGGGAGTGGCGACCAACCGCATAAAATCCACAGCCATGGTCATCTTGGAGGCGATTGGCGCTTTGCAGCACATCTCAGTGATAATGAGCTTGGATGACGCTGAGCCCAAGCCTTCTCCGCAGATGCTTCTGTTTGCCATCCAAAAGCTGCAGGTGCCTCCTGATCAAGCGGTCTTCGTGGGAGACAAAGAATCCGACCGCATGGCAGGGGATAAAGCAGGCATCCGGACCATAATGGTGGATGCTTCAAGAGGCTTTTTGGGCTGCCTTCCTTTCATAAATGAGTTCTGCAAAGAGGTGGTTTTGTGAAGAAAAAAAATTCGGAAAAGCCGCAGGCGCTGTGTGAAGAGCTGAAAAAGCAGGCAGGCAAGCTCTCTTTCCCATGTGCAAAGCTGCAGGCGCTTTTGCTGGAGGAAAAAATGGTTGCCAAATCGCAGCCCGGCTCTCCTCTGGAGCTTCATCAGAAAAAGCGGAAAGGGGTCTATTTTGCCTGAACTGGCGGGCAGATGCTAGCGCCCGAGCATCTGCTCCCTTTTCCTTTTTTTCAGCTCTTCTTTTACCGCAAGCTCCTCTTCAATCCCCTTTATGTGCTTCAATAGTATCTTGTGCACTCCGCTTCCGTATTGCATCGCCTTTTTCTTCCGCTCAATTGCCTCTTTGGGAACGCCAAGCTCTGCCGCAATTTTCCTAAGCAGCGGCTTTTTGTCCTCAATTGTGCCAAGCCTTTCTGAAAGTGGGACTTTCAGGACCTCTTGCACAAAAGGAGGGTAAAGGAAAGGGAATGCCGCGCGCATGCCGAAGTTCTTTGCCACCAATTCCTGCGCCTCGCAGTCTCCGGATGGAAGCTCCTTTATCTCCTTTTCAAGAAGCTGCTCCAATTTTTTACCCTTGTATTTGAAATACCTGTCATATCCTATGAAAAGCTCCTCTGCCCCGGAGCCTGAAAGCACCCTCCATTTCCCAGCCCTTGCTGCCTCCCTGCAGCATGAGAAGACAGGGACCATAAGCTCAACTTTCAGAAGGTCTCCCTTCTTTATCTTGTAGCACTTCTTGTAAACTTTCACTATCTCCTCTTCGCTTAGCACCACTTCCTTGTGGGGCAATCCAAGCTCAGAGGCTATCCTTTTTGCGTATTCCAAATCAGAGCTTCCTGCGATTCCAGCAGTCACCAGCAAAGGCGTGGTGAACCTCTTTGCCACAGTGGCTATAGCTGCGCTGTCAATCCCGCCTGAAAACAATATGGCTACCTCGCCCTGCGCGCTGTTGCGGACTGCCTCCACAAAAAGCTCAGCCAGTTTTGAGACCATGCTTAATCCACCCCAGCCTAAATTAAAAATTCTTTTGAAGCGGGCCCGGAGAGATTTGAACTCTCGACCTTCACCTTGCTCCCAGCAATTTGGTGCAAGTTAGGAGAGTGCCGCTCTATCCAAACTGAGCTACGGGCCCTCTCCAAAATTCAGCAAAATCATCTTTAAAAGGCTGGAGGGCAATCATATGCCCATGAGCTTGCGGAATGCTCCTTTGGTGTATGCCTCTTTCCTGCTTTTTCTTGCGGCTTTCAATGCATCCATCTTCATCGCTCCGCTTCTTCTTATGGAAAATGCGGCAGGAGCCGAGCTTATTTATGCTGCTTTTTCTCCCACCTGCCACCAGCTGACCTCAAGGTCCCTTTGCATTTTCAAGCATTCGGACGGAGGCTCGCTTTCAATCGGCAACTGCTACGAGCGCCAAGATTACCGCTACCTTCGTGAGAACGTGGTTTTGCGGCAGGGCAAGGCGGGCTACAAGCTGCCGGTTTGCGCCCGCGATTTGGGAATATACTTGTCCATGCTTTTTGGGGCCATCATTTTGCCTTTCTTCCAAAAGCCAAGCAGCCAAGAATTCCCAAGCAAATGGATTTTGGTCGCAGCTGCCATTCCAATCGGGCTTGACGGGGCAACTCAGCTTTTGGGGCTGAGGGAAAGCAGCAACGAGCTTAGGCTTGCGACTGGCGCAATCATAGGCGTTGTCCTTCCATTTTTTGTTCTTCCAATCCTCAATTCGGTCGCTGAGGCTGCCTCAAAAAGCCTGCGCCAGGAAGCAAAGCGCTAGTCAAACAGCCTCTCTGCAATTGCCCCATAGGCAGGCCTTGAGATGAACAATCCAAGAAGGGAGCCAAGCACGGTTGATGTCGCAAAGCCTATTATCTCCACCAAGCCGGATAGCAAAAGAAGAGGCAGCATGGCAACCACAGCCACAGTGACTGAGGTGGTGATTATTCCGAAAGCCTTTTCCAGCCTTTTCCTTGTCTCCTCCTCCCTCTTCAAAAGCTCGTCAGTCACGACAATTTGGGCGTCCACCGACACTCCTATCGCAGCAAGTATGCCTGCCATGGCTGCAAGGTCTATGGTGAAGGAGCCTATTATCGCCACCATTATTGTTATCTCAGCCAGGCTTATGAAAATCATGGGCAGTATTATCTTGGGGTTCATGTACCTAAGCGAAACCATGATGGAGACCGCAAGCAGGGCGAAAACCACTCCAATCAGGGAGAGCCTGAGGAACTCCTCGCCCATAGGGGCAGGGACAATGGTTTTTGAGCCAAGGGTTATATGGACCGGAAGAGCGCCTCCTTTCAGCAGAGATTCCAGCTCCCTTTCTTTCTTCAACGCATCTCTGGCTTTCTCCTGCGGGGTGCCTCCGGCTGCAGGGCCGCTTATGGTGTAGGCAAAGTTCGGTATCCCCTCTGTCACAGAGGGAACCAGCCTTGGAGCAGAAAGCAGCCCCACCGCTTTCCACATCACAACAGCATCTGAGCCAAAATTGGAAAAGTGGAATTCTGGCCTCATGTCCTCCACAGGCTTCTCCACAACCTCAAAGCCTGCCTCTTTGAGCCTCTGCGAAAGCGGGCTTCCGCTTGCCACTATGGCTTTGGTCTTGTTGGTCCGCGGGCTTATTGTGAAGTTTGCCTTCAGGTCCTCCTCCAAATAAACAGGTATGTCGTCCCCTTCCAGCCTCAAGGCAGATGAGGCGATTGCCAACGCCCTGTCTTTGGCGATTCTGCCAGCGCCGGAGGAGGAAAGAAGAACATCCTCGCTTATCACCACGATTGCGTCTTGCGGCCTGTCCAAAAACATGTACAGGGGATAGTTTGCTTTGCCCTTGACCACCTCTGCGAAATTTTTTGCTCCTGCTTGTGTGACAGTGAACCCAACTCCCCAGTCAGCCCCTTGCAGATATTGGGCAGGTATGCGGTAAATAGAGCCAGTGTATATCTCCTCTCCTTTTATCGCAATCTTGCCATCCACCACGCCTATATAGACTCCTTGGGCGGACAAAAGCCTCTCCACGTCCCTTACCAGCTGCGGGTTGCTTTGCGGAAGCTCCACATATATCTCGCTGTCGCCTACTGGCCGCACCTTGACCTCTGCCAAGCCAAATGAGGCAGCCCTGGTCTTTATGGTGCTGACCATCTCATCCATGGTTATGCTGTCCACTGGCCGCTCAAGCAATATGGGTATGCGGACGCCCCCTGAGAAATCTATGCCGAATTTGACGCCATTTGACCAAATGGAAAAAACAGACAACAGCACTATTGCAATCAGAGCCGCAACTTTGAGGCTGTCTTTGCGCAAAAACGAGGAAAAAATTGCAATCAGGACCAGCGAGACTATGTATATCGGGACTCCGTTTTGCTTGTCCAAAGCCATGGCTGCGCACGCAAGGAGGGCAAAGGCAAACACTGCGGCAACCTCCTTGCTTTTTGCGCCCCTGGCAATCTCCTCTTTTGTTATCATGATGACCTACCCTGAGAAAATTGACGAAAGAATTGGCTTTTCCTCAGCCTGCTGCCCTCTTTTCTCCATATAGCTTATCACAATCACAGCATTCAAGAGCCAGGTTGCTATCAAATCGCCTATCAGGCCCGCTATTGCGACAGCGGATATCTCATAGTACACATTGATTTGCGTAAGCAAGGCAAGCGCAAAGAGGCAAACAAACGAAAGCATGAGGGCCATGCTCATGGTGGCTCCAGTCTTAAAGGCTTCGTAAGCCCGGGTTCTCGGGTCTTTCTCCTTGCGCTTGACCACCCTCATGGTCAAAAGGACATCTGTGTCAAGGGAGAAGCCGACCAGCATGAGCAGAGCAGCAAACGAAGCAAGGGTGAGCGGTATGCCAAAAAGCCCCATAGCCCCAAGAGCCATCAGGACATCGCAGGCTGCTCCTACAAGCACTGCCAAGCTCGGTATGAAAGTCCTGAAAATAAGGAACACCACTATGCTCACAAGTATGGTGGAATAGACCACGGTCCAAAAAGCCTTCTGCACAAAATCCTGGGACACGCTTGCGCTCACATCCTCCAGCCTAGGCTCTTGGGTGGTCTTGACATTTGCGTATATCACATCGCTTAGCTTTTGGCTGTATTCTGATTTGGTCTTGTTGTAAGCGAAAAATACCATGTTGCGAAGCTGGTTGGTCTGCTGCTGGCTTGCGTTCTTTTGCATTCCTGCTATGCCAAAAATCCCATCTGCCACCTCATCCAGCTCTTTTCTTGCGGCTGAGTACCTTGCTATCGCCTCTGGGCTTTGGTTGGTGAGAAGCACATCCGACTCAAGCCTGGAGACCTCATCCACCTTTGAGTAAAAAAGGCTTTTGAGGTCATCCATCCGGGCAAGCTTCTCGTCCAAGCCAAGCTGAACATCCAATTTGTAGCCCCCGCTTGCGACAGGCAAGGACTTTATTTCATTGACCTGGAATCCCTCGGCCTCCAGCCTTGCCTTAAGCAAAGGCTCGTCAACCTTCTCCTCCACAAGAAGCTCCAGGTGGCTTCCGCCCCTGAAATCCACCCCCATCTTTATTGAAGGTATGAAGTAAAGTGAGGCAAGCACAAGCAAGAGCGGAATTATCGCCAATAGCTTGTAATTGCCAAGGTAAATGTTTGGAACCTGCATCCAAAAACCTTCCCACACAAGTGCGCTTAATAATTTCTGATTAATTTTTAAAGCAAACGCCCAGATCAAGCTTTCATATTATCTTTATTAAGCCTCTTCCTATCTCAGCCAGATCCGCTCCAAATAGCGAGCCTGTCTGCCTCACAAATGTG